>NZ_JAEQMY010000189.1 GCF_016743775.1 Microvirga aerilata | reverse complement strand
TCCACAAGCTCCCCACCAGGGCGAACCACATACAAAGGACGCCGCGCAATCCAGCTCCGATCGAGCGGAAAGGTGCCAATGAATGGACGGACGCGTAGACCGTGCCCTTCCCGAACACCCTTTTGCTGGCTGTGGCGAAGCCAGAAACCGTCATGGGCGATTTCGTAGTCGACTGCACCCCACTGAACCTGCGCATACGGGTTATCAAAGCGTGGAAAGGCGTTGATCGCATAGACGGCGCCATTGAAGCGCGCCTCACGCTTGTCGAAATGCGCCTCCAGGTGGTAGCCTCCATTGAGCTGCCGTGCCCGTGGGTCTGGGCTGTCGTAGCTCACCTGCACGTCGACCCCGGGCCGAAGCGGGGAGAGCAAGCCGCGACCGAGATTGATTCGAGCCCGCAGGCAGGCATCGACGAAAGTGGAGAAGGACCCGAATGTGTCAGCACTTCCGACCTGAATGACGAAGGCGTTCCGCAGCCCATCACAGACAATCTCCTTGCCGCGCCACGCACCATTGGTCACCAGTTCGCATGGCTGCGCCGAGTATATCCCTACGTAGCCATCCCCCTTGCGACCGAACATCCACATTGATCCGGACACGTCGTTTGAAGCGTGCCGTCGCTCTATCCGGGTTTCATCGAACTTGAACCGTCCGGTGTCGATGCCCGGCGGCGTCCAGCCTTTCGCCTCGGGAACCCCGACGAGGCTGGATTCGCCAAACGGGAACCAGAGGTGGGTGCGATGCCCAAATGCGAGGGCCTGCGCGCTTGCCGGATGAGGGCTGTAGATGGCGATTGCCGCGCTGTCGCGCTGGACCACGAAGGGAATGACGGCCGTCCCCGTCCACCAGTTCGGCCCATCTCCGCCGTTCAGTGCCGCTGGATAAGTCCCGAATACAGTCACCTCATTGTCGAAGGTCACCTGCCAGGGGTTCAACTGCGGCCCCACCTGTCCAACGCGGAAAGCCTGAACACTGGACAGCATCGCGCCGCGGTCCCGGTAGGTGTAGAGGTTCGCGCGAGTGAGAGCCATACCTTCGAAGAAGGCTGACAGAAGGTCGTTCCCACGACCGGCCAGCGGCAGCGTGAGGTTACGGATCTGTGTGTACCATTCGGCATCGAACACCGATTGCAGCCCGTACTTGCGGATCATCTCATTCGACTTGTCGACCATCGGTCCGACAAAGTATGCGCTCTTACCCCACCAAAACATTCCGTCTTCATCGCTCGCATAGCCAATGGCGGGGATCTCGCCTAGATTGATACTAACGCGAGAGCGATCAGTCAGGCGGTCCGGGCGATCCCGGCCGATGGCGAGTAGAGCGGTTGGGACACAATACTTGCGCGTCGTAGCCAAGGAATGCGCCCCGAGGGAATCGGCATAGACCCATCGCCCGCGCGTGCCGAAAAGCATCTCTATCAGGTCGCCCACTGACTGGCGCCATCCTGCATGCTTGTGTTCCGCGTATGCCCGCCCTGCGGTCACACCGAAGCTGCCCTTCTGGGTAAAGCGGGCCAGGTCGAAGATGAGCAGATCAAGCGCTATGGCAGCGCGGGTTGCGATCCGCTCATCGGCGCTAAAATCGACCAGATTGAGCAGAGCGGTGAACGTGTACTCGTAATAGACTGGCGAGTTCCACTCATTGAACCCGTGGAAGAGACGCGTCGAGAGCCATTGGTCGATGCGGGCGTGCGCCTTATCGCGATGCTGCGCACCTGTCATCCCATCACGAAAGGTGGCGGCGGGCATGAGCTGCCCTGCCAAGAACTCCGCCGCGCCATACATGATCTGGTGGTTCTCGGTCCAGAACTGCTGCGGTTTATTTGGGTCTCCGCCGAACGGCTCGTCGATCCAGTAGCGATAATGTGTCAGGGCGGAGCGGATGCGCTCGGCCGCGGCGGCAGGCAGGTTCGGGCTGTTGGTGTGGAGATAGAGGAGGCGGATCCAGCCTTGGGCGCCCATATCCGAGTCGTTCTCAAGACGGTCGATGGACGCTAGCGACCATAAGCCGCCATTTGGATCGTTGAGACGAGCCAGCCACTCGTGCTCGGGCCAGGGCGGCACGATTCGGATGTCGTTGCTGAAATAGGCCAGCAACCTGGTTGGCCGCTCGCGCGACCAGCGGACATAGGCGAGCTTACGCTCCTCGAGAGCGACCTGAAGCTCATCCCCGGCCTCGCCGCCGCATTTCAGAGGCACGTCCTCCGTTTCCGGCAACACAGGCTTGAAACGCGGCAGCTTGGTCGTGACCGCTTCTTGCTCGAGAGAGGGTGCCAAAGACAGCTGCGCGAAGGCAGCTGTGCTAGGCATCCACAAACATGAAACGATCAGCGCAGAGAGGAATCCTCGGAGCGTCATCATCGCCCTCGCCGCTAGCGTGGAATGCCTGCGCTGAGCACATCAGTTTTCGGTGAGAAGGCCCGCGTTACATCACCGAAGCCCGAGCTGATCTGAACGGGTCCATACCAGTCGATCGTATCATCCGTATAGCGTGTGAACTGATAGTAGAGCAGTTCACCTCCTGGCTTGATTGCGTAGATGTGTCCCTCTCCTGGTGAAAAGATATGTTTGAAACCGGACCAGCCAGTATCCACTTGCTTCGGCTCCCGCCATGTATCCGATCCGTTGGCAAAGCCATCGTGCCGGTAGGACAGTAATCGTCCGTCTGGAGTGACCGCGAAAAGTAGCCCGCCTCCGGTGGCGAACACGTGCTGGAATTGAGCCCAGCCCGAACCAACGACGATTGGACCGCGCCAAGGCGGCTCAATTGCGGCCCCTGGATCGTAGGCGCGCTGGTAATGGTACCAGACGAGCGACCCATCCGGATCGATCCCGTAAAGGCGGCTGTCGCCGCCAGCTGTCACCCGCGCGAACCTGTTCCATCCGGCATTGATGTTTACTGGGCCCGTGAGTTGCGGCCCCGCCCCTACCGAGCCTACATTAGAATACCATTGCAAGGTTCCATTTTGCGCGATCGCCAAAAAGGCGCTGGGTCCGATTGAGAGCAACTCGGTGAACCTGTCCCAGCCGCCCCCTAGGACATGCGGCCCCTCGAGATTGTGGGTACCGGGTTTGGGTGGCCCATGGCGCCCGCCGTCGAGCATGCGACTCGGCGGGAACATTGTGACGTCGCTGCCGCTAATCACAGGCCGCGCTGTCAGCTCGGCCACAGGAGGTCCCAAGCGGCGGGGTGAGTTGAGCTGGTCGTCAAACATGCGATCTGCAGGCGTGTCGTCCTGTACTGGAGGCATCGTGCTTTGCCTCTCTATCGAGACCCTGTCGCTTACGATGGGTCGTTTGAGTGGCTGCTCCTCCAAGACAACATGCTCATAGTATTGCAGTTCGCCGTTAACACGCACGACGTAGAATGGCTGCCGGCGAGTGGGAACGTAGGGGGTGAGCCGGAATTCGCCGGTCGTCGCTGCGCGTCTGAGCCGCTCGGCAACGGCCCGCATGGCAGGGCGCCCATATTGATCCCGCATGTTGCCGGCGAGACTGGGCTCGTCCCCCGCCAGCGAGGAGAGGTTACAAAGCGCATTACGATCCGGCTGATAACGATCGATATTGGAGTCGCGTGCGACCCTGTACGAGAGGGTGTCCTGACATACCCAATTGCCCGTGCACATCGACTGTGCATTAGGATATCGATCAGATGCTTGGATCTGGCACGTGATGCGCGCTGAAATCTCCGGATCCAGGGTGTTGGCGAGCATGTCTGCGTGGCGCTCAAGACGCGGGCCGTAACGTAGCTTAAGCGTCGCCGGTTCGTCGCCCACATAGCGGTTGATTGCGGTCATGGCGACGCCGAGGGTGAGCAGGTAGTATTCGAGCGTTGGCAACGGCCGGAAATCCGGACGGAGATAGACCTTCCGCTTCAGATTGAAATCACTCCAGTTCCATAGCTCTGGGTCGCTGAACGGACCTGTCCGAAGGAAGGTGTCGGCCAGATTGAGGACACGGTCGATCAATCGCCCGATCCGCTCTCGCTCCTGATCCGTCAAGGGGCGCGAGAAAGCGAGAACACTCGTGCCCATCCCCCGCAGCTCGGCGATCTCTGCGGCGAGCTGTCGGTGCCGATCCTTCAGTCGCTGCAGCTTGTTGTAGTTGTCGTTCTTGAACACTGTGCTTTCGAGTTCAGCCAAGGCAGACTCGATCCGCCCCACCCGGCTATCGAGATCCCTCAGCCGTTCATTAATGGCCTCGATTGCAAGCGCGGTCGCATCGGGTTTGTCGAAGGCGCCCAGCATACCGAACAGAGTCTTACCTACGCCCAGCGCAATCCCAGCCGGCGGCCAAGCAAGGGTCATCACCCCGATCGTCGCGTCGATCATGCCTTCAGGGCTGTCCGTCGCGCCCTTTACGAACTTTCCGAGTGCGACCACATCTCCCGGTTCAATCTTGCCTATTTCGCCGGTGTAGCCGGGGTCGATCTCAGGCGTACCCAGGGGTCCATCACCGGCCACGCAATCGGTTGCGCTGCCAGCCGTGCCAAGAAGAACTCCAATCAGCAAGGCAGGTCCCGACCACCTTTTCCGGACGACAGACCGGCCCGTGCACTGACGGACTGACGACGCCGAGAATTGCAGCATGTTCAACCCTCCCGTTGTGTATTTCCCCGTACTGCTTGCTACTCTCTTGGTCTGGCTGCTGGCGGTTCGGCGTGATCCGAATACTACTGGATCGATCTTGGGTTCGGCAGGAGGCCGAAGAAGTCCT
>NZ_JAEQMY010000188.1 GCF_016743775.1 Microvirga aerilata | reverse complement strand
CTCGGCCGGCTTGATGAGGCCGAGGCGGTGCTGCACGAGATCCTCAGGCAGGCGCCTCAGCACCTAGGGGCGCATCTTGGGCTCGGCTGGGCCGCCCGCAAGCGCGGCGATCACGCCCGTGCCCTCGCCTGCTTCCAGGCTGCTGCTGCCATCGACCCCAACCACCTCGGCGTGCAGCAGGAAATCGCCTACGAGTTGCCGCACCTCGGCCGGCTTGATGAGGCCGAGGCGGTGCTGCACGAGATCCTCAGGCAGGCGCCTCAGCACCTAGGGGCGCATCTTGGGCTCGGCTGGGCCGCCCGCAAGCGCGGCGATCACGCCCGTGCCCTCGCCTGCTTCCAGGCTGCTGCTGCCATCGACCCCAACCACCTCGGCGTGCAGCAGGAAATCGCCAGCGAATTCCGGGACCGCGGTCTTTACGACGACGCCAGGGGCATCATCGACGCGGTACTCCAGCGCGAGCCGGACAACATCCCTGCCCAAATGCAATTGGCATACATTCAGCGTCATGCGGGTAACCGGGAAGCTGCCCGCGCTGAGTTTCACCGCATCTCCCAGGCTAATCCCAGGTTTTTCCAGGCTTTCGTTGAGCTCGCGATCGAGGAACGCACGCTCGGCAGGCCTGAGTCGGCTGCACAAATCCTAGAGCAGGTCCTCGCACAACAGCCCGATCATCTCGCAGCCCTCACACAACTTGCTGAATCGGCGCGCCTCGCAGGAGACCTGGAGAGCTGTCTCTCCATCTATCATCGTGCGATTGAACTCCATCCGGGCATTATCTGGCTTTATGTTCAAGCGAGTCAGACCCTCAACGAGCGTGGCGACCACGTCGCGGCTCTTGCACTTCTTGACACAGCCACTTCTACCTTTGGGGAACAATGGGAGATCGCGTGCAAGCGGGTGGAGTTGCTGAAATGGGCTGGACACCTGGATGAGGCCCGCAGGTTGGCTGAGGACGTCCGACGCAACAACCCACACAGTTTCTGGGCGTGGTCGCATTGTGTCCAGCTTGACCTCCTCGTGGGAAGCCTCGACGCCGCGGCTGAAAAACTGGAACGCTTTTCCTCGGAAGCCACGACTGAACGCGCTCGCATCCAGATATTTCGTGGGCATCTCGCAGAAGCCCAATACAGGTTTGAGGAGGCGAGAGAGCACTACCAGGCAGCCCTTCTTCTGAACCCGCTCGATGGCTGGGCCCACGCGGAGATGTTCCGCATCTGCATGTTGCTGCTGAGAGTAGATGAGGCAGGCAAGCACCTTGAGGCCTGGACTAAGCTGGATGTTCCTGCGCGCATCGCCCGCGGTCAGTCAACTAACATGTCCCAGAGCCATATGGGCCAAGTGCACAATGAATTCGTTCTCAACAAGGATCTGATCGATCAGCTCGCCACCATCAGGAGGCTGCCGCCAGAGGATCGGATTGCACAGCTACGAAATCTGTTGCGCTCAAACGCCGATCACTCTGCACCTGCGATTCAACTCATCATCGCCCTGTGCCAAGCGCGACTGGAAAACCCCACTGACGGCAAGAACAACCAGGATGGTTTCGCGCCCATTCCCAAGGTGATCGTTCAATATTGGGACGATCCTGAACCTCCGGAGGATGTGACGGGCCTGATGGCAACCTGGCGCTCCACCAATCAAGATTACCGCCATCATGTGTTTGATGATGCCGCAGCCAGGGCATTTCTTGCAGAACATTATGCCCCGCATGTTCTCAGAGCTTATCGACGAGCAGACAATCCGGCTGAGAAAGCAGATCTGTTCCGCCTCGCGTATCTTTTCGCCAAGGGTGGCGTTTATGTGGATGCCGACGATCGTTGCCTCGCTCCCATCGGCACAGTTCTTCCATCTCATGTTGCGTTGGCAGTTTACCAGGAAGATTATGCCCTTGGCGGGCTGGCCGTTGGTACGCTCGGTAACAACTTTCTGGCAGCGGCTCCCAACAATGCTGTGATTGGGCGTGCATTCGACTTAGCAACGGAAGCGCTCAACCGAGGGGACACAGATGTCGTGTGGCTGAAGACCGGTCCAGCCTTGATCACACGGGCGTTTGCAGAGGTCGCAGCTAAGACACCTCTCACCATGGCAGCCTGGCTCAAGAACATTGCAGTACTGAGGAGTAGCCAACTTTTCGGGTTTGCAGCTCTCCACTGCTTCACGGCATACAAGAAAACAACCCGGCACTGGTCTAATACTATCAATCCCACTCGCATCACGCCCACGCGCAAATGATATGCGTATCTTCAGGATTGGCGATGTGGCCAAAGCAAAAGGCGGCTTGTCGCAGACCAAACTAAGGCCTGCGGACATTCAGACGACCTCAAGGAATCGTTTGGTGCTGAAGGATGAGCAATGGGCCCGCGTCGCGCCGTTGCTGCCCGGCAAGGCCGGTGATCCCGGCCGCTCAGGAGCAGATAACCGGCTGTTCCTGGAGGCGGTGCTCTGGATGGTACGCACCAGGGCGGCCTGGCGTAATCTGCCCGAGATGTTTGGGAACTGGAACAGCGTGTTTCGCCGCTTCAGCCGGTGGGCTCAGACCAGCATCTTCGAGCAGCTCTTCCAGGTGCTGTCCGGGGATCCCGATTTCGAATACGCGCTTATCGACGGCACCATCATCCGCGTCCATCGGCACGGGACGGGCGCTAAAGGGGGACTTGTGCTCAAGCCATCGGGCGCTCGCGCGGCGGCCTGACGACCAAGATCGTCGTCCTGGTGGATGCGTTGGGCAATCTGGCACACTTTCTGCTTCTGCCAGGGCAGCGCCATGACAGCGTCGGGGCAGATCCCCTGCTCGACGGCATCGAGATCGGTGCTCTGATCGCCGACAAGGGCTTCGACACTGATGCGCTACGCCGGGAACTGGATGCCCGTGGCGCCGCTGCCGTCATCCCGCCCAAAGCCAATCGTGCGCGCCAGATTGCGTGTGACTTCGCCATGTACCGCTGGCGTCACCTGATCGAGAACTTCTTCTGTGATTTGAAGCAGTTCCGCCGCATCGCCACGCGCTACGACAAAACGGATCTGAGCTTCTCAGCCATGATCTATCTCGCCGCCAGCTTCATGGCCCTCAAATGAATGTCCACACCCCTTAGTTCGGACAGCTCTGCATGAAAAACAACGTTGCCCTGACCAAATAGTGTCCGTCAGGTTTCAGAGAACATCATTCACTTCGTCGTCCGTATGAGATAGTTTGCTTTATTTGCGCATGTGGCTCAACTGCTTGTGGGATGCTTTCAAGCGATCCGGGAGGGATGGACAGATGCGCCAGGTGCTTGGCCTCTAATACTACAGCTGGGATTGAGGTCGGTGCCGTGTGCCCTTGCGCCAGTGACATTCGCGAGCACGCTGCTGATGTCGCCGTCGCCAAACGGACCAATGCTCGACAGCCTCAACCGAAGGCGGTCGTTCCCACACCAAGTGCCAGAGCAGCCGCCGCACCTCCGGCACGTTGAGCGGCAACAACCCCGCGGCCTGCACGACGGGAGCTTCTCCCCCCGATGGCGTGCTGGCGCACGACAGTCAGATAGGCATGCGCCAGCATAGATAAGGTGATGTGCCGGTGCCAACTGGTCCACGCGCGCACCTCGTACTCGTCCAGCCCGGTCTCGCCCTTGGCTTCCTCAAAGCAGCTCTCGATCCGCCAGCGCTGGCCCGCAATCCGCACCAAGCTCGCTAGCGACGTCTCCTCCGGCGAACGGGTGAGATAGAACGTGAACTGATGCGGTCGGCCCTTCCGACGTCGGATCAGCAGGCCGGTCTTCCAGCCCGGCACTGGTGGCGTGCGGTAGGGTAGATACGCCCAGTCGTACAGGCGCGGCCCCTTGGCGCCGTCGCCAGCGCTGAGACGCTTCCAGCCCCGGGCTGGCACGTCCTCAAGCCAGTCCTCGACGGGCTTGAGGACGTGCCGCTGGGCCGAGGTCACGGCCAGCACATAGCCGCGCCCATGCACCTCGATCAGGCGCCGCGTCTGATGATCGGCGCCATAGAGGCTGTCGCCCACCACCCACGTGCACGGCACGCCAGCCGCAAAGGCCCGCTTGAGCATCGCCTGTCCGAGCTTCGGCTTGGTGGTGAAGGTCACACTCTCCGGCACCCCCGCTTCCGCGCGGCGGGCGGCGTCAAAAGCCCAGGTCTCGGGCAGGTACAGGGCCCGGTCAATCAGCGCATGCCCGTGCCGGCTGGCATAGGCGAGAAACACCCCGATCTGGCAATTCTCAATGTGGCCGCCGGTGCCGGAGTACTGGCGTTTGACGCCGGCCGACATGTCGCCCTTCTTCAGGAAGCCCGTCTCGTCCAGCACCAGTACGGCGTCAGGATCGCTCAGGTGCTCGACCACAAAGGGCTGCAGATCATCGCGCATGGCATCGGCATCCCAGTGCATGCGGGCGAGGAAATCCTGCACGCCATCGGGGTTGGCATCACCCGCCGCTTCGGCCTGGTGCCAACCGTTCTTGCGCTCCAGCGGCGACAGCAGACCTTGCAGATAAGCCCGGGCGCGTCGGCGCGGTTCGATGCGGCTGAACCGTGGAGCAATCCGGGCGATGAGATCATCCAGTTGATCGGCCCAGCGGTGGGCCTCGCTTGCGTGCGTCATGGCGTGACACCTCCGTGTCTAAGACAACGCACAAGGCACGGCTGTAGTATTAGGTCAGCTCTAGCACTACAGTTGCACCCTTCGTTTGCGATGTGAGGCTTGCGCCATGGCCTGATGCGCTCGTCTCCAGGCGGACCA
>NZ_JAEQMY010000187.1 GCF_016743775.1 Microvirga aerilata | reverse complement strand
TTACGGCCTTGTGGGCGACCTCTTCACCATCCTCCCCGAACTGAAGGATGAGTTGACCAAAGGCGGTCAATAAGGTCCGAAGCAACGGTAGAGGCAGCACAGCCGCTCGAACCGTCTTGAGCAGCATGAACGTTGATTGGCAGGTTACGATGAGCATAGAAATCAAAACGGTTGGCGTGATCGGCGCGGGACAGATGGGCAGCGGGATCGCCCAAGTCTGCTCGCTCGCGGGTTTCAACGTCCTGCTCAACGATCTCTCGGAGGATCGGATAAGCGCTGGCTTGGCGAATATCCGTGAGAGTACTGCGCGCCAAGCCTCTAAAGGGGTGATCTCCGCTTCTGACCACCAGGCGGCGCTTGAGCGGATCACGCCGGCGCGTTCCTATAATGATCTCTCCAACTGCGACCTCGTCATCGAGGCTGCCACGGAGAAGGAGGAGGTGAAGAGCCAGATCTTCACCGCTCTCAGTCCCTCGCTCCGCCCGGATGCGATGCTCGCCACCAATACCTCGTCGATTTCGATTACGCGCCTAGCGGCTGCAACGGACGGACCGGAGAAGTTCATCGGCATTCACTTCATGAACCCGGTGCCGGTGATGCAGCTTGTCGAGCTGATCCGTGGCATCGCTACCGAGGATCCGACTTTCGAATCGGCGAAGGAGTTCATCGGTCGCCTCAAAAAGACGGTGACGGTCTCGCAAGACTATCCGGCCTTTATCGTCAATCGCATCCTGCTGCCCATGATCAATGAGGCGATTTACGCACTGTATGAAGGGGTGGGTTCAGTGGATGCGATCGATACAGCCATGCGGCTCGGCGCCAATCATCCCATGGGACCGCTGCAATTGGCCGACTTCATTGGCCTCGACACCTGTCTGTCGATCATGCAGGTCCTCCAGAATGGCTTGGGTGATCCTAAGTACCGCCCCTGTCCACTCTTGATGAAGTACGTCGAGGCCGGGTGGCTCGGCCGAAAGACGAAGCGCGGCTTCTATGATTATCGTGGCGAGACGCCGGTTCCGACCCGCTAAGAGCGGACGGGTATCCCGTTACAGGCTGAACGAGGGTCAAATTGTACTCCGTGTCTGCCAAGTGACTAGCGCCTCAAACATACTGTTCGTTAGGAGCCACACCCCTCCATCCGAATTGCAGAAGGACTGTTAGAGAATGAAGATCGGAGCACTGAGAGAGATTTCTGCGGGCGAGAGCCGAGTGGCGCTGACGCCCGACTCTGCGCTCCAGCTGCAGAAGTTGGGGCATGCCTGCGTGATCGAGGCAGGAGCAGGCGAGAAGGCCGGGTTCTCTGATGCCGCTTACACTGCGACCGGCGTTGAAGTTCTGGCGTCCGCCCATGCGGTGGCCCATTCCGTTGATGTGGTGGTGAAGGTACGCGCTCCCGAGCCGGCGGAAGCCGCGATGCTGCGCGAGGGGCAGACCCTGATCTCGTTCTTCTGGCCAGCCCAGAACGGTGACCTGTTGGAGCAGGCGAGGGAACAGGGCGCGACGGTCATTGCTATGGACATGGTGCCGCGCATCTCCCGCGCGCAGAAGATGGACGCGCTCTCGTCCATGGCCAACATCGCTGGCTACCGGGCCGTGATTGAGGCTGGCAACAACTTCGGCCGCTTTTTCACCGGCCAGGTTACCGCCGCCGGCAAGGTGCCCCCCGCCAAGGTGCTGGTGGTGGGTGCAGGTGTGGCCGGTCTGGCGGCGATCGGCACGGCCACCAGCCTGGGTGCCATCACCTATGCCTTCGATGTCCGGCCCGAAGTGGCCGAGCAGATCGAGTCCATGGGCGCCCAGTTCGTGTACCTTGAGTTCGAAGCGGCGCAGGACGGCGCTGCCACCGGCGGCTATGCCGCGCCGTCCAGCCCCGAGTTCCGCGAGAAGCAGCTCGCCAAGTTCCGCGAACTCGCGCCGGAAATCGACATCGTGATCACCACCGCCCTGATCCCCGGCCGGCCCGCGCCGAAGCTGTGGACGGCCGACATGGTCGCGGCGATGAAGCCGGGCTCGGTCATCGTGGATCTCGCCGCAGAGCGTGGTGGCAACTGCGACCTGACTGTGCCGGACGAGAAGGTGGTGACGGAGAACGGCATCACGATCATCGGCTACACGGATTTCCCGAGCCGCATGGCCGCCCAAGCCTCGACGCTGTACGCCAACAACGTCCGCCACATGCTGACGGACCTGACGCCGAACAAGGACGGCGTCATCCACCACAACATGGACGATGACGTGATCCGCGGCGCAACGGTCACGCACCAGGGCACGATCACCTACCCGCCACCGCCACCCAAGGTGCAGGCGATCGCGGCTGCTAAACCGAAGGAGAAGCCCAAGGAGCTCACCCTGGAGGAGAAGCGGGAGCAAGAGGCGGCTACCTTCAGGAGCCAGACCAAGACACAGGTCGGGCTGCTCGTAGCGGGCGGTCTGCTGATCGCGCTGGTGGGCGCCTATGCGCCGGCGAGCTTCATGGCCCATTTCATCGTCTTTGCCCTTGCCTGCTTCGTCGGCTTCCAGGTGATCTGGAGCGTCAGTCACTCCCTGCACACCCCGCTGATGGCGGTGACCAACGCGATCTCCGGCATTGTGGTGCTGGGTGCGCTCTCGCAGGTTGGCTCCGGCAACTGGCTCGTGGTGACACTGGCCTCACTCTCCTTCCTGATCGCCACCATCAACATCGTCGGCGGCTTCCTGGTCACGCGCCGGATGCTTGCCATGTTCCAGAAGTCATGAGGATCGTCCGATGAGCTTTGGTCTTGTCTCTGCCGCCTATGTGGCGGCCGCTGTCCTGTTCATCCTGTCGCTCGGCGGCCTCTCGGGCCAGGAGAGCGCCAAGCGTGCCGTCTGGTACGGCATTGCCGCCATGGCGCTGGCGGTTGGCGCGACCATGTTTGGGCCAGGGGTGGGCAACTATGCGGTCATTGCCGCTATGCTGGTGATCGGCTCGGTCATCGGCTGGTATGTGGCCAAGAAGGTCGCGATGACCGAGATGCCGCAGCTGGTGGCAGCCCTGCACTCCTTCGTTGGTCTCGCCGCCGTGCTCATCGGCTTCAATGCCGATCTCGAGCTCACCCGGGTGCTCGCCCTAGACGAGGCCTCGCGGCAGGCGCTGACCGGCTTTGCCGACGTGCTGGCGCACAAGAGCGGGGTCGAGGTCTCTATCTTGCGGGTGGAGGTGTTCTTAGGCGTGTTTATTGGCGCGGTGACCTTTACCGGCTCCATCGTCGCCTTCGGCAAGCTCGCGGGCAAGCTCGACGGCAAGGCGAAGAAGCTGCCCGGCGGCCACGGGCTCAATGCCGGGGCTGCGCTGCTCTCGCTCGTCCTGCTGGTACTGTATGCGCAGGGGGCGGGCATCTGGGCTTTGTTGCTGATGACGCTGCTGGCGTTCTTCATCGGCTATCACCTGATCATGGGCATCGGCGGCGCCGACATGCCGGTGGTGGTCTCGATGCTCAACTCCTACTCGGGCTGGGCGGCAGCGGCGATCGGCTTCACGCTCGGCAACGACCTCCTGATCGTCACCGGCGCCTTGGTGGGCTCATCAGGCGCGATCCTGAGCTACATCATGTGCAAGGCGATGAACCGGAGCTTTGTCAGCGTGATCTTAGGGGGTTTTGGCGCCACCACGGGTCCGGTGATGGCGATTGCCGGCGAGCAGATCGCCATCGATGCCGATGGGGTGGCGACTGCCTTGGAGGAGGCCGATAGCGTCGTGATCGTGCCGGGCTACGGCATGGCAGTCGCTCAGGCGCAGCAAGCAGTGGCCGAGCTCACCCGCCGCCTCCGGGCCAAGGGCAAGGACGTGCGCTTTGCCATCCATCCGGTGGCCGGCCGCCTGCCAGGGCACATGAACGTGCTGCTGGCCGAGGCGAGGGTGCCGTACGACATCGTGCTGGAGATGGACGAGATCAACGAGGACTTCCCGAACACGGACGTGGTGATCGTCATAGGCTCGAACGACATCGTCAACCCGGCAGCCCAGGAGGACCCGAACAGCCCGATTGCCGGCATGCCGGTGCTGGAGGTGTGGAAGGCCAAGCAGGTGTTCGTCTCGAAGCGCGGGCAGGGGACCGGCTACTCCGGGATTGAGAACCCGCTGTTCTACAAGGAGAACACCCGGATGTTCTACGGCGATGCCAAAGCCAGCATCAACCAACTCGTCCAGGCGATGTGAGGCGCTGGTGCGGGAGCTCAAAAGGCGAGCCTGCAACTGGCGACTTCAGCAGTTGGCTCGATTGACCAGGTGAGGTTCGTGCGATTCACTGTCACTGACTGGGAAAGGATATGCCATGTCAGCTAAGTGCCCGAGCTACGCGGAACCATTGCTGAGTGTGAAGTGCTACAGCGTCGATATCGAAAGTTCAGGCGCCCTGCAAATCGGTACGGTCTATGCCTGCCCGGCGTGCTCTGCTGCCATCACCGTCTCACTAGGCGCGCCGCCTATTGTAGCTGGGACCATTTTGGAAACGGTGACGGATGTTTCAGTTGACCTGAAAGACGCACATCCGCCTCTACCGCAGTAGCCCCAGCGTCTCAGCGTCTCAGCGATGCTCTCGTCAACGAAGACGGCGCAACCGCGATCTCCGAACGTTTAGAGTCGTTCGACATAGCTCAGGGTCAGTTGACCCTGCTCGGCCACCCAGGTGCGCAGTTCCGCCTCCAGGCAGCTTAAACGCCTAGGGAACTGAACGGAAATGGCCTCGTGAGATGAGGCGCGTTCAGCTGATCCGGACCTCAGCGGATCAGAACGCGAGGCGCTCTGCGGGCGTTGTCACGTTATTTACCGCCAGTTGCAGTAAGACCGATTTGGCCCCTGGGCAGGCTCAAGCAGCAATGTTGG
>NZ_JAEQMY010000186.1:0-2500 GCF_016743775.1 Microvirga aerilata | reverse complement strand
GTACTTAGATGTTTCAGTTCCCCGGGTTCGCTTTAAACCCCTATGAATTCAGGGCCTAATACCTTCATCTGACCCTCCGTAGTGCAACACCACCCCACAGATCGCTCTTGCGGATGACGTCACAATACAAAGGGTCGAAGGTGGGTTTCCCCATTCGGAGATCCTTGGATCAAAGCTCGTTCGCAGCTCCCCAAGGCATATCGCAGCGTACCACGTCCTTCATCGCCTCTCAGCGCCAAGGCATCCACCAGATGCTCTTACGACACTTGATTACTCTCATGATCGATGCTCGCTCGGCTTGACCGAACACCAATCAAAAAAGAAAGACCTGTCTTTGGATTTCTCCAAAGACGTTTTTGCTTGCCAAGCATACTCGGCGCTCCCGGCTGCGGGCCGGGGCTGGTTCGCACGAACTAGGTGTCGCGCTTGCCGAATATGCTGCCTCTTTACGATTTCAAACATCCGCGCATCCCACACACAAGAGGGGAGGCGCGAACCTCAAACAAGATCCCCGACCATGAAGCATCATGGGCGATGGACATCCGGATACGGCTCTAAGAACCAATAAAGATCGTGGTGGAGCCTGTCGGGATCGAACCGACGACCTGAAGCTTGCAAAGCTACCGCTCTCCCAGCTGAGCTAAGGCCCCTCACGATAATGGTGGGCCTGGGACGACTCGAACGTCCGACCTCACCCTTATCAGGGGTGCGCTCTAACCACCTGAGCTACAGGCCCCAATCAACAGGACCAGCAGCCCAAAGGCCACCCACCCGATCGATGTATCCGGAGAAGAAAGAGAAACGAAGACGGCAGCGTCCCGCATATCGGGATCTGACTGATCCCTTGTGTTCAAAAGAGATCCGATAAGACCAACAAATGTCAGCCTTGAGGGATCATCCTTAGAAAGGAGGTGATCCAGCCGCAGGTTCCCCTACGGCTACCTTGTTACGACTTCACCCCAGTCGCTGACCCTACCGTGGTCGCCTGCCTCCTTGCGGTTGGCGCAGCGCCGTCGGGTAAGACCAACTCCCATGGTGTGACGGGCGGTGTGTACAAGGCCCGGGAACGTATTCACCGTGGCGTTCTGATCCACGATTACTAGCGATTCCACCTTCATGCACTCGAGTTGCAGAGTGCAATCCGAACTGAGACGGCTTTTTAGGATTAGCTCCCCCTCGCGGGTTCGCTGCCCATTGTCACCGCCATTGTAGCACGTGTGTAGCCCAGCCCGTAAGGGCCATGAGGACTTGACGTCATCCCCACCTTCCTCTCGGCTTATCACCGGCAGTCCCCTTAGAGTGCCCAACCAAATGATGGCAACTAAGGGCGAGGGTTGCGCTCGTTGCGGGACTTAACCCAACATCTCACGACACGAGCTGACGACAGCCATGCAGCACCTGTGTTCCCGCCAGCCGAACTGAAGAACCCTGTCTCCAGGATCCATACGGGACATGTCAAAGGCTGGTAAGGTTCTGCGCGTTGCTTCGAATTAAACCACATGCTCCACCGCTTGTGCGGGCCCCCGTCAATTCCTTTGAGTTTTAATCTTGCGACCGTACTCCCCAGGCGGAATGCTTAAAGCGTTAGCTGCGCCACTGACGAGCAAGCTCGCCAACGGCTGGCATTCATCGTTTACGGCGTGGACTACCAGGGTATCTAATCCTGTTTGCTCCCCACGCTTTCGCGCCTCAGCGTCAGAACCGGACCAGTAAGCCGCCTTCGCCACTGGTGTTCTTGCGAATATCTACGAATTTCACCTCTACACTCGCAGTTCCACTTACCTCTTCCGGTCTCAAGCCAGACAGTATCGAAGGCAATTCTGTGGTTGAGCCACAGGCTTTCACCCCCGACTTATCAAGCCGCCTACGCGCCCTTTACGCCCAGTGATTCCGAACAACGCTAGCCCCCTTCGTATTACCGCGGCTGCTGGCACGAAGTTAGCCGGGGCTTCTTCTTCCGGTACCGTCATTATCGTCCCGGACGAAAGAGCTTTACAACCCTAAGGCCTTCATCACTCACGCGGCATGGCTGGATCAGGCTTGCGCCCATTGTCCAATATTCCCCACTGCTGCCTCCCGTAGGAGTTTGGGCCGTGTCTCAGTCCCAATGTGGCTGATCATCCTCTCAGACCAGCTACTGATCGTCGCCTTGGTGAGCCATTACCTCACCAACTAGCTAATCAGACGCGGGCCGATCCTTCAGCGATAAATCTTTCTGCTCTCGCACGTATCCGGTATTAGCCCAAGTTTCCCTGGGTTATTCCGAACTGAAGGGCACGTTCCCACGCGTTACTCACCCGTCTGCCACTCACCCCGAAGGATGCGTTCGACTTGCATGTGTTAAGCCTGCCGCCAGCGTTCGTTCTGAGCCAGGATCAAACTCTCAAGTTGAAAGATTTGATCTGACTGTCACTACACTCAATTGACAGAGCACCTCCATCTGTGGGTTTCCCCACAGCGGTGTACTCACCAAAGCATAGATCAGGTCGATGTCTTCTTA
>NZ_JAEQMY010000185.1 GCF_016743775.1 Microvirga aerilata | reverse complement strand
GAAGCCTCCGAGGCCGCGACCCAATCGCCTGCAATATAGTTCTTCGTCATCGTTAGCCTGCCGTTTTGGTGTTGATGGGCTTCCGCTGCGAGGAGAAGAAAAATGAGATCCTTTCCCCCTCTGAGCCTTCGTGACTTATCCTCGGGTGCGGGCCCTGATCATGAATGTCTCATATGAGTATTCGTTTACCTGCTGCCAGAGGTACTGCTCGCTGCGATAAGCCATCATGTGGTCGTGGACGCGCTTGAACAATGGGTTCTGGGCAGAGATCTCGGCGTAGACCTCGCCCGCGGCCTTGAGAGAAGCATCCATTACAGGAGCCGGGAATGCTTTGAGCTGAACTCCGGCCGCTACCAGCCGGCGGATGGCGCCGGGATTGAGCTGGTCGTACTTGGCGATCGTGATGGTATTGGCCTGATGGGCTGCAGCGGTCATCAAGGCCTTGTCCTCCGGGCTGAGCGCGTCCCACTTGGCCCTGTTGACGAGCAGAAAGATCGCCGACGAGCCTTCCCACCAGCCAGGATAGTAGTAATAAGGTGCGACCTTGTTGAAGCCCAGCTTCTCGTCGTCGTAGGGGCCAACCCATTCCGCGGCGTCGATGGTACCGCGCTCAAGAGCCGGATAAATGTCACCTGCTGCAATCTGCTGGGGCACGACACCGAGCTTGGCCAATACTTGGCCCGCAAGGCCGCCGATGCGCATTTTAAGGCCTTTCAAGTCCTCAACCGTGTTGATCTCCTTGCGGAACCAACCTGCCATCTGGGCGGTGGTATTGCCGATTGGCAGACCAAATACGTTGTACTTGGAAAAGAGCTCGTTGTTCAGGAGATCCAAGCCGCCGCCTTCGAAGAACCAGGCATTCTGCTGGCGCGTGGTCAGCCCGAAGGGAACTGCCGCCGCGAAGGCAAAGGTAGGGTCCTTGCCCACATAGTAGTACGGTGCCGTGTCGCAGCACTCGACAGTGCCGTTCTGGACTGCGTCCAGAGCCTGAAGGCCTCCGACGATCTCACCGGCAGCCAGATGCTGAATCTGAATCCGCTCCTTCGTCATGTTGGACAGGGCCTTGATAAAGGTCTCGCCCGCACTGTAGACCGCATCGAGCGACTTGGGGTAGCTCGATGTCATGCGCCAAGTGATCTGGGTTTGGCCAGCATCTTGCGCACTGGCAGACGCAGAGCCGATCACGGCAGCAGATGCCAGTGTGGTTGCTCCGATGCCACCCTTCAATAGATCACGTCGTTTCATGATAGTTCCTTCCCTTGTATGCCGTTTGCCTGTTGACCAAGCCTAGACATTTCAGCTTGATCAGGTGGTTTGCATGTAGGTGGGGATTGATGGCGTTCCTCCACCTGGCTTTTACGCCGTAAATCGGAACGCCTCAGGCGCTCAGCTGGAGAGGTTCGCCTGTGTAGGCGGCTTCGAGAATGGCGCGGTAATCCTCAATGCTCGCCGGACGAGGATTAGTTGCTGAGGAGTGATCCTCCGTTGCACTCTTCGCGATTGCCGGAAAGCAATCCCGCGGCACGCCCATCTCGGCAAGCGTCGCCGGCATGCCGAGCCGCGCATTCAGGCTGCGGATGTAGTCCGCCAAGCTCTCGGCTGGCTTCAAGCCCAATCTCTGGCGTATCGTATCGTATTTTGTCCCCGAGCTCCCCTCGTTAAACTCCAGCACATACGGGAGCAGCACAGCGTTCAAGGTGCCATGATGCAGGGAGACCTGCTTCAATCCGCCTAGGGGATGCGAGAGCGCGTGGACAGCACCCAGTCCCTTCTGGAACGTCAGGCCGCCCTCCAGCGCCGCCATGAGCATTTCGTATCGTGCCTCGCGGTCAGATCCTTGGCTCACGGCCCGCTCAATGTGGTTGACTGCGCGATCCAAGCCGTCAAGCGCGATCGCCTCGGCCGGCGGGTTATTGCGTGGGCTGAGATAGGTCTCGATGCAGTGCGTGATGGCGTCCATTCCTGTGGCTGCCGTCAGAGCCGGCGGCAAACCGAGCGTGAGTTCGGGATCGCAAATGGCCCGCTTGGGAATGAGGTGGGGAGAGATGAACCCGAGCTTGCGGCCATCCTCAAGGGTGATCAGGGCCGCCCGGCCAACTTCGCTGCCTGTGCCAGCCGTTGTCGGGATGGCAATCAGGGGCGCCACTGCGGACGTAATCTTCGGAATTCCACCCAAGATCGCTGCATATTGCTCAAGTCGTCCTTCATGGGTGGAAAGGAGAGCCACACCCTTGGCCAGATCTATAGGGGATCCGCCTCCGATAGCGATCAGCCCGTCGCAGCCAGCCGAGCGATAAAGCTCCAGCGCCGCCAGAACGGCGCCCTCGGTCGGGTTCGTCGGCGTCCCGGTAAAAACAGGCACATCCTCACCTGCCGGTAATACAGTCTTGAGGCGATCGATGAGGCCTGCTCGCGCAAGCCCCTCGTCGGCAATGATCAACGGAGCTTTGATTCCGAGTTCCCGCAGGTCATCTCCCAACCCAGACAGGGCTCCAAAGTCGAACCGAATGGTCGTCAGGTATGAAATCAATGACATTCTACGTCTCCTCCATATGCCTTTATGGCCGAGCACCTCTCACGGGTAGCTCTTGAGCAATATATCCTACCCATGACACGAGACTGCGCGGGATTTTGCAACGCAGCTTTGCACTGGTCTTGGCATGAACATGGGTCCAGCCTCGCGCAATTAGCCTTGCAGTGTCCATATCTTGGGTTATCAGAGGTGGTGTGAACTCAATTCACAGGTGGAGCATTGGATCGCTTTCGGGAACTTACAGTCTTTCTCCGTGTCGTCGATACAGGAAGCTTCTCTAGAGCGGCACGAGATCTGGCCCTTAATCCGTCAACTGTCAGCAAGCTAATCGGCCGCATCGAGGAGCGGCTTGGCACCCGCTTGTTCGCACGCTCGTCACGTGTCGTTCGTCTCACGGCCGACGGTGAGGTCTTCCGAGCTGGGGCCTTGCGGGCGCTCGAGGCACTCGAACAGGCGGAGGTGGAGATCACCTCGTTACGCACTCCAATAGCTGTCAAGGGCACCTTGCGCATCCACTCGCTTCCTGCCTTCGCGCGTTACCAGCTTGCCCCCCGGATGCCCGCATTCCTTGCTCGCTATCCCGATCTTCACGTCGAGTTTCTCCTAAGCAATGAGACACCCAACTTTATCGAACAGAAGATCGACGTCTCGATTCAGAGCGGTCAGCTTGTTGATTCAGCTCTCATTGGGCGGAAACTTGGCACGAGCCGGTGGGTGATCTGCGCTGCTCCCTCATACCTTACGGCCAATGGAACTCCAGTGACACCAGCGGACCTCAAGGATCACAACTGCCTGAACTTCACGCCGGAGATCCCTTTCCGTGAGTGGCCGCTGAACAACGGACGATCGAGGAACATAACGCGCATCTCGGTGAGCGGGAGCATCTCCTCCAATCATGGCTAGATGCTTCTCGACTTGGCACGTTTGGCCTCGGGGTCGTCCGGCTCGCAGAGTTTCATATTGGTGGCGACTTGAGAAAGGGCTCGCTTATTCCATTGCTCAGGGAGTTTCAGAATGACGAGGAGGAACCGATCCATGCTCTCTATTTGCACCGACGTCTGACCCATATTCGAGTGCGGACATTTATTGATTTTCTTGAAGAGAGCTTTGGTAAAGCGAGAGCCCCATGGGCGATCCCATGAGCCGGAGAGACTCGCTCAGCTGGACGTTGGCCCTTTCAGGCGGGGAAGCATGCGGCCTCGGTGAGGTGACTGAGCAGAGTTTGCGGAATTTTCACCTGATCCTGGTCGAGCCGGGACATTTCAAAACTGCCGCTCCATAGTTTGGCCCGGACGATCGCCACGGGTCCTGCGGGCACGAAGGTTTCCACGAGCTGATGCAGCAGACGACACGCGAGATCGTGCGGCACCCATCGATTACGGTTGAGCACGCGATGGAAGGTGGTGAAGGTGGCGATCTCGCGTAGACCCATGATGCTCAAATCGGACGTGACGGTCCTCCGCCCGGGGCCAGGATGGCGCCGGCGATCAGGACAAGCACGCCCCGCAAGCTCGGCGCGGTGAATGCACTGGCAAAGGGGGCAAACCAGCGGGTGAGGACAGGAGCGGGTGTGGGGGCTATCATGGCGCTCTCTGACGGACGGGGGGCGACAGATCAACGCCTTCCCGCGGAGATGAACTGCGCATCGGAGAACGCGATCGCATCCTGGAGGGGCTTGCCGCCTTCTGCCGCGTGCATGATGTGGTGGTGGAAAAGCGCGGAGGCGGCTACTCGCTGCTGAGCCGGCGCAGCGGAGCGCCTGTGTGACCGAGGATCAGCGCACCCGCGTGCAGGAGCTCCATGCCGCGATGCAGGCCGAGGCCATTCCCCTGGGCGAGCGCCTGATCACGCAGGAGACTGATCTCGACCGGCAGTTCGCCACCAAGGCGGTAACGCCCGTGAGCCTTCAAGCGGCGACGGCGGAGATTGGTGCGACGCAGGCTGCCCTGCGGCTCGCTCATCTGCGTTATCACCTCTCGACGCTTGACGTTCTCACCCCTGAGCAGGGCCGGCGATACGGCGAACTACGAGGCTATCAGGCATCGGGCGGTCATGGACATGGCCACAAGGGGCACCACTAGGGTCAGGACCCATAAAGCGGCCGCGATTGATTGGTAGCATTGCCGGCTCCTTAGATCAGGTGTGGGACCATGAGCGATCTGTTCTGGCTGAGCGATGAGCAATTTACCCGTCTGGCACCGCTTTTGCCTACCGACACCCGTGGTGTGCCGCGGGTGGATGACCGGCGGGTGATCTCCGGCATCGTGCAGGTGTTGCGCTCGGGCGCGCGCTGGGTAGATGCCTCCCCGGTCTACGGCCCGCGCAAGACCCTCTACAACCGCTTCGTGCGCTGGGCGGCACGCGGCATCTGGCGCGAGGTTTTTGAGACGCTCACCCGTGCGGGCGGCCCATCATCTCCAAAGCTTGATCGGCCTTCCGCGTTGCGTTTGGCTCACCACACCACTGCTTGAACATGTTTTGCAGGACTTAGCACTACAGTTGCACCCTTCGTTTGCGATGTGAGGCTTGCGCCATGGCCTGATGCGCTCGTCTCCAGGCGGAC
>NZ_JAEQMY010000184.1 GCF_016743775.1 Microvirga aerilata | reverse complement strand
TATGTCAGTCCGGTTCAGTTCGAAAGGCTGGCCGGATAGCTGCCAAACCGCTCTCCACAAATGCGGAGCAAGACCAGGCCGAGGCTGTCGCACAATGGAGACGGGTCATCCTTAGCGTGGCAGTGGAGGAAATGGGCCATCTCGCCATCGTCAACAACCTCCTCGTCGCCATCGGCGGAGCACCTCATTTCAACCGACCTAATCTACCCGTTGCCGAGGGCTACATGCCGGCCTGCTTCACTGTGCGGCTCACCCCGTTCGACGAGGCAGCCCTAGACCACTTCATCTTCCTGGAGCATCCGGAAGGATCGTCGGTTCAGGACCATGACACGTTCGGCGCTGAAGCGGAGGTCGTCAGAGAGGTCAAGGAGATACGGCTCACCCCGAGTGCTGAGGATTACGAGACCATCGCCGAACTGTACGGGATGATCCGAGAAGATCTCCAGTCTCTCGCCGCACGGCAAGGGTCCCTGGCTTTCATCGCGGCTTCTGGCGCAAGGCAGATCGGACCTGATGTTGTTGACCTACCTGGGGTGAGGGTGATCACTGATCTCCCAACTGCACTCCAGGCCTTGAACGTCATTGTAGAGCAGGGGGAAGGCTCACCTCACGAGTTAGAAGACAGTCACTTCGCCCGGTTTAACGCCATCAAAAGCGAGTGGGCGGAATTGAAGGCTTCAAATCCAGCTTTCAAGCCCGCTCATCCGGTAGCGCATGATCCCGTGATGCGCTGCCCGACTGATTCAACAAGCCGGGTCTGGATAATGGCACCTGAAGCTGTCAGGCACCTCGACCTCGCGAACGCGATCTATGGACAGGTGCTAATCCTGCTTGAGGAGGTCTATGCCCCCTCCATGTGTGCAACGGACAGGAGAGCGTTCTTTCAGGCGGCGATGTCCCTCATGCAAACACTTTCGCTGCTCGGACACAAGCTGGCCCGCATGCCCGCGTCCCCGGGTCATCCTGGCGTGATGGCTGGACTGACCTTCACGGTGCCACGCAACCTGGGTGCTCGCGGGCCTGGATCGGCTGAGCTGATCTTGGAGCGTCTCGGTGAGCTGTCGGAGGGGTACAAGGACGTTGCTGCTGACGAAGGCACCTCCCCTATCCAGCAAGCGTATCAGCAGCTTGAGAAGCAGATCCTGCACCGACGGTAAGCCTGAGCAAGCCTGGCCCCCAATCTGTCATGCCGGTCTTAGGCCCGCTGGTGAGTGGCGACTGTGGATTTGGGAGCTATCTTCGGCTTGCTCGTTGCAGCAAAAAGATACTTGGCTATTCCGTTGATGGCTGCCTCTGCTACGAGGCCCACCACCGCCCCTCCAACAACGTCAGCCGGGTAGTGCGCCCCACGTGGGATCTGAACAAGGGCGACTGCAGCCGCACCAGCATAAGCGGCGGTGCGGGCCTGAGGGTAGGCGCGACCCACAGCCCGCGCGACTGCAACGCTTCCTGCCGTGTGGCCTGACGGGAACGAGTGCCACGACCCCGCATCGGGTCCGAACGGCTCTACTGGGTACTGCCCCTTGTCCAAGAGGACGTTCGGCCGCGTTCGAGCCACGAGGCTCTTGAGCCCGGTCTTGATCCATGTTGCCAGGATGAGAGAGCCAAGCATGCGGGCCCCGGCTCCGGCCGCACACCGGTCTCCTGCCAGAACGCCGTAGGCCAGAACTACGCCCGACAGGGCAAGAAGCGGCGGCTGATCTCCCACCTCGCTCAAGGTCCCGAGACCGCGCACAAGAGGATGATCCTTGTGCTTTGCAAGATGGGTTGCGAGCGCGACGTCGGCTTCTTCTGCCTCAGAGCTGGCTGTGATGTTTGTTCGGCCTAGGTTAGTGTCGATGGTCAGCATGGCCCGTCAACGCGGACCCGCCGAGCACGGTTCGAAACCTTGTGCAGTACCCCGGCCCAGCGGTTTGTAGAGGCTCGTCTACACTGATCGCTCGGCAGACAGGGCCGGCGGCAAGTTCGGATCGAAAACCGTGGCCCGGGGGTCGCGCACGTTTGGCGCATCTTCGCCGCCGGCGACTGGCACGTAGGCCAGCAGATAGCGGGTGAGGGGTGCCCCCTCGTCCTGATGATAGCTTAGGATCCTGTCCTCGACCTCCCGGTCGACCACGGTCATGCGCTCGCGCACCCGCAGGTGATCAAGCCAGGTCGGTGTCTCGAAGCGCTCAATCCAGACCTCCGGATCGGTTGCGTCGCGGAGAAGGGCCCAGCGGCGGGCGCCATTGCGACGGCGCATGCGCTGAAGGCGGCTTGCGGCGGCGAGAAAGGGGCGGACGTTACCCGGAGCGATCCGGTATTCGGTGCTCGCCACCACTGGGCCGCTGTCCATATCGAGCGAAGGCCGGCCGCTCTCACCTTCCAGGTTAGATGGGATCGGCTCAACGTTGATCTGGTCTGTCGCAGGCATCGGCAGGACGCGGCCGAGAAAGGCCGTCACAGCCAGCGCGAGCGCCGCCGCAATCAGGCTCGTCGGCACGCCGTAGTGCTCGGCGACAACCCCCCAGAGCCATCCTCCCAGCGAGAGCCCACCAAAAACACCAGCTTGGTAGATTGCCATGGCACGTCCAACCACCCACCGTGGCGTCCGCAACTGGACAGTTACGTTGAACGTCGACAGGACCATAAGCCAGGCTGCACCTCCGAGCGCCAGAGCGAGCAGGGTGATCGGCAGATAAGGGCTGAGCCCCACGACAAGGCCTGCTCCCGCAAAGGCGGCGCTGCCGCCTGCCACGATCATTTCGCTCGTGAACCGCTCCCGAACCTGCCCTCCGACCAGAGCACCCCCAACCGCCCCTCCGCCGAAGGCAGCCAGGAGCAGGCCATAGGTAATCGCACTGCCACTGAGGAGATCCCGTGCGACAAGAGGGATCAATCCCCATAGCGCAGCCGCGAAGAACCCGAACGCAGCAGCGCGAACAAGTACCGTCTGGAGAGAGTGCGACAACCGTGCGAACCGGAGGCCTGCGAGCATTGCCGCCATCATGGTCTCCGCGGGCAACCTTGCCTCGGAGGCCGGCCGCTTCCACGCGAGCAGGACAGCGATGAGGCCGAGATATGAGAATGCATTGACGCCAAACGCCACCTGAGCACCTGCCCAGGCTACGATGGCGCCACCGAGTGCTGGCCCGGCCGCCCGGGCTAGGTTGAAGGCAACACTGTTGAGCGCAACCGCAGCCGACAACTCGCGCCGGGGCACCTGCTCACGAACGGAGGATTGCCACGCCGGCCCGTAGAGCGCGGCGCCTGACCCAAGCAGGAACGTAAGAGCGACCAGGAGCCATGGTGTGACCTGACCAAGCCAGGCGAGGACAGCGAGAGTGGCAGAGACAGCCAGCATGGCGCCCTGCGCCACCAACATGATCACCCGCCTGTCCCACACATCCGCCGCTGCGCCGGCAGGCAGGGAGAACAGCATGATCGGCAGGACCGTGGACACCTGGACGAGGGCGACCATGTCGGCCGAGGGCGCGAGCGAGGTCATCAGCCACGTCGCGCCGACGCTCTGGACCAGGCTGCCGAAGTTCGACACAAGGCTCGCAATCCATATGGCGAGAAAGATGCGCGATCGGAACGGGGAGAAGGTAGAGGTTGTTGGCGCCGTGTGAGAGTCGTCCGTGCTTGGTTGAGCTGACCTGAAAGCTGGCATGCAATGACCCTCGCCGGTAATTGGGGTTCGGCCGGACCTGGCCTGCACTGGGGTGACGTCGTCCCGATCCTTAACGTCGAATGTCTTTGACCTGTTCAGAAGGTTGTTCGCTGGCAGGCCAAGCAGAACAGAGCTTGAGCACGGGAAGAGAGCGATAAAGATCCACTTGGCCGCAAGCAGGGCATAGCAGGATCTGAGGTATGCCTTGAGTGGCTCGGCCTGGCGTGCGCTGCAAGCGTGCTGAATGTCTCGGGAGGGTCCGTGGCAGGTCTCGAAGGATCTGCGCCTGCATCTGGGCACCCCATCCTGAGCCGCGTCTGTGAAGCTCGGCAGACCCGAAGCTGATCGGAACGGTTGGCTACCTGGAGAGAAATGGCGCAAAGGGCAACCGTCGGTGATCCTTGGAAAATACTGGTGAGCGCGCCGGGACTCGAACCCAGGACCCTCCGCTTGAAAGTTAGTGGGATCTTCTTGAGCACCTCACCCTGTGCCCAGCCGGCTGGGTCCAAATCGCTTGCGTGCCGACGCCTCGGCTGCCTCCTATGGCACCGGAGGACCTTGGCTCAGTTACCTCGGCGGAGCACGCAGTTTGCCTGCCTCAGGCCTGTTGGTTCGCCGCCCAACCTCAGCCGCCACCTGGCTCCAAAAGAGGGTTCCGCTTGGGCTTCCCAGAGAGCGGCAGTAGTCGGCCTGCTCGCGAGCACGGGCATAGGCCTCTCGACCCTCATAGGCGATCAGGCACACAGCCTCGTACTCAACAGCGGTCAGGCCCTTGTTGCTGGGTGTACGCTTGACGAGGCTCACCAGAGCTTTGCGAATGGATCTGAGAAGCTGCCGCATCGGGTGGAGTGAAGCAGATTTCCTCGCGGATTGGCAATCCGCAAGGGGCAATTAGCGTCAGGGTCGCTTCACGCTGAAGGGACCGCCTCAGCGGGCTGCTCCGTATGGCCCGTACTCGACCGGAACCCAGGCATAGCCCGTGCCGTCCGGGCGCACATGGCCAATGCCGGGGAACGGCAGGTGAGCACCTGCAATCCAGAGCCGATCGCGTGCGGCATCGCTTAGGATCTTGCGCCGAGTGGCCACAGCCTCCTCCTTGTTGCTGTCGAACTCGATGGCAACCTCGGGTCGGGCAAACTGAACAGCATGGCTGTGTACGATGTCCCCCCACGCCAGAAGGCTCCGATCCCCCGAGGTGATCAGATAGCCCGTATGGCCAGGCGTATGCCCGAAGGCCGCAACAGCCCTGATCCCGGGCACCACCTCCTCGCCGGCTGCGAAGGTCTTGAGCCGCCCCGATGCCGAATAGGGCGCAACGGTGCTGTCACGTTAACTCGGGCATGACCGCGAGGCGGGTAGACTGGCTGACATGAGCAAGCCCGTCAGCTACAAGCGCCATCGCTTCCCACCAGAGATCATCGCCCATGCGGTCTGGTTGTACTTCCGGTTTC
>NZ_JAEQMY010000183.1 GCF_016743775.1 Microvirga aerilata | reverse complement strand
GGAAGCCTCGTACTTGGCCTGGTAGCCTGCCTCATCCAAATAGGCGCGGTGGGTCCACTCGGACGGCACGTCGTAGAATTCTTCAGTACGGTTGAAGGCCACGTTGCTCATGAACCTAACCTCCTGGAGCACCCACGTTAGAGGTGCCGTTCCAAGCTTTATGTTGATCAAGGACCCGCAGATTTGAGCCCGGTATTGCCCGGGCATTATGCTGGAGGCGCAGGGCGCGTAACGGTTGGCCATAATCGGCCTTCCTGCCTAGAAATTAATCAGCGTAGATCAATTCTGCAGGACTGAGGTGGTTCCGACTGCTTTTGGCGTATCTGCATCTTACTTAGTTGCCGGGGTGTAGTTACAGGCAAGTCATAGGAAAAGATCTATCCAACCCTAAACGCTAGCTGAGTATTTGTAACCAAGCTGGGTGCTGTCAAGTTTGTAGACGGGCTGGCATGACCCAGCCTGTCAACGACAAGCACCATCGCTTTCCGCCTGAGATTATCGCTCAGCGCGGTCTAGTTTACTACCGGTCCCCGCTGAGCCTACGTTTGGTCGAGAAAATGCTCCTGGAGCGCAGCATTGTCGTCTCCTATGAGATGGTCCGGCTATGGGCTCCGAAGTTTGGACCAGACTACGCTCACCGCCTAAGGCGCAAAACGCCGGGCCCTCATGACATTTGGCGTTTGGATGAAGTCGCCGTCACCATTGCTGGGCAGAAGCACTGGCTGTGGCGAGCCGTTGACCAGGATGGCTATGTGCTTGATGAGATCGTTCAGATCCGCCGCAATACCAAAGCGGCCAAGCGCTTGCTGAGGCGCCTGCTGAAGAAGCAGGGCATGGCACCTAGGCGCATTAACACCGATAGGCTTTCCACTTACGGAATCGCCAAGCGGGAGGTCATGTCGAGGTCGACAACTGGTCGCATAAAGGCCTGGATCCAAGGGCTGAGAAGTCGCATGTTCCGCTGCGAAAGCGGGAGCAGGTGATGCAAGGCTTCCAATCCCCAGGAGGCCTGCAGCGTGTTATCTGCTGTGCGAAATCTCTTCGTTCCGCCCAATTCCCGCCACTCCGCTCTTGCCGCCCATCTTCACCGCCTCACTGCTATGGGAAAGGGTGGCCAGCCTCGCCAGATGAGTGGCTCAAGCCGCGAAATCTACTCAGCTCGTCCGGCTTCAGTTAACGGTACATCACCGTAGTAACAGCTACGGCAGACCGTCTCGCGCTTCAGGGGGCTGATTACGCCTACTCTCTGAGATCGCGCGAGCAAGGTCATCCCGAGCCTCACAGCCGAGGGGGCACAGCACCATCAAACGTGACAGCTGCTCCTCGGCCTTATCACGTCGCCCAAGCTGCAGGTACAGCTCCCCGAGGTACTCACGCGCGCCCATGTGGTCTGGATCAAGATCGAGCGCGCGCACGTAATTCGCAAACGCCTCCTCAAGCCGGCCAAGCTTGCGCTGGCTGAAGGCGAGATAGTTGTAAGCATCCGCGTTGCCTGGATCCCGCGCAAGCACCTGTTTTAGGAGTGGCAGGGCTTCCTCAAAGCGCTGTTCCTTTACGAGCTGTTCAGCTGCGAGGAACTCCGCATCGCCTGTAACCTCAGAGGTGGGATTATCGATCATGACCGCATGGGAGGTCACTGGCATCGCTACAATGGCGACGGCAGCATAACCTGCGATCAGACCACGGCCAAAGAGTCGCCGATCACTCCGTGCCATCGCAAGCACCTCCTGCCAGGCAACAGGCTCGACTGTAAGAGCAATGTAGTCTATATTGGCGGTTATTGCAAAAATGTATCCTCGCGTTCGCCGAGTACTCATCATGAACTTACCGGCGCTTTGAGCGACTTCGTCCGACTTTTTAGGACACTGTCCCACTCAGCTTGGAGGAAGTCATGATGTTATGCGAGCAAGCGCGCCGCAGCGCCTATGCGGCTTTGACCTGTGTTTCCCTCACTGCATTAGCGACCGGAGCCTTGGCTCACGATGGTGGGCTCACCGGCAAGATCGGCGAAGCCCGCTTCGAGGTAACCTGCACCCCCGAGGCGCAGGCCACGTTCAACCATGCTGTAGCTCTGCTCCATTCGTTCTGGTTCACGCCAGCCCGCAAAGCCTTCGAGGATGTCGCGAAGCAGGACCCTAGCTGTGCAATGGCGCACTGGGGCGTCGCCATGGTGGCCCGTGCCAACCCGCTCGCTTCGGCCCCTACAGCAAAAGCCATGACGGAGGGGCTTGCCGCGATCGAGCGTGCTCAGAGCATTGGCGGCAAGTCCCAGAGTGAACGCGACTACATCGAAGCTCTGGCCCAGTTCTATCGCGACTACGACAAGAAGGATCATAGGACCCGTGTCGTGGCCCATGAGCAAGCCATGGAGAAACTTGCTTCTACCTATCCGGATGACCGGGAGGCAGCCATCTTCTATGCCCTAGCCTTGAACATCGCAGCCTCGCCGGCTGATAAGACCTACGGCAACCAACTCAGGGCTGGGAAGCTCTTGGAGAAGGTGTTTGTGGAGCAGCCACAACACCCAGGGGTCGCGCACTATCTCATTCACACCTACGACTACCCGCCCATTGCAAACCAGGGGCTCGACGCCGCCAAGCGGTACGCGAGTATCGCTCCTGACTCCCCCCACGCGCTCCATATGCCCTCGCATGTGTTCACACGGCTTGGCTACTGGGAGGAGTCGGTCTCATCGAACCGGACCTCAGCCGAGGTGGTCAAGAAAGAACTCGCTTCATCTAATCCGATGTTGATGGGGCCTGAGGCGCTGCATGCGCAGGATTACATGGTCTATGCGCATCTGCAGCTAGGACAAGAGGCAGAGGCCAAGCGCGTGCTCGACGAGATCAGGGCTCGAGATAACGTGGATGCGGGCAACCACCTGGCCGCAAGCTATGCGCTCGCTGCCATACCGGCTCGCTATGCGCTGGAGCGGCACCGCTGGGATGAGGCAGCTCGCCTTGAGGTGCCGAAGGTCGCCGGCTTCTCCTGGAGTAATTTCCCGCAGTCTGAGGCGGTTGTGCACTTTGCAAAGGGGCTGGGAGCCGCCCACACAGGCGATGTGGCTGCGGCAAAAGCCTCGGGTGAGCGCCTGAAGCAGCTTCACGATGCTCTCGTGTCCATGAAGCAAGGCTACTGGGCTGGACAGGTAGGTATTCAAGCCAAGGCAGTCGCGGCTTGGACGGCACTCGCGGAGGGGCGCAAGAATGAAGCAGTCGCTTTGATGCGGGAGGCTGCTGACCTGGAGAGCGCAACCGATAAGCATATCGTCACGCCAGGGCATATTGTACCGGCTCGGGAGCTTCTCGGCTTTATGCTCCTTGAGACAGGCCAGCCGGCTTTGGCATTGGCCGAGTTCGAGAAGAGCCAAGCTGTTGAGCCCAACCGCTTCCACGGCTTTGCAGGCGCAGCACGTGCCGCTGAGCTAGCCGGAGCGCAAGAGAAGGCGAAGGCCCACTATGCTAAGCTGCTGGAGGTGAGCGCCAAGGCTGATGCTGAGAGGCCTGAGGTCAAAGCAGCGCGCGTAGTTCTGAACCAATAGGAGATCAGGCTTGCGACCGGTCGGCAGGGGCCATGTCCCTCCGCCGACGAGCATCAGGCCGATCCCGTAGCGCAACTGTGCCGCGCTGTTGCCTGTAATCTCATCCACTAGGTTGACCCCATCGCCTTCGGCGGGGCCGGCCCTGGCTAAGCGGCAAGGGCCGTCTCATCCCAGTGGTAAGGGACAATGAAGGCCGCAGGCGCTACCGGGTCGGAGCTGCGCTCTCTGTTCACCGGTGTTGTCATGTCTGGATGGCGCCCGTTTGGCAATGTGCTTCTTGATGACGTTTTGGCCCAGCGGGGCGGGTGCTGTTGGGGTGGACGGCCCCCTTACGGCATCGCTGTGCCAGAATGAGGTCGTTGCAGATCTCAGACACAGGAGACCGTCCATGGACCAGATGATCCACATCGGAATGGATACGTCAAAACACGTCTTCCAGCTGCACGGGGTGAATGCCGCCGAGGAGCCGGTCCTGCGCAAAAAGCTGCGGCGCCAGGACCTGATCACCTTCTTTGGCAAGCTTCCCCCTACCGCGGTGGCCATCGAAGCCTGTGGAGGCTCATACCATTGGGCGCGCGTGTTGCAGTCGTTAGGGCACCAGGTGAAGCTGATCGCGCCCCAGCTGGCCAAGCCGTACGTCAAGCGTGGCAAGAACGATGCCGCCGATGCTGAGGCGATCTGCGAGGCGATGAGCCGGCCCACCATGCGCTTCGTTCCGGTTAAAACAGCGGAACAGCAGGCTGCTCTCATGCTGGTGGGGGTGCGCGATCGGCTGGTCCGCCAGCGCACCCAGCTGATCAACGTGATCCGCGGCTACGCGGCGGAGTTTGGGCTCATTGCCCCGACGGGGTTATGCAGGGTCGAGCCTCTGCTGGAGCGGATCAGAACCGATGAGACCTTGCCGGCTCTGGCCCGAGAGCTGTTTGAGATGCAGGCTGCAGAATACTCGCGACTGGAGGTTCAACTGGAGGAGGTTGAGGATCGCCTCATGGCCTGGCACAGCGCCCATGAGGCCAGCCAACGCCTGGCCCGGATTCCCGGGGTGGGGCCGATCGGCGCCGCCATGCTGGTGATGAAGACGCCTGCACCCGAGGCTTTCCGGTCAGCCCGCCATTTTGCCGCTTGGCTTGGCTTGACCCCAAAGGATCATTCGACGGCCGGCAGGGTGCGGCATGGGGGGATCACACGCGCAGGTGACGAGGTTCTGCGCAGCGTGCTGGTAGTCGGGGCTACGGCGGTCATCCGACAGTTGCGGCGCGGCCAGAGTGCGCCCGCTTCGCCCTGGCTGGTAGCGTTGCTCACGCGCAAGCCACCAAAGCTGGCTGCGGTGGCTCTGGCCAACAAGATCGCCCGCATCGCCTGGAAGCTGATGGTGACGGATGAGAGCTACAAAGCCCCAGCATCAGCATCGGCAGGTGCTGTTTAGAGATCAGCCCGACATGAGATTCCTTCGAGCGCTCTCGTGTTGAGCTGGTGTCGGACCTAGCAAGGAAGCGAGCAGATGGTGTGATCGATCGATCCAGACGGTGAGACACTCCGCACATGACTGTGGTCTTGCAAGG
>NZ_JAEQMY010000182.1 GCF_016743775.1 Microvirga aerilata | reverse complement strand
CTGGCGGTGGAGTCGCATGAGAACTGGCTCGAAGCTCACCGCTACCTCAACATGGACGACCTGAAGGAGCACAAGAAAACCACTCTCCGCGAAGCTGCTTAGCCAGCCTGTCGGGCCGCCCCGCTTTGCAAAACTTGACGCACACAATCGGTCATAATCACTGTGCCGAGGATCTAGCGGGGAGCCTCAGCTCGCCCCGGATGGCCATGTCACCAAGATCTTTGGACTGGTGGGGGATATCACTGAGCGCAAGCGCTGGGAGGAGCACCAGCAGCTTCTCATCAACGAGCTGAACCACAGGGTGAAGAACACCCTTGCGACCGTGCAGTCCATTGCCTCTCAAACGCTCCGTAACGCTTCCACCACACAGGAGGTGATGCAGGCTCTGGAGGGACGCCTGATGGCTCTCTCGCGAACACATGGTGTGCTCACGCGTGAGAACTGGGAGGCGGCTGACCTCGGGGTAATCGTGGAGCAGGCTGTGGAGCCCTACAGTGCCACAAGCGAAAATCGCCTGCACATCCGCGGACCGAAGGTTCGCCTGCCGCCTCGCATGGCCCTGGCGCTTGCCATGGCCCTGCAGGAGCTGGTGACGAATGCGGTAAAGTATGGTGCCCTCTCAAACGCGGCAGGGGAGATCCGAATCACCTGGGCGGTTAAGGACAACGAAGACCAGACCCGCCTTCTTCTTCGGTGGGAGGAGAGTGGCGGTCCGCCCATTCAGACACCCACTCGTCGAGGGTTCGGCACTCGCTTGATCGAGCGGAGCTTGGCTCAGGACCTCGATGGCAATGTTACCATCAAATTATCGCCAATGGGGCTAGTCTGCACCGTCGATGCTCCCCTGCAGCGAAATTTGTGATCGAAAGAGCGTGTTTGATCCCCAACGTTGTGATTGAACCGACCCGTACTCATGCCCTATCTGAACCTGCTCTTGATGGAGAGACGCTAATGAAAGCCGCCGTTGTATCGACAGACGTCTCCGAGAGTGCAGAGGCCGGTCGTGACCTAGCCTCGCAGATCATCGACAAGCTGGGTTCTCCTGCCCAGGCCATCATCCTTTTCGCGGCGCCTGAGCATGACCACAAGAGCCTGCTCGCGGCGCTTCGGCCGGCCTCCATCTCCGGGGTCATCGTAGGAGCATCATCGGCCGGTGAGTTCACAAACGAGGTGCATGGGACTGGTTTGGCCTGCGCCCTGGTGCTGGCGGGCGACGATGTCGCTTTCGCGGCGAGTGTCGGACGTGATCTCAAGCGCGACGCTGGCGCGGCCGCACGCCAGATTGCATCCGGCTTCTCCGGACCATCAACCTCGCAGTTCGAGCATCGGGCTGCTCTGGTCCTGACGGATGCGCTTGCAGGGTATGCCGATGTGCTGGTTGACGAGCTGACCCTCGCGACGGCTGGCCAGTATCAGTTCTTTGGCGGCGGAGCGGGCGACAATGCTCGCTTTCAGCGGACGACCGTCTTCTGCGGAGAGGAGGTGCTGGCCGACGCCGCTGTCGCTCTCGAGATCCTGTCCTCCAAGCCCCTAGGAGTGGGCGTCAGTCATGGATGGGAGCCTGCTTCTCGCCCCCTGCGGGTGACCGAAGCGGATGGCATGCGGTTGATCAGCTTGGACGGCCTCCCGGCCGTCGAGGTCTTCGAGGAGCATGCCGAGACGATCGGAAATTCCATCGACCGAGAGGAGCCCATCCCGTTCTTCCTGCACAACATCCTCGGCATCGAGACGGGCGCCGGCTATCGCCTGCGGGTGCCGCTGGCGGTCCTGCCGGATGGCTCAGTGCTCTGCGCCGCCGAGATCCCGGTCGGTGCTGTGGTGAGGATTATGCGCACCACCCACGCCTCGGCTGTCGAGGCGGCTGAGCGTGCTGCGGATGCGGCGGTCAGCTCCATGCCGAGCCGGCCGGTTGCCGCCCTGTTCTTCGACTGTGTGGCAACCCGGCTGCGAATGGGCGAACACTTTGAGGAAGAGCTTGCCGGTCTGCAGGGGCGGCTTGGGCCTGTCCCGGTGGCAGGCTGCAACACGCATGGGCAGATCGCCCGCGCAGAAGGGCAGTTCCAGGGCTTCCACAACTGCACCGCCGTTGTTTGCGTTTTCCCTGAGTAGCCCGTTGGACCCCGCTGCCCTGTTTCCTCTGCTCAATGCCTTCGCGGTCCCTTCTGCAAGGCGGGAGGCTGCATCGCAACTCGCAGCCCACCTCGGCGCCGAGGTCTTCCTGATGTTGCTGAGGGACCAAACAACCGGACGGTCCCGGCCCGCACCAGGGTTTCCGCAGACGCTGCCTGGCGGACCGACATGGCGGCACTTCCTGGCCCGGTGTGCCGAGCCTGGGGAGTTCGCGTGCAACGTCGTGCTTCCAGACCAGTCTCGAACGGTCTTGGCTCGCGCGCTCACCTCTGTGGACGGTGTCACCCTCGCACTGCTCGGCGGGGAGCCGCGCGTACCCCTGGGCGAGGTGGCAGCTGCATGCTCCCTGCTCATCGCGCTGCTACAGGCAGAGAATGCGGCCATGGAGGCCCACGGCCATGCCTCAGCGGCGGAGGAGGCAACCCGGCGAACCACCGAGCTGGCGAGAGCACTCGACGCGGCCCGGGCAGAGCTTGCCTCCAAGGCCACACAGCTTCGTCAGCTGAATGCCACCCTGGAGCAGCGGATTGCCGAAGAGATAGAGGAGAGAATGAAGGCCGAAGCAGCCCTGCGTCAGGCCCAGAAGATGGAGGCGATTGGTCAGCTCACCGGGGGCGTAGCCCACGATTTCAACAACCTGCTCACCATCATCAAGTCATCAACCGACCTGCTGCGCCGCCCGGGCCTCGCCGAGGAGCGCCGCAGCCGGTACGTGGACGCCATTGCCAACACCGTTGATCGTGCCGCCAAGCTGACGGGACAGCTCCTCGCCTTTGCGCGCCGGCAGGCGCTCAAGCCCGAGGTGTTCGACGTGCCGGATCGTGTGGGAGCTGTGGCAGACATGCTGCGGTCGATCGTAGGCTCGCGCATCCAGATCGTGGTGGACATCGCCTGTGAGAGCTGCTTTGCCGAAGCGGACGTGGCGCAATTCGAGACGGCGCTCATCAACATGGCCGTGAATGCGCGCGATGCCATGAATGGTGAGGGCACCCTCACGGTCCGGGTGGCCATCACATCCGAGATGCCCCCGGTCCGGAGGCATGCTGGCAGCCAGGGCCGCTTCGTTGCCGTCTCTCTGGCAGACACGGGATCCGGCATCCCGCCCGATAAGATCGGGCAGATCTTTGAGCCGTTCTTCACCACCAAAGAGGTCGGCAAGGGTACTGGGCTCGGTCTCTCCCAGGTCTTCGGCTTCGCCAAGCAGTCCGGCGGCGACGTGGATGTAGAGAGCGAGGTCGGGCATGGCACCGCCTTCACCCTCTACCTGCGGCAGGTCGATGGCGAACTCAGCGAAGAGCCGGCAGCCCCTATTGATGAGGGAGTCCAAGACACAACGTACGGACGTCGTGTGCTGGTGGTGGAGGACAACCTCAGCGTTGGCCGGTTCTCAACCCAGATCCTGCAGGATCTTGGCTATAAGACGACCTGGGCCACCAATGCCGATGAGGCGCTAAAACTCCTCGAAGAGGCGCCGCGGGACTTCGACATCGTGTTCTCGGATGTCATGATGCCGGGTCGGAGCGGTGTTGAGCTCGGCCAGGAGATCAAACGTCGCTACCCTGGCCTGCCGGTGGTGCTCACATCCGGTTATAGCGAGGTGCTTGCCAATCAAGGTCGGCATGGCTTCGAGCTCGTGCACAAGCCCTATGCCGTAGATGAGCTGTCGCGCGTCCTCAGGCGCGTCGCACAAGCCGCACACCAACGAGTGCACAAACGACGAAATCCGCACAACTGAGGGAAGCTAGGCATTACAGTGGCTTAGCACGTGCAAAAGTCCCATGCGAAACGCTCAACCGCACGCTTGAGAAGAGCGGCCACGTTCCACTCGATCGAAGTCTAGTGGATTGGAGGCTCACAAAGAGGGACGTAATCTCGCAGAACCGCACTTCGGACAGGCGGCTCAGTCTCGAGCGAGTGCGTCCCAGGATCTGCTCCTCAGATCTCAACCATAACGCCCGCCGCCAGCTTCAGGAGACCGCCAAGCATCTGGAAGCGTTGGCGGAGGAAGAGCGGAGGGGTCGGGAAACCGCTCCCGTTCAGGTCTCACGCTCGACCCAGGAATAGACACCGCGAATTGCGCGGAACTGGAGTCTATGGAATGCCGCACCAGTGGCGTTCCGCCCCCAAAGGTAAGCCTCTTCATCGGATGGTCCGCACTGGGTCAGGTACAGTCGTTAAGCCTGGCCGTGTGAACGTCCGCTTTGACCTAGGAAGCTGTCCTACTCTGCAGGGCTGCGTTCCATTGGACCTTGCTCAAGCGGAACGCAGGCAGCTCCTGCCTTAGCCGTCCCATTAACGTATGCTTTGATGTTTGGAACAACCCGCTCCTAAAGCCTTAGAGTTCAGTGGAGCAGGAGCAGCCGATGCTGGTCGTGAACAAACATGGCTAGCCTGTTCTCCCCGCGGCAGTTGCGATGACGGTTCACCAGATAGCCTAGGGGCTCGTTTGAGGATGGCGTCTTTCGCAAAAGCCCCTTCAACGAATTGGCTAAGCTGAGACGATCCGGCCCCCCTCACGTTGTGGGGACTAGAGACCAATCCACGGAGCGCCTTATGGACCGCGACCCAAACCGCATGAACATTCTAACCTCTGTGGGCTTTGGAGGTATCGCAGTAGTTCTTGTCCTGCTGATCGTCTTCTATCTGATCCTCAGTTGATCATGCGTGCGATAGAGTTGTCCGTGCAATTCGCAGAACCCCTCACATAAATTTCGGCTGATCCCGAGAGGTCAGGCGTTCCCACATCAGCAATACCTTGAAGGGAGAGGATATGGGCTGGTCGATTCCTATTGGCTCTGTAAAGGGCACAATCATCCGTGTCCACTTTACCTTTCTTCTCTTTCTTGTCTGGATTGCTGTGACACATTATGCGCAGGGTGGACGCGACGCAGCCCTTCAAGGTGTTATCTTCATTCTTCTGCTCTTCCTGTGCGTTCTGCTGCACGAGTTCGGCCATGTTCTGGCGGCCCGACGCTATGG
>NZ_JAEQMY010000181.1 GCF_016743775.1 Microvirga aerilata | reverse complement strand
AAGCGGGAGGTCGGCTTACAACGGTCAACCTCTGTTACTCTTTGGCGACACTCGGCGCGCCCCATCCCAGCTTTAGAAGATGCGAATTCTACATGGCTTGGGCCTGATCTGGAGCCGCACGGTCTGGCACTGCTTTAGGCTCAGGCACCTACGCGTGAGCAGTCCAGCCTCAACGGATCCGGTAAGGGGCAGGCTATGGATGACAAAGAAACGTGCCTGAGGGCTAGCTAATGCGAGTTGCCGCGCTCAGGGGGCAGAGCGAGTAACTCACAGGCTACGGCTGGCGGCATCATCTACCTTCCAAGCCTAAGGTCCATATAAGGCCATGTGGGAGCCGTCCGTGTAGAATGAAAATGGCACTTTACGTCACAGCACAAGGTTCAGATCGAGCTCATGCCCCAGAACTCCAAGACTGCTGTCGTCACGGGGGCCAGCTCCGGCATCGGCCTCGTCGTGGCCCGAGAGCTGGCCCGGCAGGGCTGGCGCGTCATTGCTCATGGACGCAACCCGTACCGCTCAAAGGCCGCCCTCGCTGAGATCAGCCGGGTGGTGCCAGGAGCCAATATCACACCCGTCCAAGCCGACCTTTCTGTTATGGCCGAAGTGCGCAAGGCTGCAAATGACATTGCCTCATTAACCAACCGGGTGGACCTGCTCGTCAACAACGCCGGTGCCATCATTCCCAAGCGCCAGGTCACGCCCGAAGGGTTCGAGGCGACGTTTGCTGGGAACCACCTGGGCCCATTCCTGCTCACTCAGAGCCTGATGCCGCTGCTGCGGGTTGCTGTGATTGCGGCCGGGGAAGCTCGGATCGTGAACACCGCCTCGGGAGCCCATCAGATGGTCCGCGATATGGAGTGGGACGACCTGCAACTCGAGAAAGGCTATCGGCCGTGGAAGGCTTATGCCCAGTCCAAGCTGGCAAACATCCTGTTCACCCGTGAACTCGCCACGCGGGAGACCGGCAACGGCATCAAGGTCAGCGCCGTCCATCCCGGGGTGGTTGATACGAACTTCCCGTCCGGCGGCGGTCTGCTCACTCAAGTTGGCTGGCTCTTCGCCAAGCCGTTCACGAAGACCCCAGAGCAAGGGGCGGATACGATCCTGTGGCTGGCGACCGATGGGCCCAAAGATCCGGCCGGAGGTTACTTCGAGAAGCGCCGGCCTGCCCAGATGACCAAGGCCGCCGAGAGCCACGCGGGTGCGAGGCGGCTTTGGGGCATCAGCGAGAAACTGACCGCGTGAGCCAGGCGTTTCAGCCGCTACACTCAGTCACCGTGGCATCCCTGTCTCCGCGGGAACTGCGGCCAACTCACACGCCTGAAGCGGACCGGAACGCCTCCACGAACGCAGGTGCGGCTTTCGCACTTGCCTCGAGCGAGTAGCCACCTTCCTGGACCATGAGGGTCGGGAGGGCGAGCTTACCCCAGATCTCGCCAATGCGAGGATAGGCGGCTGTTGTAACAGCCAGCCTGGAGAGCGGATCATCTTTATGGGCGTCCCAGCCCGCGGAGATGACCAGGGCTTCCGCGCCATAAGCTTGGACGGCAAGTGCCAGACGCTGGTTGGCATTGATGAAGACCTCATCCTCAGCACCTTGCGCCAGAGGCAGGTTGAGATTAGCGCCTTCTCCCTCCAGGGCTCCGGTCTCGTCCGCATAGCCAAAGAAGTGCGGGTAGTAGGACGATGGGTCAGTGTGCACTGAACCATAGAACACATCCGCCCGTCTGTAGAAGATCGCCTGTGTGCCGTCGCCGTGGTGGGTGTCGAAATCAACGATTGCCACCTTCGCAAAGGTCCGTCTCAGGACCTGGGCGCCAATAGCAGCATTGTTGAGGTAACAGAACCCGGAGGCCCGATCCGCGTAGGCGTGGTGTCCTGGAGGGCGGCTGAGCGCAAAGGCACAGTCACCTGCCAGCACCGCCTCTGCCCCCGCAATGGCACTCTGGGCAGAGGCATAGGCTGCGCCGAAGGTACCTTCCATGATGGCACAGGACAGGTCGCCCAAGTACCATCCAGCTTGGCCGAGAATGCCTGTGGGCCGCGGTCTATCCCGCGGGTGGAGGCTGGAGCCTGCCCCGCTGTAGGGATGCACGTTGGGCAGGACTTCCGGGCCGTGGTTAGGCAATGCCATGAAGCGGGCATGGGCTTCCGCGAGGAAGTCCACATAGTGATCCACGTGGATGTCGAGGATGGGACCAGGCCCATAATCATCGAGTTCTGCTTGCTGGAGGCCCAGCGGCTTGAGGGCCTGCATCAGTGCGGCAACACGATTGGGGTTCTCGAAGGGATCCACGATGCGCCCATGCACCATGTACTGCTTGGGCTGGTGGGTCAGCTGGGTCTCGGCAAAGAAGAGCTTCATGGCAGCACCTCTTGAAACACAGACCGTGGGTAGCTGCCAAAGGGCAACTATGGAATATGGGCTCTGCCGGGCTGATGATATGGAGACCGGGCGACCTGCACATCAGAGGGCGAAGATCCCGCAATCTGACGGGTGCGCCGTGGCTCCTGATCAGGCGAGGTTTGGTGAAGCTCTGGGCTGATGGACTGCATGACCCATTGCATCGCGGGCTGTCCTTAGACTTAGCTTGAGCTTGGGGGAGGGGACGACACTGAATTTGCGTCCCCAACAATTTCCTAAGGTTGGCCATCATGAGCATTGAGCTGGCAGGCAGGGACGTCCAGAGGCCTGGAGCGGCTTCTACGACCCGGTTCACCGTCTCTTGGGCTGTGAAGAGGTAGCGCTTGAGCATGAACTCTCGTTCTGGCGGAAGTAGGTATTGATCAGGGCGGTAATCCTTCGGCCCAGCGCCTTATCGACCTCAAGGTTCTCGGTATCGAGGATCTCGAGCCTGACTTCAAAGTCCGAGTCGCAGATCAAAATAGCCGGATCGAGCTCGTCACCTTCTTCCAGGCCGTTCAGGAACCAGCCCTCGTCTGGATTGGGGTCTTCGGGATCGAACCCTGAATTCAGGTTCTCGACAATGTACCTGGCGAGACGATCGTTAAGTCTCGTGCCATCGTCTTCGCCAAAGGCGATCCGGCGCTCGCCTTGAGGATCCTGGATAACGTGCTGCCGATCTCGTCCGGGGCGGGCGATGAAGAGGGTCCAGTGTGACGACGGGCCTATAGGGGTTCTTCTCGTGAGCGGCACTGCAAGCAAGGGCAGTGTTACGTCTTAGCGTCAAGTATGGCCTCTATACGGCGCTTCGAATGGCGTCGGCCCTGAACAACCTACAAGTCATGCGGAGGTACGGCGCCCAGGCAACCCAACTCATTACCGGATCGATGAGGTGCATAGCGGAGGCGAACACGACAAGCGCCAACTTCCTGAGAACCATGAACGGCCGTAAAGCTGGACGTTTAGGCTCGGCTGCTCTTGTGCATAATCTGATCGAACACCTGCCAGTTGTGACGGGGCTGAATAGGGTGAAACGACCAAACTACTGACTGAGGGAAGCCACGTGGGTCCTCAAAGCTTGAAGAGTGGCAGTCCCGAGCTTCCCAGTGACTGGTAGCCCTCTTGCACGTTCGAACGCCTCGACAGCCTTGCTGGTGCTGGGGCCAAACACGCCGTCAGCTTCAAAGTTTGCGTGCCCAAGATCAATCAGCGCTTCTTGTGCTGAGCGGATCTGGTGTTTCGACAAAGGAGCAGGTTCTGCTGAACTGACGCTCGTGCCTTCGTTGCCCGCTCCCGACCGAGCGGCCAATGTGACGAGCTTCGGATGAGCTTGATCAATTGCTTCGCTGACCCGCTCTCTCATTGTCTCCAAGCGTTGGAGTTCCTGTCTGACAGCAGCAGTTTGACCCTGAAGGTGCTGCAGATCCCCATTGGCCTGAATTGCCTGATCCCGCTCTTGCGCAAACTTGTTACGTTCTGCAGCGAGGACCTGAACCTCCTGATGGAGCCGTGTAATCTCGGTTTGAACAGCTTGCTCATCAGATCCGGACGACACCGCCGAATAAGCGAATAGCCCCCAGCCGACAGCGGCAACGGCCAAGAGGCCTTTGTCGATCATGCCAAACGGTGATGCCACTGTACGCCTTGCGGTGCTCATGAACTTACTCGCGGGTCGTTGACTGAAACGGTGAGCGTTTTGCGCGCTCATGTCAGATCCGCAATGGGTTCGAGTTGTGACGCAATTTGGGCTGTCCGGGAGCTTTGCCTCAGCGTGGTTAACCAAAGATGACCGCAGATAGCTGACGATTTAGCCAATCGGAGACCACTCTTACCGCGCGATCCCAGCTGAATGACCACAACGTTAGCCTCCCATTAACTATCTTATGTCGAAGATCACCTCAGCCAAAAAGTAAGCGGGGAGTGCGCGGATGAACCGCCTCCTCGCCTTTTGCTGTGTCTTGTCCAAAGGAGCTAAGGGTGAACGCGATCCTCAAAGAACGCATCGGAGAGCGGGTGGGCTCACTCAAGATCTCGTGGCGCAGGGCTTCGTTAGAAGCAGGTCTAGAGGCCGGCTTCATCCAAGACATCATCACGGGTCGCTCCCACCATCCAGGTGAGGACGCCCTGGCAAGCCTTGCGACAGCGCTGAAGTGCAGCCCAGCCTACCTTCTGGGCGAGAGTGATGATCTGGCTGGAGGAGAAATAGCTCACGATGCCCCGCTACTAGCCTCAGACACAGCGCGTCGGCCTGATGCGGTGATGGCCCTCAGGATTGTCGACGAGCTGCTGGCCGGAGGACACGTTGAGGCTGCTCGTGTGGCCGTCAGACGCGCTCTCAAGGCAATTGCCACTGAGTGAGCAACTCAGCTGCACCTGTCAGAATGGGTGATCAAAAGGATGAGCCCTGTGGCCTTACCTGCTGTTAACCAGCCGCCTACACTCTGGTGTGGTGGATCAGGAGCGAACCATGCAGTTCAGCGTTGGCGATGTCGTGCATCTGGTTGCATATCCCTCTCACCGGATGACCGTTGTTGAGGTCGACGGCTCCGAGATTACCTGCAGGTGGTTCGAGGGGGCGGTGGTGAAGGAGGGAACGTTCCCCGGTCATGTCATAGCCAAGGAGCTCCAGCCCGAGGCTGTTGAAGCCACCGCTTAGAGCCTGTCCGAGTGAAATTTGAATCCGAGCAATGACTTGTGATTCACTGGTTGGCGCCGATTTGCGGAGGCG
>NZ_JAEQMY010000180.1 GCF_016743775.1 Microvirga aerilata | reverse complement strand
ACCCGCACGGTCTCGGCCGGGATCTCACCAATCGGCTCTGGATGAAGGCTCATGGATCCCTCCTCTTGCTGAACAGCCAACAGGGAATTCGCCGACAGTATCTCTCGTATGTCTGGACGAACGAGGGCTGGCTGTATCTGGCCGTGGTCCTGGATCTGTTTGCTTGGCGGGTTGTGGGTTGGGCCGTCAGTGACCGCCTGCACCAGGAGCTTGCTCTGGAGGCGCTGCGCAAGGCCTTGGCAATCTGGCGACCGGACAAGGGGCTGATCCATCATTCCGACAGGGGCAGTCAATATTGCTCAACGGCCTACCGTGCGGAGCTGAGGAAACACGGCCTCCGGATCTCAATGTCGGGCAAAGGTAACTGCTTCGACAACGCGGTGGTCGAAACCTTCTTCAAGAGCTCGAAATCCGAGCTGGCCTAGCGCACCGTCTTCCAGACGAGGGCCGTGGCCAAGGCGGCGATCGGCCGATACATCGACGGTTTTTACAACCCCGTCCGGCGTCACTCGACGCCTGACTACGTTAGTCCGGTTCAGTTCGAGAGGCTTGCCGGATACACAGCAAAACGCTCTCCACTAAGCCGAAGCAAATCCAACGGCGAAACGACACGTATCTATGGCATGTATTGCCCGCCATTCACCTCCATGATCTGACCAGTGACGTAGCCGCTAAGCTCTTCGGAAGCAAGATAAAGGAAGGCGCCAACGCATTCTTCGGATGTGCCGATCCGGTTCATGGGAATGGTCGCTTGCATTGCTGCAAGCTGCTCGGCGGTAGAGTAGCGCTCGTGGAAAGGAGTATCGATCACCCCTGGAGATACGGCGTTGACACGAATTCTGTCCTTCACCAGTTCCTTGGCCCATCCCCGGGTGGCGGTGGCGATGAACCCCTTAGCGGCCGCATAGATCACGGAGCCTGGCCCGCCTCCGTGCCGTGCTGCGATAGAACTCACATTTATGATAGAGCCACCGCTGCCCTGTTTGCGCATTTGGATGGAAACGTCTCGTATGAACCGGACTACTTGCTTGACATTGAGATCCAGCACAGCGTCCACAAACTCATCGGTATATTGGTCCACCGGTGTGCGCCTGACGAGTGCGCCGGCATTGTTGACCAGCACGTCAATCCGGCCGAACGCACGAACCGCTTCTGCCGTGATGCGAGCTGACGCGTCCGGCTGAGTGACGTCACCCTGAATCAGGACTGCCTCGCCGCCACTAGCCTTAATGCCATCCGACACCCTCTCTGCCTCCGCACCGCTCGCGTTGTAGTTTAGTGCAACTTTCGCCCCATTGCGACCGAACGCGCGTGCGGCTGCCGCGCCGATGCCAGTACTGCCGCCAGTGATGAGGATAACCTTGCCCTTCAAATCGGGAACACAGAGGGTAGCTTGACCTGATTGGGAACTATTCATTTTAGAAACTCCGGCGAGACAAGGCTCGGGATGAACAAGGCCACCGGTGGCCACACAATAAGCAGCGCCAGCACCAGCAGCATCGGAATGAGCATAATGATTGTGTCACGGAGTACAGAACGCATTCGGACTTTTGCCACAGAGCACGCAATCATTAGGCAGAGCCCATAGGGCGGTGTTACTAGCCCGAACGCCAGGGATACAATGCCGATCATGGCGAAATGGACCGGGTCGAGACCGGTAGAGCGAGCCAGAGGCTCAAGGATAGTGCCAACGATAATGATTGCTGGGATGGCATCAAGGAAGCACCCAACAACTAGAAACACGAAGGCAATGAAGAACCCGGTCCCGATAGGTCCTAGCTCCCAAGCTGACACGCCAGTCAAGATTGCCCTCGGAATCTGGTAGTAGGCGAGCAACCAGCCGAATGCGCTGGCGGTGCCGACGCAAAACAGCGCAACACCTGTGAATTTACCTGTATCAATAAGCGCATCCTTCAGGCCGCGCATATCCATCTCGCGATAAACCAAGAGCGAGAGAAAGCCGGCGTAGAGGACGGCAATACATGCCGACTCGGTTGCGGTGAACCAGCCGAAAAGTTTACCGCCGATGATGATCAGGGGGGTCATCAAGGCTGGTAACGAGATAGCAATGGAGGACAACAAAGCGCCCCAAGTAGCCCGAGGATAAGTCGGATAACCACGCGCTTTTGCGTATGCGTGGACAGTCACCATCTGTGCGAGCGCGATCAGCAGCCCAGGGATAATACCGGCGAGGAAGAGCGCTCCGATCGAGACAGTCAGCACACCGCCCCATACGATCATAAGGATTGAGGGCGGAATGATGACGGCGAGCACCGCCGACACTGCTGTTATAGCCACCGAAAACGAGTCGTCATAGCCTTCCTTGCGTTGTGCTTCGATGAAGATCTTCGACTGGCTGGCCGCGTCAGCTGTTGACGAACCGGAAATTCCCGCAAAAAAGAACGAGAGGACCACGTTGATCTGAGCAAGCCCACCGGGAAAGTGCCCGACCATTGATCGTGATAATTTCATCAGCCTGTCGGTGATGCCGCCCACATTCATCAAGTTTGCAGTTAGAAGGAAAAACGGGACTGCCAACAGGATGAAGGAATTATAAGCATTGAAGGTTTCTTGCACGAGAGTGACGGCCGAGAGCCGTGGCTCTATGAGCAGGATTGGCAGGCACGCCAACCCCAGGGCGAAAGCTACCGGCACACGCAAGGCCATCATTCCGAAGAATATGCCAAACAGGACCAGAGCGGCCCCGTTCGGCGAAAGCACCGCGCCAGTCATTGGATCGCTCCCTCAATATGGGAAGCGGGATCAGATGGTGGCAGGGAACTTCGGCCTAGCAGAACGTTCAACTCGTCCCACATCTGTTCACCAAGGAAGATTAGCCAGGTGAAGCCCGCAATTGGCCAAGCAATGTGGATCATCCAAAGCGGCAGTTCCGCCAGTTCGGAGGTACGATACCAGGCAAACCGCGTGAACTCGACCCCCGACCAGACGAAGACGAGAGCGATGACGAGTACTCCGAAGCGAGAAACGAGTCGAATGGCCGCCTCTGGCCGACCTGACAGGACTGGCCAGACATCAACTTCGAAGTGGCTGCTTTCGCGCACTCCGATCATAGCGCCGATCATCACTGTCCAGACCAGAAGAAATCGGGCCAACTCCTCGGTCCAGATATAATGGGGAATGAGCGTGGTGAAGCGTGAGAAGATCTGAAGAGCGACGGGTATAACCAGGATCGCGACGGCGATCATCAGGACCCATGATAGAAAAGCACTATAACATCTCGTCACCCTGCGCCACGCATTCCGCGCGCCCGTTACGGCTTCAGTCATAGGCACCTCCAGTTTTGGATTTTAGAGCTTGGCCAATTCGACTGCACGGAGTTCGAGAGCAGAACAGTATAGTGAAGCGGGCAGATTACATGTCCTCACAGGTTTATTTTGGTATTCGCCATTGACCTGACGCGAACATCACATGGCTTGGTCCAAGTCAGAGATAGGCCTGTCAAACTTCTGTTGAGGCGGCTACTTGATCTCGTTTATCTTTTTCAAAATATCCTCGGCGCCGATCTCCTTGGCGTACTCAGCCATCACTGGATCGACGAGTTTCTTCATCTTGTCGCGATCCTTGAACGCGATGCGCTTCAATCTACCAGCCTTCTCCAGCGCCTCAAGCTTAGCCGTGTCCTCACTCGACTCGATCTGGCGGCCGTGCGCCCCGGCTTCCTTGCCGGCCTTGATGACGCATTGCTGCAGGTCGGCTGGAAGCTTCTTGAAGGTCTTGCCCGAGAATGCGATTGGCCGAATGGTGATCGCGTGCTCGGTCATTGCTAGATTAGGCGCGACTTCGAAGAACTTCATCTGCTCAACGCCTGCGGCCTCGTTCTCGCCGGCGCCGATAACTCCGTTCTGGATGGCATTATACACCTCGTTATAAGCGATTACCGTAGGCGACATGCCAGCGGCTGCAAAGGTGCGACTCCAAATTGGAGCGCCCTGAACGCGCACCTTGAGGCCCTTTAGGTCATCCATATTGGCGACAGGTTTGTTGACAAAGATGTTGCGGGTGCCTCCGCCAGCATACCCGATCAGCATAACGTCAGCCCGTGCGGCAATCTCGTCCGCAATAGGTTTCAGGAGGTCCTGGTCAAGTACCTTGTTCCAGTGCGCCAGGTCGCGAAAGAGGAACGGCGCATCGATGAAGGGTGCGGCCTTGGAAAAAGTCGACATGTGCGCCGGCGAGACGATCGCGAAGTCGACAGCGCGGCCCTGCGACATATACTCAAAATACTGCTTCTCAAGGCCCAGCTCACTGTTCTTATGCAGGATAATATTCAGGGGCTTGCCGTAGCAGCTAGATGCGAGTTCCCCGAACTTGGCGAGCGATTTTGTGAAAGCGTGATCATCGTTGAATTGTGATGCGCCATGAAGCTCTATTATTCCCTGCGAATTAGCAGGCGAACCGCTGAGGGCGAGTGGAATTCCGATCAGGCTTATAGCGAGTAAACGCTTCATATTCGGATCCTCCCTGAAGTCCTCTAACGGGACATCTTACTATCATGCAGCGCCTGAGAATATTTACAAGATGCTTTATTTGCCTAACTCCCCAAATTCTCCAGTCGTAAGCTTCGTCGACCTTTTAAGGCGATATCCGTAAGTGAGATCGGCAACATGTCATTCGGGATCCCCGTAGCGAGCCCCGGATCATGTTTGGCGGCGATAATGGCACGAAGATCAACGATCGTCTGGCCCGGTATCTTGTTGAGTGCCTGAATGCGGATCTCAACCCAGCGGACCCGAACCCGGATGAGGGCTGGTTCCTGGACAGCCCGGAGGACGGCAACAAGCAGGCTCGAGCCATTCTCGTTGTGACTCTGATTTTGAGGTCCGGCTCGGGATCTTCAACACAGAAAGCTTTGAAGAGGATCAGGCGCTGGGCCGAAAGCTTGTGGCTCTAATCAACACCTACTTCATCCAGAACGAGATCTCACATCCAAGCGCTTCCTCCGTCGACTCTTCAGCGGAAAAGTAGCAAACCGAATCCAAACGTTGAACAATGGAGCAGATGGAAGCCGCCTCGCCAGACAGTCCTGCCTCGGCATGGATTGCCGAGTTCTTATTATTGATCTTCACGCGACAGGTGTAACGTAGGGCAGTGTCCGTCATCGTGAGGAGGTGCGCGATGGAAGGCAACGT
>NZ_JAEQMY010000017.1 GCF_016743775.1 Microvirga aerilata | reverse complement strand
CAAGCCACCCGATCCAGACGCTTTGCCACCAGCCCTCCAAGTCGTCGCTGCCGCCAAGGAGGTCTCGCATCCAGACAGTTAGGCTCAGCGCCATGGATTCCCTTCCCCTCCGCTGACGCTCCGGCCGGGAATGACACCGAGGGGAGCGCCACGTTCAGCGCCCCGCTGTCATCCCCGGCGAGCGTCAGCGAGGGAAGGGGATCCATAACCGCTAACGGTAGAGGCATGGCGGTCGGGCATCAGCTCAAGCCTTGGCGCCGTGCTCATGATTCCCTGCCTTTGCGGGGATGACAGCGTTGAGGTTCGGGCGCCATTCCCGTTAGACGATCCCGGTTCGGCTTACGCCGTCCAGGATAATTCCCGCGCACAAGGTGGCCTCGTGATCCTCACCCATTCTCGGAGCGGATGGTTGCCGCCCGGGGAGGGGCGGCAAAGCGCTTGGCGCCGGCGACGCAGAGGATGACCCCAAGGGTTACGGCGATCATCTGCCATCCGACCGTCTCCTGCAGCAGCAGGGCGGACAGCGTCAGGCCGAAGAAGGGCTGCAGGAGCTGCAACTGTCCGACGCCGGCGATGCCTCCAAGCGCCAGGCCCCGGTACCAGAACACGAATCCGATCAGCATGGAGAACAACGAAACATAGGCAAGGCTCAGCCAGGCCGGCGTGGAAACGTCGTTCCACACCGGCGGGAGCGCAATGAGCATTCCTCCGGCCGTGAGCGGCAAGGAGAGAGCAAGAGCCCAAGAGATCACCTGCCAGCCGCCGAGCGTGCGGGAGAGCTTTGCCCCTTCCGCATAGCCGAGGCCGCACAGCACGATGGCTCCCAGCATCAGGACATCGCCTAACAAAGAGGTGGAATCCCCATGGATCAGAGCGTAGCCGCTGACCAAGGCTCCTCCCAGCATGGAGAACACCCAGAACGCCGCCCGCGGCCGCTCGCCGCTTCGGATGACGCCGAAGATCGCCGTGCAGAGAGGCAGCAGGCCGATGAAGACGATGGAGCGGGCGGAGGTGATGTGCTGGAGCGCAAGGGCGGTCAGAAGCGGAAAGCCAACCACGACGCCGAGAGACACGATCGCGAGCGGGACGTAATCATTTCGGGCTGGCCTCTTCTGGCGGAGGGCTGCCAGGAGCGCCAGCCCCAGAATGCCCGCAATGGTCGCCCGCGCTAGGGTGAGGAACAGCGGGTCGAAGCCTGAGACGGCAACGCGGGTCGCCGGCAGCGATCCGCTGAAGATCAGCACGCCCAGAAAACCGCACACCCATCCTTCCGTAGTTCTGTCCACGCAGTCGCCTCCCGATCACACCTGTTTTCAGTCGGGCAACATGGCTTTTCCAGGTACAGTACGGTACAGTTTGATAAAACTGTAATGGAACGGAGAGCAGTACAGTGGACGATGCACCAGCCCGACGGCGCTCCGGAACGCAGGTCGAGCGCGTCATGGCGGCGATCCGCGGCCAGATTGCCGGCCGGTCCTTGCCCCCAGGGGCGAAGCTCCCCTCGATCCGTGCTACCGTGGAGACCATGGGGGTGTCCAAATCCACCGTCGTCGAGGCCTACGACCGGCTTCTGGCGGAGGGCATCATCAGTTCCCGGCCGGGCTCGGGCTTCTACAATGCCGCCCCGCTTCCTCCCTTGTCTCTGGCCGACATGGCCCCGCGTCTCGACCGCTCCATCGACCCCTTCTGGGTTTCGCGGCAATCGCTGGAAGCCGGAAACGGTATGTTGAAGCCAGGATGCGGTTGGCTCCCGAGCCATTGGATGCCGGAGGAAGATATCCGTCGCTCGCTGCGCTCCCTGGCCAAGATGAAGGACCGAACCGGGCTCACCGACTACGGCTCTCCTCTCGGACTGACAGCCCTGCGGCAGTACCTGTCGCGGCGGATGGCCGAGCAGGGCCTGCAGGCAGGGCCCGACCAGATCCTGCTCACGGAATCAGGGTCTCAGGCCATCGATCTCGTGTGCCGCCTCCTGCTCCAGCCAGGGGATGCCGTGCTGGTGGACGACCCCTGCTATTTCAACTTCCTCGCTCTGCTGCGCGCTCATCAGGCCAAGGTCGTCGGCGTTCCCTATACGGCGAGCGGGCCCGACATTGCCCTGTTCGAGCAGGCTCTCTCCGAGCACCGGCCCCGCCTCTACATCACCAATTCCGGTCTCCACAACCCTACCGGAGCAATGCTGTCGGCGGTGACCGCCCACAAAGTCCTGAAGCTGGCCGAGCAGCACGATCTCTTCATCATCGAGGACGATATCTTCGCGGATTTCGAGACCGAACCTGCCCCGCGCCTGGCTGCTCTCGACGGGCTCGACCATGTGGTGCGGGTCGGCAGCTTCTCCAAGACGCTCTCGGCCTCGTTCCGCTGCGGTTACATCGCCAGCAGCCACGGCTGGATCGACAAGCTGACCGATCACCGGATCGCCACAGGATTCTCCAGCAGCCGCCTCACGGAGGAGCTTGTTCTCAATGTGCTGAGCAGCGGAGCTTACCGCAAGCATAAGGAGATTCTCCGGGCGCGCCTGGCCGAGGCGAGGGCGGCGACGCTCCCGCGACTGAGGATGCTTGGCATCGAGCCGTGGATAGAGCCCAGGGCGGGCATGTTTCTCTGGTGCCGGCTGCCCGATGGCCTGGATGCGGCCCATGTGGCGCGCCAAGCCCTCGCGGATGGGGTCATTCTCGCACCGGGCAACGTCTTCAGCCCGCCCCAGACCATGACCGGATTTCTTCGCTTCAACGTGGCGCAATGCACCGACGACCGGCTCTTTCGGCTTCTCGACAAGGCGATGAGGCAGGCAAGCTGACCTGCCCTGCGGCCTTAGCGACTGTGGGAATGGACGCTCGCCTGCGCCTGGGGGCGCTCGGACGTGGGGCGTGACACCCGGGCGCTTTGGTTTTAAGACGCCCTGAACCCTGAAGAAGCGCCATGTCCCACAACACCTTCGGTCATCTTTTCCGCGTCACCACCTTCGGCGAAAGCCACGGGCCCGCGCTCGGCTGCGTGGTCGACGGCTGCCCGCCGATGATCCCGCTCGAGGCCGCCGAGATCCAGGCGGAGCTCGACCGTCGCCGCCCAGGCCAGTCGCGCTTCACCACGCAGCGCCAGGAACCGGATCAGGTGAAGATCCTCTCCGGCGTCTTCACCGACGAGCGCACGGGCCGGCAGGTGACGACCGGAACGCCCATCGCGCTCCTGATCGAGAACGTGGACCAGCGCTCCAAGGACTACTCCGAGATCAAGGAGTCCTACCGCCCGGGACATGCGGATTTCACCTATGACGTGAAATACGGGATCCGCGACTATCGCGGCGGCGGACGCTCCTCGGCCCGCGAGACGGCGGCCCGCGTGGCGGCCGGCGCCGTGGCCCGCAAGGTTCTGTCCGGCGTCACGATCCGCGGCGCGCTGGTGCAGATGGGCCCCCATGCCGTCGACCGGGGCAATTGGGATTGGGACGAGGTGTCCCGCAATCCCTTCTTCTGCCCGGACGCGAAGGCTGCCGCCTTCTACGAGGAATACCTGGACGGGTTGCGCAAGGCCGGTTCCTCCATCGGGGCGGTTCTGGAGGTCGTGGCGGAGGGCGTTCCCGCCGGCCTCGGGGCACCGGTCTACGGCAAGCTCGATTCTGATCTCGCCGCGGCGCTCATGTCGATCAACGCGGTCAAAGGCGTCGAAATCGGAGACGGCTTCGCGGCGGCGGCTCTTCGCGGCGAGGAGAACGCGGACGAGATGCGTCCGGGCAACCAGGGTGCGCCCACGTTCCTGTCGAACCATGCGGGCGGCGTCCTCGGCGGCATCTCCACGGGTCAGCAGGTGGTTTGCCGCTTTGCCGTGAAGCCCACCTCGTCGATCCTGACGCCCCGCTCCAGCGTGACGCGCTCCGGCGCAGAGGCCGAGGTCATGACCAAAGGCCGCCACGACCCCTGCGTGGGCATCCGGGCGGTGCCGGTGGGCGAGGCGATGGTGGCTTGCGTTTTGGCAGACCATCTCTTGCGCCATCGCGGCCAAGTGGGGGATGGCGCCGCCTGGCCCTTCCAGTAAAGCATCGTGCACGGCACGCAATCAGCAGAGATCCATATGTCGAGCCATAGCGTCACCGAAGCCATCGAAGCCTTTGCCCGCGGCGAGATCGTCATCGTCACGGACGACGACGACCGCGAGAACGAGGGCGATCTCATCGTTGCGGCCTCGCTCTGCACCCCGGAGAAGATGGCCTTCATCATTCGCAACACCTGCGGCATCGTCTGCGCGCCCGTAACGGCCGCCGAGGCCCGCCGCCTGCGGCTCGACCCCATGGTGTCGTCGAACGATGCGCCTCTCGGCACGGCGTTTACCGTCACGGTCGACGTCAAGCACGGCCTGACCACCGGCATCTCGGCCGAGCAGCGCTCGAACACCGTGCGGGCGCTCGCCAACAACAACATGGGAGCAAGCGACTTCGTGCGCCCCGGCCACGTTTTTCCGCTCGTCGCCAAGGACGGCGGCGTGCTGATGCGCTCCGGCCATACGGAAGCGGCCGTCGATCTGTGCAAGCTGGCGAACCTGCCGCCGGTGGGGGTGATCTGCGAGCTTGCCAACGATGACGGCACCGTGATGAAGGGCGATCAGATTGCCGCCTTCGCCGAGAAGCACGGCCTGCGACGCATCTCGGTCGCAGACCTCATCGCCTATCGACAGGCGCGGGAAAAGCTCGTCGAGCGCATCGCCACCTTCCCGGTGGAAACCCAGTGGGGTTCGTTCACGGGCTATGCCTATTCGACGCCCTTCGACAGCGTGCAGCACATGGCCCTGGTCCATGGCCGCATCGGCGACGGCACGAACATTCCCGTGCGCCTGCACCGCGCCAATGCGCTCACCGATGTGTTCGAGGGCGGGAAAACCGTGTCCGCCGCCCTGCAGTTGTTCGTCAAGGAGGGCCGGGGCGTGCTGGTTTACCTGCGCGACGGCACGGCAGGCGTCCCGACGACCAACTTCAGCGAGCACGAGGAGGCCGGATCGGAAGCCATGCGCTCGAGCCAGTGGCGCGAGGTCGGTCTGGGAGCCCAGATCCTGAAGGACCTGGGCGTCGTCTCCATCCGCAACCTGGCAACCTCGAGCCGCTCCTATATCGGCCTCAGCGGCTTCGGCATCGAGCTGTTGGGCCAGGAGCCGATCGAGGGCTGAGGGTGCACCTCAGGGTTTATCCTCAGCCCTAAGGAGGTGCCGGGGGATGCGCTGACAAGCGCTTCAGCGATGGATTCCCTTCCCCTCCGCTGCGCTCGGCTGGGAATGACACCGAGGGGGCGCAGTGCTGTCATCCCCGGCGAGCCGAGGGCGAGGGGATCCGATCATATAGTTGTTGCCACGGATTTCTTGCCTTACGCGCCCGTCTCGCGCCCCATGAGGGCGTCGAGATGGAAGGAGACCGATTTCGAGAGGCCCTCGAGATCGTAGCCGCCCTCGAGAAGCGACACGATCCGCTGGCCGCAGCGCTTGTCGGCGAGCCCCATCAGCTTTTGCGTGGCCCAGGCGAAATCGGATTCCGTGAGGTTCAGGCTGGCAAGCGGATCGCGCCAATGGGCATCGAAGCCTGCCGAGATGATGATCAGGTCGGGGGCGAACGCATCCATGCGCGGGAGGATGACGCTGTCCACCGCTTCCCGAAAGGCCTCGCTCCCGTCGCCTGCGTTCAGAGGCGCGTTGACGATGGTGCCGTGCTCGCCGGTTTCGGACAACGCGCCGGTCCCTGGATAGAGAGGCGCCTCATGGGTGGAGCAGTAGAGCACGCTGGCGTCATCCCAGAAGATGTCCTGGGTACCGTTGCCGTGATGCACGTCCCAATCGAAGATGGCGACCCGTTCGGCCCCGAAGCGCTTCTGAGCGTGGCGAGCGGCAACGGCCGCGTTGTTGAAGAAGCAGAAGCCCATGGCCCGGACCCGCTCGGCATGGTGCCCTGGCGGGCGCATGGCCACAAAAGCGTTGGCGGCCCGGCCCGACATCACCTCGTCCACGGCCATCACCGCACCGCCGGCGCCCCGCAGGGCCGCCTCGTAGGTGCCGGGCGACATGACCGTATCCTCGTCGATCCTCACCAGCCCCTCCCGGGGGCTGATGTCGCGAAGGCGCACGATGTAATCCTCCGGATGGGCGAGGGCGAGGCTCTCCATCTCGGCCATCGGGGCCTGATCGCGCCTCAGCAATGTAAAGCGCTCCTTTTCGATGGCGCGTTCGATGGCACGGATGCGGTCGGGCCGCTCGGGATGCCCGAGCGGGGTCTGATGATCGAGGCCGGCGGGATGGGTGATGTAGAGCGTGGACATGGATCTTCTTGAATGAGGACGCCGATCAGTGTCGCAGCCTCACGAGCGCCTGTCTATGTTGTTGCGATGCAACACATTCCAGAGCTGAGCCGTGCCATGGTGCGTTGCGATTCGAATTGCCGGTATCCCGGCCTGTAACCCCGCCCGAAACACCCTCCTGGCTCGACCCGAGCCGAGCCCCAGAGCTGTACACAATGCGCCTTTTCAATCTGCCCCTCATCTTGGCAATGGTGACGGCCCTGGCCGGATGCAATTTCAAGGGCGTTCCGGAGCCCCAGGTCTCCGCCCGCGATACCGAATGGATGGCGCAGATGCCGCAGGCTGAGGATGATCCGCGCTTCGGCCGCTACATCGTCGACGATCCGACGGGCGAGGCGCCGGGCACCATCGTGGTCGATACCAAGGAGCGCCAGCTCTACTACGTACAGGCCAACAGGAAGGCGATCCGCTACGGCGTGGCCGTCGGCGACGAGGCCTATGGCTGGACCGGCACATCGACCATCGCCCGCAAGGCTGAATGGCCGGATTGGAACCCGCCGGCCGAGATGAAGGCCCGCTGGCCTCATGTGCAGTACACAAAGGGCGGCCCCAACAACCCCTTGGGCGCGCGGGCGCTCTACCTCTATGAGGGCAACAAGGACACCCTTTATCGCATCCACGGCACCAACGAGCCCGAGAAGATCGGCATGGCCGTGTCCTCGGGCTGCATCCGGATGCGCAACATAGACGTGATCGACCTCTACAATCGCGTGTCCCTGAACACGAAGGTCATCGTGCGCTAGGGCGATCCCCTGCCTGTCAGAGGCAGGGAACGACTGTAGGCGGAGCGCCCTTGAGGGGCGCTCTTCTTCATTGAGGGCATCAGCCCAGTACGGCTTCCTTGCGCAGGATCGCGGGCAGTTCGGAAGTCTTCTGACGGTCCGGCTGCCGCTTGGCTGCCTGAACGGCTGCGGCGAGAGCCGGAAGAGCGACGGCCTTGAACGCCGGGATCGACCGGGCCGCATAAGGCTGTCCTTGCTGGATCACGCGGTCTGAAGCTTGCTGGGTCATTGGTCCTCTCTAAAAAAATGCAGGCTGTTTCGACAACCTGCCCCTATGATCTGCAGGGCTGTGACCTCTTTGGGGCAGACCGGTGATCATGTGCTGGCTTGGCCGCAGATGCATGGATCAGGGTGAATGGACCCTTAACGCCGTTACAAAGTTCAGGACTGTTGAAGCGGGGTCTCTAAGGGGACGTTTGCATCCTGATACGCCGGGCGAAGGCTTCCCCATCCTTCAGCCCCATTTCGTAGGCCTTCCGGATCCCCGCGGGATTGGTGATGTCGAACTGGCCGATGGGAACCGGCTCCGACGGCTGGACATAGGTGCGGCCGCTTACCTTTGGGAAAGCGCAGTAGAGGCGGGAGAGAATCACCAGGGTCTTGCCGCCCTGTGCTTCCACCGGAAGCAAGGGCTCGATCGGCACGTTGTCCACGAGCCCGCCGTCGAGGGCCGCCATGCCGCCGACCCGTCCGACCGGCATGAAGGGCGGTACGCTGGCGCTTGCCATGAACGCCGCCAAAAGATCCTCCGGAGAGGCAAGATCCTGCACCCGCACGAATTCCGGACGGAACCCCAAGGCCCGTCCGCCGCGCGGATGGACCGGGGAGCGCCACGTCTTCTCGATCTGATAGGTTGCGAGGCCCAGGGGAACGGCAAGCGACAGAGGAAGGCGGCGCGGCTTGCGGGCAAGACCGATCAGGACGTCGGGACCCTGCTTGAGGCGCTGCAGCGTGCTTTCATCGACAAAGTTCTCGATCAGGCTGCGATACATGAGCGAGACCGGCCAGGGCGAGCCTTCGCTGCGCCAGGCGCGCCATTCGAAGTTGCGCCGTCCGAGGCTGCAGCCCTGCGCCACCATTTCGTTGACCCGCCGGCCAAGGCCGAGAAGGCTGTAACAGGCGGACCAGGCACCCGCGCTGACGCCGATGACCATTTTGGGCCTGATGCCCACAAGCGGCGCCGCCGCCTCCCAGAAGCCGCCCTGCCAGTAGCAGCGATTACCCCCGCCCGCAAAGGCCACCGCATCGAACATCGGCGCCTACCGCGATTTGGCGGACGCGGCATCCTCCTCGGCCCGCGCCCGTTCCCGCCATGCGAGCACGATCCGCTCCAGATCGGCCAGGTCCTGGGCAGACAGCGTCCCGAGGGTCCGCATCACGTAGGAGCGCTGCGCGGCGATGCCCTGGTTCGCCAGGTCGCGCCCCTTGGGCGTCAGGTAGAGCGCGTTGGAGCGCCGGTCGCCTGGAATCGAGCGTCGCTCCACGAGCCCTGCCTCGACCATCCGGTCGAGCAGGCCCGACACGTTGCCCTTGGTCACGTAGAGCCGCTCGGCCAGTTCCTGCTGGCTCATCCCCTCGCGTTCCGTGAGGGTGGAGAGCAGATCGAACTGAGGAATCGAAAGGCCCAGTGCCTTCAGCTCGGCCGCAATCGCGTTCCCGGCCCGACGATTCAGGCGAATGAAGCGGAACCAGATCCGCAGAGGATCGGTCGCTTCGATCTGGGCGGGGGCAGGGGAGGACGTCAAAGGCTAGGGCTCCTGTGAGGCCGACAGTTTAAAGGCAAACGGTTCTGTCCGTCACCCCAGGGGCGGAGAAGGGAAAGGGCTACCCTCAACTTTCTCGGGTGCGGGAGGGAACGAAAAGCAAAGCTTGAACTTTTCCGTCCACCCGCCCGGCTCCGGATCAACAGCGGAAAGCTTTGGAAAAACAGGTGCCGTTCCCACAAGGCGAGCTTCTTCTTGGCCAAGAGGAGTGGCGCGCGCTCAAAGAGATTTGTAAGACGACCTGATGCGCCGTCTCATCATCGAAGAACCGTTTTCCCGACCGGCGAAGTGGTCCCCCAGGCTCGCATGGTTCGCGCTTGCCGTGACCATTCTGGTCGTGCTGATGATCCGGTTCAACCGGATCGACTACCAGTCGGGCTTCACCGCCCTCGGGGCAGGGGTCGCAATCGCCCTTCTCGCCGTGGGATTGTCCCTCATCGGGTTCGTGCGCATTTGGCAGGAGGGGCGACAAGGCCTGGGAAGCGCGATCAAGGGCCTGATCATCGCAGCGCTCGTGCTGGCCTATCCGGCTTTCATGGGGCTGAAGGCCGCGACACTGCCGGCAATCAGCGACGTCAGCACCGACACGGAAAACCCACCCCTGTTCTCCCGCTCCCGGGCTGCACTCCAGGCTCGCGACGGCCGCATCCCGCCGGATGTTCCTCCCGAGACGCGCGAAATGCAGCGGGAGGCTTATGTGCAGATCGCGCCGCTGACGCTGGATATCGGACCGGAAGAGGCGTTCGCCCTCGTGCGCAAGGCGGCCGAGAACCTGGGCTGGCAGATCGTCGAGGCCGTGCCGCCCGGCGGGCGCGTCGGTTTGGGGCGGCTCGAAGCCGTCGACCGTTCGCTCGTTCTCAAGATGCCTTACGACATCACCATCCGGGTCCGTCCGCGGGTTGACGGCACACGGATCGACATCCGCTCGGCCTCCCGCTTCGGCAGCCATGATCTGGGGGCCAATGCGGAGCAGATCCGCGATTTTCTCGAAGAGGCCTCGAACTTGGCGATCGCGGTGCGCTGATCCCCGGATCAGGCCGGACGGTACTCGCTGTCCAGGGCCGGCATTCCTTCGGTAGCCGCCTGTCCTCGCGCGACCAGATCCTCCAGATGGGCGAAGACCGACAGGCCCGCGGCACCCACCAGGGCCGGGTTGAGCCCCTGGTAGATCGCCGACACGATCTCCGGAATTGTCCGATCGCCTGCCCTGAGCCGGTTGAGAATCGAGGCTTCCCGCTGGCGCCGATGGTGAACCAGCGCCCGCACGAAACGCTGGGGCTCCTGCACCGGGCCGCCGTGGCCCGGCCAATAGAGGGTCTCCTCGCGACCCTTCAGCTTGTCGAGGGAGGCCATGAACGCGCTCATCGAGCCATCGGGCGGCGCGACAACCGTTGTGGACCAGGCCATCACGTGATCGCCGGAAAACAGCGCCTTCTCCTCCGGCAGCGAAAAGGCGAGGTGGTTGGCCATGTGGCCGGGGGTGGCGAGGGCCTGAAGCGTCCAGCCCGGACCCTCGGCGGCATCGCCCTCGCCGAGCTCCTGGTCGGGCGCATAGTCCTTGTCGGAGCTGGCCTCCAGGGAGTTGATCTCGCCCGAGAGCAGCGGGCGGGCGCTGCGGTGAGGGGCGCAGCCGACGATTCTGGCTCCGGTCGCGGCCTGGATGGCGCGGGCAGCCGGCGAATGGTCCTTGTGGGTGTGGGTCACGAGAATGTGGGTCACCGTCTCCCCCTTCACCGCGTCCAGGAGCGCCGCGATATGGTCGGGCGCTTCGGGCCCCGGGTCGATGATGGCGACCTGGCCTGAGCCCACGATGTAGCTGCAGGTGCCCGTAAAGGTGATGGGGCCCGGATTATTGGCGACGATGCGGCGGACCATGGGGCTCACCCGCATGCACTCGCCCGACTGAGCCGGAGGGCGGACGTCGAAGGTGAGGTCGTCGGCCATTCAGGGATCCTCGCGGTCAATGGGCGGCATCAGCGCCGGAGCAGCTTCCTACCCGACCTCAACCCGCCCGCAAGACTTTTTATCCAGCACCGTGCGATTGAACTAAAGGGTGTCCACAGCCGCCGGAAATGCTCCGCCTGGCCGCTTGAGACCCGGACGCGACACCCCTATAAGGCTTGGTGAGCCGCCTCGCACAGGGCGGAATGATCTGGAGATCTGATTTATGTCGACCGGCGCCCCTTCGCTGTCCTCCCCGTCGACCCTCGTCGGCCTGCTCTGGCCGTCCCGGGACGATGCCCGCTTCGCCGCCCTGCGCGCCCTCGTCCTGATGGTGGTCGGCACGGGACTTCTGACCGTTTCGGCCAAGGTCCAGGTGCCGCTGCCTTTCGTTCCGATGACTCTGCAGACCCTGGTCGTGCTCATGATCGGCGCGTCCTATGGCTGGCGTCTGGGCGGAGCGACCGTGGCTCTCTATGTGGCTGAAGGCGCCATGGGCATGCCCGTGTTCGCGGGCCCGACGGCGGGCCTCGGCTACCTGATGGGCCCCACCGGCGGCTTCCTGTTCGGCTTCGTGGCGGCTGCCCTCGTGATGGGTTTCATGGCCGAGCGCGGCTGGGACCGTTCGCTCCTGCGGGTCATCGCCATGATGAGCATCGGCCATGCGCTGATCTTCGCCTTCGGCCTGACTCAGCTGTCCCTGGTCATGCCTCTCGCGAAGGCCTGGACCGTGGGCGCTGCCCCGTTCGTGGCTGCGACGATCCTTAAGACCGCTCTGGCCGTCGCCCTGATGCAGGCGGCCTGGTCGGTGACCCGGCGCGGCGAGACGACCCGCTAAGCTCGGCTCGCGCACGACAAACGGGAAGCCGCCTTCGGGCGGCTTCTTCGTTTTCGACGGGATGGGCTGAAGATCGTGCTGGCGGCGCTCAGCCTGCCGAGTGCACCAGCCTGAGCTTGGGCTTGGATTTGGCCGCGCCGTGGAGGAAGGTCACGTCAACCCAATCCTCGTTGCCGCCGCCGTGCTCGACGCGGTAGCCCATCTGCTTGGCGATGGCTTCGATCTGGCTGAGATTGGTCCGCGAGATCCAACGCGAGAACTCGGTGATTTCCTGGTCCATGAGAACGGCGACCATGCCGATCTCGACCCCTTGGTCGAAGTCTTCGCTGCGGCCGGGAAAACGCAGCCGCAAACCATCATCAAGATGAATATGTCGCATGACGAGTAGCCCCCAAATTGCCCTTTCCGGGCACCTTTTGGATGAAGTTACCAAAATACGGGGAGAGCTGGAAGGCGGCAATGACGCGCAGTTTCAGGACTGCCCGTCGCAAGGGTAGGAACCGCTCGGCAGACTGCTCATTAGCCCAGCAGCAGATTGAAAGCAGGGAGGGCTCCCATGCCTGAGCGCAGGGTTACGGCTTTTTTCGACACCTACGACGAAGCTGCCCGGGCCGTTCAGCGGCTGGAGGCGGCCCAGATCCCGGATTTCAGGATCAGCCTGATCTCCAACAATTTCAACGATGCCTATTCGCATCATGCGGCGCATTCGTTCGAGCGGAACGAGGACACGCCTGAATTTGCCGCGGCGACGGCCGCCGCAGGCACGGTTGCGGGCGCCGGAGCAGGTCTCTTGGCTGGGCTCGGTACAGTTGCGGTTCCAGGCTTCGGGCCTGTGGTGGCTGCCGGGTGGCTCGTTTCGACCCTGGTCGGGGCAGGTGCCGGCGCTGCTGTGGGCGGCCTCACGGGAGCCCTGATGGATGCGGGTCTCAGCGACAGCGACGCCCAGGATTATGCCGACGGCATCCGTCGGGGTGGGGCGCTCGTGACCGTGAAGGTCGACGAGGCCCAGATGGACCGGGTCGTGAGCATTCTTGACGATGAGGGCGAGATCGATTTGGGAGCGCGCGGCACCGATCAGCGCTCCTCCGGTTCCGCTCCGCCCATCGGCGCCGCCGCCTCGACCACCACGGGGCTGACCACGGATCTGATGCCGATCCCCTTTGACGAGGGCGAAGACGACGGCAATCCGCTTCGCGTGGAAATGGAGGATGAGCGCCTGCGGCGGTCCACCGGCACCGATCCTGATCGGCCATAACAAAAGGGGCGAAAGGCGTGCATTCGCCTCTCGCCCGCTCGGTGGGTCGGTTCGGTCAACCGCCTATGCGGCACGACCGCTGCGCAGAATGCGATCCAAGCTCCACACACCACCGCCGGCTGCCGCGATGAACAGGAACACGAAGCAGTACAGGATTGCCGCGTCGCCGCCGTTCAGGACGGGATAGGGGCTGCGGGGGGCGTGGGCGATCCAATAGGCCGCTGCCATGAGGCCGGAGAGAATAAACGCCACCGGGCGAACGAACAGGCCGGGGATCAGAAGCGCTCCGCCGACGAGTTCCAGAACGCCTGCAATCCAGGGAAGGCTGAAGGCCGCCGGCGCGGGGTTGGGGGAGATCGGAAAGCCGAGCAGCTTCTGCGTGCCGTGCGCCATGAAAATGATGGCCGCGACAATGCGCAGGATGCTGAGCAGGCGCGGCGCCCAAACGGTCTCAAGGTGAGTGGTATTCATAAAGCTGTCTCTCCAGGTCAAAAGCTCGGCGCTCGGCATGTTGCACCGCCGAAGCCGCTTGCCCAGATACAAGCTCGGCTTAAGGCTTCCCATAGGCTAAAGCACGGTTCTCAGTAACGAATTGCTTACCACGTTCCAAACACGGTTTGATCCTTCGCCATGATCAGGCGTTTCTCCTTCGCCAACACGCAGGAGGCTTTCATGATGACGATCCTCGATCCCCGCACTGGCCAACTCGTGACGATCAACCTCACATCCAAGCCGCGCCGCGCCTGATAGGCTCCCGCACTGGCCTGTCGGTCTTTGGCAGGTTCCCGTTTCAAGCGGCAAACCGCTTATCTCCTCCTCCTTTATCGATACCCTTTTGGCTGGCCTCCCGATCCCTTTGGGTGTTTAAGTACCTTAAGGAACCGTGGGTTCTGAGCCGGATCCCCGCGCAATCGTGATGTGATTGGACGCACAGGGAAGCCGGAACCCTATGGTCCGCATAGGCATTGGTGAACAGAAATGGGTTCAGGCGAGCGTCGAGGCCAAGGTTTTATAAAGCCTGAAAGCTGAGCGGCTGCAGCTTCGATGCTCGACTTTGAAGAAATCGTAGAGTTGAGGAGAGTCGAATGGCTCTGACAGGACGTTTTAATCTTCGGAAAACCTTTACAGGCCGCATTGTTCTGCAGGTCGAGGAGGAGGTGCAAGGCTTCTGGGGCCGCATGACGGGCAAGACCAAGCTGCACCGCCGCTGGCGCGACGCCAATGTGCTGGATCTCGCAGCTCCGGAACTGCGAAGCCTCGTGGATCTGCGCTTCCGCCCCCGCTACATGCCGCAGGCCACGGAGCCCATGCAGGATTGGCCCAAGGCTCCGCGCCAGCTGGAGGCCATCCCGGCCCAGACCTTGCACTACGAGACCTACCAGGAAGACGGTCGCTTCTCGACCCATTGACGACAAGGCGGAAGGGCAGGAGCAACCGGGCTGCCATGCGGCTCAGGCGGCGTCCTGCCCGTCGCATATGCGAGCCCGACCAGATCTCAGTTTCATTTTGAAGAGAGAATGGTCGGAGTGGCAGGATTTGAACCTGCGACCCCCACGTCCCGAACGTGGTGCGCTACCAGACTGCGCTACACTCCGACACCGAGAAATTCTCGGGAGGCCGGACTTATAGCGGCGAGGGGGGAGGGCCGCAAGGGGAGAATTGAGCCTGCCTGCAGATATCTCGCCTCACGCAAAACGGAGTTGCCAGCCGCGCTCTTGGCGATTATGTACACGCCACACCGATTGGGGCGTCGCCAAGTGGTAAGGCAGCGGTTTTTGGTACCGCCATTCCCAGGTTCGAATCCTGGCGCCCCAGCCAATCTCCCAAGTTGAACCGATACTCATCGCCGCAGCGACTCCAGATGCTTCTCCTGCTCTCAATTGCGCTGGGTGCGGGGAACATGACCGTCGAGGACGGCGAAGTGATCGGACCTCTCGGCCGGGCCTTCCGGCATGATCAGAACGGATACGGCGCGACCGTTGGATGCCAAGGCGTCTGCCGCATTGAACGCTGATTTTTCCGCTTCCTCCCGGGACGCGAAAGAAATTTGCGTGCGATCGCCGTAAGTTACCAGCCATTCGTTCTGGAACTGGAACACGACGAAACGATCCATGTGCATTGCCGCCTCCATCTGACCGAAGGAGCAAAATCTTAGCATCGCGGCCGCCGCCATGGTTTGCGCGATAGAGGTATACCCAAGAGGGGCTCCCTCGGTATATCGGACTAGGGAAAGGCTCTTCCGTAGCGTCCCGTGCGGCGGTCAGTCCCGTGCCGCCCAGAGCATCCCACGCCGGAAGATGGTGCGCATCTGCGGCACGTCGAACTCCTTCGCCACATGCCCGAGGGAACTGTAGAACACGCGGCCCGTGCCATGGCGGCGCTTCCAGACCACCGGCATCACGACGCCTTCGATCCATGGGGCGTGCTCGCCCGAGAACGTGGTCGTCGCGAGCACCTCGTTCGAGGGATCCACATGCATGTAGTATTGCTCAGAGTGATACGCGAAGTCCTGAATGCCATGCATGATCGGGTCGTCGGGACGGGTGACGTTCACGCGATAGTCGATGATGTTGCCGGGGTGCGCCACCCACTGGCCGCCGCACATGAACTGATACTCGACCGCCTCCCGGAAGGCATCGCCCATGCCGCCGTGGTAGCCGGCAAGCCCGACGCCATCACGCACTGCGCTGGAGAGATTGCCGATCTCATCCTTCTCGATCTTCGACATGGTGTAGATCGGCACGATGAGGCTCATCGTGGACAGGCTGGGGCTCGCGAACGCGCTGGTGGAGTTTTCCAGGTGAACCCTGAACTGCTCCTCCTCCAGCATCCCGGCGATGATCGAAGCGCATTGCTCCGGCTCATGGCCGCTCCAGCCTCCCCAAACGATGAGCGCTTCGCGCATTCTCTGCCCTCTCGAACGATGGGATCGGCGCGTCGACGTCAGGCGGCGGAGGCCGCTTCGGGTAGACCCTTCCAGAGGCCGGCTGCCTCGTTGTCCTCGAGAATGGCCGGCCGCTCCAGGGTGGTGGTGATCGCCTTCGGCTGTCCCGTGGCAGCCCCTTCCAGGATGCTGTGCATGACTTCCAAGACGTGCAGGCCGAGGCGGCCGCTGGAGCGATGCGGCGTTCCGTTGAGAACCGCGCTCGAGAGATCCGCCAGACCCAAGGCGCGGTAATTGGCTTTGGCCGGAACATCGGCGGCCCAGTTCGGCGAGCGCCAGTTGGGCGCTCCGAGCGGCATCTCGCCTGAATCCACCGCCCGCCAGTCCCCGCCACGCTCGGTGACCTCCACCTGGCCGCCGAAGAAGTTGGGGTCGGGCACCCGCATCGATCCTTCCGAGCCGTAGATTTCGATGGCCGGATGGCTGTGCTTCCACACATCCCAACTCATGCAGAAGGTCACCTGGGCTCCGGAGGCGAATTCGAGCAGCGCCGTCACATGGGTGGGCGTCTCGACCGTGATGCTCTGGCCCTTGCGCGGGGACTCGGCCGTCACGATCCGCTCGGGGAAGCCGATGCTCGACATGGCGAACACGCGCTTCACCGGTCCGATGAGATTGACGAGAGTGCTCAGATAATAGGGCGCCATATCGAGGATCGGGCCGCCGCCGGGCTTGAAGAAGAACTCCGGATCCGGATGCCAGTGCTCCATGCCGTGCGACATCAGGAAGGCCGTTCCCGAGAGTACGCGACCGATGGCGCCGTCATCGACGAGCTTGCGCGCCAGGCGGCCGCCACCGCCTAGGAATGTGTCGGGCGCGGAACCCAGGTGAAGGCCGCGCGCCTCCGCCTCGTCCACGAGCCTGCGGCCCTGCTCGAAATCGACCGCGAGGGGCTTTTCCGAGAACACGTGCTTGCCCGCGCTGAGTGCTGCGAACGACACGCCGAAATGGGCGCTCGGGATGGTGAGGTTGACCACGAGGTCGATTTCGTCGGAAGCCAGCAATTGGTCAACCGACATTGCCTCTATTCCGTGGCGGCTGGCCTGAGCCTGCGCCACCTCCGGCCTCATATCCGCGCAGGCCCGGAGGTTGAGCCCGTGATAGGCCGGGATGTTCTGAAGATAGATGCCCGAGATGTTGCCACATCCGATGATGCCGACGTTGAGGGAGTTCATGATCCTTAGTCCTCGATGGAGCGCAGGAAGGCGAAGCTGGCGCGGGCGGTCTGCGCCGGGTCGGCCGGCTTGTCGTGCTCGACCACCATCCATTCGGCCCCTGCCTCGCGGCAGACGCGCCAGAGCTCGCGCCAGTTCAGCACGCCGGAGCCCACATCGGCCCAGCCGTCCTGATCCTCGTTCTGGCCCGCCGGCGCGATGTCCTTCACGTGAGCGGCGGTGACCCTGCTGCGATAGCGGTCGATCCACTCCTTGGGATCGGCTTCCCCGCGCACCAGCCAGGCCACGTCCGCCTGCCAGGTGAGGGGGCTCGAACCGGCCGCCTCGAAGATCAGTTCGAGAGCGGTCTTCGCTCCATCCTTCGGCTTCAGCTCCCAATGATGATTGTGATAGCCCAGGCGGATGCCCTGTGCCTGAAAGCGCTCCGCGATCTGCCCGAGTTCGTGCCCGAGAGAGCGCCAGCCATCGGCTGCCATGTCGCGCTCCTCAGGCGGAACGGCGGGCATATAGAGGTGCGTCAAGCCGAGGGTGCGGCATGCCTCGACGATCACGTCCGGCTTCTCGCGCAGGGCCGCCATGCTCACATGGCTGGAAGAAGCCTTCAGGCCGCGGGCGTCGAGCTTGGAGCGAACCTCGGAGGCTTTGTCGAGATGCGACCCGACCGTCTCCACATGGCGATACCCAGCCCCTGCCACCGTATCGAGAATGAGATCCAGATCTTCCAAGGTGCGCAGGGTGTAGAGTTGGATCGACAGAATATCCGTGACGCTCATAGGGTCCTCAATGTTCAGAAATGGGGCGCGACGCGAAAAGCCATGAGGCGCGTCGCGGGATGCTGGGTTCAAAGGCGCTCGCCGGTATCGGCGGCAAAGAGCGAGACCTGTGTCGAATCGACCTGGAGCGTGAGGCTTTCACCGGGCGAAGCCTTGCGGCTGCCGGTGGTGCGGACCTGAAGGGAGCCCAGGCCGTCGCTGCACCAGATCACCGTGTCGGCTCCCATGGGCTCCACGATGTCGACCGTGAAACCTGGCCAGATGCCCGTGCCGGTGATCTCCAGGTGCTCGGGGCGCACGCCAAGGACAACCTCCTGACCTGCCGAAGGAGCGGTGGCGAACTGATAGCCGGACAGGGACAGGCGGCGGTCTCCCGCAAGGAAGCTGAGCCCCTCGCCGGTGTTCTCGATCCGGCCCATGATGAAGTTCATCTGCGGCGAGCCCACGAAGCCAGCCACGAACAGGTTGGCAGGGCGGTGATAGATCTCGTCGGGCGAGCCGATCTGCTGGATCTTCTGCTCCTTCATCACCACGATCCGGTCGGCGAGCGTCATGGCCTCGATCTGGTCGTGGGTGACGTAGACCATGGTGGTCTTGCCGAGCCTTGCGTGCAGCCGCTTGATCTCCACCCGCAGCTCGTTTCTCAGCTTGGCGTCGAGGTTGGAGAGGGGCTCGTCGAAGAGGAACACGGCGGCATCGCGAACCAGAGCGCGGCCGATGGCGACGCGTTGCCGCTGGCCGCCGGACAACTGGTCCGGGCGCCGGTCGAGGAGGGGGGTGATCTGCAGGAGCTCGGCTGCTCTGTTGACGCGTTTCTCGATCTCGGGCTTCGGCGTCTTGGCCATCTTGAGGCCGAAGGACATGTTCTCGCGAACGCTCATGCGCGGATACAGGGCGTAGGATTGGAACACCATGGCGATGCCGCGATCCTTGGGCTCCTCCCAGGTGACGTTCTTCCCGTTGATCCAGATCTGCCCATCCGCCACGTCGAGCAGGCCCGCGATGGCATTGAGAAGGGTGGACTTGCCGCAGCCTGACGGCCCGAGCAGGACGATGAACTCGCCCTCGTCGATATCGAGAGACAGGCCGTCGAAGACCTGGACGGCCTCGAAAGCAACGGTCACATCACGAACGGAAACGGTGGACATGCCTTACCCCTTCACAGCGCCGGCGGCGATGCCGCGGACGAACCAGCGTCCGGACACGAAATAAACGACGAGCGGTACGAGAGCCGCGAGCATGGTCGCCGCCATGTCCACGTTGTAGGCGCGCTCGCCCTGGGTCGAGTTGACGATATTGTTGAGCTGCACCGTCATGGGCAGGTTCTCGCGTCCCGCGAAAGTCAGCCCGAAGATGAAGTCGTTCCAGATGCCGGTGACCTGCAGGATGGTCGCGACCACCAGGATCGGCGTCGACATGGGCAGGATCACCCGGAGGAAGATGGTCCAGAAGCCTCCGCCATCGATGCGAGCCGCCTTGAACAGCTCGATGGGCAGACCCGCATAGTAATTGCGGAAGAGCAGGGTCATGGTCGGCAGGCCGAAGATGACATGCACCAGCACGATGCAGGTGAGCGAGTTGTAGATGCCTGTCAGAGAGAAGATGCGTACCAGGGGATAGAGAAAGACCTGGTAGGGGATGAAGGCCCCGAGCAGCAGGATGCCGAACATCACGTTGGCGCCCCTGACCCGCCAGAACGACAGCGCGTAGCCATTGATGGCGCCTGCGATGATCGAGAGAATCACCGAGGGGATCAGAATGCGCACCGAGTTCCAGAACCCGACGCTGATGCCGTTGCACTCGAGACCCGTGCAGGCGGACGACCAGGCCTTGGTCCAGGCCTCGAAGGTCATGGCGGCCGGCAGGGCCAGGATGTTGCCGAGCCGGATCTCCTCCATGGGCTTGAGCGAGGTCACCACCATGATCCAGAGCGGCAGCATGAAGAACAAGGCCGCCGTGATCAGGAAGGCGTAGATGCCGATGCGGCCGGCGGTGAGGTGGCGAGGGCGGCGCCCTTGCGGTTCCGCGGCGTTCATGCGTGCCTCCCTTGGGGACGGACGTAGCGGGTATAGACCCAGGGTGCCAGGACGCTCACCACGGTGATCAGCATGATGGTCGCGGCGGCCGTTCCGAGGCCGATGTTGTTGCGCTCGAACAGGTGATCCATAACGAACTTCGCCGGCACCTCGGTGGCAATGCCGGGACCGCCCAAGGTCATGGCGACGACGAGGTCGTAGAGCTTCACGACGCCCGTTGCGAGAAGGACCGTCGCGGTGACGACCATGGGTCGAAGCAGGGGCAGGACCACGGAGGTGTAGACGCGCCAGGTGGGAATGCCGTCGATCTTTGCGGCCTTCCAGAGGTCCTTGTCGATGCCGCGCAGGCCCGCCAGCATAATGGCCATGGTCAGGCCCGAGCCGTGCCACAGGCCCGCTATGACGATCGTGTAGATCGCCATCCTCTGGTTCACGAGCCAATCGAAGGTGAAACTCTCGAAGCCCATGTCGCGCACCAGTTTCTGCAGCCCGAGGCCCGGATTGAGAAACCATTGCCAGGCAACGCCGGTGACCACGAAGGACATGGCATAGGGATAAAGGAAGACGGTGCGAAAGAGGCCTTCGCCGCGCACGTTCTGTTCGATGAACACGGCGAGCAGAAAGCCGATGATAAGGCAGCCCGAGATGAACAGGGCGCCGAAGATCACGATGTTCTCCGCCGAGGTGACGAAGCGGTCGTTGGCGAAGAGGCGGGTGTACTGCGTAAACCCGAACCAGTCGAGCTTCGGCAGGAGGGTCGAGCTCGTGAACGAGAGCCGCACGGTCCAGAGCATGCAGCCGATATAGACGACGAGCACAACGAGCGCGGTCGGCAGAAGGGCAAAGGCTGCGGGCAGGCGTGTTCGCACGCTGCGCCGAACCTTCGCGCCGCTCGAAGGGACACTGGGAGCGCGGATCGAAATGGTATCCACCGGAAAGGCTCCATTGAGAGTGCTGGACCATCGGACCAAAAGTGGAGTTCACGCTTGGGATCGGTCCGATGCTCATTCTTCTATGAGCGCATCGTTTGGGGCGGGACCCGGAGGGCCACGTCAGTGAAAACCGGATCCGGTTTTCCGCACGATACGCCACAACTCAGTGATGGAGACCTCGCCCCGGCATCACCGGGGCGAGGTGGAGCTTTTTACGCTGCATCCCGCATGGCGTTGACGATCTTCTCGATGAACGAGTCGGCGGACATGTTCGGGTTGTTCCAGTACTGCGTGACCGCGTCCTGCATGGCGCCCGAGAAGTTCGGCGGGCTCAGGATTTCCATGCTTTCCACCTGGTTGGCCGGATCCTGCAGGATGCTGTGGGACTTCTGCGCGCAGGTGTCCATGGAGGACACATCGACGTCCATCCGTACCGGGATCGAGCCCTTCTTCTTGTTGAACTCGACCTGGGTGGTAGGATCGAGCAGGACCTGGATCAGCTTGTCCTGCGTGGCGAGCGCCGTCTTGTCCGTGGTCGCGGGGAACACGAAGACGTCGCCGCCGATCACGAGCTTGGGCTCTTGGCCGACCACGGTGCAGCCATATTCCTTGCCGGCGGTCTGGCCTGCGGCAATGAACTCGCCCTTGGCCCAGTCGCCGTTGAAGTGCATGGCCGCCTTGTTGGTGATCACGAGAGCCGTCGCGTCGTTCCAATTGCGCCCCGGGCTGCCTGGGTCGACGAGGCCGCGCATCTTGCCGAAGAGTTCCACCGTCTCCTTGAACTTGGGGCTCTTCACGACATCCGGCTTGCGGGTGCCGTAGAGCTGACGGAACATGTCGGCTCCGCCATGGCCGACGACCACGGCCCGGAAGAGGTTGTGCTCCCAATTGGGCTGGCCGCCGAGAGCGATGGGGATGATGCCCTTGGCCTTCAGCTTCTCGCCGCTGGCAACGAGTTCAGGGAAGGTCTTCGGAGGCTCAAGGCCGGCATCGGCGAAGATCTTCGTGTTGTAGAACATCCAGTTCTGGCCATGAATATTGACCGGAACAGCGTAGAACTTGCCTTCGCGCACGGTCGCGTCGACGATCGGCTTGGGCATGACCTGCCGCCATTTGCCGGCCTGGGCCTGCTGGTCGACGTCACGCACGAGATCGTTGCTGACCAGCTCGTCGAACTGCTTGCCGGTGTTGAACTGCATCATGGTCGGCGGATTGCCGCCCACCATGCGGTTGATGCCGGCTGTACGGGCATTGGCGCCGCCGGCGATGGCATTGTCCACCCAAGTGCCGCCAGCTTTGGTGAATTGATCCGCAAAGACCCTCACGGACGCGGACTCGCCGGCCGAGGTCCACCAATGGAGAACCTCCGCTTTCTGCTGAGCAAGGGCTCCGGAGCTCGAGATGAGGGCAACAGCAAGGATATACGCGGAAACGCGTGTCTTCAGGCGCATGGCTTCCTCCCAGAAGCGTTGTATCGATCTTTGTAATCGATTACATCTTGATGTATAGGTTGTAGTGGCTTTTTAGATTAGTCAAGACACAAGTTGAGGCAAGTTGTGCTCTGTGAGAGATGGTAACATATCTTGTAGGGCCGCAGAGGTAACCTGAATGAGTCGGAAAAGATGGCGCGCAGTGAAGGAGATACGCATCGCGGATGTGGCTCGACTTGCCGGCGTCTCCACAGCAACGGTCAGCCGCGTCCTGTCCGATCCCGATAAGGTCAGGCAGAAAACTCACGACCTCGTGATGGAAGCCGTCCGGCGCAGCGGCTACACGCCCAACAGCACGGCCCAGAAGCTGCGCACCCGCCGCACCATGAATGTGCTGGTGGTGGCGCCGAGGCTCACCAACCCGGTCTTCGCCGAAACTCTCCGGGGTGTGGACGACGAGCTGACCCAATCGGGGTATGGAATCATCATCGGCAACCTGGACAACCGCAGGGAGCGCGAGGCTCGATATGTCGACCTGGCGCTCTCCCGTCAGGTGGACGGGGTTCTTCTGCTGACCGGGTATATCCCGGAAAACGGCACCCGCAGCATGAGGGAATCCGGGCTTCCGATCGTGGCCATGTGCGCTGCCATCGACGACGACATGATCCCGAACGTGGTTGTCCAGGATCGCGAGGCTTCCCGCAGGGCCGTGGAATATCTGGCCCGGCTCGGCCACCGTAAATTCGGCTATATCTCGGGCACGCCTGGCTCGATCATCGAAAGCGAGCGCTTCGGCGGCTTCCTGGAGGGAATAGCTGCGGCCGGTTTGAGCCAGGACGAGATCGTGCGCTGGGAGGGACCTTTCGTCTTCTCGACCGGTGTTGCTGCTGCCGAATCATTTTTACAGATGACTGAGCGCCCCACGGGGATTTTCGCGGCTTGCGACGAGAGTGCCATCGGTTTCATCAAGCGCGTCCGGTCCGAGCGTGTTCGTGTTCCCCAGGACGTCTCCGTCATCGGCTTCGACGGCATCGAGCTTTCGGACTACACGGAGCCGACGCTCACCACCTTCCGCCAGCCTTTGCACGAGCTTGGGCGTGCCGGCGCCGACACCCTCATGAAGCTGATTCGCAAGGAGATGAAGCCCGGGGACTGGAATGTGCGGCTTCCCCTCGAGCTGCTCGAGCGCGACACGACGGGGCCCGTCTTGCACAAGGATTACAAGTCGCTGCGGCGGGCTACCATCTAGGCCCGGAGCAGCCTCGACACAGATCAACATTGGAGAAGAACACCATGCAGCCTGTCCGTTGGGGAATCATCAGCACTGCCAAGATCGGCAGGGTCAAAGTCGTTCCCGGGATGATCAAAAGCCCGCTCTGCGACGTTGTTGCGGTTGCGTCTCGCGACGAAGCGGCGGCTCGTGAGATGGCGGACGAGCTCGGGATCCAAAGGGCTTACGGCTCGTATGAAGCCTTGCTGGCCGATCCTGAGATCGAGGCAGTCTACAACCCGCTCCCCAATCATCTGCATGTGCCGATGACTTTGGCCGCGGCCGCTGCGGGCAAGCATGTTCTCTGCGAGAAGCCGATTGCCATCACGGCAGGCGAGGCGGAGCAGCTCAAGCAGGCCGCCTCGCAGGTGAAGATCGCGGAAGCCTTCATGGTCCGTCACCACCCGCAATGGCATCGTGCCAGGGAAATTATCCACAACGGAGACATCGGGGAACTGCGCTCCATTCAGGTGATCTTTTCGTATTTCAACGTCGATCCCGGCAACATCCGCAACAAGGCGGATATCGGCGGGGGAGGGCTCCTGGACATCGGGTGCTATGCCGTCGTGGCCGGACGCTACTTCTTCGACGCCGAGCCGCCACGCGTGGTTGCGCTCGTCGACCGGGACCCGGCTTTCGGGGTTGATCGCACCACAAGCGCCCTGATGGATTTCGGCGCAGGCCGCCAGCTGACCTTCACGGTTTCGACGCAGGCAGTGCCTTATCAGCGCATTCAGATCCTCGCGGCGAAGGGCCGGATCGAGGTCGAGATCCCCTTCAATGCTCCCCCGGACAAGCCGATGCGGATCTTCGTCGACGACGGCAGCCTGCTTGGCGATCTTTCTGCCCGAGCCATCGAGTTTCCAACCGTGGATCAGTACCAGCTTCAGGGCGAAGCATTCAGCCGGGCCATTCGTGATGCAGCCCCGCACGTCTACGGAATCGAAGATGCTCTGATGAACATGCGGATTCTGGATGCGCTGCGGCGGTCGGAAACCTCCGCCAGTTGGGAAGCTGTCAAGCCTGGCTGAGAGGGCTGAAGATGTCTGCTGTTCCGTTTACGCAGGGGCAAGCTTGCCTGCATGATGCGGAATGGTGTCAACGAATGCGGCCGGTATGCCGCTGCCTGCACGGCGATGCTTTCGGGCTAATCCACAGTGCTTACTGTTCCATGAGGATGACCTGCAAGCACCAACCGGGTGTGTTGACTTTGCGCAGTCACGATCGAAATCCTGCTTAAGTCTCCGCATCCGGGAGATCCGCCCCTTTTTGTCGGGCAGGCAACAATTGCGCACTTAAGAGAGCAATAGGCATTTAGCATGGACACACTTCCGGGACAGGCTCAATCATCCCTCAAATTCGGCACGAGCGGTTTGCGTGGTCTTGTTGTCGAGCTGAACGGAGTTCCGGCGTTTGCCTATACGCGCGCTTTTGCCGAGATGCTCAAGGAGGACGGCTCGGCGGCGGCAGCCGGGAACGTGGTGCTCGTCGGGCGCGACCTGCGGGAAAGCAGCCCCAGCATTGCCCAGCTCTGCTGCGCTGCTTTGCAGGAATCGGGGCTGATCCCGCTCGATTGCGGCGCTCTGCCCACCCCGGCGCTTGCCTATCACGGCATGCGCTTCGGCCTTCCGGCCATCATGGTCACCGGCAGCCACATCCCCGAGGATCGCAACGGCTTGAAGTTCTACCGGGCTCAGGGCGAGATCGACAAACAAGACGAGGCCGGCATCCTGTCCTGGCATGCCAGGCTGGCCATCGGCGCCGTGTCCGAGCACGCCAGAGCCGTCACGTCCGCAACACCGGACATCGACCTGATCGACGCCTACACGGCGCGCTACCGGGATTTCTTTGGGGCCGGCGCCTTATCGGGGCTCACGGTGGGCGTGTACCAGCATTCCTCCGTGGCCCGGGACGTGATCGTCCAGATGATCGAGGCCTTGGGCGCAAAGGCGGTGCCGCTCGGTCGCGCGACAAGCTTCATCCCCGTGGATACCGAGGCTCTGCGGGAGGAGGACGAGGTGCTAGCCCGGCAATGGGCCGGGGAGCAGCGGCTCGACGCCATCGTGTCCACTGACGGTGACGCGGACCGTCCTCTGATCTCCGATGCCGCCGGCTCCTTCCTGCGCGGCGATCTGGTCGGTGCCATCACGGCCAGGTATCTGGGAGCGGACGCCATCGTCACGCCTGTGACCTCAAACTCTGCCCTGGAGACCTCAGGCGCCTTCGAGCAGGTGATTCGCACCAGGGTCGGATCACCCTATGTCATCGAAGGCATGGCCGAGGCGGCTCGCTCCGGGGCGAGGGCGGTCGTGGGATTCGAGGCCAATGGCGGCGTTCTGCTGGGCTCTGAGATTGTCCGGGAGGGCCGCCGCCTCGCTGCTCTTCCAACCCGGGATGCGATGCTGCCTATCCTCTGTGCTCTCGGTGAGATCCTCTCACAGGCCAAGCCTTTGACCGAGGTGGCGGCGGCGTTCGGCTTTAAGGCCGCAGCCAGCAACCGCCTGCAGAACGTACCAACGGACAGGAGCGCCGCGTTCGTGGCCCGCTTGCAGGCAGATGAGGCTTTCCGCTCCGAGTTAATGGTCTCCCTTGGCGGTACAGCCGGGCACGACAGCCGCGATGGCCTGAGGATCATGGCTAAGAACGGAGAGGTCGTCCATTTCCGTCCATCAGGCAATGCGCCGGAACTGCGCGTCTATGTGGAGGCAATGACGCCGGAGAGGGCGGGCGATCTCCTGAATTGGGGGCTGGCTGAGGCTAAGCGGTGGATTTTCTGATGAGTGAACGCAATGCCAAATCGGGAGGTGAGGTGCGCACATTCGCCCTAATCGGATCCCGATAAGCTGAAGACTACCTCCTTGGCATCGCGGACGAACTCTCTCCGCTCAATCCGTTCTGCTCAAAGCTGATTGAGATGCCTGATGCAAAACATTATAACATTACATCTTGAGGTATCAAACGAATTGAAACTCTCCTGTGGCCTGGAAGCGATAATAAGCCTCGACGGAGCGCAAATGATTCATTGCCATTGGCGGCAAATTTTTTGGTGAGAACCACTGAACATCGAGACTCTCGTCATCGGCAACGTGTGCTGTGCCAGTATAGGAGCGTGTGTAGAAGAGCATTGCAAAGTACTGAGAGGTGTCACCATTTGGGAAGTGGATTGTTTCGTAGGTAGGGTTATCTGCAAAGCCATATGGGTGAACGTCTGATACATTAATGCCAGCTTCTTCGGCCGCCTCCCGTGCAATGAGTGCCTGCAGCCCTTCTCTCTCTTCAGCGTTGCCACCGGGTAAGCCCCAGGTGCCGAAATCACGCCGTTGTTGCAGCAAAATTTGCCCGTTCGAAGCCTCTACCAAGAGCCTTGCACTCGGAATTAGGACGAGACGACGGCCTACGAGTTGCCGCAGCTGACCAACATAGCTTGCTTCAAAATCTGTCATCTAGGTTCTCACTTTTGGCACAGCGCTCGTTGGATGCATCCGTCAGCACAGGATCAGCTGGTTAGCTTTGAAATACGGATCGAGGTGCGCAACCAGGATAGTCTTAAGAGCCTATTTCCTGTGATCTGCTTCTCCCATCTGGATACATACCCGCCTCGACGCAATGCTTATATGTTATCTCGTTACTAATGATCTTCACGGGATGCCGGTAACGGAGAGGCCTGCATGGCGGAAGAAGCGGACGATCATCTCGGGATGCCGTTTGAGGCGGCCGAACTCGCGCCGGGCGAGCCGATGCAGGTCGTCGACTGAGCCAGGCAGAGCGTTTGCCATGGCGCGCTTGACGAGCGCATTGCACTGCTCTTCCGGCTTCAACTCCGGGGCATAGGCTGGCAGATAGGCCACCGCATAGTCCTGCGCGTGCGAAGCGATGAAGTCCGTTGTCGCCGGTGAGCGGTGGGCGTTGAGCCGATCCCAGACCACCAGCAGCGGCGTGCCGATCTTACGACGGAAGAAGCGCAGGGCTTGGATGACACAGCGGCTCGAGATGCTCGTGCGGAAATGACGGGCATACAGCCGCCCGTCCGGCGTGATCGCCACGATGCTCGACACCTCACGTCGTTTGCTCACCCGCCGCAGCACTGGGGTAAGCCCGCGCCGTGCCCAGGTCGCGCCCGGCCGGATCCGGAAGCTGTGGCCGGTCTCATCCCAGAGGACCAGGGTGCGCTGCTCCCGGCGCGCCTTTTTTGAGCGCCACCCAGTCCTGCTTGGGCCAGACCGCGATCACCAGCTCATCGCGCTCCTTCGCTCTTGTGGCGGGACGCTGCACGCTGAAGCCGTGCGCCTTCAGTGGCCGCTCCAGGTAGCGCGGATGATAATGCACCCCGAACTCGCGCTCGATCAGAGCGGCGATGCGCTCGAGCGTCCAGCGTTCGGTGGCAAAGCCCGCCGCCACCGCACCCCGATCCAGCAGCCGGCCCAGCCGCGTCCAGGCCTTCTCATCGAGGCGGGGCGATGGTCCCGGGATGGGGCGCGCTTCCAGACCACGCGGGCCCTCCTGGGCCATGGTGGCGGCCCAGCGGCAGACACTGGCGCGGCTGACCCCCACACGCCGGGCAATGGCGGCTTGAGAGCTGTCCCTGGCGCAACAGCGTCGCGGCCACCAGGCGACGCTCCTCCATCTGCTCCGACGTCAGATGCGTCGGCCGCCAAACGTTGCCTTCCATCGCGCACCTCCTCACGATGACGGACACCGCCCTATGTTACACCTGTCGCGTGAAGATCAATAGTGCCAGTTAGCACTTGGAAATCTGAAGTCCGAGCGCAATGAATTGCTTCCGGGCGGAAGCGCACCAAAGAAGGATTTTTGATGGGGCGAGACTGCAACTCCCGCGTTAGAGCCCTGCTCGTCGATCCTGATGGACTTAGACCTAGGCCTCTCTGGTCCTACTGATCTCGCAGACGAGTCTGAGTTAAGGGCCCCTTCAGCCCTTCATGCCATATCCCAGGTAGCCCATATCAGCGGCAGGCAAGAAGTAAGATTGATTGGGACGCGTGGTTATGAATCATCTGACAGTAGCTGCCGCCGTGGTGGGGTGGGCTCTCTATGGGTTCTCCATCTTTGGCCCTCACTCCTCCAAGACGGATGCACAGGCTGAAATTACCCGCTTGTCCCAAGCCTCCGAGACAGCCAACGCCGGACGCGACGCTCTTGCTGCCGAACTGGAGCGGTTCAAGGACGCAAGCCAGGATCTACAGCACATCCAGAAGCAGATTGCTGCCGCCACCCAGGAACTGAAACACCTGGAGTATCTTCGTGGCCGCGTAAGTGGCGAGATCGACACTATGCGGCCTCGGCCTTCGAGGCCTTCATCTCAAACATCAGCCCCGGACGGGAAGACTGACCTGACCGAGGTCGGAAGCATCCTCTTATCCAAGGAAGAGATAAGCAATGCACAGCAGGCGCTTACAGGGCTGGGATATGGTCCTTTAGAAGCAGACGGAGTATTCGGCCCCGGGACACGCCGGGCCGTTGAAGCCTTCCAGCAAAGGCAAGAGTTGCCGGTCACCGGGCAGCTTGGAACCAACACCCTGAGAGCACTCAAGAACGGCCGAACGTCTGCGCAGCCGTAATCATCTGAACGGCACACACCGCATAGCCTGCTCTCGCGACATCAACCCCATCTCCGAACTCACCGATCAGCCCGTCAGCACCTAGTCTGAGGAATGGCGGAGCAAGACCGAAAATCAATCGTGGGGTGGTCGGGATCCGGGGCTCTCCGGCGGCTGACGCAATCGTGGAGACGACGCGGAAGCTGCAGGAAGCTAGAGAGGCGAACCGATAAAGCCGCCTCTACTCCGGGCGGGGGATCTGTGGCTCCAATGAGCCGGACCCAGCTTCTGGTCTCAACAAGGATAGCAAGCTATCCAGTGGCCCCGATCCGAGGTTGCCCCTACGATCGAACCTAAGCGCTGACCTTGGGGAAGCGCTTTCTTTTTGCCCGAAGGCCAGCGAGACGATAGCACCCCGCTATCCACAGCCGCACCATGCTACTTATTGGCGCTCGGCGGGTCGGATGCGGATGAGCAGGCCCAAGAACCCGCAACGGAAGCTGACAGTCGAGCCGGGTCTCGTTACCCAGCGGCGCTATGCCGTTAGTGGTTGCGAGTGGGCCTGGATCGCTCAGAACATCCTTCGTACGGATAGGCCTGCCGATAACACTTGCCACCTCTATATAGTCTGATCCTACAATAGAACGTCATCGCGATCACGCGCTAGGGCTGATCCGCAGGAGGCCGCCATGGCACGACGGACAGGGAGTCAAGGTTCAGACAGGCTGGTTGGGACCAGTTCCGCAGACACAATTTACGGGTACGATCCTAATGCCGGGAGCCCACACACCGTGGCAGTCACTGCGATCGTTGCCGGCCTGAATAATCCTCTGTATCTCACATCAACCCCAAGTGATCCAAGCCGCCTTTTCATTCTCGAGAAGGGAGGGCGGGTGAAGGTTTACGATACCGGCACCGGACAAACCATAGGTACCCCGTTCCTCGATGTGTCGTCTCAGATTGCAACGAGCGGTGAGCAGGGTCTTCTCGGGCTTGCCTTCGCTCCTGACTATGCAACGAGCCGGAAGTTCTACGTCTATCTCAGCACAACCGACCAAGACGTGGAGATCCGGGAGTACAAGGTATCTGCGTCCAATCCTCTGATTGCCGATCCCGCCAGCATGCGGCTCATCACCAAGATCGACTATCCCTCGTCGACCACGAACCATCGCGGCGGATGGATCGGCTTTGGCCCTGACGGGTACCTCTATGCCGCCACCGGTGACGGGGCTTTCAGGGCGAATGCCCAGAGCGTCGACAATCAACTCGGCAAGATCCTCCGGCTGAATGTGAATGCCGATGCTTTCCCTGCCGATCCCAACAGGAACTATGCCCTGCCAGCCGACAATCCATCCGCGATTACAGGGATTGAGGGCAGCGCGATCGGAACAGGCATCTATGCAGCTGGCCTGCGCAACCCTTGGCGCGTGAGCTTCGACCGAGCAACCGGTGAGATGTACATCGGTGATGTCGGCGAGGGCAGTTTCGAGGAGATCGATCTTGGGCGATCCGGGGCCAATTACGGTTGGAGCCTCACGGAAGGCCCATTCAATGCCGCATCTTTTCCGGCCTACACGAACCCAATCTATGCCTACGGGCGCGACATGGGCCAGGCAGTGACAGGCGGCTATGTTTATCGAGGCCCTGAGCGGGATTTCCAGGGAAACTATTTCTTCTCCGATTTTTCCAGCGGTGACATCTGGTCCCTGCAGCGCGTGTCCGGCTCATGGCGGTTCACAGACCTGACCGGGAGTGTCGCGGTTAGCGGCGGCCCGATTGGTCTTGTGTCGTCAATGGGTGAGGATGCAGCCGGCAACCTCTACATCGTTGACTACAGTGGTAAGATCTTCCGCTTGGACCTCAAGTCCGGCACCGGCCTCAATCCCGCAGACGATGCCGCAGATATTCTCAATGGAGGGCGGGGAAACGACACTATCTTCGGTGGTGGCGGGAACGATACCATCTATGGTGGAGATGGCAACGATCTTCTCCGCGGCGGGCCTGGCGCGGATCGCCTATTCGGCGGCAACGGCTTTGACTATGTCATCTACAGTGGCTCACTCGGACGAGTGGTCGTCGATCTCTCGAAAGCGGTTCAAGCAGGAGGAGACGCTTCTGGAGACCGCCTATCTGGCATCCAGGGCGTGACCGGCAGCGCGTTCAACGATGTGCTGAAGGGCTCCTCAAGCAGAAATGTTCTTCGCGCAGGGTATGGTGACGACAACGTTTCGGGCCGTGCTGGAAATGACACTCTCTATGGCGAAGCTGGGAAAGACATGCTTTTGGGCGGCAGCGGCAAGGACACGTTAAAAGGCGGAACTGGAGCCGATGTGTTTCAATGGCAATCGGTCAGGCACACGTCTCCCAACGCCGGCCAAGCAGACCTTGTGCTGGATTTTAGCCACCGTTCGCGGGATCGTCTTGATTTGGCTCGGATAGATGCCGACAGCCTGGCTGCAGGCAACCAGACCTTCGACTTCATTGGTCGGGACGCATTTAGCGGAGCAGGCCAAGTCCGGTATGAGACCGTTGGCTCGGAGGCGCGCGTCCTCATCAACACGGATAGTGATCTAGCGGCGGAAGGTCTCATCCGTCTAGCCAATGTCCAAACGTTGGCGGCAGTTGATCTTCTTTTGTGAGCTATCAAAGCTGCTGGTATGCCCTTCTAAAGCCCTTCCTTGCGGCGTTTGGGCCATGATTCTTGATGTTCAGATCATAGCCAGATTCAGCTTGCCGGCCGCGCTGAGCCCAAGAAGAAGCGCCGCGACATCGTGAGCTTGGATGAGTTCGCCCGCTTGGCCCATCCGCACCGCTTTAGCGCAGTCGACCAACTCAACGTCGATTGCCTCTGTCGGATCCGGCTTAGGTGCCGCCTCAGGTTTTACGTTCAGCGCCAAGACAACATGGAAGAGGTTGGTCCGGCTGGCTGCGCCAGCCGATAGCCTCCCCACGACGCGCAAGTCATCCGAGACATAGCCCGTCTCTTCCACCAGCTCCCGAGCCGCCGCGGCGATCGGATCAGGATCGCTGGCATCAATGATCCCGCCAGGGAGTTCCGTTGTTACAGCGCCGAGGCCATGCCGATACTGCCGAACAAGAACAACCTGATTGCCGGTCGTGATGGCCAGCACCAGCACCACGTCGGGATACTCAAGCACGTAGAAGGGAGAGACGTCGATGCCGTTTGCCGTGACGCAATCGTCGGCTCTGACACTGATCCAGCGATCTCTATGAATGTGGCGGGATCCTTTCACCCGCCAGGGGAGCAATTTGTTGTCCATAAGGCGATATAGCCAGAATGGGTGTGTAATCAAAGTCTGAGTGGCCGTATGGCACGCCGAAAAGCTTGGAGTATTGCAGTCATATACCTCTAAGGAGCTTGACTGAGATTGCTAGTAGATCGCATCGCCTTCTCTGCTAGAGGCCGTAATGGGCCTGCCGCTCGCGAAGTAGCGTAGCGGCTGTCCCTCAAAGTGATGGTGTTGGAAACGGGGTCCGAGGTGATCGGCCCCAAGAATCATGAGGGACAGCCATGGAGCAGTATGCCGGAATTGATGTCTCGTTGGAACTGAGCAGTGTCTGTGTGGTGGATGCCACGGGTAAAATCCGCCGCGAACTCAAAGTGCCGAGCGAGCCAGAGGCCCTGGTGCGGTTCGTCCAGCAGCTGGAGCCGGCTCCGGTCAGGACCGGCCTGAAGGCCGGGCCACTCTCCCAATGGCTATAGGCCGGTCTCCTCGATGGCGGCTTTGATGTCGTGCTGCTGGAGACGCGACATGTGAAAGCGGCCCTCTCGGCCATGCCAGTCAAAACGGATCGCAAGGACGCCCGTGGCATTGCTCAGATGGTGCGCATGGGCTGGTACCGGCCGGTGCATTGCAAAACCCTGGCGGCGCAGGAAATCCGTGCCCTCCTGACCGCTCGCAAGCAACTGCAGGCCAAGCTCCTCGACCTGGAGCTGTGTCTTCGCGGCATCCTGCGGGGTTTTGGGCTCAAGCTCGGCGTGGTGACCCGGTCCGGGTTTGAGGCGCGTGTGCGCGAACTCATCGACGGTCATCCGATGCTCGAGCAGGTGGCCGGGCCGATGCTCCAAGCCCGCGGTGCCCTGCGCACGCAATGCAATGTGCTGCATAAGCAGATGCTGGCCGCCGCGCGCCAGGGCACAGTCTGCCACCGGCTGATGACGGTGCCCGGGGTCGGCCCGCAGGTGGCCCTCACATTCAAGTCAGCGGTGAGCGATCCGGCTCGGTTCACCCGCTCCAAGGCCGTGGGGGCGCACTTCGGCCTGACACCCAAGAAGCATCAATCCGGTGGGACCGATGTGACAGGCAGCATCACGCGGGCAGGCGATGCCATGGTGCGCACGGCGCTCTACGAGGCCGCCAACGTGATGCTCAGTCATGCGACGCGGTTCTCGGTTCTCAAGCGCTGGGCCGTGGACGTGGCGCGGCGACGTGGCTTGCGGCGCGCCAAGGTGGCGCTGGCCCGCAAGTTAGCCACGGTCTTGCATCGCATCTGGGTGGACGGAACCACCTTTCGCTGGAGCAAGGAGGCCACGATGGCAGCCTGATCTGAGAAGCGCGTTCAGGGCGGGAACTCCCGTTCTTCTGAGGTCCCGTCGCCGGGACGAAGGAGCCAGCAAAGCCGCAACAGCCCTTGTGACAGAGGTCCTGCCTCATCACGCGCAGCTAGATTGGCTCACCGGATCCTCTCTGATGGCATGGTGTGGCGGCCCGATGCCAACCACGGACAGAAGCATGAGCCTGGCGACGCGACGATCACTCAGGGGATTGACACTCAACGGCCCATTACAGAAGGGCTGTTGCGTTCGCGCGAGACAATGGGCTGGAAGCGAGTGTATGCGGCTCGGACTATTTCTGAAACGGTTGCAACCGCAAACAGCATACAGAGAACAGCCAAGGGTAGAAATAGCAGTGTCACCGTAACGAAGGAGTGAATAATGGAATGTCCGAAGCCAAGGATGTACCAGCTCATAGGAGCCAGAATGCTTAGAATAGCAACGATGCCGGTTCTTGGCAGCCATTCTAGCGAGGCGTTCGTCCTCCGCAAGAGGAAGGCGACCGGCAGCAGAATAATTGCTATCAGAAGTCCGTAAACAAACGGCACCCCCCCACCAAAGGGTAGAACGTAGTAGTAAGGAGCTGGATTGTTGACTGTGCCAATCATAGTCGTTGTGAAGTATGAGAGAATAATTGTTGCTCCAGATTTCCAATATCCATTGGCGATGGTGTCTAGGAATGCTGAGACAGCGCCCTCATCAAACCCGAAACTGGCTACGAGAGCCTGCTTGATTTGTTGGATCCGTCCCGGAACTATGTCCTGTAACACTAGCGCTTGGTAGGCTTCTCCTACGCTGCGAGCTCTGCCTTGCTGTGATAGATAGAGAACTGGATTGATGTCGCTCACGAAATAGACTTGGATCAAGTGTGTTGCCATCGCGAGAGCGAAGCCGCCGACGAGAGCAGCGCTCATTAACATAATTGCCCGGATTACGCGCCAGGAGAACCACTCGCGCGTAGGTTCACGCAAGAGCACAAAGAATATTGGTGCCAAGGCTATCGTGCTGACGAACTCGTAGCCACAGAGAAACTTGACGTAGGAGGCGAGAAGTAGAGCCCAAGGAAGAATCCGTCCCTTCTTTGACATGCCCGAGGGATCGTACAGAGCTGCTACGAGGAACATGGGCAGCAGGGCTAACGCACCAAGCCAGTAGATATCATTAGCGTACTGGATCAGGCGGGGGGACAACGAAAGGAGAACAGCGGATATCAAAACCGGTATCGTTCCGAACACTGGTCGGAGATGTAACAATAGTCCTGCTAGTAGTACACAGAACATGAATCCGGCTCCTCTCTGCAGTGAAATTGTGAGTCGATCCGGCTCTAGAGGGAGAGCAGAGTAGAGAAATTGGTAAATTCTGCCATGCAAGCCAAATTGAGAGAGGTAAAATTGTCCCCGTTCATCGACAAGTGGATAGAGGAAGCCGTACTGCTTATCTAGAATCGTAGGTCTAATGAACGTCGCGAGCGAGTACGAGTCGAGCGGAATATAATGTGTCACAACGTGTAGATTGTTGAACATGAACGAAAAGCAGAAAATGCCGAGCATAACAGCGAAGATCAGCCGACTTTCCGTTTTGTCCTTGAATTTCAAGTTCGTATGCATTGTCCCCGCCCGAAACAAGGAGCGCTTGGCAGCGTGAATAAATGAGCAATGGTGCCTACAACTGTCTAAGGGATCTGGCAATATAAAAGGATTTGGATAACAGAATTGAGTTTCCGCGGCTGTTTGGATTAAATTGTGCTTGGCTCATCAACTGCTACAGCGGGTCATCTATACGAGAGTAGTGAGGCATCCATCGTAGTTCATTGAACTAAGCATCAATGACGCTCTAAGCTTCGGTCATTGGAGCCAATACGTCCTCCCTGATGAGGTGCTGGCAACGTCTAAAGCATCGGACGTGACGAGTAACCCGATTTTCGAGAACCCATCCGATGCTCCATGTTTGACGAGCCGATTGTTCGAAGCGGCTCTTCTGCTCCGTGTGGAGCGCTAGAGCAATTTTCTGTTTGGTAGTTTGCCTAGTCTCCTGGACCTGCCGCCTCTCCTGCTGGCAAAGCAGATCCACTTCACTGAAAATTTCTACAAGGTCTTCAGCAGCTTCCAAAGCTGGCTGAAACTGAAATTCGATCGATCTATGGCTAAGGATTGAAGGTTCCTCGAACGGCCTCGAACAGTTCACCAAACATTGCGAAGCGCCCTCTAAATCCAGCAATTTTTGTCGGAGTCTTGCCGCTTCGAGGATAGCGACGGCTTACGGGGACCTCGCAGGCCTTATAGCCGAGTTGTGGGATCCGAACCGATAGGTAGAAGAGCAAATTGTAGTTCAGAAAAACATCACGAAAAGGCGCGACGCGCGGGTCCAAAAGAGCTTTCGCCGAGTACCCCCGAAAGCCGTTCGTCGTGTCTGTAAATCGGAAGCGGGCTCCGAGACTTATAAGGGGGGCGTGAATGAACTTACCGGCAATCCACCGGTCAAAGGGCGTATTCACTGCTTCGCCCCCAGGTTTGTAGCGGGACCCCTGAATGATGTCGTACCCATCATCGAGTGCGGTAATAAAGCGCGAGATGGCTTCCACTCCATCCTTGCCATTGCCATCCACTGTAATGATGCCCTCGTAACCTCTCGCTAGGGCCCAAGCGTACGCCATACGCAGTTGAGCGCTGAGACGCCCGGAGCCGCGTTTAATCAGAAGCGCGTTCACATCGACATCTCGCAGGAAGGCGGTGTCAACAGATCCATCGGTAGAGCCGCCATCCGCAACGACAACATCTACCGGAAGGCGTAGGTCCTGAATCGCCCGTAGCTGATTGCGTATCCTTTCTCCCTCATTGATCACTGGGATCACCAATGCATAGCGCTTGGATCGAGGTCGAAGCTCGATCTGCTCGTGATTGGGGACGGCCCAATCTGACGGAGTCGGGGTTGGCTGTCGTTCTGTCATTCGGTACCGCTTACATCATAGTAGAGCGATTTGACCAGGGTGTAGGCTTGCTGTATCGCGCCCCGCCAATCGTCCACCGCTCTCATCTCAATGGAAAGCCAGTGCGGGTAGTTTGAAGTCTTCACAGCGCTCGCCAACGGAGTATGGTCGACACCACTCGTCCCGAGAGGCGCGAGATTGGGCTCGCTAACATGGAAATGTCTGATTTGGCATTCCGTTCGTCGGATTATGTCAGGATCTTCGCCATTAATGAACATCGTGCCTGTATCGAGCTGCATGGCGACGCCAGGTACTGCCACCCGCTCCACCAGAGAATAGGCTTCTTCAGTCCGAGTCACGAAGCGACACTTGTAAAGTGGTGGGTTAGCTTCGAAGCATAAGGTAATGTTTCGGTTGGCAAAATCTGGAGCGATCACGCGCAGGAATGTCTCAGCTATCTCAGACGCTTCATCCAACGGTATTGAACCGGGGTCACGCAGAATCGGGGAGCCGAAGACACAAGCTCTAGCTCCGAGAGCGTCAGCGATCTCAGCCACGCGGCGCAAATGGGCGGCCATGCGATCTCGTGATGAGGGGCTCTCGAAGAGGTGTGCGCCCTCGACTCCGAATAAGATAGCCTGGAGTGCACTCGCGGCAAGCCCTGCATCCTGAAGTCTCCGACGGTAGGCCTGCACGGTGTCCAGAGAGACCGCATGCAGATCGCCAAAGATCTTTCTTGGTGCAACCTCTACTCCGTCGAAGCCCAGTTTCGCGACCAGTTCAAGCGCTTGGGCATCTTGATCGGCAGGCCAGGCTATATTGGATATCGACAATTGTCGCGTCGACCGTTGTCCATCATCCATCTGCGGACCTCCTCGAAATTATGTTGTGTGCCTGTCGCGTACTGCGGTGACATAACTCTTGAGGGCAGCCATGACTTCTTTGGAATTCATGATGAAGCCGTTCCGCCCGCCAAACAATTCCGCATACTTCGTGCGCAGGTCATAGGTTGGCGCAGGTTGGACGACAGGACCGACGGGCGCATCAGGAAAGAGTTCCTCCACAATTTCGCGCATCGTGAACGGCTCGGTAAACAGGTTCACCAGCTTGAGGTTGGCAGCCAGCGCACGATCGATGTCGCTGCTCAAGCGCCCGACGGGGTACCACTGAAAGATACCGGCAGGATTGATCTTCTCGACGCCATTGTCGTTGAGAAGATCGTAGAGTGCATTCTTCTTCAACCCCAAACCAAAGAGGGCAGGAAGCCGCACGATCATGTGATCGGCGAACCTCTCTTTGACCCATGTCTCGATCGCCAAACGGTGGCGGCCGTACGCATGGTTAGGATGATTCTCGATTGTGGCATCCTCGTCGAGACGTTGGCTCGGATCCGGATAGACGTCGATCGTGGAGATCAGAATGAAGCGTCTGGCCCTTGTTTGGCGCAGAACGTCCAGCAGCGACTGGATGCTCGACCAATCGCGTTCAGGCTCTTTGTTGGCAAGCCATTTTGTAGCCGAGATCCCGGAGCATACGATTTCGTCGAATGCTTCGCCGGCCATGCTCTCGAAGTTGGAGGAGTTGTAGAAATCGGTGTACTCCCCGGTAGAGCTCAGGTTCGACCCAACAAAACCTGTGTGACCAATCAGAGCGCGGCGGGTCATCGGGTATGCTCCGACTTTGAAGTGACGGGTGTTGCCTCTGGGGGAGCGCCCAGCTGGAATGAGCCTGCTGAGTCGATGACGTTTAGCCGGTCTGACTGGCGTCGTAGAGGCGAACGAAGTTCGCGTACCACAGTTATTCTCCTCCGCGGCGCAATGCTCCGGTACACTTTTAAGACGTACTCGGCAATCAGGGCAAACATGACCGAGAACAGAAGCATCATCATCGAGATCTGTAAGGATAGGGTCGTCCAGCCGGGAGCGACGTTCTCCTTCAACATATAAGTGAGAACGGCGTAAAGGCTGCTGATGACCGCCACGCCGCCTGTGAGTACAGCGGTGCCAATGACAGCCCGCAACGGCATTGCGCTGGCGTTGAGAAGGCCACGAAGTGCCTTGCGCAACGCATAGGAGGGACTGGGCAGTTCCAAGTCGGCGAGCGGCAAGCCTGTGACCGTTTCACGAGTTCCAGGGAACGTCCCTGAAAAGTTCAGCGAGCGCAGCGCAAACTCTCCATCCAGAAGGCTGGCAAGGTGACGCGCAGCCGCTCGGCTGTAAACCCGAATCCGGGGAGCTGGCCAGTCAATCGACGAGCCACTGAAAATCTCGTAGAGGCGGAAATAGAGCCGGGCAGTGCGTCGGTATACTGCTGGGATATCTCCGGGCTCACGCGCGCCCGCAAAAACAACCTCGTAGGGACCAGCCCTCTCCAAAACCTGTAGTAGGCTTGTCACCTCCGCCTCTGTTGGCGTCAGGACGACGAGCCAGTCACCAAGAGCATGATCTATTCCAGCAAGGACCGCAGTCTCACGGTCGACACGTTGAGCCAGGAAATGGACTGTCACATTGGGAACTGCCTCGGTGATCTCCCGCAGCTTCTGCGCTATCTCGGACGTGACGTCATTGGCGATCACGACGATTTCATGGTCCACAGCCACTTGGGCTAAGACTGTCTCAAGTGATTGAAATACCGCCTGTGACGGCATCCGACTTTCGATCACTGCGATCGCAGTGATCGCGTCGAATTTCTGGTCGGAAGTCATTGGAGGGGCCATAGCTTCTGCTTTACGTACTCGTGTACGTCATAGATGTTGTCAATCTTTGAGCCGAGCACGGAGTAGATCCTCTCTGAGTCCTCAGATTGCTCAAACACGATAGGACGGCTGTCGCTATCCTCGCTTCTGATCAGGATCGCTTTCAACTCATAAAGCGAGCGAAGATAGGTGCTGTCGCTCATACAAGGCATATAGCGCATCGCATCTCGCATCATGGCTTCTGACCGGGAGCCTTCAAAGCGGAGTGCATCGTCACCGGGTTTCGACCAAGACATATGCGGGGTGTAGCGTACGTGTGTGAGAGAGTAGCATGATAGTGCAGGGAAAGGCATGGAGGAGAAGAAGGGACCGTCCATAACCGTGACCGCGCGTCCCTTCATTTGCCGGGGCGGCTGAACCAATGCAATTTCCGCGAGTTCCTTCTTGATTCTGTTGCGAGTACGTATCCCGAGACTGTCGAGATATGCGTAGGTGCAGTTGAACACGTACTGTGCACGAACTGGTCCCTCGCTTGTTTCCACCAGGACGGACGAGGCATTCCAGGATGATATACGCCCGGATACGCCAAGGCGGCAGTCGATCCCTGCTGCATTGAGACGTACGGCCAAATCTCGGGCCAGGGCAGTGCTGTCAAAGGCGATTTCATTCACGCTGAAGCATGTCTCGATGAGAGCTGGGTCAAACAACTCGACCATTGCTTGCTTGTCTTCCCGGCACGGAGCGCCAATCTCGCTGCAGAAGCGGGCGAACTGTGAACCTGTGACGCGGGAGTTCCGAGCAATGCCGTAGACCATCTGGACATTTGGTACGATTGCGAAAGAGTGCTCTTCAACAAAGCGGCTGAAGTTGCGCCTAGAGCTCATGCCGGTGGGTAGTGATCGTGGGTAATGGTAACCGTTATGAACGCGGGCTTGGTTCACATAAGATGCTCGCCGCATCAGGCCGTTCTCACGTTCGATCAGGCGTACCCGGTTGAAGCCGAGTTCCTTCAGGGCCAATGCAATGTGACAGCCGTAGAAGCCGCCGCCGACGATGAGGGCACCGACTTCATTCACTGCCGTTTCCCGCGATATGTAAAAATGGAGTGGCCTATGAAATTGATTACAGGGACAACCACGAAAACTGTGAGAGCGATAAAGAAGTAATGCACACCTACTTCATTAAGTCCGTAGGCAATTGCCTGATTAACGACAAGCCCAGCGACCACGACCGAAAGGAAACGAGCGAGAGTGCCTCCATTCACCTTGGATCGAAACGTGAACAGCGTATTGCCCAGATAAGAAATCGCCGTACCCATACAGAAGGCAAAAAAGGCGGAGATGGTGATGGATAATCCTAACCAACCCCTCCCTGCGCTCATTACCGCGAGATAAGCGATGCTCGATACCGCCCCGACAGCAAGGAAAGCGAGCATTCGAGACGCAGTCTCGCGTGAACTACTTGTGGTTGCGTCGAGGTTCGGCAACATTGGTTCCTTATGATTTCGGCGGCGAGACTTTTAGAGCTTTTTATGCGGGTTTCAAGAGGGTGGTTAAGGGCCGCTCACTCAAGGAACAGATGGAGTCCGCTTTAAGAATGCCTCGTCGCAACGGCGTTTGATGAGGCCGTGTGAACAGTTCATCAACTAGCAGATACGTCTAGCTGCCTAGTTGGATGGCAACCTGTCGCAGTCCGAATAGGGGCCTTAGTCCTGTGATTGTCGGTGGCCTGGATATGGTGTTATTGGTTTTATAAACCGAAGCATATTATAAGCGACCTTCGTATGATAGATGGGTTTCTCTAAAATTTTGCTTATCTTCTACTTAAATTGAAGGACTGTGGTGACTAAGTATTGCAGCTATTTTGCCTAATGCTTGGGAGTTCATACAGAATATGCCATAATTAATCTCCCTTGACGCGACTGAATACTATAAGATTGCAGCTGGTGAGTGGCCTTTTTCGAAGAGAGGCTTGAACTCGGCCGATAGTTAAGCATCGCCGTTTGGCGGCGTCGCGACCTGAAAGGATTGCTAATATCCTCGTCAAATTGCTAGGTGTCTCAAATTACTTGAAGGGCTTGGGAGCAATTGAATTTGGGCCAAGGTCATAATCCAATGCGGCATGAGGGTGACGTGTCCGACGTTTCGCAGGCCAGAGCGTTACAAGAGTTGAGCGAAGGCTATGATGCTGCACGGCCATCTGACTCTGCTTTAGAATGGATTTCATCAGAACTTCAACGTGCCCAGACTGAGATCCTGTCATTGCGCCAGGTGCTCGCGAATGCTCGTCTGGACTCTGACCGAACAATAAGTGACCTGCGAGCTGAAGTTGAGAGGCATAAGCGGGAGATTCTGAAGCTCAATGGGGAATTGGCCATTGCAGCCCATGACCGGCGCCTGAACGTCACCCAGATGGTGCACGCTATGATTGCCGCGGAGCGACGCCTTCGGGGCGCCGGATCGGTCGCGGAAGACGTTAGAGAGCGCTATGATAACATTCTCAAGTACGTGGACAATTTGAGGGGCCGATATCAGGAACTTCGACATCGCGTCGACGAACTTACGCAAGAGCGCGATGCGGCTAAGCAGACTCTCCGTGAAATTACCTCCAGTGTCAGCTGGAGAGCAATCGTTCCGTTGCGGCATCTTGCCCGGAGCAATCCCAGTGCGGCTCAAGCCAGCGTGCGGACACTAAAATTCGCTTGGCGTGCCTTGAAGTTGCGCTCAATGGTTCGGTTTTTCAGGACCGGACAGTTTCGTGAGGATGTTTCCCGGCTGCCCCGCAACAAGGTTCCGGGGCGGTCATCTTCGAAGTCCGGTCCGGCACGCTCAAAATCTGAAAAGTTGGCACCGCCTGATCCTTTCGCTCTGCCCGTCGCACTGCTCAGCAGGACTGGAGTTCAGGGTGGAGTCAGTGCCGACTGTCTCGATCCATGGCCGGCGGACCGCCCCTTGGTCAGTGTCGTCATCCCTTGCTTCAATTACAGCCATTTTGTCGCTGAGGCGGTTCAATCCGTCCTTGATCAGACGTTTCGGGATCTGGAGATTATCGTTGTGGAGGGTGGATCGAGCTCCCTCGAAGCGCGGCAAGAACTCGCCGAGATGGAACTCCCGAGAACACGCATCCTGCTGCAGCCTGAAGCCCATCGGGCCGGCGCAAATCGCAACTTCGGCATCAGTCACGCCCGCGGCAAATATATATGTTGTCTCGATGCGGATGATCGCATCGATCCGACCTACATCGAAAAAGCCGTGTTCTTCATGGAGCACTATGGGTATGATGTGGTTTCGACCGGGGTCGAGTTTATTGGTAACCGCTCTGGCGGCTATGGCAGCCTTGAACGGCCGCTCCTTGAAGATCTGCTCAAGGCCAACTATGTGCCGACATGCGCACTCTTCAAGCGTGAACTTTGGGAGAGAGCAGGGGGCTTCCGGGACTCCGACCTGAGTACCGGGCATGTTCATGAGGATTGGCTATTCTGGGTCCGGCTTGGTGCTCTCGGTGCTCGATTCTGGAATATCGTTGGCGAGCGCCTCTTCAAATATCGTGTTCATGGTGTCAGCTTGAGCAGCGGGCAGGATGTCTTGCCGATCGAGCATCAGAGATCGGCTGTTCGCGAACTTAATGCGGATGTCCTGCAGCCTGATTCCCTTAAACACTCAAGGGAGCTGGCTGCTCAGGATCGGCGCCACCCGGAGCCCCTGCGCAATCTCAATCGTTTCGGCCGTGACATAGCCGATGCTCAACCGACCGTTATGCTCGCGCTGCCATTCCTGATCATTGGAGGGGCGGAGCGCCTTCTGAGTTCAATTGTGGCGCATCTGAACGCCGTTGGCTGGCGGGTCATCATCATCACGACCGTGCAAGCAGGATCAGAACACGGCGACACCACGGAATGGTTCCAGAGCGCGACGAACCAAATTTACCATCTCCCTCGCTTTCTCAAGAAGGATCGCTGGAACGACTTCATCGATTACCTCATCAGGTCGAAGCGGGTTGATCTACTCTGGATTGTCGGAAGCGCCGCCTTCTATGAAAGGCTTCCTTGGCTGAAAGCTCTTCATCCTAATCTAAAGGTCATCGACCTCCTGTTCAATACCGTTGGACACACGTCCAACAATCGAAGATATTCTGACTGCATCGACTTCAATCTCGTGGAGAACCAAGAGGTCCGCAGTTGGTTGTTCGAGCAGGGGGAGGCATTGAGCCGGGTTCGGCTGATTGAAAGTGGCCTCGATCTCGTGAGCTACTCGCCAAAACCCAAGAGCCAAGGTGTGCTCCAGCAATTGGAAATCTCGAGCGACACCGTCATCGTAGGGTTCTCAGGGCGGTGGTCGGAAGAAAAGGACCCGCTCGGTTTCGTTGAAGTCGCCAAGCTGGTGCCGGAGGGCCTGCCGGTTACCTTTATAATGACAGGAGCAGGCCCCCTCAGGAAGAAGATCGAGGCTGCCGTAACCGATGCGAACTTCCCTGCCGGTCGCTTTCATCTCATGGGAGCCGTTCCGGATGTTGCTCCCTTTATTGCATCCTATGACCTGCTCTGCCTCCCATCGCGCTTCGACGGCCGCCCTGTGGTCGTGCTGGAGGCTCTGGCTCTTGGGGTTCCGGTCCTTGCGTCAAGTGTTGGGGCCTTGCCGGAAATGATCGAGCAGGACGTGAGCGGTCTCCTTTGTGATGCTGGTGATTACGCAGCGTTCGCTGAATCTATTGTGAAGCTTGCAAGGGATCCGGACAGGCTTCAGCAGATGAAGCACAAAGCAAGGCTGTCCGCCGAGCAGAAATTCGATGCCCGTAGAATGCTCGCGGACTACGAGTCCGCATTGTCAGACCTATTGGGCAAGCCTAGCCGTGATCGGCAGTCTGACAATGCAGGCCAGCCAGTCGCGTCTGAACCTGTGGAACGACGTTCGTAGCGCCCGTAGTTCCGGAGGGAGGGCACAGGAGGGGTATATCGCGTCTCGACATCGGTCCTCGAGCGATATATTGCAGCCCGAGAATAGTTTGATGGAGGCTCTTGTGGTTACGGGCAAGAACATTTTGGTAACGGGCGCAGGGGGGTTCATCGGGAGCCATCTCGTCGAGACGCTGCTGCGGCGCGGCGCAAATGTGACGGCCATGGTGCGGTACAATTCCAACTCCTCTATCGGAAATCTGAAGTTTCTATCCGAAGATCTTCGTAACAAGCTTAAGATTGTTTCAGGTAATATTGAGGATAGCGATTTTGTATTTAGAGCAGTGGAAGGGCAAGATATGGTCCTTCATCTAGCTGCCCTGATTGCTATTCCTTATTCTTATGTGGCGCCTCGGTCGTATGTTCGTGCGAATATTGAGGGAACATTGAACGTCTTAGAGGCCGCCCGTCGGCTCGGAACTGGTCGGGTCGTGCATACCAGCACATCGGAGGTTTATGGTACGGCGCGTCGCGCGCCCATTGACGAAGAGCATCCTCTTCAGGGTCAGTCGCCCTATTCCGCCAGCAAGATCGGTGCGGACAAAATTGCTGACTCTTACTACTTGTCCTTCGATACGCCCGTCGTCGTGCTCAGGCCCTTCAATACGTTCGGGCCGCGTCAGTCGGCCCGTGCGTTCATTCCGACCATCATCTCTCAGGCGCTTGTGCGTGATGAGATTCATCTCGGGTCGCTGACGCCACAGCGCGACATAACCTTCGTTGCGGATACCGTTGAAGGTTTCATCCTTGCTGGAATCATGCCCGGGATCGAAGGCGAGACCATCAACCTCGGGACCGGAGAGACTTACAGCATCGGTGATTTCGCACAGCGCATCCTGCAGTTGATGGAGATGGATAAGCCCATTGTTCATGACGCGGCACGAGACCGGCCGAGCAAGAGCGAAGTCATGAAGCTCGTATCAGATAATTCGAAAGCGGCACGGCTTCTTGGCTGGCGGCCGACGACTGTGTTGGACGACGGTCTTCGTCAGGTCATCGAATTTATTTCGGCGAACCGCGAGCTGTATGCCGCTACAACCTATACGGTTTAAGCGAAAGAAACGTTCATGCAGGCAATCATCATGGCCGGCGGCAAGGGTTCGCGGCTGCATCCTTACTCCGCATTGTTCCCGAAACCTCTTATGCCGCTCGGCGATAAGCCGATCCTCGAGATCTTGCTTCGCCAACTCCGCGCAGCGGGCGTGACTAAGGCCATCATCGCCGTCAATCATTTGCGGCATCTGATCGAGGCTTTCTTCGGGGATGGCTCCCGCTTTGGAATTTCGATCACATATAGTGTGGAGGACAAGCCCTTAGGTACTGCGGGACCCATGAGTTTGGTTCTCGATCAGCTGGAGGAGAACTTCATTCTCACGAACGGCGATCTGCTGACGAACCTTGATATGGGCCTGATGATTGACGACCACATATCGAGTCGCGCTGCAGCGACCATTGGCACTTATCGCCGTGAGCTTAAGTCCGAGTTCGGCCTGTTGGAAGTCGACCAGAATATGCGAATGGTTGGATACCGCGAGAAGCCGACCTATCAGCATCTCGTCAGTATGGGCCTTTACGTGCTCAACCGGAATGCCGTCCGCCAGTGGCTCATACCAGGCGAGTATCTCGACATGCCGACCCTCATGCAATCGATGTCTCAAGCCGACATGCTGGTGCGGTGCCACCAGCAGGCCTGCACGTGGCTCGACATCGGGCGTCCTGAAGACTTTGCCTTGGCGCAGAAAATGGTGGAGGGCGAGCCAGAGGCCTTCTCGCCGCGTCTGCGTTCATGATGAGGATCCTTCTCACCGGTTCGAGTGGATTTCTCGGGCGCCACATTCTGGCGTCTCCCGCGTCTGCCGGCATTTCGTTTAGGTGTGCCACGCGGGCTGAAAGCAGCCGACCGGATCGGGATATCGTCCTTGGGCCCGGGCCCTGGGGGCGAACGGAGTTTGAGCACGCTCTCGCCGTCAGTCGGCCTGATGTCGTGATTCACTGCGCTGGTGCAACCCATGGGGAGGCCCGGCTGCTCTTCGAAGCCAATGCTGTCCCGACGGCAGGGTTGCTGGCCGCCTTGTCCGGCATGGCCAATCCGCCGCGAACCATTCTGCTTGGATCGGCGGCTGAATACGGCTACGTCAGCAACGATGCCATGCCGGTCCGGGAGGATCATCCCTGCCAGCCCCGCAGCGATTATGGCATCTCCAAATATACCCAGACGCTCCTTGGCCTGGCCGCGGCCGAGCGCGGCCTGCCGGTGATGGTGGCGCGGCTATTCAATCCGGTCGGGTTGGGAATGCCTCCGAAGCTTGCGTTGCCATCATTTGCTCGACGCATCGTCAAGGCCTCCGGGACTGACGGTGTCATCAAAGTTGGCAATCTTGAAGTCAGCCGTGACTTCATCGATGTCAGAGAAGCGGCACACCTTCTTATTGCGTTGGCATGCGCCCGCCATTGGTGTTGGCCTATCCTAAATCTCTGCAGTGGGCACGCGTTCAGGCTTGATGTGCTCCTGAACTCCATGATCACGGCGTGCGGCAAGCGCATTGACGTGCAAGTGGATCCGGAACTTTTGCGGTCGGATGACATGCCGTTGCTGGTCGGAAGTACGGAGCGCCTCCTAGCCGTCGGGCTGGCTCCAGAGCCTCCAGATTTTGAGAGTCTTCTTCCGCAAATCCTCGCTGATGCAGAAAATGCATGTCACTGACTTTCCCCGCGGCTGAGTTCTGGAAAAAGCTCACGCTCAAGGAGCGTTGCTTTCGTCACCGTATGGGCTCCTTTCACCGATCTCGCACGTTCGCGATTTAAGCCTGAAGTTGAGCAGGGTTTTACTTGCTATCGCCTGTAGTACCACTGCGCGGAAGATTAGGCTTTGAATTGACCGCCGCGCGACAGGAAACTACGGTTCATCAGAGCGACTAAACAGACGGGTACAGGCGTGGCTGTTGTAATCTTAGGAGCTGGAGCCCTCGGACGTGAAGTGCTTGCTGTCTTAGAGGCCTCTAGTACATCGGTAAGCGGATTCTTGGTTGAGCCGGGCTACGCAACTTCGCCTGTTCGGGGTATTCCAGTTGCTGATGATCTTGAGGCTTGGTCCTCTGATCCAGAGGGTAGCTTTCTCGTAGCGGTGGGCGATGGCCGTGCTCGGGAGAAGCTTGTTCAACAGATGGGTCGCGTGCGGTACGCCACCGCAGTCCACCCGGCCGCAATCATTGGCCCAAACGTCACGTTGTGCGAAGGCGTGATGATATTGGGAGCAGCAAGTATGACCGTTGATGTGAAGGTTTCACCTCATGTACTGGTATATCCTGGGTGTACAATCACCCATGATTGTGTGATCGGGGCCTATGCAAGCCTAGGTCCAGGAGTGTCACTGGCGGGTGGTGTTGTGATTGAGGAGGGGGCCAACATCGGGGTTGGGGCAGTAATTGCACCGGGGTGTCGTATTGGTGCTTGGTCCATCGTTGGGGCAGGAGCTGCCGTCATTCGCGACGTACAAGCCGGGAGCACAGTTGTTGGAGTGCCGGCCCGGCCGCTGGTACACCGCGCCGAGGCAGCTCCAGATTGAGGCAGGTGCCAGCTTCAGCATTCATTGTAATTCAAGGATAGAGGTTCATTGACTCCATGTCTCAGGTGTCCGATCGATCGGGTGCGCCGATCAAAGTGCTAGTACCAAAGCTTCCGACTGCTTCGGCCATCGCGCCTTATCTGGCTCGGATTGATGCAAGCCGAATCTACAGCAATTACGGCCCATTATCCCGGGAATTTTCTGCTTCTCTCTCGAAGTTGACGGGGGCTGCCGGCGTCACACTGACCTGTAATGGCACGGCTGCAATCGAACTGGCTCTGCGCGCAAAGTCCTGCTCAAAGGGCGGAATTTGCATCATGCCTGCGTTCACCTTCATTGCGAGCACGCACGCGGTCTGCAACGCGGGTTTGACGCCATTCTTGGTTGAGGTTGATCCTGACACTCTCATGGTGACCCCTGAGATCGCCGAGGCTGCCTTGCAGCAGCTCGACACGCTGCCTGCGGCGGTCCTTGTGGTCAGTGCATTCGGAGCGCCGCCAGATTTCGACGACTGGATGGCATTCGAGGTAAAGCATGGCATACCTGTGGTATTTGATGCTGCGGCCGCAGTCACGTCCGTGTTCGACCGTGTCGGAGCGCAGCCCGTTTGCGTCAGCCTTCACGCGACAAAGGTTCTTGGTATCGGCGAGGGCGGAGCGATCTTATCGGCCGATGCCGACTTTACTGAGTCCACCACTGCTATGACCGGTTTCGGTTTTCTGGGGAGTGAGCGCTTATCGGCCATCCGTGGGGGAAACTACCGAATCTCCGAGTATGCAGCTGCTGTTGGACTCGCCGCTTTGGAGGCACTTCCAACTCGCCTTGACAGGCTTCGTCTATTGATAGACGCCTATGCAACCCGCCTGAAGAATAAAGAAGCACGATTGCAGCCTGGTGCCGGAGACGAATGGGTTACGATGACCCTTAACGTGGTCCTTCCAGAGAAGTCAGTTGCGTCCACGTTGGACAAACTTGCAGCGGCGGGAGTGGAATGGCGACGCTGGTGGGGGCTCGGTTGTCACCGTCATCCTGCCTTTGCCGACGTGCCGCGAACTGACCTCTCAGCAACCAACTCACTTGCGAAGTGTGTGATTGGACTGCCGTTCCATGAGGATTTGTCAGAGGCTGACATAGACCGCGTTGTGGCCTGTTTGCCATGAGCAAGATCCCGAAACTCTCCTATATCGTTCTATCCTATAATTACGAGCAGTTTGTCGGAACGACGCTCCGCAGTATTCTTGATCAGACCGTACAGGACTTCGAAATCGTAGTTGTAGACGATGCATCTAGCGATCGATCGGTCGAAATCGTGCGGAGCTTCGCCGATCCTCGGATAAGATTGCATGTCAATGAACGCAACGTCGGAGGCGCCGCGAGCTACAATCGCGCGGTGGAAGCCGCCTCCGGGGATTGGCTGGTAAACTTGGATGCCGATGATTGGATCGCTCCGCAGAAGGCCGAGCTTCAACTGGCAGCTCTCGCTGCTGACCCGTCGCTCGACATTATTGGAACGTACGTTAAATTCGTCGACAAGCAGGGCATGCCACATCCAAAGGCCCAGGAATTGGAGGCGCTCACGAACGTCGCGCACGACCTCAACCGCCTTGATCCATGGTTGGGAGCCAATCCACTCTGCCGGTCGTCTACAATGGTACGTCGCGCGGCCCACTTGCGGATCGGTCTCGATGATCCAGCGATGGTTCGGGCCCCCGATTATGAGTTATGGACTCGTGCACTCCGTTTAGGCTGCCGCTTCGCAGTTCTACCTGAGCCTCTCACGTTCTCTCGGCAACATTCACAGGGCGTGACACATGCTGATCCGCTAGGGACAATGCTTGAAATCACCCACTCGATGTTGCGAAACCTCGTCCCGTTGGCCGAGGCCCGGGCCCTATATCCATCAATTGAGCGCATTGTGACCTGGGTCGCACGCCACCCTCAACTCAGCGCACTGCAGCCTATCGAGGTACATAGGCTGCTTGGTCTGATGATGGCAGGAACTGGGTTTGCCGATTTTACAACGTTCCGAACGGCATTGGCTGCGCGCGACGAGGACCCCTCTCTCACACGCCTCGGTCGCCGAACTCTTGCCTTGACGGATGGTTCAGAGCAGGCGGCGCACCTGAGTAGGCTTGAGCGAGATATCGGGGCTTATATTGAAGCTCGAGACTACTGGTATCAGAAGAGTAAAACATGGGAGGATCTATATCGGGAGGCTTCGAAGGCCACTCGGCACAAGAAGAGCAGTAGCCCTCAGCCCAAACCCACAGTACTTCCAAAGAAACCTGCCACTAAAACTCCAAACTATCTTCGATGGGGACTCGGTCGTTTATGGATCAAGGTATACTCGCGCTTCACCCGTTCCTTGTGAACGGAGCCTTGTCTCTGATCGTGCTCCGCGCGATGCGCGATCGAGGCATCGATGTTCATGTCGGATATTATCGAACGGGAGCCGGAGGTTACACACCCGATCGAGCTGAGGATTTCGCTGCCGATGATCGGTTGATCGACTTCTCTGATGCACATGGTGTGACAGGCGTTGATATGCTGGCCGGTGTTGTGCGAGAGCGGCAAATTGGTCTGGTGCTGCAAATTGGATCACCTTGGGCATACCGTCAGCTCCCATATTTAAAGGAGCGTGAGCCGCAGCGACGTATCGTTGATGTGCTCTATAATAAGGTTGGTCATACGCTAAATCACTTCCTCTTTGAGGCCTGCTTCGATGGGGTCATCGTTGAGAGCAGTGACATGCAGCAGTTTATATGTGATAATACTTCTAAGACTGACCCAAACATATGCAAAGTAGAAAGTGGGATCGACCTAGATATTTTTAAACCAAAGAGCTCTATTCGGAATGACAATAGCCTTGTTGTAGGGTACTTTGGGAGAATGTCACCTGAGAAGAATCCTCTCGGCTTCGTCACTCTCGCTGAATACTTGCATCAAGCTCTGCCAGGGTTACAATTCGTTATGTTCGGTGAAGGAGAGATGTCTGGGGCAGTTAAAGCCCGCATCGGAGATGGTCCGGCTGCGGATGTCATTCAGTTTGGTGGTTATGTGGACCAAGCATCTGCGGCTCTCGCCCAGCTCGATGTTCTAGTTGTGCCGTCGAAGCTGGATGGCAGGCCAAATGTGATCATGGAAGCAAACGCCTGTGGTGTCCCGGTTATTGGTGCGCCAGTCGGCGGCATCCCAGAACTCATCCAGCCCGGTTCTAACGGCTTCTTGTTCCGACCCGAAGACCACCCGCAAATTGCGCGGGTGCTTGCCGAGTGGCTCAAGGAGCCGTCAATATTTCGTCAGATGCAGCTCATGTGCAGAATCGTAGCGGAAGAACGGTTTGATCGGACCCGAATGCTAGATGATTACGAGGCAGTATTCAGGAGCCTAATATTATCATAGTTCATTGATCGCTCATTCTGTAATATATTCAAGTTAGATCTCTGAATTACGCTCGACTCTGGAAGGATGCGCCCATGAGTTTCTCATGTAATGTCTGCCACTGTGTACAAGTTGCAAACTATGTTGCACGCGGGGACGGGCGTCGCATACAGTTCTGTGCAGATTGTGGAATGGGTACAATTGAGGATCCGCCTGAAAGTACGGAGGCCTTCTACGAGGATGGTTATTATGGTCAGACTGCCGCCGGTGCGGTCGGCTATGAAGATTATGCTTTTACTGCTGAGCACGGTCTTCTTTGGGCAAGATTATTTGTTGAAGCTGCAAAGCCTTCTGGAGGTAGGGTCTTAGATATTGGTTGCGCTGATGGGTTTCTGCTCCGACGCTTAGCCGGCCCCTATGAATGTTTTGGAATCGAAGTGAATGGCAGTGCAGCGGCGCAGGCTGCGAGCCACGGCGTGACGATCCTGTCTCACGATGTTGCTGATCCTGCGATATCCGTTGATAAAGTGGGTCGCTTTGATGTCATCACATCTATCGCTACCTTCGAACACGTACTTGATTTCTCTGGCGCTATTAGAAAAAGTCTCGATCTGTTGACGTACAATGGAGTCCTGCTGTTCGAGGTCCCACTTATCTCTGATCATCGCGACAATCGAGATTGGTTCAACTCTTCATATGAACATATTTCATATCCGACAATCTCGGGGCTGGAACGTCTTTTTGCTATAAATATCGACGCGTACTTCAGTGGGTTCGAGTCCGACATCAAGGGATATGGATCCACTTATATTGGCGCGGCAACGCGAGATCCCGCGATGTTCGCTTCTATTGATCGGCTCATGAGAGTGATGGCTCAAGACGGATTGGACGATCTGAGTGTTATTGAGACACGCCTCAATCTCGCTTACCATGTAGTGCATTGCTTCCGGCCTACCCCGGAGCGGGTGTTGGCATTGCCGGCTCTCCTTGATATTGCAGCGACACCCAACTTGCTGAAGCGATTAACCCAACTCTGGTATGGGGACAGCGTTCGAGCTTTGGAGGCAGAGACCAACTCGGCCCAAGCCAAGTGGATGGAAAAACAGGCTACGAACTGGCAGAATGCATATCATGAACTTGCATCAACAATGCAAAATTCGAGATAGAGAGCGACCCTGTTGTCTGGCGTCGTTACCAAGATCAGCGTGTCTAGAATGACTGTAGCCATGGGTCAATGTGCTGTCGACATGAATGCAGGGATATAGCTTTCACTAGCTTAGTAAGCCGCCGTTCACTTCAAAGAACCCAAATGCCCAGTGAAACTGTCCCAGATCCCACGACAAATAAGCCGGAGCCTCATGAGTCGATGGTCGGTAAGAGTTGTGTAAACGAGCGGAAATATTAAGGCCCTGCTGATGAAATAGAGCCGCCAAGCCAAGGGAGTGTAGGGCTGGCGGGAGAGCCAGAGGGCATTTCTGACCCAGTAATAGTTTCGTATCGGCACATGGACCGCCACTCTCCGGGGGCCAATTCGTGCGATCGTGCTACCCAAACGATGCTCGACTGCGGCTGTAGGAGACAAAAAGCTCTGATATCCACTTGCACGGGCACGTAAGCACCACTCAACATCGACAAGATCAATGAATAGATCCTCCTTGAAGCTGCCAATTTTATCGAGCGTGTCTAAGGAGACTAGAGATGCCGAAGCGATGATGAAGTCGCTCTCCACGGGACAGTCCAAGCCTTTGAGCGAACGACGGGATAGGAGAGGCCCGTTGGCCTGATAGGCTCGGGTCTGCCGCTCGCTGTTAAGTTCGTAATAGGCTGGACCTATGGCAGCGACTCCATCGTACTCTACCTCAAGAGCGGCCAGATGGCTCGAAAGGTCTGCCACGACGCCAGCTGCCAACACCGTATCCTGGTCTAGCAGCAGTATGTGCGAGTAGCCTTCGTCACGTGCCAATGCGACGCCCTGATTCTGAGCAGCAGCTATGCCGAGATTCTGTTCATTTTCAAGGACATGAGCCCGAACCGCGGATGCGGCATCTCTCACGCTCCTAGCATTGGACGAATTATTATCAACCACCGCGATCCCCTGGACTTGGGGGGCGACAGATCCTAGGACACGGGCCAACAGGTCCGGATCTGGATTGTAGGTGACCGCGACGGCCAAAACGCGCATTCATGCTCTCCAAGATCGGATCCGTTCTAGTAAATCGATCAGATGAGGCAGGCAAGACGGAGACGCAGAGGATGGCTAACCCCTCCATAACCTTGGCCATGTCGGGTCGGGCGGCTAACGAATAGGACCTATGAGAGGCCCAGATGCCGTTCGGAAAGGCGTCGTTTCGCCCTCATTGCGTCAGGTTGGTCTGACGCTGTGTCAGGGTTGCTGGACCGAGTTCAAAGAGGTATAGCGGCGCCCAAGGGACGCCGGTCAGGCTTGTTGGCCGGATTGGCCTTCACCTGCAGGAGGCGCGGCACTATGGCGCTTTCCGGAGGTATGCGGTCTAGATCAATGCCCTTATAGAAGGGCCGTCCTATCCTAGGCGCCTAAAGCCGAGATTTTTCGATGCACAAAGATACGCTGCTGAAAAAGTTCAACGAGAAGACCGCTGTGATCGGCATCGTCGGGCTGGGCTATGTCGGTTTGCCGCTTTCGCTCCGTTATTCCGAGGTCGGCTACAAGGTCGTCGGTTTCGATATTGACCAGAGTAAGGTCGATCTCCTCAAACAGGGGCAGACCTATATAGAACATATCGGCTCCGAAGGGATTGCCAAGGCGATCAAGAACGGGTTCGAGCCAACCTCCGATCTGTCACGTGCTCGCGACGTAGACGCCCTGATCCTGTGCGTCCCCACGCCCCTGAACAAGTATCGTGAACCGGACCTCAGCTTCGTATTGAATACGGTCGACGCGCTTCTGCCGCATCTGAGAGTTGGTCAGATCATATCTCTGGAGAGCACCACCTATCCTGGCACCACTGAAGAGGAGTTGCGCCCCCGGATTGAGAGGGCTGGCTTCACCGTGGGCGAGGATGCGTTTCTCGTATTCTCGCCCGAGCGCGAGGATCCGGGGAATGCCAAGTTCAGTACGCACAATATCCCCAAGGTTTGCGGCGGCAGCACCCCGTCCTGCCTAGAAGTGGGCCTTGCTCTCTACGGCCAAGTGATCAACACGGTTGTTCCGGTAAGCTCCACGCAGGCTGCTGAGTTGACAAAGCTGCTGGAGAACATCCATCGCGCGGTCAATATCGGTCTCGTCAACGAGATGAAGATTATCGCCGACCGGATGGGAATCGATATCCACGAGGTCATTCGGGCAGCCGCTACCAAGCCGTTCGGCTTCGTTCCCTATTATCCCGGCCCAGGCTTGGGAGGGCACTGCATCCCGATCGATCCGTTCTACCTGACCTGGAAGGCGCGCGAGTATGGCCTCCATACCCGCTTCATCGAGCTCGCGGGCGAAATCAATAGCACGATGCCGGAATGGGTCGTCGAGAAAATCGCCGATGCCCTCAACGAGCGCGAGAAGCCGATCCGTGGCAGCAAAATCCTTGTTCTCGGCATCGCCTACAAGAAGAATGTCGACGACATGCGGGAGTCGCCCTCAGTCGAGCTGATGACGCTGCTTCAGGATAAAGGGGCGCAGATTTCCTACAGCGATCCGCACGTCCCGAGCTTCCCTAAGATGCGGCGTTATTCCTTCGATCTCAAGAGCGTCGAGCTAACCCCCGAGGCACTTGCCGATTACGATCTGGTGCTTCTCGCAACGGACCACGACAAATTCGACTACGGCATCATTGAGAAGCACGCGAAGCTCATCGTCGATACGCGCGGACGATATCTGGGCGCCCGCGGTAACGTGGTGAAGGCGTAAACGCGCAGATGTGAGGTCATCCGAGACGAGAGCCACTGCCTCACCAATGGGCGTCGGCCCAAGTTTAGATAAGTTTGGCGTCTCGGGTTCAACGTCCGAGCGCCAGGAACGGGATCAAGGAAGCGAAGTTGAGAACCAACGGTTCGAATATGTTGGATGTCCTGCAAGAGGTTCGGGACGGCTGGCGCTGGCGTGAGTTGTGGATGACGCTGGGCTGGCGCGATGTGCAGACACGTCACCGTCGCTCGCGCATCGGCCCGTTCTGGAATACGCTGAGCCTGGCTTTGTTCGTGACCTGCATTGGCAGCCTGTACGGTGGGATCATGAGCCATCCGACGTCTGACTATATCCCCCATCTTGTCACCGGTTATATGGTATGGGTTTTTCTCAATGCTCTCGTGCTCGAGGGGAAGGACGCCTTTGTGGGTAATGCCACTGCGATCCGGGAGATCCCCGTTCCGAGGACCGTCTATATCTATAAGCTTCTCTGGAAGAATTTGATCATCCTCGGCTTCAACTCGCTGGTGTATATTGCGGTTGTTATTCTCTACGGTGTGTCGGCATTTCCTAATGTCATCCTGATCCTTCCCGCCTTAATGCTTGTGTTTCTCAATGGGATTTGGGTTGCACTGCTGCTTGGTCTCATCAACGTGCGTCACAGAGATCTGGGGCAGATGATCCCGAACGCCATGCGTCTCGCCTTTTTCGTGACCCCGATCCTCTGGTATCCGGACAGTGTCACGGGAATCCGCACGATCTTCGTGGATTTCAATCCATTCTATTATTTTATCGAACTCTTACGCGCACCGCTGCTTGGGCACGCACCGACCACCTTGGTCTGGGCGGTGGCCATCGGGATTACAGCGATTGGTTGGGGTGTCACCGTCCCGATCTATGCCCACTGGCGCCGGCGCATTGCGTTCTGGCTTTGAGGTGGGGCAATGGCACTAATCAAGCTTGAAAACATCACGCTGGAATTTCCCGTGCAAGCGTCGAAGTCCGACCGGCGGCAGTCGTCCAAGGAAAGCCACATTGGCGGGCAGTTGTCACAGGGGCAGTCGGGCCAAATGGTGGTTCGCGCCCTGGATCAATTGTCGCTCACGCTAGGGCCGGGGGATCGCTTGGCTCTTCTGGGACACAACGGTGCAGGCAAGTCAACGCTCCTGCGCGTCATGGCGAAGCTCTATCCGCCGACCCACGGGCGGGTCACCGTCCAAGGACGGGTGGCACCACTGCTGAATCTCGGCTTCGGTCTCGACATGGATTCCACCGGCTACGACAACATTTTCATTCGTGGTCTGTATCTGGGGATGAGCAAAGCTGAGTTGAAGAAGAAGGCTGATGCCATTGCAGAATTCAGCGAACTCGGAGACTTTCTCGATCTTCCGATGCGTACCTATTCCTCTGGCATGCGAGCACGTTTGGCCTTTGCAATTTCCACACACGTTGAAACCGACATCCTGTTGTTGGATGAGGTGGTTGCTACCGGCGATGCACGATTCCTGAAGAAGGCCAATGAGCAGCTAGAGAGCTTCGCTCGTGACTCCAAGCTCTTGGTGCTTGCTTCCCATTCCAACAAGGTGCTGCGAGACCTCTGCAACAAGGCGATTATCTTGGAGCACGGTCGAATCAAAGCATCTGGGCCCATCGATGAGGTTATTGAAACATACGCTGTCTCCATGGGCGTAGATGGTAATGACGGGTGATCCTGTCATGCTATCGGAAAGGCTCAATGATGATGAGCATGGAACTGACGCGAAAATCAGCATGACCGCCTCGGGTTCAGCATTCCCACGCAGCCATCGGCTGGGCTCGCGGGTTCTGATCGGCAAGGTCCCGATCGCATGACCCAAGAACTTCCGCGTTCCATGTCCCAACCCGCTGACCCTAGCGCTTTAGCAGATGCCGCCTCGCTGCAGGAGCAAGTCCAGCAACAAAAGGACGAGATCGCGGAACTCAAAGCCACGGTCCGAGAGCTGCGATCAGAAGTCAACGGGTTACGCGGTTCTCTGTCCTGGACAGTGACGCGTCCCTTGCGGCTGCTGGCCAGGCGTCTTCCCAGTATGGCGGCTGGGGTGCAGCGCGGTGTTGATCGAACGAAGGACATTCTAGCGACAAGATTGCCGAGGCGGGCCGCCCGGGCCTTCTTCGACAATCGATGGGATGTGAAGGACGATATCGCGCGGCAGATTTCTGCCCACCGTTCCTCTGCACCGGAAGGCCGGAGAATCGTCTTTTACACGGCCATCTTCGGCGAATACGACAACTTGCTTCTTCCAGATCGCATCGATCCCGATGTTGAGTACGTGTGTTTCACGGATCGCCCGCGGAATGATTACGGCATCTGGCAGATGCGATCCTCGCCATACTATCACCCTGATCCAACGAGGATCGCCCGCTGGGTTAAGACACATCCGCACGAGCTTTTCCCGACCCACCAGGCTGCTGTATGGCTGGATGCCAACATCATCTTCAGAGGCGATGTACATCACTATATCGAGATGGTCAGGCAGCAGGGCGCCCAGCTTGGTTTGGTATCGCACCCGCATCGCACGTGCTTCTATGAGGAGGCCGAAGCCTGCAAGCGGCTTAAGAAGGATGCAGCAAAGCTCATCGATTTACAGATTGAGCACTACAGGAGCGCTGGTCTCCCCTTGAATCAGCCGCTATTCGAAACCGGGTTCATGATCGTTCTCCTCAAAAGTCAGGAGACTGCCGATGCCCTTCATGCCTGGTGGCGGCAGATCGAAAGCTTCAGCCGCAGGGATCAACTCGCCTTGGCATGGGTCACCTACAGCCATCCACCTCTCCAGATCGTTCCGCTTCTGCCACAGGGTGCGTCCGTCAGAGACCACGAGGACTTCTCCTACTTTCGCCACAGCTTCGCGCGGGCTTTGAAGCTTCCGGATATTCTCGTAAAGCTCGGCCATGTCGCCACCCCTTCAGCGGGATTGAGCTTCGCCGAGGTCAAGAGGGAGCGACTGGAGCCTCTAGTCGACATTCCCATCGACATAATCGTCTGCGTTCACAACGCTCTCGACGACGTCCGGCTTTGCCTGGAGGCAGCGTGGGCGAGCCTGTTGCCAAGTCACAGGATCATTGTCGTCAATGACCGTTCCGACGAGGCGACGACCTCTTATCTGCGAGAATTTTCAGCGACCCGGGACCGGGTCGTCCTGCTCGAAAACGAGCACAATTTGGGGTACACGCGTTCGGCAAATCGTGGCCTTGCCGCTGCGGGAGCCGGATTTCGCATCCTTCTCAACAGCGACACGATCGTAAGCCCGAACTGGGCCTTGAAACTGCTCGATGCAGCCAACCAGAGCGATAGGATAGGCATTGTCGGCCCGCTCTCGAATGCAGCGGGAGCGCAATCCATTCCTCAGATCAAGGATAAACGCAACAACACGACCATCAATCCGCTACCGCGTGGCCTGAAACACTCCGATCTCGACCTTGCCTGTGAGACTTGGAGCAAGGCGGATCTCGTGCCTCGGACTCCGCTGGTTCACGGCTTTTGCTTCGGCATCAAGAAGGAAGTCATTGAGAGCATCGGGTTCTTCGATGAAGTGAATTTCAAGCTCTTCTATGGTGAGGAAAACGACTACTGCTTCCGGGCTCGCGCCGCGGGCTTCGAACTGGCCGTCGCAACTAACACCTTCGTCTTTCACCGCAAGTCGAGGAGCATCGACGAGGAAAAGCGGGTCGTTCACATGGCGGAAGCTTGGAAGCGCCTGCGGGAGCTCTACGGCGCTGACAAGATCCTCGCCGCTTACCGTCAGGTGGAGGAGCATCCGCTATTAGAGCGGATCCGCAAGGAAGCGGCGGGTTATTTCCGGTCAATGCAACGGATGAGCTAGTAGTTGTTTTTGCTACCTGGAGTTGAGGTAGAGCCTCGATTGTGGCTTTTTGCCCCCAGGCAGAGGAGACGCCAGAGGCCGTGGACGATATTTCTTTGATAGGTTAGAACCCTCGCCTCAACGAGCGGGCTTGCTCGGCAGTGCCGACGTAACTGGTAATGGAGAGAGCACAGGTCATGGCAAAGCGATATCTGGTCACCGGGGGCGCCGGGTTTATTGGATCGGCCGTCGTGCGCAAGCTTATCGCCAGTACCCCGCATGAGGTTCTCGTCGTCGATAAACTCACCTATGCGGGAAATCTCGACTCCCTCCGATCTGTCGCAGGCAGTGACCGATATCGCTTCATGCGCGCCGATATCGTCGATGCCGAGCGGATGAAGACCGTGATCAATGAGTATCAGCCGGACGTGATCATGCATCTCGCCGCCGAAAGCCATGTTGACCGCTCGATCCACGGTCCTGGAGTGTTCGTGCAGACGAACGTCGTCGGCACCTTCACACTGCTCCAGGCGGCGCTGGCTTACTGGAGTAGGCTTGATGCCGCGCGGCGCGATACATTCCGCTTCCATCACATCTCGACGGACGAAGTTTTCGGATCCCTTGGCCATGAAGGATTCTTCCATGAGGAGTACCCGTATCAGCCCAATTCGCCTTACTCAGCGTCGAAGGCTGCGTCGGACCATTTCGTGCGCGCCTGGCACCACACCTACGGCCTGCCGACGCTGATCACCAATTGCTCTAACAACTACGGACCTTACCATTTCCCTGAGAAGCTCATCCCTCTCATGATCCTGAATGCGCTCGAGGGAAAGCCTCTACCCGTTTACGGAAAGGGCGAGAATGTGCGCGACTGGCTCTACGTGGAGGACCACGCTGACGCGCTGATCCTCGTAGCCGGCAAAGGCAGGGTGGGCGAGAACTACAACATCGGCGGCTGGAACGAGCGCACGAATATCGACGTCGTGCGCTCTATCTGTCAGCTCGTCGATGAGATGGCGCCGAGCAACGCGATCGCGCCACGAGAAAAGCTGATTTCCTACGTGACCGATCGGCCCGGCCACGATCTGCGCTATGCCATCGACGCCAGTAAGATCGAGCGCGAGTTGGGATGGCGTCCATCCGAAACTTTTGAGACCGGGCTCCGGAAGACCGTCTCCTGGTATCTCGACAATCAAGCTTGGTGGGAGCGCGTTCGCTCCGGCGTCTATCAGGGCGAGCGGCTCGGAGTGGCGATCTAACTCGCAGATATGGGCTGAATCGGTTATTGCGAGTGACGGCGTTCAAGTATGTTGAAGCAGTCAAACCAGAGTGAGGATGGGCCGTGCTGAGTGTGGAGCCAACGAAAATCCCTGATGCGAAGGTGATCACGCCAGGGCGCCTGAGTGATAGCCGTGGATATTTTTCGGAGGTTTTTCACAAGCAGCATTTTGCCGAGGCGGGCATTGCGGCCGATTTCGTTCAGGACAATTGTTCTCTTTCCGCGTCAGCAGGCACTGTGCGGGGCCTGCACTTTCAAGCCGAACCATTTGCTCAGGCCAAGCTGATCCGTGTCGTGCGGGGCTCTATTCTTGATGTTGTCGTTGATATTCGTCGGTCCTCTCCGACCTATGGAAAGCACGTTGCTGTTGAGCTTTCAGCGGAGAATGGTCGCCAGATGTTCGTGCCGATAGGCTTCGCTCACGGCTTCTGTACACTCGAGCCTAATACCGAAGTCCATTATAAAGTTTCGTCATATTACTCTGCCGCTCACGATCATGGATTGCTCTGGGACGATCCTGCTCTCGAGATTGAATGGCCAATCGAGCCTTCCCGAGCCGTTCTTTCCGATAAAGACCGCCACCAGCCAAAGCTTGCAGAACTTCCGGTCTACTTCTCGTAGTTTAGGCTCGCCCCGGTGACGTTAGAAATATCAAGGAGTATAGCGATGAAGGGCATCATCTTGGCCGGCGGCAGCGGAACGCGCCTGCATCCTATGACCTACGTTACGTCAAAGCAGTTGCTGCCGATCTACGACAAACCAATGATCTACTATCCGCTGACCACCCTCATGCTGGCGGGAGTGCGGGATATTCTCATCATTTCCACGCTGGATGACCTGCCGCGGTTCAAGCAGCTTTTGGGTACCGGCGAGCAGTGGGGCATTCGCTTGTCCTATGCGGAGCAACCGAAACCCGAAGGGCTTGCTCAAGCCTATGTTATCGGTGCTGACTTCGTCGCAGGCGAGCCGTCCGTGCTGATCCTCGGAGACAACGTCTATTACGGACACGGATTGACTGATCTTCTGCGTTCCGCAGCACACCGAACATCCGGCGCGTCCGTCTTCGCATACCATGTCACCGATCCCGAGCGGTATGGTGTTGTCGAGTTCGACAGCAATGGCAAAGCGGTTTCGATCGAAGAGAAGCCTAAGGCTCCCCGCTCGAACTGGGCCGTGACGGGGCTGTATTTCTATGACCATCAGGTGACCGACATTGCAGCCCGGCTAAAGCCCTCCGCTCGCGGCGAACTCGAAATCACTGATGTGAACCGCATCTATCTGGAGATGGGTGAGCTCCAAGTCGAGCTGATGGGCCGGGGTTATGCCTGGCTGGACACCGGTACGCCGGACAGCTTGGTCGAGGCCTCCGAGTTCGTGCGCGCGCTCGAGAAGCGTCAGGGGTTCCGCATCGCATGTCCGGAGGAAATCGCCTTTACGAGCGGCTGGATCGACCGCACTCAGCTCGTGTCTCTGGGCACGAAGCTTTCGAAAAGCACATATGGTCAGTATCTGCTCCGAATTGCGGATGATGCGGAGCGTTTTCCTCGCAGATTGCTTGGATAACGGCGCGTTCCGACGCCAGCACCAGAAGGCTGTCCATTCCATATGCAACGTCTCCTCCGAAGCACTGTCTCACGGCTCAAAAAGATCGATCTTCTTCGAAGGATAGTGTCGCGGGCTAGGACAATCGGCTTCAGCCGCCAGAGCGTTGCGCTCCAGCATGCCAGGAGGAACATCGACGCAGGCAACTTCAATGCCGCGGCCGCGCAGATCGAGAGCATGGAGACGAAAAATGCTCGGGCCTGGCGTATACTGCTCGATTGCTATCTCACGGCACACCGATTCAAGGATGTCATACAGGCATACGAAGCGATGCCAGAAGAGAACAGGAAGGACTTTGCCTGCCGGCACGTCTATCTTCTGGCGGCTGCCAATCTGAAGCAGTTCGATGCGGTTGCTGGGATCATCCAGGGTGCCTTGAACGAACCGAATTCCATGGCCGCGTCCGAGTTCCTGAACAAGGTCCGCCCTTTCGCCGAAAGAATGGGGCCGGATGCGCATAGGTTTGTGGTGGAACGAATTGTCTCTCAACGGACTTGGCTGGCGGCGGAGCAGTTCGACACGATCCTCAAATGCGCCCACGATCTTCGCGAGAAAGGCTGGGAGCAAGACGCGATCGATCTGGAGAAGGCGCTACGAGACGCAGCAGGCAGCGCCAGGACGGGAATGAAACTGGACATCTTCGATGCTCAGCTCCACTTCTGGAGCGGACGCTATGACCTTCAGCTTGCCTCAATTAACTCGGTCCTCTCGAAGCAGGGCCTAACCCCGGTCCAGTTGAAGGATGAGAGTGCACCGTTCGCCTGCGAGAATCTAAAAAGTGCGCCGGCCAATCCTCCTTTGCAGGGACCATTGGTGTCGATCCTGGTGCCGGCCTACAACAGCGCCGGAACCATTTCGTACGTCTTGGAGTCCTTGCGCAATCAGACCTACCGCGACTTCGAGGTGATCGTCGTGGACGACGCGAGCACCGATGACACTGCCAGCATCGTGGCGCCGTTCTGTGATGCCGACCCACGCTTTCGCCTGTTGTCCATGGGGCGTAATTCGGGCGTATTTGTTGCCAGGAACATGGCGCTTGCATCCGCCACGGGAGAGTTCGTGACCAATCAGGACGCTGACGATTGGGCTCACCCGCAGAAGATTGCTACCGCGGTTGCCGAGCTCCGGCGAGATCAATCGATCATCGCGACTTGGGTAGATCATGTTCGCTGCTCTAAACAGCGCGGCTTCAGGGCTCTGAACGGCTACTTCAGGCCAGATGCCTCGTCGCTCATGTTCCGACAAAAGCCGGTCCTGGAAACGATAGGATACTATGACTCCGTGCGCGCGGCAGGCGATGGGGAGTTTCATCTCAGGATGGGTCGGTCGTTCGGTTCAAGGTCCATACGAAAGATCGACAAGCTGCTCTCTTTCGTGAGTTGGTCGGACGCAAGTCTCTCGGGGGGAGGGGCTTTCCAGATCGACAGCGATCTGGGTCTTTTCAGTCCTGCACGGAGCGCATACCGCAAAGCTTTCGGCCTCTGGCATGAGACCGCGAACCCGCTCTACGTGCCTTTTCCTCTTGAGAAGCGGCCGTTTCCGATACCGGACAGTCTCGCCCCCTCGCCCGGACATGGCTCCTGAGCGTCGGACCCGGCTCATGACTGGCCGGTCCTGCCAACAACGCCGCTTCCACACGAGCGTCGGCTGAACGACTGGCGACGATGCGTGGCCGACATTGGGTTCTGGCAGCTTCAATCGGCCGTTGAGATCCTGTGGGGATTTACGTCGGGGCCGAACTCAACCCCTTGGATGTCAACGCCGCCAGCAGAGGCTCGGCGTAGTCTGAACCGATCACGACAGGAGCACAGCCGAAGCGTTGCCTGAAGGCTTCATGCTGCTCGTCCGAGAGGCCAAGCTCGGTCACCACATACAGGCGCTCGGTTTGGATGCTCGGCAAAGGATGAGGAGGGTCGTTGAGCAGATCGGAGCCGAGTACGATTGCAGTCGTGCACAACACGGCCTCACCCGGAACGATGTTTTCTGCGAGCCCAATGGCAAGAGCCGTGCGAGCGGGTGAGGCGATGTTGGCTTCCGCCCGCCGGTAGGATGGCCAATGAGCCAACCCCAGTTTGAGGCCGGCTCGGGCCAAAACGTCCCACTGGGCAATGTGGTGTTCGGTCGAGTGCTTAGCATCGGCGAAGTTACCGACGATCACGAGGTCTATGTCCGTGATTTCTCCCTTCTGCCCCAGCAGGATGCGCGGGGCTGGAAACCGACGGGTCTCCGTCATGCGGAGGTCCGGTTCGGGTTTGGCCAACTCGCTCGCATGCCAAAACCGGTAGGCTTCCTTGTACTGCCGGCGTGCCCCATAGTTTACCGTCGCAAGGCCGGCCGCTTTGGTTTGCGTGAGAGACGAACCGCTGAAGAGGATGAGGGTCAGGGGCGTGCCCATGAAGAGCTTGTTCGTTATTAACTTGTGCTTGGCCTTCACACGCTCATAAAGTTCTGAATCAGCGCCCATCCGGGTTTGGTCCCAGCCGCCGAGTTCGACCAGCATTTGCCTCCTCAGGAGCAACGACGACGTGTTCTCCATGAGCATCCCGGCCATGTTCGCTTTCACATCGAACTGGAGGTCGGAGGAGACTCGAACGCCAATGGTTGTGCTAATGCTCTCGGGATGGGAGGTTGCATAGAGCATCTGGGCGGCAAATTTTTCTGGATGTGACCAATCATCTGCATCATGAACAGTCACGAACTCTCCGGTAGCATGTGCAAGTGCGGTGTTCCGGGCCGCATAGGCACCTCCATTCCGCTCATGACGCAAGGGAATAACGCGGCTGTCGGTCTGCGCGAAGCGCTCGATGACCTGCCAGGTATCGTCTTGGCTCCTGTCATCGACGACCAGCACTTCCAGGTTGCGCCATGTTTGGTTCAGGATGCTGATTAGGGAAGTAGGCAGGGTGTCCGCGCAGTTGTAGGCGGGCATCAGAACACTCAATTTCGCCGATGCTTCCACCGGACGGGGATGCGGAACGGTGATATTGCCGAGGGTCAGCGGAGCTGCCTCGTTCATCTTCTCGATCTTCGAGAAGCCTGCACCCTCATAGACTTGGTTCAGCAATGACAGCCTTTCGGCGTCGGCTGAGGATGCCGAGCTCTGAAGGCGCGCCAGCGCAAGGCTGATATTAGCCGCGGACAGACAGAGTTCCGCTTTAGGTTCGGCTCCTCTTGACGCCCACTGCAGCCAGTCCCGGGCTTCATCCGGTCGGTCCAGCTGAAGCAGGCACTCGACTATCATGAGCTGGGTATAGGCGTTGCGGCGCATCCTGGGGATGGCTGTCGTCATTAGAATGAGGTTCTCAAGAGCTCTGCCGTAATCTCTGTTAAAGGCATACCACTTGGCGAGAGACCAGGCAGTCGATGCAAGGACCTTGCGGTCCCGCTGGTCTGATAGCTTCGAAAGCTCGAGCTCCTTGGCCGTCCTCTCCCCAAATCCGCACCACATCTTAGAAGAGAGGTGGTGAAGGCGTTGGTTGGGATTTGGCTGCAGAAGCCTTTTCCACGCGCGTCCGTTCAGAGCGGAAGGAAGCAGGTCTACACCGATAGCAACTTTTTCGACGAGTTCCGGAAATTTCTTCTTTATGAGAACCCGCCCCTCTGCTGGAATCAGGTGCCTAAGTTTCTTTGCTATGGCCATATCTTTAGGCTCAACCCGCAACTTCTAGATGAATCTGAGACGTAAAAGATACAGCCTTCTCCTCGGCCGATATGGGTCCGCGCTTATTCATAACCTTGATCCAGATAGAGAAAGCCAAGCCGCCATCCCAAGTGTCGGCTAAAATCCATCTGGGTTGCAATATCTTGCGTAAAACTGGGTGTCTAGAAGAAGAAGCGCAGCCGGTTCACATTTTGGCCCCGGACCAGCATTCCCATTGTGATCACCGTTGCGCATGAACCAAAGGACCTCCGCATCGTCTCCCTAGCTGCGCAGCATTGATCCAGGAAGGATCACAGCCGTAGCAGGGCTTTCAATAGTAGGGCTGCACCCGAAAGCTTCCCCAGCCCCGCCTCCGTAGACCTCATCCGGCTCGAATACGTTTGCCTCTGCCCAACCCCCTCGATGAAGCCACTCTAGGAATGCGTGCGGGCCCCGCTGCCATTGGATCGGGTGCCACCGACATGAGGTGTCGAGGGTGAAGATCTGCTTTCCCTTGGGGGACAGGAGCGCGTCCAGGCTGCGCAGGCTCTTCTCAGGCCCCATTTTGCTGCCCTGCAGCCAATAGGAGTGGATGCAAAGATCCACCTTGGAGCGCAGGTCGACAGGTACGTCGGCCGGATCCGGCGCGAAGGTGACTTTCTCCAATCCCTCGCAAATGAGTTGGAGGACGTCGTCAGATCCAACAACGAGGACTTGAGTATCCGCCAGCCTCGCATGAGCATAGACGGCGAGCGCCAGTTTCCGGTGATGTGGCAGGGCGCCACAGCCTGTGCACTGGATGTCCAACTGGGATGGGGCGCTCGGCAGGGATGTGCCGCAGATAGGGCATTGGGGCTGAATGGGCCTGCGGCCGTTATCAGCTTTGTCGCGGGTTGAGGCTGGGGGCGTGGCAACTGCGCCGACTATGCGCGCGGGAAGCCGGTTCTTCAGGAAGATGCGAAGCGACAGCGGCGTTAGGTTCTTGATAGCTCTGGAGATCATCGCGTCATCGTCAATTCGGCTGCTGTTCTCATGAGGGGCTGGTCACATGTGCGTCCTCGCACCGGACCTTATCATGTCCTGCTCCCGAGGCGAGAAGAAGTGCCCCGCCTCGGAGAACGAGCGCAGCCTCGCCGCAGCCTCGTCAAGATCCTCTGAACTGCCGGTCCTCCTTGCCCACAGGAGCCTGACGAACCAGAAGTCCGGCAGGTCGTCCGGTGTGTTGCTGTACTCATGACCTTCGGCAAAGAACAACTCGAGGCTGGCCGGATCAAGCAGCAGGTCCGACAAGGTGTGGAGTTCCTTTCCCAGCAGGGGAGCATCAACCGCGATATTCACTGCGGCGAGTAAAGCAGTAAGACGCTTGATCAGCTCAACCTCGCCTTGGTCCAGATCATTGACCGGAAGAACCAAGCGTCCGAGTCCTGCATCCTCCGAGAACAGCAGAGCCGCGGCGATGGTCGGTATGAGGGCATTTAGCTGACCTTTCCCTGGTGAGAACAAGCCAAAGTTGGATGAAATGGTCATGTTGCGCGGGCCCGCCAAAGTCGTCTGCGCGCTCTCGCTCAGCTTGAAGACAACGTCCGGTCTCGTGACCCTCACCGTTGCCGCCATCCGATAGGATCCGTCGCCCAGGATTGCGGTGCGGATGCCCGATGGAATGCGGGCCGGCGAGAGATCGACGCCCTCAAGAAGCACGTTGCGCGGAGAGAACAGATCGCGCAGCGATCCTGCCACATCAGCCCCACAGCCGCGTGACGGGCAAAATCGACCCGAGACGAACGCAAGCAGAAGCAAGGCGTGAGCTGCCGCCTCCCGGTCCCTGTTCAGGTCCGTGATGCGTCCGTCCATCCAGGCATTGGCAGCTGGAGGAAAGGCGTCGTACCGCTCTGGTGAGTACTTGATGGTGATGATCCGCTCGGAGGGGTCGAATACGGTCTCGGTCTGCAAATCAAGCCTCCGACATGTGGCGGCCACTCGTCAGGAAGCGACTTATCTTCGCGTGAACGAGAGCCCTGACTGGCGCTTCGAGCGGCGGAAGGCCCAACCGGTACTCCGCCTTGCCAGTTGCGGCAAGAAAGCAACGGCTGCAGTGTTTGCCTAACGTCCGGATGAGTCCTTCGATATCGTCGCCGACCCGAAAATACTCCCCTTCTCCGGCATCAGTTCCTTCGAAATATGCTTCTATCCGAGATAGGTCGGAATGGGCGCGGGGGAGCACGAAATTGCTGACGTGCTGAATCTCCCCAATCTCTGAGAAGGTGGAGATGATCTGGTTGCAGTCCTTGTTGCTGTCGCAGGCGACGGTGATGGTCTTGACGCCGCCTTGAGGGCCCTTGCTGAACTTGATGTTGATGGGTCGGCGATCAGCCAGCATGGACCTCAACACATCCATTATCCCACCGTCCGCAGGCGGGGGGCTTCGGAACTCGAGCTGCACCCTCTGGGACAGCAGATGCCGAGGCAGGTGCTGAGATGCATCCATGACCTCCGAGAAGGCAATCTGGATCTTCGGGTTCGCTCTTGCAGCTTTCCTATATTGCTGTTCGAGGTCTGCCGACACCGCAGCACGGGCCATAGCCTTGCTGATGGTCGACGTGGATTTCTGAGCCAAATTGTCGGGACCAGCATGATCGTATGGGCGCAGACGCCGAAGGATGACGTAGTGACCGCAATGAGCTAGCCGGACGCTCCCGCGCGCGATCCTGTTCAGCAGGTCGAAGCTGGAGTTCGCCTGAAATGTCTCGTTATATCGGTAATGATCAAGGGTCCGCCTCCTGATCAGAATGCCCCCATGGGCGGGGCCCCTACCAAACATCATCGACGGCAGATCGAACGCTTTCCATCCAGGGTTCGGGGTTAGCGCGCCTGACTGGTCGTCGAAGGCAATCCAGCCGCCATAGGTGCCGGCAAAGTCATGCGCGATGGCGCCAAGCTGATGCTCCAGTCTCTGGGGCAGCATCAGATCCTCATCATCCTGGATTGCGATGTACTCTCCGCGCGCCAGCCTGTTGGCATGGTTCCTCGCATAGGCAATGCCTCTGCTTTCCTCGAGCCGGATCACGCGGAGTCGCTCGTCGCCGAAATCGTCGAGCCTCGGCCTCAGGGCCTCGTTCGATCCGTCGTCGACGACAATGATCTCAAAATCCTGGAACGTCTGCTCCAGACAGCTGCGCACACATTCGCGCAGCAACTCCGGCCTGTTCCTCGTTGCGATGACGATGGATGCCGTGGGATCGGACGAGCGGGATCGCCGAAAGGAGCGCGACAGGTTTCTGACAACCGTGAAATCCTGATCGAGAAGCTTCTTGTTGTTCTCGACAATCTTTGCCTCTGCCGGAGAAGCTCCCCGGGAGTCCGGAGGGTGCCAGATGTGGTAGATCTGGGCCTCAGGGTTCTCGACCCAGTTCAGGATCGCTCCCGAACGGCGGGCTCTTTGCACGAAGTCGTTGTCTTCTCCGCCCCAGACCGTCATCCGCTCATCGAAGCCGTGTAGCCTCGAGAAGAGAGCCTTCCTGAAGGTCGCTGAGCCGCCCATGCCCCATCTGGGGCGGATTGCCGACACCTTGAAAAGATGGTTCCAGTCGAAATGCGAAAGACTTTCAGAACCGAAGCCCTCGGGAAGATCCCGGCATTGGATGATCTGCACGGAATCCGGCATGCGCTGAAGGTTATGAATTAAGACGTCGTGGGACTTTGGTGAGAATATTATGTCTGCATCTGTTGTGAGTATGTTGTTGCTTGAAGCCTCCGCGATGCCTGCGTTGAGAGCCGATGAGCGGCTCCAAACATCAGCTCTACTATAGATGTACTTGCAACCAAACTTTTGGGCTATCTTGGAAACATCGTCGCAGTTGGCTGACCCATAATCTGAAATAATAATTTCCAGGTCCGGAGTATCCGACTCTAAATGTGACCTAAGAGCAACCTTTAGGCGATCTAGCCCCCAGTTTCGGATGCCAATGACCACGCTGAGAGGGGGCTCGCTAGCCGATCCTGAAAACTTGCTCGAAATATCCATTCTGTTAGGTCTGCAGCCTTGGCGATCAAACCGGTTTCTTACCGTGCTGAGCTCTCTTTGAGAAGGGCGGGTAAGTTGTAATATCCAAGGCTGGCTATTAAAGTTCCGGGTGTGCAGGCTCAGATTCCATTCCACGATAACTTGCCGCCTCATGCAGAGCGTCCAAGTGGTTAGGACTGGCTTGCCGCACCCGGTGCGAAGGCAATGGATCTCACAACGATTAGATCCCTCAGTCTTCGTGTTGCTGCAGAGGTGTACTGCTGCAGTGCTAAGAGGCTACTGAGGGTCCATGGCTGAGCTCTCTTGGCTGACGGAAGTTATCTGAAACAGATCTGGCCGAACCTGACGCAGGCGTTCCTCCAAAGGCACGGCCAAGCTTCTGCTGAATGATGCAGTCATGTGATGGTTGTCTCTATAGACAAGCAAGTTCCCCACGACAGCAAGGCACCGTGCCGGATCACAGAAGTGATCGGAGAGGTCGATAAATGAGACATTGCCAGGCTTAGAGGCGAGCCTCGAGGAGGGATCCATGTCATCCAGAACGTCTAAGCGCCGACGGCTGCACTTAAAAACATCCGCAGAGTGCTTCTCAACGCACTCCGGTATGTTGGTACCGAGCCACGGATTGTCGCGAACGGCCACAACTGTCAGCCCCTTTTCGGCAAGACGGGCCCATTGCATCAGATAACCCTCCGGGATGATCTCTCTCGGTTTTTCCAGACCGTGCCCGATAGTGGGGCCGCGGTAGGGACGTGTTGAGGTTGTGAACACGACATCGGGCCTCAATTGGGCCAAATACCCGATGATGTTCTCGTTCCACTCAATGCAGGGCTGCTTGCGCTGAGCATTGATCTCAAAGGGGCAGGCGCTTTTCGTGATGCTGAGAACACGCCATCCATATTGATGAGCGAGCTGCTCAAGGGCTTCGAGCCAATGCGCAGAATGTGACCCGCCGACCAGGGCAATTGTTTTAGTTGGCGCGCGATCGTTCCCATAGTTGCACGCGAGGATATCGGCCTTGCGCTGATCCTGGTGGCACTTATCGACAAATGGCTTGGACTTGTCATCCTTCGCGACGCCGGGATGGGGTTGGATCGCTAGGCCAGGCTTTATTGCAGTGTCGCCTGAGGCCATGACGGATCCGCCAGGATAGTCCTTGATCGAAAGACTTCGGATGTCGTCTACTCCGCCGTTTGTCAGGATCCAAACGGCTGTCACGGCAAGCACAGATGCGGCCATTGCGGCTCCCATGGCGTGGATATGCCATCGGCGGACCTTGCCCAGGGAGGAGCGCTGGATCGGCTGCTCGATCCAGCGGTTGGCGAGGTATGCGCCGCAGAACGCCACCGCAATTACTGTTAATCCAGTCCCTAGGCCGAGATGGGTCCGCCCGGTCAGGAGCATGGCGAATATCAAAACTGGCCAGTGCCAGAGGTAGAACGAGAATGAGATGTCGCCCAGTGCCACCAGCGACCTGGAGGCCAGAATCTGGGTTGCTCCGAAGCGCAGATTGCCGCCGCCTGATAGCAGCACCAGGGCCGCTCCCATCGTTGGCCATAATGCGACATATCCTGGAAAGTCTGCGGAGGCGGGGAGAACAAAGCCGCAACTGACTACCAGTGCAAGGCCAGCCCACCCTGCCAGCCATCGCAGCGCTGGCGGTAGGGTTCGCCGGGGCAAAGCAATGGCAAGAAGGCCCCCTAGGGCAAACTCCCATACACGCGCAAACGTGTTGAAATAGGCTGGAGATGGGTCCTCCCCGGTCTCGATGATCGAATAGGCCAGGGAGGCCAGGAATACGGCTGTCAGAGCCCCAATGTAGATGCCTGTTCTTGACCTAACTCTTCTCGCCGCGATGCCGGTTGCGAGGAGAAGAAATGGCCAGACGGCATAGAACTGCACCTGGACGGAGAGAGCCCAAAACTGCTGAACCGGACTGGGGGCTTCCTCGCGGGCAAGGTAGTCCACCGAGTTCATCATGAGCTTAATGTTCTCAAGATGAACGGCGCTGTAGAGGACCTCAGACAAAAAGCCCACCTGCCGAGATTTGGGCATCCACAGCAGGGCAGCGAGAAGCGTAAGCGCGAGCACCAGATAAGCCATTGGAGCGATGCGCTTGGCAATCCGACCCCAGAAGGCGATCACGTCAATTGTCTGGCTGTTCTGAACTTCCTTGTAGAGCGACCCCGTGATCAAGAAGCCAGAGATGACGAAGAACACATCCACGCCGCCCGAGACTCGCCCGCCCCAAATGTGGAAACAGGCAACGAGCAGCGCCCCAATGACACGGATGCCTTGAATCTCAGGTCGGTAGTTCTGTGTTTTGGCAATCGTGTCGGCCATTCGCTCGATTTTCCATGACTGTAACCTCGCCCGGAGGGAGGTCATACAAGTCTGTGCTGCACAAAGGAAGACCGAGCGTCCGCACTGGCAGCGTAGCATGTCTTTACTAATTTGGACGCCGGCATAGTAGGTGCTACTATGTTCCCGGCAGCTATCATCCTGCTTGGCCCGGGTCTTTCCTACCTGTCGGGGCCACCATGCCGAAAGATCTGTCACTGAGCCTTTGCGGGTCGCGACGATTGGCAACACTTTGAACGGTCCTGGGCTCTCGCACCCAGCCGTTCGTGCCGCGCGCTTTAAGGTCGGCTGTCGAGGTCCGCTCCAGCGGCAACGGAAACCTCGCGGCAAGGTCAGTCCGTTAAGATGGGTTTTTCAGCGCCGGTTAATCTTTTTGATGACGCGATGGAACGCTTGCACGATGCGAACGGGGTCACTCACCATCTTTGCCAGGGAGGTAGCAATGCCCGTATCAACCAAAACTGATATCTCGTCGATGCAACCGGCCGCCTGGCAGCGGAAAAAGCGCCGCTCGCGGAAAGACAACCTGCAAATTCACCCCATAAATCTCAGAGGTCTCTTCCCCAAGCGTCCCTTGGTCCTGGGTGAGGACGAGAGCGAGTACGATGAGCTGCTGTTCAAGGTGATGGCGGCGAGGAAGCCCGCGGATATCCTCGAAGCCATGTGGGCCGAGGACATTACTGACCACATAGGGACCCAACGCCCACGGCGCCCAGGTCGACCTCCTGAACCAGGGCGTTCAAGAGGCACTGGAGGATCACCTGCGAGCAATAGAAGGGTCGGACGTGATTGACGGAGTTGAGCACAGCATTCCGCCTCTCCTGGCTTTCTATACTGTGGTCGACGACCCAGCTCTTGAGGACGTCATAGACCTTCTGTTGCAGACCAGCACACCACACATTGGCCTTGTGTCTCTCCCACAACTTCAGCCGCCCACGATCGCAAAAGCCTAAGTCGGAAGGAGCACTGCTCGGACAGGCGCTGTGAGGCTTAAGATACTGCACCGGACTGAGACGCAACGCGTCCGGTGCATCTGATTCGCAACAGCCAAGGTCGACGTTGCAGGGTGGGGCTGCCTCGCTGACCTGGCGCCTTGCGCGGGATCTCTGGAGACCGAGTCTAGATGACGAGAATATCCATATTGGTCATCCTTAGGCCAGTCGAGAGCTTCGCCACCACAATCTGCTCTGTCGCGCCACTACCGTCGTGATCGTAGTAGAGAACGCCTTGGTCGCGATCATAGATGATGCGGTCGGTTGTATCATGCGCCTCCGTCCCGGTCCTGAAGGCCGATGATCTCAGCTGACCCTCACGCCCTAGACCTGTGAACACACTGTTGTTCAGCCAGAACGTGTCATTGGCAACCGAGAAGTCTCGGATGGTGTCGACGTCCGCCTGACTGTTCGGAACTGCATTGTAGACGAAAGCATCCCTGCCAGAGCCGCCGCGCAGAATGTCTGCGCCCGACTCGCCGTAGAGACGGTCATTCCCGCTTCCGCCACTCAGAACATCGTCATCGAAGCTGCCATAAAGACGGTCATTTCCGCGGCTGCCAGTCAGAGCGTCATTGCCGGATCTGCCGTCCAGATTGTCATTGCCGCTCCCGCCAAACAGAGCGTCATTGCCATTACTGCCGTGAAGGTGATCATTCCCGTCTTCCCCATAAAGGCGGTCGTCCCCATGGCGGCCGTAAAGCCGATCGTTCCCAACGCCGCCCATGATACGGTCGTTGTTCGCCGTGCCGAAGAGAGCATCGTCCACGTTCATATACTGGAGCTGGCCGTAGAGAGGGGCATCGGAGCGGCTGACGCCATCCGGGAAGCTTGTGGTCAAGTTCAGGCCAACCGAATGGAGCACTGACGCGACAACCGAGTTGCTGTTCAGGTCACCTCCAGAAATTTCCTTGAAGATATCAACGCTATAGTCCAGATCCGCTTTCTCGATGTTGTTGGCATGCTGGACCATAATCTGCCAGACATCATTAGCGTCCCTGGTGCCAGTATCGAGAACCTCACGATGCCTCTCCTCGGGAGTGTCGGAGCCTCTCCGATCGGGCGAGGTGGCCAGATTGGCATCGACTAACGTCTCAAGATCACCATTCGATCCTGCTGTGCCTCGGATCACCTTTTCCGAGACGACGCGCCCTTGCTCGTCCGTAACGGTCTTGACGAGGTAGAGGTGAAGGAAGCCGGTATCGATTCCCTCGAATTCAACGGGCTTGGCCTCAATGGCAATCACGGTCGGCATGGGCAGACTCCTACAACGGTTCGGGTCGGCCCGGGCACAACATTTCTCCTTCATCAACTTTGCTTGTGGCTTTGCCGTTCCATGCTGTATCAAAGTAGCGCACAGTCTTTCCTCCGCCACAGTGCCGAGCTTGACCGTATCGGTCGCATGATTGCGGTCGCGAAAGCCCGTCGCCGATCGTTTCTTCAGGAACTGGAGCGGTACCGCGAGACCCAACGGGCCCGGGTCCGCAGGGCTGGGAGAAGCCACGCCTCATTCACAGAGTTAACCTCATCGTATTGACGGCAAATGGTACCGGGCGAGAGCCTCCCCGATGACCTACATGCCCGTGCGCACCAAGCCTCGACGGAGATCTGCGGCATCTGCAGCAGGCCTAGACATCATTCGGGGCGAGGACCACAGGACCTATCAGGCGCTGCATCAAGCGATCACCTCTGACATCAGTCCATGCGATGCCATAGGGACTGCGCTCACCCAAGCCATCATTGATGAGAACTGGGGAACCCCACGTTGCCGGATGATCGGGGCGTGCCTGCGGCTGGTCACAGGCAGGAAGGGGGCAGCCTGACCGCCACAGTTGTGCCGGCACGCACCAGCCAACCCGGAGGGCTGCGGGGTGGTCAGAGCACGGCATTGCGCCAGAGCGGGTGAACAACGCCATCGACGCAGATCGCGCCGGGACACGGACGACACTTCCCGCCACCAACAAGTATGGTCAGCGGATTCGTGCATGATCTGCGCGATGAGCTAGAGGCAAGCCAAGAGCACTTATCGGAGCGTCCCCCGATTGTTGAGGCACAGATCAACGTGTTGCGCGCCTGTAACATCAGGGCAAATCGGGTGCAGGAGATTTCAAATCAGCTATGGGAGACGCTTTGAGCGGCAGCGTAGCGATCTATCACCTTTTGATCTGCAGTCCACGACGTTCGGCCTCTCCTGAACGAACTTGGACATTTCTCCCGGCCTTCAAGCGCGAAAGCCTTCGTGACAGGCATTCCCCAGCTGCCAGGACCCACAAGCCGCCGAGACCAGATCTGACAACCTCACGGAAAGGTCGGCGGTGTAGCCTGTGTGAGTGCGCACAGACCGGTAAATGGGGCTTCGGTCGGGCGCTCGCTGACAACATCCCGGTTCAGAAAAGGTCGCGACTGGCACGCACCGGGTGCATGCAAAGGAGAGGACCAATGTCGCCCACCCCCGCTTCACGCCCGTCAAAGACGGCGCCCAGATCTCGAAAGCCGTGTCGTCCGAGAGACGAGGACGTTCAGGTTCATCCGGATGGCCTCGGTAGTCTTTTCGCCACACGCCCTCTGGTTTGGGGCGAGAGTGCACAGGATTATGATACGTTGCTAATAAAGGTCACGGCTGCCATCAAACCCACCGATGTGATCGAAGCCATGTGGGTCAGGGACATTACGGATCTGATGTGGGAAGGCGAACGCCTGCGGCGGCTCAAGAATGGCCTCCTGAGACGGCGTGCCCAGGAAGAGTTGGAAGACGTGCTGGAGGGTATCGAAGGAGCAAACGTGATCGACGGCATTCCGTCCATTGCAGCGTGCTATTCCAAGGGTCATAAACCCGCAGTCACTCACATAAAGGGCATCTTTGCTGAGCATGACCTCGACGACAATGAGATGACCGCACGGGCTTTTGCCTTTCATTTTGCCTCGGTGGAGCGCATTGAGCGGATGATCGCTGGGGTCAATACTCGCCGCGATCGAGTGATCGGTGAACTCGATCGGTATCGGGAGGGAGGCAAACGCCGGTCCCGGATGATCACCGACGATGTCACCGATATCGACTGAACCCTTGGGCACGACTCATGTGTTCCCCTCGAAGAATTGCTGCCAACCGTGCCAATGCCCAACGCAGCACTGGGCCACGCACAGCAACGGGAAAGGAGAAATCCCGTCGCAATGCGCTAAAACATGGTCTCTCCATTCCGGCTTCGGCCGATGCGGACTGGTCATGCGAGGTAGCGCGTTTGGCACGTCTCATAGCAGGTGAGGAGAGAGACAATCCCCGGATCCTAAAAGCAGCCGAGCGCGTTGCGCAGGTCTCCGTCAGCATGATTCGGATTCGGCACATCAGGACGACCTACTTTGACATTATGTTCCGCAACCTAAAAGTCATCGACTTTGCGCTCGAGATGCTTGGGAAGGGGTTAGCTCGGTTGGACCGTTACGAGCGTCGGGCCTTGTCGGGACACCGCACGGCCATTCGCGCCCTCAATGAGGAGTGCGCCGCTCTGCAGAACCACACGACCGAAAAGCTAGACGACTTATGAGGGGAAACCTTGCATAGTTGCCGATCAATGTATATACTAATATGTATATACGGAGATTTGGGATGGCGGTCGCCAAGGTATTTCAGTCCGGCAACAGCCAGGCTGTTCGGCTGCCGAAGCAGTTTCGCCTCACGAGCGATGAGGTCGAGATCTTTCGCCGGGGCGACGAAATCGTCTTGCGGGAGAAGCCCAGAAGTTTGGCCAAAGCCTTCGAGCTGCTGTGTGATCTCCCGGAGATCGAGCGCGACGAAGCCCCGCCTCAGGAGCGTGACGGCCTATAATGCTCAAATGTCGTTATCTCCTCGACACCAACATCTGCATCTACATCCGCCGGGAGCGCCCGCAAGCCGTCCTCGAGCGATTTCGGATCCTGCCTCCCGGCTCGACGGCGATCTCGGTCATAACCTATGGTGAACTGGCTTATGGCGTTCGGAAAAGCCCGGACCCCGGCAAAGCTATGGTGATCTTGGCGGAGTTGACAGCACTGATTCCGGTCTTGCCGATGGCCGCCAATGTGGCCGATATGTATGGGACCATCCGATCCGATCTTGCTGCTCGAGGTGAACTGATCGGCAACAACGATCTCTGGATCGCCGCCCATGCCAAGAGCCTTGAGGTGATCCTGGTCACCAACAACGAGAGGGAATTTCAGCGGGTGAGTGGCCTTCAGATCGAAAACTGGGCCACTGGATAAGTGCTGTCAGCTGAACTGCCTCGGGCGTGACCCATTCGGTGACGATGCGGCAACCTTGCTTGGTCAGCTCACACGTCTAGACCGCCGTGTGCCTACCCATGCCGCAGGTTTGCTGTTCATGGATTGCGTCTGTGCTCTGACGAGCCGTCCTTGGCTTCCGCAAGCGGCGGGCGACAACCCGAAGCTGGGCCTGAGGCTGTTGCGAGGGTTGGCCTGACCGCCATGTCGCACGTTGGAGCGCAATCAGCGAACTTGTTAAATGGGACGGAGGGTTATTGTCGCGGCACGATGGTGCCATCAATCTTTCTTTTCCAGCGGCTGCGTCTGCCACAGGGCAGGGGGCGTTTGGCTTCATTAGCACCGAGATGCTGGATCTTCTGCCGCTTCGCTTTGGCCGTGCGGCGGTGATCCTCGCGGGTCTTGGTGCGCCCACACGTCTCGTGCGCTGGTCCCATGTTGTCGGGCTCGTCTTGGCCTCCAAGCTCAAGCGCCCGGATGTGCTCAACGATCCAGCGCTCGCGAACACCATCAATTCTCCGTTCACAGATCGCGCAAATGCCCCGCGCCCGCTCCCAGATGGCCAGCCGCTGCCGCGGCGAAAGCCGGCGCCGTAGCGTTGTCCCAAGATCACACGGTCGGGCAAAGGGCATGTTGAGGGCTCCTCAGCGCTCGGCGCAGCCAGAGGGCGGGTCGTCCGACCGTGGAGAGCTGCTGTTCTGTTTGCTTTCGGCCGGAGAGGCGGTCCCGTTCTCACCCTCAAATGGGACGAGCCGTACCCGCAATCCGGTTGATGCGACAGTGGGCGCTTGAGGTGCCTGAGGAGAGGTGTGCGGCCTGTCACCGGCTTCTGGCTCGCCGGAGCAAGGGTCGCAGGACTTGCGAAGTTCGACCAGCGTACTGTCCAAGTTTCGACAAGAGAGAGCAGGAGAATGTTCATTAGGCGCTGCATCCTGCACGATCGCCAGTACGTTGTTCGCGCGGCGGGCCAGGACGAACGTTTCCATCGGGTCAAGGCCAAGCTGCTGGTTGCGCGGATCTCCCAGCAGCGACGCAACATCGCGGAGCAAGCGAACCAGAAGATCACAGTCGTGGCAGGTGCGCAGTGCAGCTTCTTCGGCAGCATTCAGGTCCCGCGCTATCAGTGCCGCGACAACAGCCCGCGCAGAATGGATGGCATACTGGATGTGGGTTGAAGGATCACACGCGGGCCAGTTTTGATCATGAACCATCGGAAAGCCTCACCTTGTCTTATGAACGATATAGCGTTTAGAACGTTAGTCAAGCGTGTTGAAAGTTCGACAGCATCGCTCCGGCCTCGCGGGGCTGTTGTCACGTCGCCTGCTATTACAAGGTCTCTGCAGAAGAGCGTTCGCCCTGATCCCTGATCACCTGTGGGGGATTTTGGCAGAACGAAGCCAACCGTGTTGGCGTGCTCTTCTGAGCCTCTGATCGACGGGGGCGGTTGACGCTTCCCCCACGATCTTTTCCCGCTCTCAAGTGTTGTGCTTCCTGTAGATCACCAGGAGGATTGCAGGGGAATGGCGGCAAACGGAGGGATTCTCGATTGCCTGATCGTCGGCGGAGGGCCGGCGGGGCTGACGACGGCGCTGTATCTGGCCCGCTTCAAGCGCGAGTTCCTTGTGGTGGACAGCGGAACGCCGCGGGCGGCCTGGATCCCCACCAGCCACAACATCCCGGTTTTCGCGGAGGGCATCTCCGGCAAGGATATCGTGGCGCGCGCGCGCTCGAACCTGGAGCAATACGGAGCACGGATCCAGACGGGGCGGGTCACGGGCCTGCGCAAGCAGCCGGATCGCTTCATCGCCGTGGTGGAAGGCAATGACGGCAGCACGAACCAGATCGCGGCCCGCCGCGTGGTGATGGCGACAGGCGCCGTCGATATCGAGCCCGACCTGCCGGACGTGCCAAACGCGGTCCAACGGGGCCTCGTCCGGTATTGCCCGATCTGCGACGGCTACGAGTCGCGGGATCAGAAGATAGCCGTGATCGCCTATGGGGCCCACGGAATAGGGGAGGCGGTCTTCATCGCCAGGACCTATTCCCGCGACGTGACCCTTCTTACCCTAGGGCAGCGCTTGGAACTGGACCCGGAGCAGCAGGGAAAGCTCGATGAGCACGGGATCAAGGTGGTGGAAAGCCCGGTGGAATCCCTCGACATGGAGGGCGACCGCATCTCCGCCGTGAACGCGGGAGGCAAGGAGCACCGCTTCGACGTACTCTACTCGGCGCTCGGGCTCAAATACCGCTCGGATCTTGCGATTTCCTTGGGCGCCGAACACGACCCGTCAGGCAGCCTGATGGTCGACAGTCATTGCCAGACCACGATCAAGGGCCTCTATGCCGCAGGCGACATTGTTCGCGGCATCGACCAGATCGTGGTTGGCATGGGCCATGCGGCGCTCGCGGCCACGCATATCCACAACCACTGCGAATTGCCGACCGAGGATGAGCCGGGCGGCGCCTGAAGTCCCCGTCTAAGCGAGGCCCTTGGCCAGGATCGGCAGGCTGGTGTCCATGCGGTAGTCGACCGAGGAGTGGTCGTCGTGGAACTCCTCGTAAGTATGGGGAATGCCGGCCTTCTTCAGCTTCCGGTGCAGGATCCGTGAACCGTAGACCATGTTGTACTGGTCGATGTCGCCGCAATCGATGTAGAAGGCTTTCAACTGGTGCAGGTTGTCCTGGTGGCCCGGATCATCCGCCATGCGCAGCGGGTCCCAGCGCAGCCAGTTGGCCCAGCGCTCCTCGATAACCTCGCAGGTCTCGAGATCCACCGGCAGGCGGACACCGTAGAACTGGCTCGGGTCGGGGTCGAAGCTTGCTGCCTGCGCCAGCAGCATCAGCACATGCCAGTCCTTGTCCTTCGCCTTCGGGCCGGCCTCGAACTTGCGCAGGAAGGCCTCGATGGACATGCCGTGATCCACGAAGTGGCGCAGCGCCCCGGTGAATTCCCCAAGGTGATAAAGGTATTCGAAGCCCACATCGCCCGAATGGGAGGCCGCGGCCGACCAGACCGATCCTCCGTGCCGCATGGCGTGGACCATGGCCCCGTAGCCGCCCGAGCTTTTGCCGAACACGCCCCGGCGCCCGTCACCTCCGCAGCCGAAACGCTTTTCCACGAAGGGCAGCATCTCGCGGATCAGGAACGTCTCCCACAATCCCATCGCCGCGCTGTCGATATACTGGTTGCCGCCGAGACGGGTGAAGCAATCGGGAAACGCCACCACGACCGGCGGCATCGCCCCGGTGCCGATCAGCCGGTCGAGCCGCTCCGGCACGTTCTCGCCGTAGTTCTTCCAGTTGGTATGGGCAGGGCCGCCGGCCGTGTAGCCGACGAGGTCGACAAGGAGCGGCAGATCCCGGCCGTCGTGGCCTGCGGGAACATACACATCCACCCGCCGACGGCTGGGGTCGCCCAGGAGATTGCCTTGCAGGCACTGGCTGTCGACCCAGAGGCTGTGCACCGCCCCCGTCGGTACGTTATGGTCCTTGCGCATCGGCGTCTCCATAGGCTCGTCGTGTAATCTTGTGGCGATCAAACGGGCATTTGTCCAGAATCTGGGCTCCGACGCCGGTTAATAAGTCCTTACGCCACCTAGCCATTCGGCGGGTGCCAAGTCTACGGTGCAACCCAATGCGTCATAGCCTGGGGGAGTAATCATGGCCGACAGTTTCCTGCCGCGATGGTCGTTGAAGACCGAAGGGGCCATCATGCCGGACGAAAGGCTGCCGACCGGCCAGATGGTGGTTGTGGGCCTGCAGCACGTGGTCGCCATGTTCGGCGCAACGGTGCTGGCGCCCATCCTGATGGGCTTCGATCCGAACGTCTCGATCCTGTTCTCCGGCCTTGCGACCTTGATCTTCTTCTTCGTGGTGGGAGGCCGGGTGCCGAGCTACCTCGGGTCGAGCTTCGCCTTCATCGGTCCCGTGCTCGTCGCCACCGGGGCGAGCGTGGGCAGCCCGAACCCCAATATTCCCCTGGCCCTCGGCGGCATCATCGCGGCCGGCGCGCTCTATTTCCTGATCGGGCTTGTGGTTCAGCTGGCGGGGCACCGCTGGATCGAGCGGATCATGCCGCCCGTGGTGACGGGCGCCATCGTCGCGGCCATCGGCCTGGTGCTGGCCCCGATCGCGATCAACAGCGCTTCCGGCATCACGTCGGACAACCAGGCCGGGTCCGATTTCGCGCGCTGGATCGCGCTCGCCACCGTTGTGGCGGTCGGGCTCGTGGCGGTTTATGCGCCGGGCCTCTGGCGCCGCCTGCCGGTTCTGGTCGGCGGCATCATCGGCTACTTCATCTACTTCGTCTGCGCGAACCTCCTGGGCTACGGCCAGCCCATCGATTTCGCCAAAATCGGCCAAGCGGCCTGGTTTGGATTGCCGTCCTTCCAGAGCCCCGTGTTCGATATACGGGCGATCAGCCTGATCGCCCCCGTCGCGGTGATCCTGGTGGCGGAGAACCTCGGGCACATCAAGGCGATCGGCGCCATGACGGGCCGCAACCTCGATCCGTATCTGGGCCGCGCCTTCATGGGCGACGGCATCGCCACGATGCTGTCGGGGGCAGCCGGCGGCACGGGAATGACCACTTACGCGGAGAACATGGGCGTCATGGCCGTGACCCGCATCTACTCGACGCTGGTCTTCATCATCGCCGCCGGGTTTGCCCTGCTTCTCGGCCTCTCGCCCAAGTTCGGCGCCTTCATCGGCACCATCCCGGGCCCGGTGCTCGGGGGGTTGTCCATCGTGGTGTTCGGCCTCATCGCCGCAACGGCCGGACGGATCTGGGTGGAGAACCGGGTGGATTTCTCCAACCCGCGCAACCTGATCACCGTAGCCGTGGCCCTGATCCTGGGCGCCGGCAATTTCAAGCTGACGGTCGGCGGCTTCACCCTGGACGGTATCGGCACGGCAACGTTCGGCGCGATCATCCTCTACCACATCCTGCGCGTCGGACCTGTGGCGGCTGAACATCCGCAGGCGGCCGAGTAGCCAAGGCCGCTCCGGAGCCTTGCCGTTCGGGCCCGCGTCGAGCTTCGACGCGGGCCTTTTTTTATCGAAGCCGGATGGCGTGATGCGGCGGTCCCTGCATGTAAAAGGCGGCCCTGGCGGCCGCCCTTTCAGGAAGGTTCAGGATGTCAGCGCCTGCGGCGGACGCGCACCGGAACGGGGCTGTGCGCAGGTGTCGCCAGGGCGAAGAAAAGCATCAGAGCAGAGAGCGATCCACCGATCAGGAAAAGTACTTCGGCAAGCTCTACATGGGATGCCAAGCCGGTGATTGCAGCGAGCGTAGTAACAATCGTAAAGATGCAAAATGCACGAAGGGCAATTGAACGATCCATTGGACATCTCTCCCAAGTGTTCTGGAAAACGTCCGGGTAAGAACCAGGTTCCATGCTCCTAAAAGGCATCTCGAATACTTTTGGTGAATTGCCGGACAGCTGTGAATTGAGTCTTTTTCGCGGAACCTCACAGTCGCGCTTGGCGTTGTTTGAACATCTTCGACTTCTGGTCGACTTCAAGTTAGCGAGGTAACACCATGCTCGGTTGGGCAGTCACTTTTCTCATCATCGCTCTGGTTGCGGCTCTGTTCGGCTTCGGCGGCATTGCCGGCACGGCCGTGGAGATCGCCAAGCTGATCTTCTTCGTTGCAATCGTCCTGTTTGCCATCTCGGCTGTCATCGGGCTGCTGCGCGGACGAAGCCCCATGTAACGGGGCATGCTCCTCTAAAAAAACGACGCCGCCTGAAAAGGCGGCGTTTTTCGTAGGGGCGCTTGAGGCGCGAGTTGGCCGAAACCTACCCCTGCAGGGCGGCGCGGGTCATGCTGTCGGGGCCTAAATCTTCGATGTCGTCGACATTCAGCAGGGAGGCGAGACGGAAGCGGGCGCGGTTCACCCGGCTTTTGATCGTCCCGACCGCGCATCCGCAGATGCTCGCAGCCTCCTCGTAGGAGAAGCCCGAAGCCCCCACCAGAAGAAGCGCTTCCCGCTGGTCGGAGGGGAGCTTGGCAAGGGCGGTGCGGAAGTCCTCGAAGTCCAGGCGGGAGCCTTGCTCGGGCTGGACCTTCAGGCGGCCTGCATAGGATCCATCGGGATCCTCCACCTCGCGGCGGCGCTTTCGATACTCGGAGTGGAAGAGATTGCGAAGGATGGTGAACAGCCAGGCATTCAGGTTCGTCCCTCGTTCGAACCGATGCAGGTTGGAGAGGGCGCGCAGGATGGTGTCCTGCACAAGATCGTCGGCTCTATCGACCTGACCTGATAACGAAATGGCAAAAGCCCGAAGGCTGGGGACCGCAGCAAGAAGAGCCTCTCGTAACTCGGGCTCCGGGTCTGGGGTCATTGAGACCCCTCCTTGGTCCCGTTCTTCTTGTCGAGCTGGTCGAGCAATTCCCTGAAACGGTCGGGCACGGGCTGCTGCATCAGCTCGTCGTACATGGCGCGCAACTGGTCGCCGATTCGTTTCTGGCTGCCGCTGTCGAGTTTCGGATCGGTTGCAAGCTTGTCGTCCAGGGAGTTGTCCATCACGGCCCGCGCCAGCTTGTTCCCCTTGTCAACCGTCATATTCTTCCCCTTGCCACCCCGATTTTTTTGGAGGGATGGCCAACCTTGGCAGTATCCGTATATTTGTTTTCGAGCAATAACGCTCATCGGTGCTCTCGGTTCCCTCCCGTGGAACTTTTGCAGCCCAGCCGAGTTTAAAGAACCATCGGTACAGCGAGTCAAAAGCACAGTTTAAGGGGAAGCGAATGTCGACAGCTCAGCTTGTCGTCCAGCACTTACCATATCTTCGCCGTTATGCACGCGCGCTCACGGGCAGCCAGATGGCGGGCGACGCCTATGTGGCCGCCACGCTTGAAACGCTCGTGAGCGAGCCGGAAACCATCGGGCCTTCCGGAAACGTGAAGGTCGAGCTCTTCCAGGTCTTCACACGGATCTGGAACTCCCTTTCGGTGAACGGCCGCAGCGAGCAGATCCAGCGCGATCTTCCGGCGGAGGTCCGCCTCGGACAGATTACCCCACTTCCCCGTCAGGCCTTTCTTCTGTCCTGCCTCGAAGGCTTCGGAGAGGAAGAGGTCGGCCAGATCCTCGATGTGGACACCAGAACCGTTCGTGAGCTTGTCGACGAGGCCGGCCGCGAGCTGGCAGCCGACATGGCCACCGACATCCTCATCATCGAGGACGAGCCTCTGATCGCAATGGATCTCGAGGCCCTGGTCGAAGGCCTTGGCCACAACGTGACGGGTGTCGCCCGCACACGGACCGAGGCGGTCAAGCTTGCCTCCGCCAAGCAGCCGGGCCTCATCCTGGCCGACATTCAGTTGGCGGACGGCAGCTCGGGCCTCGATGCGGTGAACGATCTGCTCAAGGCTTTCGAGGTGCCCGTGATCTTCATCACCGCGTATCCGGAGCGCTTCCTGACCGGTGAGCGGCCCGAGCCGGCCTTCCTAATCGCCAAGCCGTTCCAGCCCGCGAACGTATCCGCGGTGATCAGCCAAGCCCTGTTCTTCCAGCAGAGCGCCCGCCGCCGCGAACCCCGCGCCGCCACCGCCTAAGCCCCGTCTGCCAGGACTGGATGCAGTAATAGCCCGGCCGCAAGGCCGGGTTTTCTTTGGTGCTCATGTATTCAAGACAAAAAAAGACGGGCTCATAAGCCCGTCTGAGGTGCCGGCCAATGCACAAGGGGAATGCGGGGAGGACCAGGAGGCCGGTGCTTAAAGAACGCTGCTCGGAAAACAAAGGTTCCAGGCTTTTTATCCCTCTTTTTATTCTGCACTCCTACGTAAGGATGCAGGAACATCAAACATATGGTCGCGTTGTTTTTTCGAATAGTTTAGGTGGGAAGGCAGGAGACAGGGATGTTCCGCACGCCTGTGGCATTGACCGGATTGGCTGGGGTTCTTTTCTTCGCCGGGAGCTTCGTTCCCGCTTCCTTCAGCATCGCCTCGCTGGCGCAGTCCGAAGCCCTGGTTCATGACGCCGCGCCGCAGGCGGCTACGGCAAAGGGCGACAGAGTGGCGAGGGCCGTTCCGGCCGACAGTCTTGCCACGGTGTCGACTGTGGAGCTGGTTGGGGTGAGCCAGGCCACCGTCATCCTTCGGGACCGCGACGGGCGGGTCCTGTATCGCTCGGATCCGCAATCGGGCGTGACAACCTTCGCCCGCAACACGGACCTGCCCGTTATCACGCTGAAGGAAGAGGCTCACAGGCCTGTTGCCCAGCACCCCGTTCGCCGCCAGGAAGGCAACGAAGCTCCGCAGGAGCAAAAGCAGAAGCGTCGCAATCCGGTTGGTTGCGTGGGGGATGTCAGCCCCCTGGCCAAGGCCAGCGCCAACAGGATGCCGAGCCTGTGCCTCGCCCAGCTCCCGCAATCGCTTTCCTGAAGCAGCCAGGCGTCCCGTCGGCTGAAGCGCTCCGCCGAGGCATCTGCGCTGCGCCGGTAGTGTGCCGCGATGGATCGAGGGCGCCGAGTGCGTCCTATACCCCTTGAGCCTGAGCCTGGCTTGCCTGGAACCATTCGGCCCAGCGTCGGTTGCCTTCAGCAAGAAGACTATTGCCGCTTGTCGACTGACGGGTGGCAAGGTTGCTTTGCTGTCTCAGAATATAAAAAAGTATTCATGTGACGGCTTGAAGATATAGGTGCCTGTAACATTACTTTGAACAGGCTTATATTCGGAACGCTTGCTTGGGCTAAGCGTTACTCTCTCGCGCACTTTGGCGCATAACGCGATTCAATGTACCCTCAGGAGAAATAAGCAATGCTGAAGAAGCATATGGCAGCTTGCCTTGTAGTGACGGCTTTCGCGGCTGCGCCCGCCCTCGCACAGACATCCACCACCCCTTCCGGCGCCACCGACCGCCCGGCCGCTTCGGGCTCCGGCTCGACCACATCCGGCTCCTCGGCCATGCAGCCCGGCGCTGCCGGCGCTGCCGGTTCCGCCACGATGAACCAGGGCGCCTCGTCCGCCATGGGCCAGGGAGGCATGCAGGGTCAGTTCATGACCCAGATGCAGCCCGAGCAGATCATGGCTTCCGAACTCATCGGCACCCGGGTGGTCAGCGCCAACAACGAGTCGATTGGCGACATCAATGACGTGATCGTGGACCGGAACGGTCAGGTAATGGCGGCCGTGGTTGGCGTGGGCGGCTTCCTTGGGATCGGCGAGAAGGACGTTGCGGTTCCGTTCAAGTCCCTCGAGTTCGCCAATAGCCAGCAGGCTCAGGCCATGGACAGCAGCAACAGCGGTAACGCCGCCAGCGGCAACGTGGCCACCACCGGGTCGACTGCAACGACCGGCAATACGGCGACCACCGGCTCCGGTGCTGCCGGCTCGACCAACATGGCGGCGAACAACAATGCTGGCGCATCCGGCAGCAGCGCTGCCAACAACCAGCCCGAGCGCGTTGTGCTTCGCATGACGAAGGCTGAGCTGCAGGCTGCCCCGGCGTTCAATTCCGATGCCAGCAACACAGGCGGCACGACCACGGGTTCGGCCGGCAACACCACCGCTCCGAAGCAGTAACCGAACGATCAGCTTCGGCTGACAGGCGGCGCCTGGGGAAACCCAGGCGCCGTATGCTTTTGAGGGCGGCTTGGGATCGCAGCAGGCAAAATAAAAGGCGCAGCCATTGTAGCTGCGCCTCTAAAGGTGCCAGTCCAAGGGGGCATTCGGACCGGTTGTAGTCATAACGGGCCGCACTGAAACTGGTTCCGCGGAATGCGAGAGTTTTTTTCGCGGCCGGTTTTCGGGGCGAAACCGGACTTCTTGCCGCGGAAGGAACCCTGGCTTGGCGCATACGTTGCCGTTGCAAGAACAATGCGGAGGAAGCCATGACAGCTACGAACGAACTGGACGCCGTGCTTTGCCAGGAAGAGCTCCCGGACGAGTTTTCCCGGCTAACGTCGAGCTCTCCCTCCCGGGACAGGCAGTCGACGGCCTCCATGCTGAGCGGCATCATTCCCGTTTCCTACCAGGACGAGGTGACCTGTCCCTTGTTGCTGAAGCGTCACCTCCTCATTCCGGCATGGCCGCATGTTTCCGCCGCAGGAACAGGCCTCCGTGCCTGAGCGGGCATAGTTCAAGGTTCGCCCTTTCATGGTTGAAGTTCCCCCATTTCTGTCGGGTTCGGTCGCGGTCCTGCTCCACCCGAGCATGGTTCCTGTCGTTGACGTGTTCCGCTCCCTCGGCAGCCTGGAAGACCAGTACGACCTGGCTCTTCTCGACGGGCCGGAGCAGGCCCTTGCATTCTATACCCAGCCGGAAGCCGCGAAGGGGATCGTCTCCGACGCCCTGCTGCTCGCCTTTGCCTTGACCCGGCAGCGGGGGAGGCCGTTCTCCCACAAGCCGGTCGGCTCCCGTCACGGCAGCATGGACGAGTACTGTCTCCTGGCGATGATCGGCTCGACGCGGAATCCGGCCTCCGGAGTGGCCGTGGAGGCTGCGGCGCTCCTCGAGATCGTCTCGCTTGATTTCATGTCGGCCCTGGCCGGCGAACTCGTCCGTCAGATGGATCTCGGCTCGCTTGCGTTCGAGCCTCCAGCCCTGCCCGAGTTCAGGGCGATCGTCGGCTATCGCCAGCCTGACGAGGTTGTCGTGGACTCTGTTTTGAGCAGGGCTGAGTTCAACTTCAAAAGCTGAAGATGTTCTAAAAATTATCAAGCACTCAAAAGTAAAGGGGCCGCGATGCGGCCCCTAAACCAATGTGCAGAATCGAGTCGTTATTCCTGGTTGCCGCGAGTGTTGCCTGAGGCCTGACCGCCTTTGCGGCCTGCTTCAGAGGCGAGCTCACGATCCTGGGAGAAAGACCGCTTCTCAGCTGGAACGCTCTTGCCGCCTTTGCTTGCAATTTCGCGCTGCCGGTCAGAGTCCATCGACGCGAAGCCACGCTTCGAAGTCGAACTACCTGGCGCCATCTTATGCCTCCTTAACAAATGGTGTTCGTGCTTCAACAACCGCTCGCGGAATCGATGGTTCCGATGAGGAAGTGTGAACCTTTGCAAAAAAATTCGTGAAAATATTCACGTGCTACAAATTGTTACGCTTAGAGTAAATGTTCGCGCTCGTTCAAGGTGGCTATTGCCTGGCTCAAGTAGAAAGAACCAGCAAGCTACTTACCTTAATGTGGGCTGTTAGGGTTCAATATTTGAGAATTGGATCCTCCTGAAAGGTATGTAGTTGATCCCCGGTCGCTCAAGAGGCTGTTCGGCGCAAGGATCATCCTGGCTGATCTGTAACCTTCGGCACATCCTGGGCGGGAGCGTCACTCTACCGCAGCCTAGTCGGGCCCGTGCCCCATCGATGAATTCTGCCGGACGGGATGGTTGTGTGTTCAAGCCAGTATAGTAACTACGGTAGCGCCCCCGGGGCGCTTGGCCGGGCGGATGGCTTACGAGCAGAGGGCAGGATGACCTACGACGACAACAACGTGTTCGCGAAGATCCTTCGGGGCGAACTCCCATGCCACAAGGTCTACGAGACGGACCGCGTCCTGGCCTTCATGGACGTCATGCCTCGGGGCGACGGCCATGTGCTCGTGATCCCGAAGACCAAAGCCCGCAACCTCCTCGATATCGCGCCGGACGATCTGTCCGAGGTCGCAAAAGCGGTTCAGGTGGTGGGGAGAGCCGCGAAGGCTGCGCTCTCGGCCGATGGGCTGACGATCCAGCAGTTCAATGAAAGCGCAGGCGGGCAGGTGGTCTTCCACATCCACTTCCACATCATCCCCCGCTTCGAGGGAGTGCCGCTGAAGCCCCATACGGGCCAGATGGAAAAGCCCGAGGTCCTGGCGGAGTTGGCCGCCAAGATCCGCGCAGCGCTGCCGGCAGGGTAGTGTGCTGAAGAGGGCGGCGGCAGACGACGGATCGCTGCTGCCCCTGGATTCTCAAAGGATCAGTCCGCCCAATCGAGGGAGCGGGAGACCGCCTTGTTCCACACTGCGTTCAGACGCTCGCGGCGGGAAGCGTCCATGGCGGGCGTCCAGCGCTTGTCGCTGGCCCAGTTGCGGACGAGTTCGTCCGTTCCGCTCCAGAACCCCGTTGCGAGCCCGGCCGCATAGGCGGCGCCCAGGGCCGTGGTCTCGATGACCTTCGGGCGCACCACGGGAACGTCCAGGATATCGGCCTGGAACTGCATCAGCAGCTCGTTGACGACCATGCCGCCATCCGTGCGCAGCTCCCTGGCCGTGATGCCCGTGTCCTTGGTCATGGCGTCCAGCACCTCGCGGGTCTGGAAGGCCGTGGCTTCCAGTGCCGCCCGGGCGATGTGGCCCTTGTTGGCATAGCGGGTCAGGCCGCCGATCAGGCCTCGCGCATGGGAGTTCCAGTGCGGGGCATAGAGGCCCGAGAAGGCCGGCACGATGGTCACGCCGCCATTGTCGTCGACGCTGCGGGCGAGCGGCTCGATCTCCGTGCTGTTCTGGATGATGCCGAGATTGTCCCGCAGCCATTGGACGAGCGCGCCCGCAATCGCAATGGAGCCTTCCAGGGCATAGATGGCCTTGGCCTCGCCGAAGCGATAGCCGACGGTGGTCAGCAGGCCGCATGTGGACGGGTAGGGGGTCTCGCCGGTGTTCATGAGCATGAAGCAGCCGGTCCCGTAGGTGTTCTTGGCCTCGCCCTGCTGGAAGCAGGCCTGTCCCACCAGCGCCGCCTGCTGATCGCCGAGAATGCCGGCAATCGGAACGCCGGCCAAACCGTCGGCCGCTTCCCCATAGACCTCGCTCGACGAGCGGATCCGTGGCAGGCAGGCGCGGGGAATGTCGAAGAGCTGCAGGATTTCCTCGTCCCAGTCGAGGCTTGCCAGATTCATGAGCTGCGTGCGGCTCGCGTTGGTCACGTCGGTGATGTGGCAGCCGTTGTCGATGCCGCCCGTCAGGTTCCACACGAGCCACGTGTCGATATTGCCGAACAGCACGTCGCCGGCCTCGGCCTTCTCGCGGGCTCCCGGCACGTTGTCGAGCAGCCAGCGCAGCTTGAGGCCCGAGAAATAGCTCGCCAGCGGCAGGCCCGTCTTGTCGCGCAGGCGGTCGGGGCCGCCGTCCCGGGCGAAGCTCTCGACGATGGGGTCGACGCGGGTGTCCTGCCAGACGAGGGCGTTGTGGAGGGGTTTGCCCGTATGCCGGTCCCAGATCAGCGTGGTTTCGCGCTGGTTGGTGATGCCGATGGCCGCAAGATCGCGGGGGGACAGCCCTTTCTTGGCCAGTGCTTCCTGGATCACCGTTTGCGTGTTCCGCCAGATCTCGAGGGGATCGTGCTCCACGTAGCCCGGCTTCGGGTAGATCTGCTCGTGTTCCTTCTGTCCGACCGAGACGATGGTTCCGGCCTTGTCGAACACGATGAAGCGCGAGCTGGTCGTGCCCTGATCGATGGCGCCGATATATTGAGCCATGGTCTCCCCCGGAAGGCCTTGTTATTGGGCGGCCACGGAGGCCGCGTTCTGCGTTGCGATGTAGGCGTCGATCCTGGCGGGTGCCTCGGCCGGCACATGGAGGCCGAGCTTGGACCGGCGCCAGAGGATGTCCTCGGCCGTGCGCGCCCATTCCCGGCGCACCAGGTAATCGACCTCCGCGGCAGTCAGCCCCGCGCCGAAATCCTCGCCGAGATCGGGCATGGATGTGGCCGAGCCCAGGAGCTCCTCGATCCGCGTGCCGTAGGCCCGGGAGAGGCGATGGGCCAGGGGCTCGGGCAGGAAGGGCCAGCGCTGGCGCACGGTGGCGAAGAAGCGGTCGAAATCCGCATCCGGCATGTCGCCGCCCGGCATCTTGGCCTTCTCCGTCCAGGAGGGCTTCATGTTCGGGAAATAAGCCTTCAGCTCGTCGAGGGCATGCTCGGAAAGCTTGCGGAAGGTGGTGATCTTGCCGCCGAAAATCGACAGAACGGGCGCCTGGCCCCCAGGCGCATCCATGTCGAACACGTAGTCGCGGGTCACGGCAGAGGCGTTGGTGGAGCCGTCGTCGAAGAGCGGGCGCACGCCCGAATAGGTCCACACCACTTCCGCGGGCGTGACCTCGCGCTTGAAGAAGTGGTTCACGACGTTGCAGAGATACTGGATCTCGTCCTGGGTGATCTCGACCGTCTTGTCCGGCACGGATTCGACCGGGATGTCGGTGGTGCCGATCAGGGTGAACTTCTCCTGGTACGGAATGGCGAAGACGATGCGCTTGTCCGTGTTCTGGAGGATGAAGGCTTCCTTGGTGTCGAAGAGCTTGGGCACCACGATGTGGCTGCCCTTCACCAGGCGCACGTTCTTGGTGGTGTTCAGCCCCAGCTTGGCGTTGAGCACGTCGGCCACGAACGGCCCGCCCGCATTGACGATGACCCGGGCGCGAACCTCCTCGGTCTCGCCGGTCTCCACGTTCTGGAGGGTGGCGACCCAGGTCTTTCCGTCCCGCCGGGCGGAGGTGAGCTTGGTGCGCACCCGGACATCCGCACCGCGCTCGAAGGCGTCGAGGGCGTTCAACGCCACCATGCGGCTGTCCTCGACCCAGCAGTCGGAATAAACGAAGGCCGTGTCGAAGCCGGGCTTGAGGGCCTGGCCGGCGGCATGCCGGGTGAGCTTGATCCCTTCCGTGCCGGGCAGCTTCTTGCGCGGAGCCAGGTGGTCGTACATGAACAGGCCGAGGCGCACGAACCAGGCGGGACGCACCCCCTTCTCGTGCGGCAGGATGAACCGCAGCGGCCAGATGATGTGGGGGGCAGATTCGAGAAGCCGCTCCCGTTCGAACAGGGCCTCGCGAACGAGCCGGAACTCGTAATATTCCAGGTAGCGCAGGCCGCCATGGATCAGCTTGGTGGAGGCGGAGGAGGTGTAGCCGGCAAGGTCGCCCTGCTCGCAGAGCACCACCGAGAGGCCTCGGCCCACGGCATCCCGCGCGATGCCCGCGCCGTTGATGCCGCCGCCCACAATCAGAAGATCTGTCACTGTCGTCACGAACGCGTCTTTCCTTGCAACCCGGTAGCCCTGCAGATGATTTCTTTAGCCGCCTAAAGCAAGCCTGTTGTTTGAATTTTCACGGTTCTTTCGCCAAGGCCAAGTTTAGCACGAATGTGGCCAAAGAGCACAAGGCCATGCCCAAGCAGAGCGCCACGACCGCATCGTAGCTGCCCCACCAGGCCCAGAGAGCGCCGAACGCGAAAGGGGCTGCCGCCATGGCGATCCGGACCGGCATGGCGATCATCCCCTGGATCGCTCCGTAATCCTCGCGGCCGAACAGCTCCGGCGGCAGGAGCGCCTTCACGATGGTGAGCATCCCGTTGGACGCGCCGTACAGCCCCGCAAAAGCCAGGATCAGCCAGGAGCCCGCCGGAACGAAGGGCAGCAGGAGAAAGGCAAGCGCGCTCAGGGCCATGGTGGCGACGCCGATCCCTCTCAGGCTCATGGCCCGCTCGCCGAACCCGGTGAGGAACCGCGCCGCAACCTGGGCCGGCCCAATCACCGCATAGGCGGCCACGGCCGCGTCGATCGAAAAGCCCCGCTCCAGAAAGATCGGGATCAGGTGAATGGGAAGCCCGGTCGAGATGATGCCCTGAAGGACATTGGTCACCACGAACAGCCAGAAGGCCGGCAGCACGAGAACGCAGCGCGGATTCGACAGCGATGGCAGGACCGCCCGGCTTCCGGATTCATGCCGTGGCGGCTTCGAGGCCGCCGGGATGCTGGAGGCGTGCAGCAGCGCGCAGATCCCTATATTCAGGGCCGCCATCGCGAGAATCGTCCCGCGCCAGCCGTAGTGCTCGATCAGGATATGGAGGAGAGGGATGAACACCGTGCTGGCGAAGCCGGCCACAAGGGTGATGATCGTGATCCCACGGCGGGCCAGAAGGCCGAGGTTGAGCGCCAGCACGGCAAAGCCGGCATCGTAGAACAGGGCGCTCATGGCAGCCCCCATGGCGAGCCAGATCAGAACGAAAGCCGGATAGCTCTCCGTCAGGGCCCAGAGAACGAGGAGGAGGGCCGCCAGCACCGAGCCCCCGGTCATCACCGCCCGTCCATAGCCCCGGTCGATGAGCCGCCCGACGGGCAGCGCGAAGAAGGCGGAGGACACGAGGGCGAGCGAGAAGGCTGCGGTCAGCGCCGTCTTCGACCATCCGAGGTCCCGCTCCATGGGCTCGATCAGAAGCGCGAAGGCGTAGAAGAGCGTCCCGTAGGAGACCAGATGGGTGATCGAGAGAGCCGAGACGATGCGCCAGGGCATGGAGCCGGAGGGTGACATTCTTGCTTTATGTCAGGCCCCGAGGTTGACGGATAGGTTTTTAGCCCCCATATGCACAACAGGCGACGGCGCTCGATCATCGAGGCGCTTGAGCGGGACTGCGTGACGGATAATCGCGGAACGGCGAGGACCCCGGTCCCCTTCTTCAATCGCTCAATCATACGACGGCCCCATCACGCGGGCTCTCGCCTCAAGAGCCCTGAAGCGCCAGCTTTTTCAAGCCGAACATGCCTCGCGGCTCACCGCATCCGTTCGAAAGACACCTGTTTTGACACTCTTTACCGATTTCGGATTGGCCCAGCCGATCCTGAAGGCGCTCGCGACCGAGGGCTACGAGAAGCCCACGCCGATCCAGGCGCAGACCATTCCTTTTGCCATGGAAGGCCGCGACGTCTGCGGCATCGCCCAGACCGGCACCGGCAAGACGGCCGCCTTCGCGCTGCCGATCCTGCACCGCCTCTCCGACAGCCCGAAGCCGCGCAGGGCCAAGAGCCCCCGCGTGCTCGTGCTCAGCCCGACCCGTGAGCTCGCCAGCCAGATCGCCGACAGCTTCCGTACCTATGGCCGCAACCTCCGGCTCACCACCGAGGTGGTGTTCGGCGGCGTCACCATCTCCCGCCAGGAGAAGGCGCTGGCCAATGGCGTCGACGTGCTCGTCGCCACGCCCGGCCGCCTGATCGACCTCATCGACCGCAGGGCGTTGAGCCTGCGCGAGATCGAGATCCTCGTTCTCGACGAGGCCGATCAGATGCTCGACCTCGGCTTCATCCATGCGTTGAAGCGCATCGTGACCCTTCTGCCGAAGGACCGCCAGAGCCTGTTCTTCTCGGCCACCATGCCGAAGACGATTTCGTCGCTGGCCGAGTCCTTCCTGCGCAATCCGGCTCATGTGGCCGTCACCCCGGTGGCGACGACCGCCGAGCGTGTCGAGCAGAGCGTGATCTTCGTGCAGACCGGCCGCAAGCAGGCCCTGCTCGAGGTGCTCCTGCGCGACGCGTCCATCGACCGCGTTCTCGTCTTCTCCCGCACCAAGCATGGGGCGGATAAGGTGGTGCGCGGCCTCGAGAAGGCCGGCATCGTGGCGGCCGCCATCCACGGCAACAAGTCCCAGCCGCAGCGTGAAAAGGCCCTGGCCGCTTTCCGCAACGGCACTTGCCGGGTTCTGGTGGCGACCGACATCGCGGCCCGCGGTATCGACGTCGAGGGCGTGTCCCACGTCATCAACTACGACCTGCCGAACGTGGCGGAGTCTTACGTCCACCGCATCGGCCGCACCGCGCGCGCCGGCGCGACAGGTCTTGCGATCTCGTTCTGCAACGACGAGGAAAAGGCCTACCTGAAGGACATCGAGAAGCTGACCCGCCTCAAGGTGCCGGTCGCGGCCCTGCCGGAAGGCTTCTCGGCCGGTCCGGTGGCTGGCGAGGCTTCCGAGCCGTCCCAGCGGGACAGGCAGCCGCAACGCGGTCGTCCGGCTCCGCATGCCCGCGGGCATCAGGGCCACGGCCAGCCGCGCAGCGCCGATCCGAACGCCGACCGGGGCCCGCGTCGCCGCGGACGCAGCGGAAAGCCTGCGGGCAACGGTCAGCCGCAAGGCGGCCAGCCGGCCGGAAACCAGCAGCGTCCCGCACAGGCGCAGCGACCGGCTCAGGGCCAGAGGCCTGTCCAGGGCCAGCGCCCCTCACAGGCAAAGCCTGCCGCGGCCCGCTCCGACGGACGGCGTGGGGACGGTGCCCAGGTGGCTTGGCTCGACAAGAGCCCGCGCCGCCGCTGAGGCATGAGAATAAAAAAAGGCGCCGCAAGGCGCCTTTTTCTTTGAAGAGCGAAGCGTGCTTCCCACCCCTCTCGGCCCCGTCCGAGAGGGGTTTCTTTCGATCGATGCGGGAACACCGCGACTGACGGCCGTGAGGGGAAGCGCGCACGCCCTTGTCGTCCCCTGCGGGTTTTCAGGACCGGGAGGGGGATCATCGGCGCGCTTGATCGTGGATCCCCGTCCTTCACTTCGTGCGCTGGGGATGACACTGGCACCACCTTCAGTGTCGTTCCCGGCCGGAGCGAAGCGGAGGGGGAGGGGATCCACCCACACGCACACCGCTATGAATCCTCATCCCGGCTTTACGGCCGCAAGGCAGACAGTGAACAACAAACCGATCCACTGCCATCATGACCGATGGGTTCAAGTCATGGCATACCATTGGGTTCTTGAAGCCTAACCCGAGGAGACACAGCCCGATGGCCAAACGCGCCGGAAGCGCCGACCTGCCGCTGCATTCCGGCCATGTGCCGAAATGGCTGGCCGATCGCATGACGCGCCTCGGCGGCGTGGTGAGCGAGGCCGTCGTGCACCACTACGGGCGGGACGAGCTGCTGCGCCGGCTCGCGCACCCGTTCTGGTTCCAGTCGTTCGGGGCCGTGATGGGCATGGACTGGCATTCCTCCGGCATCACCACCAGCGTCATCGGAGCTTTGAAACGCGGATTGACGCCGCTCTCCAAGGAGCTCGGAATCCATGTCTGCGGCGGGCGCGGAAAACACTCGCGCCAGACCCCGCACGAGCTGATCACTATTGGCGAGCGCGTGGGCTTCGACGGGGCTGCCCTCGCGAATGCGAGCAGATTGGTCGCAAAGGTCGACAGCGCGGCGATCCAGGACGGGTTCGACCTGTATCTGCACGGCTTCATCGTCACGGACGACGGCAAATGGGCGGTTGTCCAGCAGGGGATGAACGACGGGCGCCGGCAGGCGCGCCGCTATCACTGGCTGTCGGAGGATCTCGAGAGCTTCGTCGACGAGCCGCACACGGCCATCGACGGCATCGGTCAGGGGACGATCGTCAATCTGACCGATCGCCGGGCCGAGGCTTCGCGTCGGGCGCAGATCGAGCTTCTCGGATCCCTCGGACCCGACGGCATCGCCCGCAAATTCCTGGCGCTGGAAGAGCGCGAGCCGGAAACGGCGCCTGTCTCGAGCCCGCAGCTCTTGCTGCCGCACCTGGTGATGCCGGAGCATCATGACGTACGGCCCAAGGATGTGGTGCTGCGGCGGCTCCACGGAACCCTCGCGGCAGCAGCGGATCGCGGACCGGCGGATTTCCCCGATCTCCTGCTGACGCCCGGCGTCGGCCCGCGAACCGTGCAGGCGCTCGCCATGGTGGCGGAGGTGGTGCACGGCACGCCCTGCCGCTTCAGCGATCCGGCGCGCTTCTCCTTCGCCCATGGCGGCAAGGACCGGCACCCGTATCCGGTGCCGGTGCGCGTCTATGACGAAACGATCCGGGTGCTGAAATCGGCCGTCCAGAAGGCGAAGCTTGGGCAGCAGGAGGAGCTGTTCGCCCTGAAGCGCCTGGACGACCAGGCCCGCGCCCTCGAGCGCCACGCCACGGGACCCGACGTGGAGGAGCATATCGGGCGGGAGCGGGCGAGCTCGCATTCCTACGGCGGCCGCTCCATCTTCGGAGACGAGCCGCCGCCCGGGACCGTTTAGCGCTGGGCCTTCTGCAGCAGGCTCTTGTCGAGCATCACGTGGACGCCCTTGTTGCCGTTGACCACCTGCGTGATGCGCAGGTCCGCCGCGAGGCTGCACAGGGCATAGGCCTCCGCCTTCGTGATGCCGGTGCGCTCCACGATCAGGCCGATCATGCTGCGCAGCGCGATGACCACGCAGTCGTCGAGATCGGGATCGAACGCCATGGTCATGACGTGCGTCGGCGTTTCGGCCATGGGCCAGGTGAGGCTCATGTCCTCGCGCAGATGCAGCCCGAAGGTGCCGATCAGCCCGGTCTCGATGGCCGTGACGCAAACCTCGCCGTCGCCTTGCACGCCATGTCCGTCGCCGACGGAGAACAGGGCGCCGTCCACATGGATCGGCAGATAAAGAGTGGTGCCCGCCACAAGCTCCTTGTTGTCGAGATTGCCGCCGTTGCGGCGCGGCGGAAGCGTGCTCAAGCTCCCCCATCCGGCAGGCGGTGCAACCGCCATGACGCCGAAGAACGGCCGCAACGGCAGCTCCAGACCCCAAGGCATCCGGCCCGTCATGCGCTCGCGGTCGAGCGGGATGTGCATGAGGTGCATCTCGTCGAAATCGTCAGGGAGCGCCCCCTTCTGCGGCCCCACATAGGTGAAGCCCCAGTCGTAATGCAGCTGAATGTCCTCGATGCGGACTTCGAGAACCTGACCCGCCTTGGCGCCGCGCACCGCGACCGGGCCGGTGCAGATATGGCCCGGCAGCTTTGGCCGCATGGCCGCATGCACCGCCGTCAGCGCTTCCGGGATCGCGAAGGGCGCCTGCGGCATCACCTCCGGCCCTCCCGACACGGTCGAGATCGTGACCGTGTCGCCTGACTCGGCGGTGAGACGAGGCGCAAGCCCCGCATCGAAATAGCCCCAGTGAACGGTGTCCGGGGAAGCATCAATCCGGTATTCAGCCACGAAGCACCTCTGCAGGACGATCTCTGTACGGGATGTCTCGCATTCCCTGCCCGCAAGAACAACAGGCCACTTGTGCCAGAGTCCAGCCTTGCCTCTTTCGAGAGACAAGCATGGTCTTGAAGCGTTGTTATAATGTATAAGGATCTTCCTTGTCCCAGGAGATCCCATGTCCAAGCCTGAAATCGTGGTCACCGATGCCGTCGACGAGGAGATCGAAGCGATCATCCGCGGCGGCCTGAACTCTTACAACGATGAGATGACCGGATATTCAGATCGGCAACCTCTTGCCGTTCTCGTGAAGAATCCGGCGACCGGAGAAGTGTTGGGAGGCGCAGTGGGTCGCTCATCCCTGGGTCTGCTGTTCCTGGACCTCTTCCATCTCCCAAAACATCTTCGGGGGTCGGGTCTTGGAACCTCCATCCTTCAGGCCTTCGAGGAGGAGGGGAGACGCCGAGGCTGCGTCACGGGAGTTCTCTACACCATCAGTTTCCAAGCGCCTGGATTCTACGAGCGCCATGGCTGGCGCCGTTTCGGTGAGATCGCCTGCCAGCCGCCGGGAACAAGCAGGATTTTTCTGACAAAGCAGCTTTAGTTCGATCACCGGAGAATATAATTCTCCCGGTCTAATGATACGGGTCGGCCGCGTCTCTCAAGCCATCGCCCATGAAGTTGAACGCCAGCACCACGATCACCACGGGCAGCATGGGAAAGAGCAGCCAGGGATGAAGCTGCACGGCGGCGAGGTTCTGGGCTTCGTTGAGCAGCACGCCCCAGCTCGTCACCGGCGGTCGAAGGCCCAAGCCTAAGAAGGACAGGGCCGTTTCGCCGAGGATCATGGACGGGATCGAGAGCGTGGCGGACGCGATCAGGTGGCTCATGAAATTCGGAATGAGGTGGCGGGCGATCACGCGCTGCTTGGACGCGCCCATCAGCTCCGCCGCCTTCACGAAATCCTCTTCGCGCAGCGAGAGCAGTTTCGAGCGCACGGCGCGCGCGAGGCCCGGCCAGTCGAGAAGGCCGAGGATGATGGTGATGCCGAAGAAGACCAGGATCGGGCTCCAGTTCGGGGGGAGTGCCGCCGACAGCGCAAGCCACAGGGGCAGCTCCGGCAGGGAGCGCAGGATCTCGATGATCCGCTGGATCACGTGATCGACCCAGCCGCCGAGATAGCCCGCGAGCCCTCCGAAGAGGAGGCCGAGCGTGAACGACACCGCGATGCCGACGATGCCGATGGTGAGCGAGATGCGCGCTCCGTAGATGATGCGCGAGAGCAGGTCGCGCCCGAGCCTGTCGGTGCCCAGGAGGAAGAACGTGCCGCCTTCGGGCGGGCAGAACAGGTGAATGTCGGTCTGCCACATCCCCCACAACTCATAGGCATCGGCCCGGCAGAGGAACCGGATCGGCTGCGGGCGCGAGGTGTCGACCGTGTAGACGCGCCGGAAGCTCTCCAGGTCGAAGCTGTAAGTGTAGGGATAGGTGAAGGGGCCAATGAGGCGGCCCTCGTGCATCAGGTGGATGCCCTGCGGCGGCGCGTAGAGGAATTCCCCGTGGCGCTTGGTCTGGTTGTAGGGCGCGATCACCTCGACGAACGGGATCAGGGCGTAGAAGGCGAGAAGAATGAAGGCTGCGGCCACCGCCACCTTGTGACGGCGGAACTTCCACCACATGAGCTGCCAGGAGGAGGCGCGGTAGAAGCTTTCGCTGCCTGCGCCCACCGGCTCCGTCTTGCCGGGATCGAAGGGCGCCGGATCGACATAGTGGCGCTTGGCGGGAAGGGCCGTGTTCATCGTGCGCCTCCCATGCGGATGCGCGGATCGAGCCAGGCGAGCAGGAGATCGGAGACCAGCATGCCCACAACCGTGAGAACGGCGACGAACATGAGAATGAAGCCGGCCAGGAACTGGTCCTGGCTCTTCAGCGAGCTCAGCAGGATCGGCCCGACGGTGGGCAGGCTCATCACCAGCGACACCAGGACGGAACCGGATACCAGATTCGGCAGCAGGTTGCCGATATCGGCGATGAAGGGGTTGAGCGACATGCGGAAGGGATATTTCAGCAGGGCCTTGGTCGGTCCCAGGCCCTTCGCCTTGGCGGTCACGTAGTATTGCTTGCTGAGCTCGTCGAGCAGGTTCGCGCGCATGCGCCGGATCATGGCCGCCGTTCCGCTGAGGCCGATCACCACGGTCGGCACGAGAAGATGCGAGAGCAGGGACTGGATCTTCGGCCAGCTCCATGGCTCGCCCGCGAATTGCGGGTCGTAGAGCCCGCCGATGGAAATGCCGAACCAGCGGTTCAGGTAGTAGAGCAGGATGAGCGCCAGCAGGAAGTTCGGCGTGGCGAGCCCGATATAGCCGATGAAGGTGGCGATGTAGTCGCCGGTCGAATACTGGCGCGTGGCCGAATAGATGGCGATGGGGATCGCGATCACGTGGATGAAGATCACGGCGGCGAAGTTGACGAACAGGGTGAGCCACAGGGCATCGCCCACCACATCGACCACGGGCTTGTCGAACTCGAAGGACCAGCCCCAGTCGCCCTGCAGCAGGCCCGAGAAGCCGTTCGGGCCGGGCATGACGCCGAGCCACACCAGGTATTGCTGCCAGGCGGGCTTATCGAGCCCGTATTGCTGAATCAGGAACTCGGCTTTCGCGATGGAGGCGGATTCGCCCTGCGCCCTCAGCTCGGCGATCTGGTTGGTCAGGAAGTCGCCCGGGGGCAGCTTGATGATGAAGAAGACCAGGGCGGAGATGATCAGCAGCGTCACCGCCATGGTGACCCCGCGACGCAACAGAAAACGGATCATCGACGGGCCTCTTTGCCGGCGGCTTTGTTCCAGTAGATCTCGTCAAGGCGATAGATGCCGAGCATGGCGGTGGGCTCCCAGCTGTAGAGCGCCTTGGCGGGAAGACCCTCCAGCCCGTTGCGGGTCACGATGGGCTGCAGCGCGCCGGAGATGGTGCCGATGGTCCATTGATTCTCCACGTGGTTGCGCAGCATCTCGCGCCAGGCGTGCCGCTGCACCTCCCTGTTCCCGGTGTTCATCCAAGTATCGTAGAGATCCAGCAGGCGCTGGGCTTCCGGCAGGTCGACGGCCTCTCCGTTCTTGCCCTTGGTTTCCACGTACTGCCCCCATTTCGGCCAGGCGTAATTGTCCTGGCGCATGGGCGCGAGCTCGGTCGGGGGCATGAGGGCGGTGGGGATCGCGTTGTCGAGCCCCGGTGCCGCCACCATGACCGTGAGGCCAGCGAACGAGCGGTTGCGCAGCACGGTGCGATCCTGCGGCTTCACGAACAGCCTGACGCCGATCTCGCGCCAGAATTCGCTGACGAGGGTGAGCCCGTCCACCACGAGGCTGCTCTCCCCGTCGGTTTCGACGATGATCTCCAGCTCGCGCCCGTCGGGCAGCAGGCGGATGCCGGCGCCGTTGCGCTTGGACAGGCCGATCTCGTCGAGAAGGCGCGAGGCCTCCGCCGGATCGTAGGCGGCGTTCGCGGTTCTGAGCTCCGGCGAGAAGAGGGGGCTTTCCGGCACGATGGTGTTGTTGCCCTCGTGGCCCAGCCCGAAGAGCAGCGCGTTGTTCAGGGTCTTGCGGTCGATGCCCAGCGACAGGGCGCGGCGGAAACGGATGTCCCGGTTGAGCCCGCGCCACACGGGATCGGCCGTGTTGAGGTTGGGATAGAGCGCAAGCTCCGTGCCGCGCGCATAGGGCCAGAGCAGGGTCTTGTAGCCCTTGGCCTTCTCGCCCTCCTTGAGCACGGGAATGTCGCCCATGGAAAGGCCGCGGAACAGGAGGTCCTCCTCGCCCGCATTGGCCTTTGCGGCGAAGAGGCCGGTGGCCGACACGTCCATGATGATCCGGTCGACGTAAGGAAGCTGCTGCCCCTGCCGGTCGACGCGGTGGTAGTAGGGATTGCGCTCGAAGACGAAGCGGTTGGCCGGCGCCGTGTTCGTCACGCGCCAGGGCATCAGGGTGGGCAGGCCGGGGTTGGTCTGCTCCTTCATGTCGTCCATGCGGTTGTGCAGGGCCGCCCAGGATTTCAGCTTCTGCTGCTTGGCCTTCTCCTCCAGGGCTGCCTTGTCGGCATATTTCGCGTGGAACTGCCTCAGGTAGGCGGATGCCCGGTAGATGCCGGGATCGAGCGGGCCTGCCAGCTGCGGCAGGAAACGCGGATTGGGCCTGTCCCAGGTGTAGCGGACGGTGCGCTCGTCGACGACCTCGAAGCGCGGAGGCTTTCCGTCCACCAGCATGAATTCGGGCGGACCGGCCGGCGAGAGGTCCAGGTTGTGGGCGATGTCCTCCCAGTAATAGCGGAAGTCCTCCGCCGTGAAGGGGGAACCGTCGGACCAGCGGTGGCCCGGGCGCAGGGTGAAGGTAAAGACCCGGTCGTCCTCGTTGTCGAATTTTTCCAGGAGATCGGGCTGGAGCTCCAGGTTCCGGTCGTAGCCCACAAGCCGGGTGTAGGCATAGGTGGAGATGTAGCGGATGTCCCGGGGGCGGGGCACCAGGGTGACGATGTCGCCGCCATATTGGCCTGCCGCATCGACCACGATGGGTGTTTTGGGCAGGCGTTCGGCAAGCGGCGGAAGCTTCTTGTCCGCGGGCAGGCTCGCGAAGAAGGGCGGCTCCTTGAAGTCCTGCGCCAGGGCCGGGAGCGCCAAGGCGCCGAGGACGGCCGCAAGCAGGAATGCTCTTTTGGGTGCTCCGAGCAACATCACGCAGCCTCCTGGGCTGTCACGGCGCCGAGACGGACCTTATGGCCGGGTTCGATTTCTTTCATATGCCCTACCTCGCCGGGCTGGATGCGGAAAGGCTCCGGCCATTCGGAAGGGTTCGAGAAGCGGTCCGCCCGCAGCTTGGCGAAGTCGAGGGGCCGGTCGATGTCCGGGTCCGGCACCGCGGCCAGGAGCGCCTGCGTGTAGGGATGCACCGGATTGCGGAAGAGGGAGGATTTCGGCGCTTCCTCGACGATGTAGCCCCGGCACATGACCGCGATGCTGTCGGCGATGTAGTCCACCACCGCAAGGTTGTGCGACACGAACAGATAGGACAGGCCGAGGGCCGACTGCAGGTCTTTCAGCAGGTTCAGCACCTGCGCCTGCACCGACACGTCGAGGGCCGAGACCGGCTCGTCGCACAGCAGCACGCGCGGCTCGAGCGCCAGCGCCCGCGCGATGCCGAGGCGCTGGCGCTGGCCGCCGGAGAAGGAGTGCGGATAGCGCCGCAAGGAACGCTGGTCGAGGCCCACCATGTCGAGGAGTTGCTTGACCCGCTCGTAGCGGCCGTCCGACGTGCCGATGTTGTGGATGCGCAAGGGCTCCGTGAGAAGCTCGTACACGGTCATGCGCGGGTTGAGCGACGAGAACGGGTCCTGGAAGATGAACTGCACCGTGCGCCGGTAATCGGTCAGCGCTTCCCCTTCGAGCTGGTGCACGTCCCTGAGGCCCGTGCCGTCGTCGAACATCACCCGGCCCGCGCTGGGGGGAAGGGCGCGCATGATCATCTTGGAAACGGTGGTCTTGCCGCAGCCGGATTCGCCCACGAGGCCCAGGGTCTTGCCCGCGGGAAGCTCCAGGTCGACCTTGTTCACGGCGCGGATCTCCCTGGTCTTGCCGGAGAACCAGCCGGATCGGAGCGTGAAGCACTTCGTCAGGCCCTCGACCTTCAGGATGGGCCCTGCGGGTTGGACGCGTTCGGGCGCATGAGCGGTCGCAAGGGCCGAGCTCGTCACCTCGCGAATCGGGGTCAGGCGCTCGTTCTCCCCCATGGCGAAGCGCGGGACGGCGCGCATGAGCGCCTGGAGATAGGGATGCTGCGCGTTGCGGAAGATGTCGTCCCGGGAGCCGGCCTCCATGATCCGCCCGCGGTACATGACCACCACCTCGTCGGCCACGTTGGCGACGACGCCGAGATCGTGGGTGATCAGGAGCACGGACATGCCGGTCTCGCCCTGAAGCTCCTTGATCAGGTCCAGGATCTGGGCCTGCGTGGTCACGTCGAGGGCCGTTGTCGGCTCGTCGGCGATCAGCAGGGCCGGGCGGGTGATGAGCGCCATGGCGATCATGGCGCGCTGGCGCAGGCCGCCGGAGAGCTCGAACGGATAGGTTCGCAAGGCGCGCTTCGGATCCGGAAACCCGACCCGCGCCAGAACCTCCATCGTCCGCCGGTTCGCCTCGCCCTGATCCACCTTGGCGTGGATGGTGAGCGCCTCGGAGATCTGGTCGCCGACCGTGTGCAGCGGCGACAGGGACGTCATCGGCTCCTGGAAGATCATGGCGATGCGCCCGCCGCGCAGGGCGTGCATGGCATCGCTCTCGGGCCGCAGCTCCGCAATGTCGACAGGGGCGCCGTTGGTCGGATCCTTGAACAGGATGGAGCCCCCGGAAATGCGGGCCTTCTTCGACAGGATCTGGAGAATGGCCTGAGCCGTGACGGACTTGCCGGAACCGGACTCGCCCACGAGCGCCACGGTTTTCCCTTTGGGAATGTCGAACGTCAGACCATCGACGGCCCGGAAGTCTCCGGCATCGGTGTGAAAATCGACTGTCAGTTGGCGAACCGACAGGAGCGGCGCTTCCATATGCTCCTCCAGAGGCTACGAGCATAACGCATTAGATCGCAACCGTGATCCTGTTTCCATTGCGAAGCAACTCATCGGGCCTCAGGAAATAAATTTCCCGATCGGCAAGATGGGCCATAAGCCTTTCGCATAACGACCAGATGACTTCGTCATGAACGAGATGATGGGTGAGAAAGCCGATGGGCTCGTTCGGATCGGCTTTGCCGGCAACCCGCCGCTCGACGGCCCCGGCGATGCCGGCGACGAGCTCTTCCGGCTCGACAAGGCTGCGGGTGCCATGCCAGTCGATGGGGTCGATATGGGTGTTGATCCGGGTGAGCCCCGGCGCTGCAAACGCGGTCTCCCGATCCCCGAAGGTCGACAGAGCCGTAAAGCCCAGGGACGGCAGGGGGGCGATGACATCGGCGGAGATCCGGTTCCAGGGCGGAACGAAGACCGGCAGGAGCTTCGGCCCGAGGCGCTCCCTTGCCCGATGCAGCCCTTGTTCGGCCTCCAACGTCATGATCTCGCGCGGACGGTGAGCACCGAACTCGGCCTTCTTCTGGCCGGCAGGCGCATGGTTGGCATGGCTCCATCCATGCACGAGAGCAAAGGCCCGGTCCTCATCGGCCATGCGCCGGATCAGGGAAGTTTCGAGAGCCTGGGGAATGACCGCGAGCGCGATTCCGGCATCGAAGCGCCCGGCAAGGGCGAGGAGCCGGTCGAGCTGGGGCGTCGCGGCAACCGCGTCGTCATCCCGCCACCAGAAGCCAACAGGGCAGCTCCGGTCCCGTGCCCGATCCAGGGCCTGATCGAGAGGGGACCAGTCGATGGTCCGATGAAGAGCCGGTCTGGCGAGAGCGAGATCTTCCGCAACGGCAACGCTCCGTCTTGCGCCATCGAGCGAGATGGAAGGAGACTGGTAGGATGCATGTGGAAGTTCCTGCCGGATCGCTTCCACAAGACGCTCCGGCGACAGCTCCGCCTCCGGCACGATTGCGGCAAGGCCCAGCGCCTTCAGGCGCTCCGCGCGAAGCCGCTGCTCCGTCTCGTGGCCCGCCTCGAACGGGACGAGAACCGACCGGACGCCGCAGCGCAGGAGATCGACGACCGTGTTGTAGCCCGCTTGGCTGACCGACAGTTCGGCCCCGGACAGGAGGGCACGGAAATCGGGTCGTGCCCGCTCGACGGTGACGTGGGCGGGAGCGCTCCGCCGGAGAGCTTCGAATTCCGCCTCGGGCACCCCCCGTCCGATCAGGACGCGCCAGAGGCGATCCGTCAGGCTGCGTGCCGCCTCGACGGCTGCGCGGTAGAGCGGAAGGCTTGCCGCGCTCGACCCGCCCGACACCACGATGCCCTGCTTCTCCTTCTGCGGCGGAGGGCTCTCGCTCTCATCCACATAGCCGGTGTAGCGGAGAAGCGGCGCAATCCGCTCGTCCACCGGCCATGAGGCTTCGAGCGGAACGAGCTGCGGATCGCCATGGACGAGGATCGCATCGTAGTTGCGCAGAACCCGTTCATGGGCTTCCCCGATCCGCTCTGCCTTCGAGGGCGCCACGAGGATGTCGCGGATCGAGCACAGGATGAGCGGGCGCGGGTTCAGCGCGCGGGCAGCCTCGACGAGGGCCATGAATTCCTCCGCCAGAACACGCCGCCCGAAGGGGAAGAGCTCCGTGATCAAAACGTCGGGCCGAGCAGCCTCGAGGATTTTGAGCACAAGATCCTGCCGGGCGCCGCGATAACTGTCATCGACCGGAACCCCTGCTTCGTCGAGCAGTGTCTTGAAGTCCGTGCCAACGATGCGCACGGGCGGCAGCTGGATGAAGGAAACATGATCGAGAGGCGTGAGGCGGGCGGGGGCTCCGCCCGACACAAGCGTCGTCTGGTGCCCCGCTTGAGCAAAGGCGCGTGCCAAGGCGGCGGCTCTGGTGAGGTGGCCCGCTCCGAGAAGATGCGTGACGGCAATCAGGACGCGCAGGCTCATGGTCGGGCTCCGTCCGTGAGCGGCCGGAGCGCATCGCGCAGGCGCTCGGCGGCGCGATCGAGATCCCGTTCCTGCCTGACGAAACGGGAGGCGGCGAAGCCGAGACGATGACGCATTTCCCGATCCTGCAAGAGATGGCCCACTGCATCGGCAAAACCCGCAATGCTGCCGGGCGGGGTCAGCAAGCCGGTTTTGCCGTGCTTCACCACGCTGGCGACGCCCCCGTAAGCGCCGGCGACCACCGCGCAGCGAAAGGCTTGCGCCTCGAGCAGCACCATGCCGTAGGCCTCGTTGACCGCAGGCCAGACGAAAAGATCGGCAGCCTCATAGAGCGCCTTGAGGTCCGCCTTGCTGTCGATCCTTCCATGCAGGCGCACCCGTGGCGCGAGGGGAGCAAACAGCCGCTCCACCTTGTGTCGCGCTTCGCCGTCGCCCACGACGTCGAGGGTCCAGGGGAGGTGCCGAAGGTTGTGGAGAGC
>NZ_JAEQMY010000179.1 GCF_016743775.1 Microvirga aerilata | reverse complement strand
CACAATTTCTGCGAAAGCTGCAACCGGGTGCGGCTGACCTGCACGGGCCAGCTCTTCATGTGCCTGGGACAGGAGGATACGGCTGATCTGCGGGCGCCGGTGCGTGCCTTGGAGAGCAACGACCTTCTCGACCGGGCCATCGTCGATGCCATCGCCCGCAAGCCGAAGGGCCACGATTTCATCATCGACCGCCGTAATCGCCCGGCGGTCGGGCGTCACATGAGCATGACAGGGGGCTGATGCCATGGGAAAGCTGGTGTGGAGAGCTTGCTGCGGCTAGGTTCCACTGATGCACCTTCCTGCCACTGCCGAGTTGCTCCTTGCCTTGTGCCTGTTCCTCGGAGCAGCCCTCTACACATCCGTCGGTCATGCCGGTGCGTCGGCCTATATCGCGGCCATGGCCCTGTTCGGGGTGCCCCCGGCGGTGATGCGGCCCACGGCTCTGGTCCTCAACATCCTAGTCTCCGGCCTGACAACCTTCCGTTATGTTAAGGCTGGCCTGTTCCATTGGCGAACCCTGTGGCCCGTCCTGATCGGAGCCGTGCCGTTGGCTTTCGTCGGCGGCTCGATCCAGTTGCCGGGACAGTTCTACCGCCCGTTGGTCGGAGTGATATTGCTGCTTGCTGCCGCCCGCCTCCTATGGTCCGGAAGAGTCAGGATCGCGCCGGAGACCAAGCACATTCCCATCGGTTGGGGGATCGTCTAGGGGATCGGCATCGGCCTGCTGTCCGGCCTGACGGGCACGGGAGGCGGTATCTTCCTGTCGCCCCTGTTGCTGTTCATGGGCTGGTCCGACACCCGCACAGCCTCGGGCATCGTCGCAGCCTTCATTTTGTGCAACTCGTTCGCTGGCCTGCTGGGCAACATCGCTTCGGTACAGGCTCTTCCGGCAGAGCTCCCGCTTTATGCTGGCGCAGTGTTCCTGGGTGGCTTGATCGGCACGACCTTCGGATTAAGACTGGCCAGCCCGGCAATCCTCAAAGCTCTCGGCGTGGTATTGGTCATCGCGGCTCTTAAGATGCTAGGCGTCTACTAACCACATAGGCTTACGATCACTGGCATTGCCACAGTCGGGTGGCTGACCTGATCACGTTCGCATGGCCGGTCGGCAGACCATCTAGGGGAACCCGACGAGGATGATGTTCAGTATCGCCGTGCCCGCCAGAAGGCCGAGAGCTGCGCCTGGGCCTCTCTTAGACTAGGACCGCCTCGAGGGAAGGCGAGACCGCCTGGACCGGAAGGCTTGTCATCGCTAGCCTGCCCACGAGCGATGTGTACCCGGAGGGGCGAAAAGGGTGAAGGAAGCGTGCCCTCTGTGGTGGTTCTCCTCCTGTGAACAGCCTGAGCGGTAGAGTAAGTGCAAATCACGCAGCCCGTCACCTGCCAAGCGTTGCTGCAATGCACGCGAAACCGCGGTGCTCAATTGGTGGAACCCGCGGCAGCCGCTTCCTTCGCGGCGGCTCGGGCAAGTGCATCGACCACAGCATCGAAGGCAAGGAGAACGGAGGCGTGACGGGCTTTCAGATCGCGTACCGGCTTAAGGACGGCAAGGTCCGCCCATTTGCCGGACGGCGGCTGCCCGCTCGCCTTCAGCATGCGGTGGACCTCCTCCCGGACTGTCCGGAGCTCCTCCACGGTCGAGCCGATCACATGCCGCCCCATGATCGACGAGGAGGCCTGACCCAGCGCGCAGGCTTTCACCTCCTGAGCGAAGGCGCTCACGACATTGTCGTCAAGTTTTAGGTGCACTGTAACAGTGGACCCGCACAATTTCGAGTGCGCCTTCGCGCTTCCATGCGCATCTGGCAGCGTTCCCTGAAGCGGGATGTCGGCCGCAAGCTCTAGGATACGGCGGCTGTAGATGTCGTTGAGCATCCTACGCGCAATCCATCGGACGGAGGTACTTGTTCCCGGTGGATCAGATGCCGCATGAAGGCGCCTGTCAACGTTCGGAAAGGTCGCCGGTTCGCATCCCGGTTGCGGTTCAAGGCATGGTGGTGGCAGTATCGACCGTCGAGCGGTCTCTACACACGCTCCTTTATGCTAGGAAATCTCATGCACTCGACCGACGCTGACATCCTGAAGACGGCAGAAGCCTGGAGCCGCGAGGGCAGGAGCGTTGCGATCGCGACTGTGGTCGAGACCTGGGGATCGGCACCCCGACCCGCGGGCAGCCATCTGGTGGTCGATGAGGACACGAACATCCTCGGCTCCGTCTCCGGCGGATGTGTCGAGGGCGCAGTTATCACGGAAGCCATGGATGTGATTGCCGATGGAAAACCGCGCATGATCGAGTTCGGGGTGGCTGACGAGACCGCCTGGCAGGTTGGACTGTCCTGCGGTGGGCGGATCCGGGTTTATGTCGAGCGACTGGATTAGATGGCATGCGCCTGAGCCTCCTGGCAGACCTCAATGCGGAGCGCACCGCCCGGCGCGCCGCGGTCCTCGTGACCGATGTTGCATCCGGCGAGCAGCGTCTCGTCCGGGAGGCGGAGGTTGGAGGCGATCCGCTGGGACAGGAACTGCAGGACAGCCTGCGCTGGGGCAAGAGCGGGCTCGTCGAGCAGGATGGCCGCCAGTTCTTCCTGACCGTGCAGATGCCGCCGATCAGGGTGGTCGTCATTGGCGCTGTCCATATCAGTCAGGCGCTGGCGCCAATGGCCAGGGGCCTCGATCTCGACGTCACAATCATCGACCCCCGTACGGCTTTCGCGACGCCTGAGCGCTTCCCCGATGTGCCGGTGCTCGCGGAGTGGCCCGATGCGGTTCTGCCTGAGATCGGGGTTGACCGGTATACGGCTGTCGTCGCACTCACCCACGATCCGAAGATCGACGATCCCGCGCTCAAAGCCGCCCTGCAGTCGGAGTGCTTCTATATCGGCGCGCTCGGCTCGCGTAAAACCCATGATCGCCGCGTTCAGCGCCTGACTGGGGCTGGATTCACGGAAGTGGATCTCACCCGCATCCATGCGCCCATCGGCCTCGACATCGGGGCCGTTTCTCCTGCGGAAATCGCAGTCTCGATTCTGGCCGAGATCGTCGCGACCCTGCGTAAGGAGCGGAGGCGTTCGGCGTGAAGTTCGGAGAGGTTCCAGTTGAGGAAGCCGTCGGAGCCCTGGCGGCTCACAGCGTCCGGGCTGGCGAGATGGTGGTGAAGAAAGGAACCCTCGTTACGCCGGACATCGCCCTGCGCCTGAAGCAGGCCGGCATTGGAACGATGATCGCAGCCCAATTCGAACCCGGCGACATTGCCGAGGACGCGGCAGCCTTTCGACTGGCCCAAGCGCTCGCAGGAGACAATATCACCGTCGAAGCTCCTTTCACCGGGCGATCAAATCTCTACGCTGAGACCGGGGGCGTTCTTCTTATCGATGCCGACGCGATCCACGGCCTCAATGCCGTCGACGAGGCCATGACGGCCGCAACCCTGCCAGCCTATAAGCCTGTTGTCGCAGGGGAGATGGTCGGCACCGTCAAGATCATTCCCTATGCCATCCCGGAGGTCCTGCTGCAGAAGGGGAAGGACAGGATCGGGAGGGGCGCCTTACGGGTTGCGCCTTACACGCGGCGTACGGTCGGAGTTGTCTCGACGACTCTTCCAGGCCTGAAGTCAGGCGTGATCGACAAGACCCTTGCCGTGCTCGCTAGGCGGCTGGAGCCGACAGGTGCAAGGATCATGCAGGATCGCCGCGTGCCCCACGAGGCGGCTGCCCTGGCGCTGGAATTGGCTTCACAGGCAGTTGGTGACACGGAACTCATTCTCGTCTTCGGAGCCTCGGCGATTGCAGACCGTCGCGACGTCATTCCATCGGCCATTGAGATGGCCGGCGGGCGGGTGGAGCATTTCGGCATGCCGGTCGATCCAGGTAATCTGCTTCTTGTCGGCTTCATCGCCAGCAAGCCCGTGATCGGTGCCCCCGGCTGCGCCCGGTCTTCAAAGGAGAACGGATTCGACTGGATCCTGCACCGCCTTCTGGCAGACGTGCCCGTGACCCGGGCCGACATCATGTCCCTAGGCGTCGGAGGGCTTCTCATGGAGATTGTCTCCCGGCCACAGCCGCGCGAGGGCGGCGAGAGCGAGGGCGAGGAATGAGAGGTGTGGCGGCCATCCTCCTGGCAGCCGGGCGCGGCACCCGTTTCGGCACGGAGCCGAAGCTGCTGGCCCGTGTCGGCGGCAAGGCCCTGGTTCGCCATGTGGCGGAGGCCGCCGTTCAGTCCACGGCCGATCCCGTGACTGTGGTCACCGGTCATCGCGCTGAAGACGTTCTGGCAGAGCTGACGGGACTTCCAGTCCAGATCGTTCACAATCCCCTGTTCGCGGATGGGCTGTCAACATCACTGAAAGCCGGCTTCTCCGCCTTGCCATCGGAGATTCGGGCCGCAATCATCCTCCTCGCGGACATGCCATTTGTGAGATCAGAGCTCGTCGACGCTCTCATCGCTGGCTGGCAGGGCAGGGGCGAGCCGGCGGCTCTTATTCCCGTATTGAACGGTCAGAGAGGCAATCCCGTGGTGCTCTCGCGAACTCTTCAGACCGTGATCGAAGGGCTATCCGGGGATGTCGGCGCAGGCTCGATTCTACGTGGAAGATTGGATGTTCTGGAATGGCGTACCGAAGATCCCGCTATCATTCAGGACATCGATACGCGAGAGGAGTTCACCAAGCACCAATCTTGAACGGGACGGGCTTTAGAGGCGAAAATACCCGATATCTCCCGTGCACAATACCATGATCTGGGGACCGCAACCTCATGCGGGCGTAGTATTGCCCTGCTGATGCTGGCGCAGGATGATGCTTACCAAGCGAGGAGCGTAGCTCATGCCACCCGAAATGGCAGGGCGTCCACTCCTTCCTGCACCCCGTCTGTGGTTCTGACTATGAGATCGGTTCAGTAACCAGCGACTTCCCTGCTGAGGCCTGCGAGATGATGGAAAGAGATGGACAAAACGACCGCTTGGAACCGCGGCCGGGATGAACAATTCGCAGCGTAGGTCATATCCCTAGCCGCACTTTGCCTGCCGAAGGCGACGAGCTGCTGAGCATAAAGCTATCTCGCCAGGGCTCCTCACGGCTCAGCTTTGCCGCACTTAGCACTACAGTTGCACCCTTCGTTTGCGATGTGAGGCTTGCGCCATGGCCTGATGCGCTCGTCTCCAGGCGGATCA
>NZ_JAEQMY010000178.1 GCF_016743775.1 Microvirga aerilata | reverse complement strand
GTCTCAATGAGGGTTGATGATGAGGGTGGGCTGGCCTGCGTTGTGCGGGCCGCCCGTCGAAGGATCGACGATGTCACCCTTGTCTCAGGTGCTGCACCGCTTCGGATCGCCCTTGAGCGAGGCGTGAGGTGTCCTTTTGGGATTTATCTCGTCTTGTCCTTCAACCGTCCGGTGATCTTCCCGTCATTCTCTCCTGGGATTGCTTCACCTGGTGTCTTCTCTTGCCCAGCACCTGACCCTGCCGCAGGTACGCAGCCGGTCCGATGGTCATCAGGCACATTCGGCAGTGCCTTGCCCGCCGGGACTTGCGGGATGAACGCCGCGCCGCACGGCTTCAGGTTTACAATGACCGCAGCCGCATCAATGGCTCGGCTGCTTAGACGGCTCTGCTCGGACGCAGAGACTGAAGAAGCCTTATGCGGCAGCGCTCGATGCCGCGCCGGCCAAGGATGGCTTGAATGACCCGACGGTTGTGGGTGCCCGAGAAGCGATGCAGGCGCTCGATCTCCCGACATGGGCCGGTCCGATGACACACAGGCCTGAACGATCGCTGTCCCTCGGAGCCGACGGGAACGGATTCAGCTCCAACGGGTCCGAATTGAGGGAGATCGGCAACCCTTGGCGAGCGCTCACAAGGAGCTTTGACGCGGTTGGGGCCGTGACGGGCAAACACGCTCAATTCGCCTGAGCGGATGCGGCTGGGTGTGAGCCCCAGCCCATTGTCGTTATCCGCGTGACCCAAGTGCCATTGAGGTGGCCGGTCTGGTGCATGAGTGACAGGCGACAGATGTGTGCCATTGTCGAATATTGTTGCCCGAGCAGGTTATTAGTCACCGCGGGAGAGGGACACGACAGGTCTATTGACTCTCATCCTTGTTTCGAACCTGTCACAAACCGGAAAGCGGCTGATAACAACACTTTTGACAAGAAGTCTGCTAACGGCTGGCAGCGTGGCCCCTCGCATTTGATATGGCCGAAGTTGCAACAAAGCCTTCGGTTGCCTCGGTACGTAAGTGGTCCTGGCAAACGGTTATCGCGTGAAAGCCTCGATCTCGACATTGGTCAGCTGGCGCTCATGTCCGTCGGGCATCATCACACACAAGCAACCCGCATCGTCCGCGAAGTACACGGGATTTCCCTTTCTCTGATGCTCGATGACTGCTGCAGCGATAGCTTCTCGAACCGCGCTCCTGAGTTGCTCGGACCATTCACGTCCTCCGTGCTCAAGATTCTGAGGCTCGGCGATCATCCCTTCCTCCGCGGTATCTGCCCGGACCTCACCGGAGTTGCGCCTGGCTATTGTGAAATCCCGCGAGTCCGACCTTGCAATCGATTGGCCTCAGCATAAGCGACAGCTAGATCCAGATGGTATTCTTTGATGGTGGGATAGGCGGCCAGAATTCGATCCCGCGGGATCCCTGCCATGACGGATGCCGCCACGTCATAGACCAAGACCCGTGTGCCTTAGATGACCGGAATGCCACCCAGGATTTCAGGATCCGAGACAATCGTGTCGTCTCGCTTTGCGTTCGTATCTTCACTGATAGTCATTCGCACCTTCCGCAGCCCGAACGACCTCGTCGATGTGCCCTGACCGCAGCCGGTCGACCGGTGCCGCACTATCAGTGTACGGATTGGGCGTGACCAACCACTCCCACGCCTCCGCAGGGAACGGAAAGTATGCCGCAACCCGGTCGAGGCCCTCGATCGGTCGGGAGTGCTCAAACTGGCGCTCCGGATAGACGAACTCATGGGCGTCTTTGCGGAAGGCAATGACCGTCCCACCATCTCGCCACAGATCGAGCGTCGCAGCGGAGATACCGAGCTTCTCCGCCATGCGGTCAGCAGCCAGGAGTTCGGATGCTGCCCAGTCTGTTGAGTCATCATCGACAGTGATTTCATCCAGCAGCGCCTTACCCTCTTCCAGACTGACCAGAGGCCCGAGGCCGGATCCCTTCATGACAAGAACTCCCTTCCCGGTATCGTCGAGCGGCCGATCCAAAGATCGCGGGCGGTGTTCCACTTTTCGAGGAGCCTCATGGTCAAGATCTGCAAAAGGACTCTGTCCTTCATGGTCCCGAGCGATGTCTATGACGTCCTCGAGGCGCCCTGCTTTCAGAGCCTCAAGCGGGGAAAGCCCTTCCAGCGCCTCATGCGGGATCAGGAGCCATTCAAGCCGCATCCAGTCATGCCGGACCGGCATCACGGCCAAGACCCCGGGAAGCCCCGTCACGATCCCGTGCGGCGTGAACTGACAGGCCGGGTAACAGTAGCTTTCAGCCAACCTGACGGCGATAAGCTCCCCCGCCTTACGCCGCTCCTCGACTAATGGCTCGGAGATTGCGAGGATCGCGGCGACCTCCGAGAGCGTGTAGAGCCCACCAGCCGTACGGATCAGTTCTACCTTCCGTACCTCGCCGGCCGCTATCATCTCGGCTATCGCTTCTTCGGTCATCTCAGTAGCAAGTCTCCATGTGCGTCTCCGATGATCTGCCGATTGTTCATCGGCGAGAGGCAATCAGTCGCCCCTCCTCCGCGCGCTCATGCGTATACTCCGTGCTCAATTCGTCCAAGCTGCCTGAGGACGCGCTCGGCCTTGCCTTGGAGGACGAGTTCCAAAGGCGTCGTCTGCAGCACTTGGTTATACTCAAGGAGCCACAGCAGGCCCTCATCGCCATAAACCTCTCGTGCTCTTCCGATGACCGTGGCGATCTCCGGTCCAGATCCCTTGAGAGCCCTGAGCTGCTCGATTTGCTCCTTGAGACGGGCGATTGCCTGGTCAATGCTGTCGTCGGCGTTTGCCGTCGTGTAGGGCTTGAAGTCTCGATCTGGTTCAATGGGCGGCACGTGATCTCTCCCGCGAAGGAACTTCAGGAGCACGAACTGGCGCGCCTCAGTTGCCATGAGCTCGTCCGGCGAACGCCCGCCGAACCACCGGTGCGGCGTCTTCAGGAAGTCCTCAGGATCACCGTACAGATCAGCAAGGAGGGCGCGGATCTCGTCAGCCATCTGTGTCATGGGCGAGAGTCTAGCATCACGTTGGATTACGGCCAATTCTGTTGGAGGCTGTGATTGCAATCGAGCTGATGTGAAACATAATCCTGATCATGGCTACGGGGTTCTTTGTCGAGCAGTCATGACCCTCACCAAGTCTCATCAGGCCATCATGGCGGCGATCGAACGTCACTGGACGATCCATGCGCTCCGGCGATTCCGCGAGCGCTACAATCTCGATGATTATGATCCTGCCTCCTTGATCGACCTGGTTGATCGGATCGAGCTCAAGTACCGAGTTGCATTCGCAAGCCCCTACTGGGCCCCCTACCCCAGGGTTATGGTCATCGCCAAGCTGACACGCCGCAATCTGGCAGCATCCTCGAAGGTGAGAATCGTCTACCAGCGGCGAGAGCAGATGATTGTGACAGTACTTCCGTTGAAGCTGGACCCGAACCGCCGAAACAAGCTCAAGACCCTGACGGTATAAAGCCAATCGCAATGGATAGAGCTCGGACGAAAAGCGCGATCGTGGCGGATGGTTGCTGCGGAGTTTTGACAAGAAGCCAGTAACGGATGTCGTGCCATGTTGCTCCCGATCGGGAGGATTTCATGCGGACCAATCAGCGGCTGGCCCAGCTCTGGCTCGATGCCATGGCAACGGAGCTCGGGGCATCTGCCGGTACCATCGACACCTACACTGACGATCTCAACTGTTACCTCGCCTGGCTAGATGAGAGCAGGCTCAGTCTAGAGGGGGTCGGCCTGGAGCAGATCCGGGATTATATCGCTGGTCTCGATGGGCGCGGCTATGCCGGATCCACCATCGCCCGCAGGATTACGGTGGCCCGCGGCTTGCACAAGTTCCTGATCGCCGAGGAACTCGGCTCCCGTGACCCCACCGCTCACCTGTCGAGCATGAAGCGGTCGCGCAAGCTCCCCTTCGTCCTCTCCATTGCCGAGACGGAGGCGCTCCTGGAGACGGCTCATCGGCTGGCGGCCGATTCCTCCGTGGGCCTCTACCGTCAGGCCGGCTATGCCCGCCGCGCTGCCCTGTTCGAGACGCTCTATGCCTCCGGCATGCGGATCAGCGAGGCGCTGTCGCTGCCCTCCGATGCGGCGCCGCCCGGCACCCGGATGCTGCTGGTGCGCGGCAAGGGCGACAAGCAGCGCCTCGTGCCCCTGCACGAACAGGAAAACCGGGCCTATGGGAGCATCCTTCCGAAGGTGTGGGGATGGAAGGTTTTCCCCTAGAAAAGCGAAAGGCCCCGGTAAACCGAGGCCCAGCGCCGACCGGGGACAACCCCCAATCCACTTACCCGAGATATTGGGATGAGTTGCAGGAATGTCAAGTCGTCCATATCAGCCTCAAGCTTGGCTTTAAAGGTGGCATGAATTCCAAGACACTGAGCTGGCTCATCCTCTTGCTGGCACCCGCCGTCAGGTCCAGGATCTCAGCCGATGGACGACATGGTGAACTTAAACCTGACGAAAACGCTCCTGATCGTGTATCACTCGATGACGGGAGGCACTCGTCAGATGGTCGAGGCTGCTGCCCGTGGGGCAGCGTCAGAGCCGACCGTTCGCGTTCACCTGCTTCCGGCACCAGCGGCTCAGGCAGCCGACCTCCTCGAGGCAGACGGTTATATCTTCGGCACGCCTGAAAATTTGGCGGCCATGGCCGGATTTATGAAGGATTTCTTTGACCGCACCTACTATCCTGCGCTCGATCGGATCAGCGGGCGCGCCTATGCGACGCTGATCTGCGCCGGCAGCGACGGTCACAACGCAGCCCGTCAAGTTGAGCGCATCGCGACGGGATGGCGGCTCAAACCTATCGCCGATCCGTTAATCGTCTGCACCCACGCGCAGATACCTGAAGCGATCCTGGCTCCCAAGATCATTGGATCAGACGATCTGAAGCGCTGCGAAGAGCTCGGGGCCGCACTTGCGGCAGGGATGAGTATCGGGATGTTCTAGGCCGCAAGATGGTGTGTTATGAACATAATCGAACGGCACGCGCCGCTTGTCAGTGAACTGGTTCAATGTTGACAGCATGACCGGTCCGTCTCCGCACCTTCGACTTCAGCATACGGGATCGTGCACACTCTTCCTCGTTTCGGTCACGGCAATTCTCCTAGCCCTTCCTGAGCTCGTAGCCACGTCGCCGCTTTCGCTGGAGCCAGGTTTCAAGAGCTTCCACTGCACATGACTGGTTTTCGTAGAGCTCGACTCTTCGTTGCCCAGGTCGACCAATACGGCCCCATTCACG
>NZ_JAEQMY010000177.1 GCF_016743775.1 Microvirga aerilata | reverse complement strand
GCATCGCGCAGGTGGGAAGCGACACGGTAATCCAGAGCGGCTCCGACATCCTCGTGCTGGAGGGGGTCGCCCGCTCGCTGATCGGTGACAGCGACTTCCTCGCCTGATCCGTATCCTCGATCCGCTTGGCCCAGGTAAGCGTCAGGGTCTGGTGCGATGCACCCACCGCGCCAGTCTCCCGGGCGTGGGGCTCTAACCCTCTCCGGTTCGGCGGTTAAGCGGCATCGATCGCCCGAGCCACAGCCTCAGGGTCCGTTTCGATCACTTTCAGGTAGGCGAGGGCCACTGTATCCGGCATGAACCGGCCCTGCTCCCAATCCTTCAGACGCGCGAGGTTAATCTGAAACCGTTCGGCAAACTTGGTCTGACTGAGCCCCGTGCGCTGACGCGCCCGGCGGACAGCACGCGCCGCGACGGCGCGCGCCAGTTCCTCCTCGGAGGCGGGTGGGTTGTCTAGATCTTCGAGAGCATTGCGCTCGATCTCCTCCTGCGTCATCGTGTCAAGGCGGGCGCGTTCTACTGCGTTAAGGCGAGGCGGGTTGGACCGGAGATCCTCAAGGGTCTTGCGCGTGATAGCCATAGCTCCTGCTCTCCTTGGCATTGGAACGACGAGCTGAGATAAGGCGGCAAACGGAGCCGCGCAGGGTGTAAACGACTGTGTAGAGCTTGCCGTCGATGAGCTCGATCGCCTTACGACGTTCCTCGCCATCGTCTGCGCGGGTGGTGTCGAGATCGAGCCGATCGTCATCCAAAAACACAGCTGCCGCATAGTCAAAGCGGACGCTATGCTTGGCCTCATTGGCTGAAGCCTTGGCGTCATCCCATTCGAATTCGGCTGCCGCGTCCACAGGACGACTATACGGATATCCCGTATGATGTCAACAGTATCCCGTAAACCGAAGCTATGCCTCGGCAAGTTCTGGGCGAGCTGGTTGCAATGCCGCACGGGAAGTCTGCACCTTGCCGCCTGCGACCGACCAATGCGATGGCTTGCAGCAGCTATTTGTTATGTTCTGGTGCCAACCTCTTGGCGGTCCAGATTACCTTGTTTGGTGGAGACCCTTCCCTTGCGCACCCGGATCTTTGAACAAAAGTTGTCCTCCAGGGCGACCTTCGCCAAGGCATACTCAAGCAGCTGAGTGTTGGACGTGCGGCCTGAGCGTTCTTTCCCCGCACGAATAAGCTCTGCCCGGACCCATCCCGCAATGCGGCCCTTTTCACCCTTGAGAAGGCCGGCACGCTCCGCTGTGTCGAGGACGACGCGATGGCGACAGCGTGGGGCATCGACGGCGAGCGGCTGGGGCCGTTTTGTGTGTTTGGGGGCACTACTCATCAGGGTTCCTCATTGTTGAACACGTTTGCCATTCAGTTGAACAACGTCAAAAGCATGACCCAATCAGGCACGGGTTCGGCCACATAGCTGGGGCGGCCGGAGTATGCGGTCTGTGTCAGCGCACGACCGATCAGGTGCGCGAACGCTGGGCTGCCGGGCACATTTGCGCGGTTGACCTTGGGGGCGCTGACGAGATCCACAACCTGGGGTCCGTCCGTAAATCGTGTGCCATGGAGAAGGCCCGAGAGGATCCTCGGCAATGCCTGGGCCAGGTGGCAGAAGATCCGGTACCTGGGCGGGGAGGCGGCTAAACGGCCGCTGTCCTTCGGCCGGGCCAACCGATGCAAACGAACCTTGTCGGGCAAGATCGTGCCGCGATGACACACTGACGTCTGGGAGGACTGGCCCGGTCATCCTCGCTCGGCATTAGCCTCACCGAGCGATCGGATGGCAAATTTGCGGCGCGAGAGGGCGCGACGCTCATAGCGGTCAACACGGAGAAGGTGCTGCATCAGCTCGGCAAGCCCGGATCTGGAGGAGCTTGAATCGGCCGCCGACCGACCGGAGCAGTGCTGAGCCAGTTCGTCGAGGAGCAGGCACTGCACGCTTTGGACGCGCACGACCTCCAGCATGGCGACGGCAACAGCCTGCAAGTCCTCCTCCGTCGGTTGCGCCGGCGCGATGTCCTGCTTCAAGCTCGCTTTCAGGTCGTGGATCAGGTCCGCAAAGTGCGGCTGTACCTCGACCGGCACCGCCAGTCCATGCTTCCAGGCATTCTGCTTGGATCGCGCCTTGCCAGCGGAGGTCTTAGGTCCCGTGCTTCGCTGCGCGTTCCGTTGGTTCGCCTGTCGTTTGCGCTCTGTGGTCATGCCCGCTTCCGGCGTTTGGGAGAACGGGCCTCGGTGTATTCGGCGTCAAGGATCACTTCGGATTGCGCGTGCGCGGGAAGACTAGTCTGGTAACGTTCGAACTCGCGGAGGGCCGCGTAGCGGCGGGCCTCGGCGTCGGCGATGAGGTGGCTGATGAGGTCGATCTCGCGGCTGTTCTTCTTGAACGTTTCGGCGGCCAACCGGGCCGCTTCATCCGGTGAGATGGCCTGGGGGGTGGGTTCGGACTTTGGATCTGACATAGCAGGTGGAAGGATCTCCTTCATTCTTTCGTCTGCCTCTGCTTGGCGCTGCAGATGCTTTTTGTAAGCATCCGGCTCATCGCGAATGAACTCTTCTAGCAGGCGGGCCCTCTCTTTCTCATCCTTGGGGCGCTTATTGAGCACCTCGGTCGGCGTATTAAGCCAAGGTAGCATCTCCGCGGCATGGGCCTTGGCCAGTGCTGCGGAATACGATTGTTGTGAGGCCGCACTCTCAGGGGTCAGCAGGGACGCTTCCACACTGCGGAGGTGTTGGATCCTCCATGTCAAGTATGCCACATCCTTAGCGAGCATCGTTGCGATCAGGTTTCGGGGCCGAAGCGTCTCCATGACCGCATTCACCAACTCGTCGTAGGCAGAGGCGCCGTCGCCGTAGGCAACAGGAAATCGGTCAAAGAGCTTTTGGGCAATTTCCGGAATGAGGCTAGGCGGCTTTGGAGTTTTGGAACGCTTTGCCATTTGAGTGCCTCTGCAGCGGTTTTGGATCGAATCTCCCTTTGTTCTCATTGATTCGCAGAGAGACAAGGCGCAAAAGCCCGCGGGTCCGCTGTCAAACGAGGTATCAAGAGCCGCAATAGTGGATTGCACAAGAAAACGGGGCTACCGCAGGCTGATGGTGATCGTCACCGGGGGGCTCAGGTGGTGTGTGGCTCTGGGTTTGGAACCCCGCCTACAGAGCTTTTGGCAGTGATCTTGGGACTGGCCGGAGGAGGATTCGACTTAGGTGCGCTGCTTGAGACAGGAGGCTCAAACACAGCTTAACGGGTGGTTCCTCATGCCGAGCGCGGCATAGGCCCTGGGGTGTGAGGAACATTGGCCTGCTTCCCCCGGGAGCCCGAGGCGCCTCTCCATCCGAGACATGACGCTCGTGCCACTGGCGATACAGTCTTGCAGGCTGAGTTCGTGTCCAATTCTACGGGGCTATGACACTGCAATGGCGGAATGCATCTCGGCTGTGGGCCGCGAATAGATTGATAGTCGGACCGGAACGTTAGCCCACTCAAGTCTCGGGCTATGGGTACCCGCCAGCTCCCTCACCCGCTCATGGAACAACGGACCGCCTCAGAGCGGCGTTACCTTGGGCATTCCCCCACGCTCGACTCTCCAGCTCTCTGGCAAATAGCCAGCCCACTCAATCAGCCCGATGGAGAGGGCAGCCACAAGCGCCACGACGTATACGGTGATTTCACGGCGGGACAGCCATCGTATGGACAGCTGCCAGAGCAGCAAGGAGAGGCGTGTGAGAGGATCCATTGCGGGTTGATAGTACTCCGGCGGAAGAGACGCTATGGTGCAAAGCGTCCGATCCTGTCCTTATGGACCGCGGCCCTTCCATAAGCCGTGCTGAACGGGCTGAAAGCGAACTGGGTGGGCGGAGGACCACGATAGTCATCGGGAAGTCTGTTGGGTAGAAACGTGGCTCGGCTCTCCTCCCGAAACACGCAGAAATGCTTGACAGGCGGATGCCCGCACGTGCTTGTGCCTGACCCGAGTATGTCTGCTCGCCCATGGCCCCTTCAATGAAGCGAATCCGCAAAGCAGTTCTTCCCGTCGCCGGTCTCGGCACCCGCTTCCTGCCGGCCACCAAGGCCGTTCCCAAGGAAATGCTGTGCGTCGTCGACCGTCCCGTGGTGCAGCATGTGGTGGATGAGGCCCGTGCCGCCGGCATCGAGCATTTCATCTTCGTCACAGGCCGCAACAAGGCGGTGATCGAGGACCATTTCGACATTGCCTACGAGCTGAACCGGACGCTCGAGAGCCGCAACAAGACCAAGGAGCTGGAGATCCTGGCCCGGGACCAGCCCAAGGCCGGCCAGACGAGCTTCACCCGCCAGCAGGAGCCGCTGGGGCTCGGCCACGCGGTCTGGTGCGCCCGGGAGCTGGTGGGCGATGAGCCCTTCGCCGTCATCCTCCCCGACATGCTCAGCCGCGGCTCCATGGAGCAGATGATCGCCGCCCATGGCCGGCACGGCGGCAACATCATCGCCGTGGAGGAGGTGCCCGAGGACCAGACCCATCAGTACGGGATCGTGTCGGTGGGCCAGGAATTCGGCCAGACCTTCGAGATCACCGGCATGGTGGAAAAGCCCCCGAAGGGCACCGCGCCCTCGAACTACATCATCTCCGGCCGCTATATCCTGCAGCCCGAGATCTTCGACCTGCTTTCCACCCAGGAGCGCGGCGCGGGCAACGAGATCCAGCTCACCGACTCCATGATCCGCCTGATGAAGGATCAGCCCTTCTTCGGCATGAAGTACCAGGGCAAGACCTACGACACGGGCTCGAAGATCGGCTTCCTCATGGCCAATGTGGCCTATGCCCTGGAGCGCGAGGAGCTCGGCGCCGAGTTCCGCAAGGAACTCGAGGCGCTGCTGAGGCAAGAGTGAGCGGGATCACAAAGGATCTTCTAATCATTATCAGGCTCAGGCACTGGCATTTGCCGTATTGCAATCAGGTAGGCATCCCGCAGTTCGGAATGCTACCTGATTGCCGCATCGGGGCAGTTCCTTGAGGAGGATGGACATGGCGGTACTGGTGACGGGCGGCGCGGGCTATATCGGAAGCCACATGGTGCTCGAGCTCCTGGACGCGGGCGAGCAGGTGGTGGTTCTCGACAACCTGTCGACCGGTTTCCGCTGGGCCGTCCCCCAGGAAGCAACGCTCGTCGTGGGCGATGTGGGCGACGCCGCCCTGGTCTCAAGCGTCATCGAGGAGCATGGTGTCGACAGCATCCTGCACTTTGCCGCCAAGATCGTCGTGCCGGAATCGGTCACCGATCCGCTGGCCTA
>NZ_JAEQMY010000176.1 GCF_016743775.1 Microvirga aerilata | reverse complement strand
AAAAATCCCTGTATTTTCCGCAGTATCAGGGAACACCAAGTCAGAGACAGGTTCGCGGATGACTGCCTCCACCGCCATTTACCTCAACAAATTCAGCAGCTTAAGTATTCCTACTTCCGCCGAAGGGCTGAAATGTGAGCGGCTGTTTGCCGTCTGATGTGTGACGGTCACAATCGCGGCACTCCAAGGGCCAGGGGTTTAGGCGAAGGGATGATTGTCGGGCAGGTTCCTGGTCGCATCAGTCACGGGTGTGACGGCCTGGGTCTCCTCCAGAAAAACGAAGGCGTCGAACTGATCGGGAAGCGAGGCCTCAAAATAGTGGCTCACCCGCTCGGTCTCAGGGAGGTAGAGCACCCCGATGGCGCGCTGCGGCCGCTTGGCGTGTAACACTCTTCTCAGATCCGGCACGCGTAAGTCGAGCAGGAAGCGCTCGGGGCCAACCTCGCGAAAGAGGGCGCCGTGGCTCTCAGGCAGCGAAGGTCGCACGGCTTTAACCTCGGGCGCTGCGCCCCAGCGGGACGCCGCGAGGACATGGCCCCTGTCAGTGCCGAACCCGACGAGCCAGGCTGCACTCCCGAAATGCTGCCGGCAAAGCTCGCCAATGTTGGTCTCGCCGCGATCGCGCATGTCAGTGGCCGCAGCATTTCCAACATGGGAGTTGTGAGCCCAGACGACAGCCTTTGCGGTCGACCCTCGAGCCTCAAGCAGCGCGAGAAGAGTGCTGAACATGTGCCGGTCGCGCAGGTTCCAGGACGATTCGGCCCCTTTGACTTGGGCGCGGTAGAACCCTTCCGAGCCGACCACCACGCGGGCGTTCTGCAGTGCATCGAAGTGGGCTTCATTGCCGGTTGCTGGTCCTCTCGTGGTCAGAATTTTTAGGACCGCCGCGACCTCATCCTCGCAGGAGTTGAAGCCAGGCCGGATCAAGTTGGCGGCGTAATCAGCCAGATCGTCACCATAAGCGGCCAGACAGGCATAGTGTCCTCGCACGTCCCCTGCGGCCTGGATGTCTGTTCGGGCTAAATAGCCCGTCACGCCCTGCATTGAGGCTGCCGTGCTGTAGAGATCAAGACCATAGAAGCCCGCCTGTTGTGAGGGTGTGGCCCCGGCATTATGAACCTTTAGCCAGTCGACCAGACTGCGCATTTCCTCGTTGCGCCACATCCAGGTTGGGAAGCGTCGGAATGGCTTCTCTGGCGCAAGCGGCCGCGGCCTCCCTCGGATATATGCATCAACATGAGAGGCATCGGGCCAGTCGGCTTCCACCGCCACGACGGTAAACCCATGATGGGTGATAAAGCGGCGTGTGATCGCCGAGCGGGCGCGATAAAACTCGGAGGTGCCATGGGTGGACTCACCGAGTAGCACAACCTTCGCATCGGCAAAGCGGTCGAACATGGCCCCGAAAGCCTGCTCGTCCTCGATCGGGGGTAGAGGCTCCGCGTGACGTGCCACAGCGCTGTGCAAGTAGTCAGTGCCACTTTTAGTTGAGTTCTGCGCTAAGGTGAGCTCCGACCGGAGACAGACCGTAGACGCAAGCCCGCCAGCCAAAAGGGTGCGCCGTGAGATGCTGCCACCGTGCATGAGCGTCTCCCGTGAAAGGTTTGCAGGAAACACACGCCACTCATGGATTGTTTCAGCCGGATAGATCCGTGTTGCACTTAGAGTTGGCTCTATTAGCGGGAGAATTGGGAGGAGCAGTCATCACTTTACGATTTAGCGCACGTGATGATGTAGGATTCCCTGATTCAGCTTAGTGTCCGCGGCTGGTTCGTTGACGCCTGATAGCCGGAGGAGTAATGTTCTCTCTTCGTTCCAGGCCCTTATCTGAGCACTGGCTCCGACCACGCATTCGCTTCGAGAACGTATCCTCTAACGTCATGACCCCTCATTCAGCATCGCGCACGCTGTTCTTTTTCGAGAAGCCCTCGGCCATGCGCCAGCTGCAGCGGTTCTTCAAATCACCGAGCACGGTCTGCGTCTCCGCCGAGGGCCATCTCTTGGCTGCCGAGGAACCCGGCAATGTTCGGGATGAATGGAAGTCTTGGCGCCTTGATACGCTCCCAATCGTGCTCGAGCGTATACCTGTTACATACGGCAGCAGCCGCTCGGGTCAGTCGCACAAGCCCAAGGTGGATGCGATCAAGCAGGCACTTCAGGGCGTGGAGCGCGTCATCATCGCCACCGATCCGGGCCGGGAGGGCTCAATGATCGCCTGGGAGGTGCTTGAGCATCTTGGGTATCGAGGTCGGGTGGACCGTCTCAAGTTGGGTGCTCTCGATGAGGTCTCAATCCGACGGGCCTTTGCGGCAATGGCCAAGGAGCCAGACTCCGGCGAGCGGGACTATGCAGCCTACCTGGAGGCCTTGTGCCGCCAGTATGAAGACTATCATCTCGGTCTCAATGGCACGCGCGCCATTTCTCTTCGCCTTAGGCCACCTGCCTTTCGGCAGCCCTGGCGCTTTGGCGGGGTTCAGACGCCAACGCTTGCGATCCTCGCTGACCTCGAGAAGCGCATTCGCGACTTCGTCCCGCAGGACTATTTCAGGATTGCTCTGACTGTTGCAACGAGCAGCGGAGCCGAGATCACCCTCTGGCATGCCCCGAAAGACAAGATCCTTGATCAACAGGTTGCCGAGACGATTCAGCAGGCCGCTGCAAGCTGGTCGGGTCCGCTCGGTGTCGAGCAGAAGGATGTGCGTCGATCACCCCCTCGCCTGTTCTCCAAGGACACTCTCGCCCGACGCTGCGCCAAGCGCTTCGGCTGGGATCCGCAACACACGGCGAAGCTCGCCCAGGAGCTCTATGATCAGGGATACCTGACCTATCCTCGCACCGAGTCCGAGCACCTTCCCGACAGTCAGACCGGCGACGCCAGCACAGTGATCGGTAGCGTCGTCGCGGTCCTGACCGATCTCGCGGGTCTTGTGCCAGCCGCTGGCGATCTCGTGTTCCGCAAGGGGAACAAGGGCCACTACGTCAAGGATCCGGGCGAGCACCACGCCATCGTGCCATTGCGCAAGGTGCCTCAGCCGGGGAGCGTCAGCGGGGATCACCTGCGTCTCTGGGAGCTGGTGGCCAAGAGTTTCCTGGCAGCCCACCTGCCTGACGGTATCGACGCTCGGACCGTCGTCGCTGTGCAGGTCCCAACGCCGCTCGGCCCGAAGCGGTTTTCGATCAGCGGCAGCGTGATCAAGTCGCCTGGCTGGCGGGCGGTGTATGGAGCTGAGGCCGACGAGGAGAACGAGATTGTCCCTGGCAAGGCCAAGCCGGACGAAGAGCCTACCACTGGACGCCTGCCCCCTATCCGCGATCATGAGCCTGGGACAGCAACCGACGCTCGGCTCGAGACCGCCAAGACTGAACCACCACGTCGGATCACCCGCGGCGAGTTGCCGGTCGTCATGGGTCGCCTGGTCGACCAGGTCGAAAATCCAGCCCTGAAAGCAGCTCTGGAGAACCCGGCCAATCCCAATGAGCCCAAGGGCCTTGGAACTGCGGCGACCCGCGACACGATCCTGCCAAAGCTCCAGAAGAGCCAGTATGTTGAGTTGCTGAAGGGTAAGGACCCGCCGATCCAGGTGACGGAGGTCGGGCTCGCATTCATCGCTGCTGTTCGTCGTGTCTTTCCGGCCTACGGCGACCCAGTTGGCCGGGCGATGTTCGAGGCCGACCTTGCTGAGATCGGGCGCGCCGCCACACGGGCAGAGGCGGCCCGCCGCGCAGCAGCCTATCAGGAGCGGACTCGCAGCCGTGTCAAAGACCTGATCACGACGATTGGCCAATCGGACGCTGTTGCTCTTGATCCAACTTGCGTTCCAACACCCTCCGCAGCGGATGCGAAGCCACCAACAAAGGCGATGATCGACTTCGCGACATCGATTGCCGCGCAGCGAGGCTTGAAACTGCCCCGAGGGCTCAAAAGCAATAGCGAAATCTGCCGAGCCTTCCTTGACCAGCATGCTCCATCACGATCATCCAGGCCGGGGGAGGCTCCGCAACCGGGGCCTCGCTCTCCGAGCGAAGCGATGCTTCGTTATGCTCAGTCGCTTGCCGAACAGCAAGCAATCGAGTGCCCACCAGAAGCGATTACCGATTTTACGGCTTGCCGCGCTTTTCTCGACGAGCATTCACCGAAGGCGCAGCATTCTCAGGCAAAGAACCGGACTGTCACTCCCAAAGGCCGGCTTCCAAGTATCCGGGCGAGCAATGCTAGTGATGGACATAAGCGGGTGTCTGCGTCTGCAAGGAGACCTACAGAAGCAAGAACCGAGGTCCCTCGCCGCCGCACGCGATCACGCACTGTAACTTCCGGCAGAGACGAATGATCAAATGTTTTGACGGCACCAACGGACCTGCTCCTCAAACTGCCCCACCTTAATTTCCCCTCCAGATCATTGGAACAGAGGATTTGACCAGTTGGGATGGGCGACGGACGGGTAAGTGTTCGGGGCTCACCAGCACTTCAATAATGCGGGCGAGGCCGGGCTGGCGCCGGATCAATCCGGCGCGCTTCACGGTGAGCACCATCTGGTGAACAGAGGGCTCACTTGGAAGTGGCGTTGCATGTCGGCCTCGGCCGGAGGCCGGCTGTGGACCCGCATGTAGCATCGATGAAGGCCAGGTATTGACCTTGCCTGTCGGTGAAGCGGGACTGCGCCGATGCCGTCCATCAGACCTTCGACTTATTTGGATCTCTTTCGAGCTCCCCCGATCCATGTAGCGCAACCTCTCCGCACCACAGCACTTGGAGCGCTGCATCGGGCTCTTGACACACAGAAGCCCGAGCCAGACATTCGCTTGATAGTCCCAGTCCGGCTCTAAGCTATGGCACCTCTATGAAGATCGACATTGACCAGCTGACCGAGGCCGAGCTTATCGATCTTAACCACCGCATCGTCGAGCGCCTGCGCTTTCTCGACCAGATGCGCGCCCATGTGGAGATGCTGGAGTTCAAGATCGGTGACCGGGTCACCTTCCAGCCTCCCGATCATAGTCCACTTGAGGGCATGCTGACGCGCTACAACCAGAAGACCGTGACGGTGATCACAGACACGGGGCAGAAGTGGAACGTCTCGCCCAACGTCCTCAGCAGGGTCAAGTCGGCCAAAGGCACCAACACGGCTGGATCTAACGTGGTCCCGCTGAATAAGCGCTGACGCGACTATCGCCTCAGGCGTGGTTGGACGAGGAACGGTCAACAACTTGGTCGCATGGCCGGCGATGTGCGGCGCGCCTGTCCGTCCAATCTTTATCTGTGCGATCGCCTCTTGAACATTCACAGCACAAACGAAAGGGCCCCGGAGTGATCCGAGGCCTTTCCAGTGGGATGATGGGAGCAGGACTTAGAAGTCCATGCCACCCATGCCACCCATGCCGCCGCCCATGCCGCCACCTGGCATCGCCGGAGAGCTCTCGCGCTTGGGAGCCTCGGCAACCATGGCCTCGGTGGTGACCAGCAGACCGGC
>NZ_JAEQMY010000175.1 GCF_016743775.1 Microvirga aerilata | reverse complement strand
CGCGGGGTGGAGCAGCCCGGTAGCTCGTCAGGCTCATAACCTGAAGGTCACAGGTTCAAATCCTGTCCCCGCAACCACCGACACTTGGTGTCGAACCAGAAGCCCTCGCATGGTGTTCCCAGCGAGGGCTTTGTCGTATCAAAACAGGACGCAACACGTGGGCGCACGCTCCTGCAGAGCCAGTGCAGGCCTCCCGTCACACACAAGCCACGCCGCACGATCAAGGCACAGACGCGTCAGACAATATGCGGGGAATGAAGCTTTCGCTAGGCGGGTGATCCTTCCTGTCATATCTCCAAAGCTCTAAGTGCATCCTGTGGACGAGACGTCGATATCCGGTACAGTGAGGCCGAGCCGTACAAAACGGTCGGTCCTTCACGAGGGGAATACGATGTCCATGAAACTGACACGCCGCGACTTCACCAAGCTTGGCCTCGGCCTCGGTGCGGCGGCGGCTTTGGGCCGCAATGCGCTTGCACAGGCGCCCGCCTTCTTCCGGATCGGCACCGGCGGCACGGCTGGAACCTACTACCCGGTCGGAGGCCTCATCGCGAACGCTGTCTCGAACCCGCCCCGGCTGGTTCTGACCGCTCAGGCCTCCAACGGCTCCGTCGCCAATGTCAATTCCATCGCATCGGGCGGCCTCGAATCCGGCTTCAGCCAAGCCGACGTGGCCTATTGGGCCTATACGGGAACGGGCCTCTTCGAAGGCAAGGGCAAGATCGAGGATCTTCGGCTGCTCGCCAATCTTTATCCGGAAAGCATCCATCTGGTGGCTGCGAAATCCGCCAACATCAAGTCCGTGGCCGACCTCAAGGGCAAGCGGGTCTCCCTTGACGAACCGGGATCCGGAACGCTCGTCGACGCGCGTATCATCCTGTCCGGTTGGGGGCTGAAGGAAAGCGACGTGAAGGCCGACTTCCTGAAGCCGAACCAGGCTGCCGAGCGCATGCGCGACGGCGGTCTGGATGCCTTCTTCTTCGTCGGCGGCTATCCGACCAGCGCCATCACCGAACTTGCCGCAACAGGCGGCGGCGTCGAAATCGTTGCCTTGTCGGGGGCTGAGGCTGACGCAATCAGGAAACAATACAGCTTCTTTGCGGCCGACGAGATCCCGGCGGGCACCTACAAGGACGTGGGCGCCGTGAAGACGCTGGCCGTCGGCGCGCAGTGGGTGACCTCCGCCAAGGTGCCGGAGGCGGTTGTCTATGAGGTCGTAAAGGGCCTCTGGAGCGACAAGACCCGTGCGGCGCTCGACGCGGGCCATGCCAAGGGCAAGCTCATCCGCAAGGAAACGGCGTTGGCGGGCGCCGGCATTCCGGTGCATCCGGGTGCCGAGCGCTTCTACAAGGAAGCGGGCCTGTCCAAGAGCTGATCGGCCCCTTCGGCCTGCCTGGCCTCTCGCGGCACCTGCCGCGGGAGGCGTTTTGTTGATAGCGAGAGTTGCCCATGTCCCTGCCAGATCCCAACGTGATCATCGAGAACCGCAGCCTCGAGGAGAAATTCGATCCCGAGATGCGGTTCCGGCCTCTGCCTCCGGGAACGGCGTGGCTCGTCGCGGGGATGCTTCTGGCGCTCTCGTTCTTTCACTACTACACGGCAGGCTTCGGACTGCTGCGCGAGGCCACCCATCGCGGCATCCACATGGCCTTCGTGCTGGGCCTGATCTTCCTCGTCTTCTCAGCCTTCAAGGACGACCAGAACCGGATCGCCCCCTCGGGTTGGTGGCGGCCGGGGAGCATTTCCTTGGTCGACTGGGCCTTGGCCGTCGCGGCGGCGGTCGCCAGCCTCTACGTGCCTTGGATCTTCAACGAGCTGGCCTTCCGGGTCGGCAATCCGTCGGCAATCGACGTGCTCATGGGCACCATCCTGATCGTCGTTCTGCTGGAGGCGACCCGCCGCTCCGTGGGCTGGCCGTTGCCGGTGATCTCCATCGGCGTGATGCTTTATGCCTATTTCGGACCGTCCATGCCGGGCATTCTCCAACACCCCGGCGCGTCGTGGTCCAATATCGTCAACCACCTCTACCTCACGAGCCAGGGCATCTATGGCATCGCCCTGGGAGTTGTTGCCACTTACGTCTTCCACTACGTGCTGTTCGGGGTGCTGGCGACGCGCGTCGGCCTGGGCAAGCTGTTCATCGATCTCGCCACCGTCGTGGCCGGGCGCTATGCGGGCGGGCCGGCGAAGGTCTCGATCTTCGGCTCGGCCCTGTTCGGCATGATCTCGGGCTCGTCCATCGCCAACACGGTCACGGTCGGCTCGCTCACAATTCCGGCCATGATCCGGGTCGGATACCAGCGCCACTTCGCGGCAGCCGTGGAATCGGCGGCTTCGACCGGCGGCCAGATCACGCCGCCGATCATGGGGGCCGCGGCCTTTCTCATGGTCGAGTTCCTCAACGTTTCCTACCAGACGGTGATCCTGGCGGCCCTCGTTCCGGCCTCGATGCATTTCTTCGGCGTGTTCATGCAGGTCCACCTGGAGGCCAAGAGGGCTGGATTGAAGGGATTGCCGCCGGAGGAGATGCCGAGCGCCGTCAAGGTTATCCGCGAGGGCTGGCAGACGATCATGCCGCTCGCCGTTCTGCTGATCGTGCTGTTTTCGGGCTTTACGCCCTACCTGGCGGCCTTCTGGGGCATCACGGCCTGCCTCGTGGTTGGCGCGTCCCGGGTTCCTGCCGTCACCATGGGCTTCCTCGCCGCCGTCATCGCGGGGATTGCCGCGGGCGTTCTCACGCAGCTGGTTTTCTCAGGCCCGCTTCTTGGCTTCGTCCTGGCGCTTCTGGTCTACACTTATATCAAGACCGATGCCGGCAAGGCGCTGGTGCTCGATCTCGTCGATGCCTTCGTGGTCGGCGCCAAATACGCCATCGGCGTGGGCGCTGCGGCTGCGACGGTGGGCATCATCGTGGGAATCGTCACGCTGACCGGCGTCGGCTTCAAGATCTCCTTCATCGTCACGTCCTTTGCGGCTCAGATCGCCCAGACCTTCGTGGACGTCCTGCCGGTCTGGCTCGTGGACATGAAGGCCCTGACGCTGTTCTTCACCCTCCTGATGACGGCTGTCGTGTGCATTCTTCTGGGATGCGGCGTGCCGACCACGGCCAATTACATCATCATGGTGACGGTCGCGGCCCCGGCGCTCGGGCTGCTGGGCGTTCAGCCCCTCGTGGCGCACTTCTTCGTCTTCTACTACGGGGTGCTCGCCGACATCACGCCGCCGGTGGCCCTGGCGGCTTATGCGGGGGCCAGCATGGCGGGAGCCGATCCGTTCAAGACCGGCAACACGGCCTTCCGCCTTGGCCTCGGCAAGGCCCTGGTGCCCTTCGTGTTCGTTTATGGCCCGGCCATGCTGCTGGTCACGCCCGAGTTCACCTGGCCGAGCTTCTTCCTCGTCGTCGCGGGAGCTCTCGTGGGCATCCTGTTCCTGTCGGCGGCGTTTGCCGGCTATGCCCTGACGCGGCTCCAGACCTGGGAGCGCTGGCTCATCAGCATCGCGTCCCTGCCGATCATCGCGCCGGATCCGCTGACCACCCTGATCGGCTTGGCGCTGGCAAGCCCCGTTATTCTCTCCCAGATCCTCAAGGCGCGCTCAGAGCCCGCGCCGAGGCCGGCGTGAGGCCTTGTCCGTGAGGCTCCAAACCTGAACCATTCCGCGGCACTTCCGTTGTTCTTCCTGAAATCGAAAGGAGGGCCCTCATGGTCGACTACAGGAAGCTTTTGGATGCGTTCGTTGGAGCCATGGGCCGTCCCGATCAGCAGAATGCCGGAGGCTCCGCCTCGGGAGGCTTGAGGCAGCAGGTCGAGAAGGGCGTCAGCCAGGTTACCGGCGGGTCGCCCGATCAGCTCCTGCAGAAGGCCAAGGATTTTGCCACTCAGCATCCTGGAATGACCCAGACCGCTCTCCTCGGCTTGGCGGGCCTTCTGTTCGGCCGGCGCAAGAAGGGCAAGGTGACCGGCAGCCTCGTCAAGCTGGGCGGTCTCGCTGTGATCGGGGGCTTGGCCTACAAGGCCTTCCAGAACCAGCAGGCGGCCAAGAATTCGGTCGGAACGGGTTCGGTCGGAACAGGTTCCGCCGGAACGGGTTCGGCCGCTGAGCCCCAGGAGGCAGCGCCCGCCGGTCTGGTGCCGTCCGAGGAAGCGGTGGCGCAGACGGCGCTCAGCCTGCCGGAGACCTCGCGGTTCCATCCGGTCTCGCAAACCGAGGACGACGCGCTCCTCTTCCTGCGCACGATGGTGGCGGCAGCAGCGTCCGACGGGCAGATCGATGACGCCGAGCGCTCCCGCATCGTCAAAGGTCTGACCGAGGCGGGCATCGACCCGGAGGCCACCCGGTGGCTCGAGACGGAAATCGCGTCCCCTGCCGATGTGGAGGAACTCGCGGCCGGAGTCACCGATCCGGAGAAGGCTGCCCAGGTCTATTCGGCGGCCCGCATCGCCATCGATCCCGACACGATCCAGGAGCGGGAGTTCCTCAACCAGCTCGCCGAGGCGCTCGACCTCGATCAGGCGGTCAGAGCCCAGATCGACAGCACGGCCGGAGCCATGGCCTGATGCTCTAGGCGGGTCAGAGAGGGGAGTTGCGGCCCAGGGGCTTGATGCTCTGGTACTTCACAGTCGTCTGCCTGCCGCCGCCTTCGTCGTAGCGCTTGGCCAGGACGAAGCTCAGATCCGGCGAGTACAGGTCCGTATGCTCCGAGGTGACCTTGCCCTCGGCATTGAGGAAGCGGTTGCGCACGATCAGCACATTGTAGGAGCATGAGCCCATCTGAAATTGCTCCTCGCCTGTGACCGTGAGCTCGAGGGAGATCAGGGAGCCCACCTTGTCCGGCTGGGCGGCCGTGTAGGTCAGGGCCCGGCGGGCTTTCGGCTCGAGCGGGAAAAGGGTTCGAATGTCCGAGACCGGGATATTGATGCTCCGGGCCGTGTCGTCGAAGCGGCTTAAGGGGAAGAAGCCCCGGTAGTAGAGAACGTCCTGCTTCTTTCCGCCCGGATACAGGTTCACCACGTGAACGACGTGATTCGCGGCGGGCCGTATCTCGGCCCGGGTTCCTTGCCGCTCCAGGACGAAACCCAGTTTCGCGGTTTGCGCCGTGGGGCAGTCGTCGCCCAGGGCTGGCGTGACGAGAGCGGGCAGAAGGAGCAGCAGGGCAGCGGAGCGAAGCATGGGCTGGGCCAATCGAGGCGAGAGAACGGTTTCCAGCATCACGCTATCGCATGAAACCTTATAGAACAATGTATCAATTGCGGCAGGGGGCCGTGCGCGCCGCAAGAGCGGGCCTCCCCGATCATGTCCAATTGCCGCAACTTTCGTCAGGGAATGGTTGATCTTGGCTCCTGCTCCAGATCAAATGGCCACAACCCGTCTACGGATTCCTGAAAGGATATGAAGAATGGCTGACAGGCCTCACCGTCGCACACCCGATCAGCTGCGCTCGCGCCTCTGGTTCGACAATCCGGACAATCCCGGCATGACGGC
>NZ_JAEQMY010000174.1 GCF_016743775.1 Microvirga aerilata | reverse complement strand
AAGTGGCCCTGACGGCCATCATGCGAAAGCTCATCATCCTGGCCAATGCGCTCTTGCGAGATCAGCGAAACTGGTCCCCAAAACCCGCTTGATCAATACGGATACTCTAGCCTGTTCCATACAACGGATTATGCGAAATCGCGGCCGCAACTGAGCACCGCAGACCAAGGTCTAGACGATCATCAGACTGAAGGCAGATCCCAACCTTTTTGCCGGCTACTAGCGTGAGGATGACCGTCGCCTGTTGCCCCTGCGTCTGCGCGGTCGGACCGCCGGAGATGGCTCCCCCCGCCGCCTCCGGCGGTCTTAGCATCGCCGATTATCGGTTTCATACATGGGCTTATGCGAAATTGTGGAGCGGATTTCACGCGCGCTCGATCCCCTCTTGGCGCCTGCCTTGCTTCTCCCTTACCCTCACGGCTGAAAAGAGGGAGGAACCACATGGGCGAATGGTCTGAGGCAATGGAAGACGGGGTGATCTGCCCCCACTGCTTTTCCCTCTTGGTTGCGGAAGGTGAGGATGGCGGTTTTCGCTGATCTCCTGTGATTGCGGCGGAGTTAGCCAGACTAAGGCTCGTCCTCTTTCTGACGCGGAGCGCAAGCAAGCCCGCGAAGCCGCGAACCGAGACGCCGACCGCCGCTTGGAGCGGAAGCAACGGAGCGAGTGGGAAGCCGAAAGGGCGCGGATCCTGCGCGCCCATCGTGACGCTTCATAAAACGAAATTGCGGATGCAAAGACGCCCCAGCCGAAGGAGGTTCGGATACCTTCGGCCGAGGCGTGTGTGGCTGGAAGGGGAACTGCTACTACGCCACGCCACATCACTGAGGCTACGCTGTTCCGGCGGCTCTACAATGGAGCAAACGGATGAGCCTTTAGTCCTAAAGGCTCGCGTTCTGGAATGGGAGGTAACCCAGAAATAACGACGCCCCAGCCGAGGACGGTTCAAGACACTCAGCCAGGGCGTCAGCGGAGGGGCGACCCCGCATTGGATCGGGCTGATACGCAACGCGCCCGGTTCACACATCCTGCAACGGCCAGAGTAAATAATCCGTGCTTGCTTCAGAGCAGTTCCATACAGAGGGCTAAGCGGCGCTATTTCGGGGTTTGGGACGGGTATTCAACCACCATTGTCAGGGCGAGGCGCATGACTACCTGCCCAGCCTCATCCCTCACGCTGACCATGAAAACGCGCTGGTCAGCATCAGGGAGCTTGTCCCTGGCCATGTGCGGCAGGGTGGTTTGGGCCTCGATCTTGGCCGCCTCAAGGTCTCCAAGCTCCAGCCCCTCGTCATCTGTGACGAGGCTATCGCCGTCGTATGTGTCGAAGAAGAAGCGGGGCACTGGTACTCCGGGGCAGGAACAACGACCATCAACTGTCGGCGGGGGTCTTTGTTCTCGGTTTCAAACGCGGGTATCGAAATTACGGAACCGCTTCCGGGTTTTCACGGACGTCATCTGGATAGATGAACGATACGGGTCCAACGTCGCCCACCCTGCGACGGAGCTCGGCTTCAACAGCTTTCCACCCGGTTCGGTCACGTGCAGCAGGGGGCTTGATTTCGTTCCAGATGGCGAGGCACTCAGCGGAGACCGGCTCCAGCGCGTGCATCGTAAGCCAGTCGATCTCGATCCGCCCTCCAGCTTTCACGAACCGGTCAATCCAGTCGCCTGCATCGAACATGGCGCCCTCCGACCTCTTGGAGGTCAAAGCTTATCACGGATCCCTGCTCCTTATCCGTGTCGCTTGCTGCTCCTGTCTCACCTACATGGCGTTCTGCGCACTCGCGCAGGGGTCTTTCCGGACCAGCGGCAGTCATAGGCCACCTGGCTGATATTCACGCGCCGAGGCGGATGGTAGATCCCAAAGCTCGGGGGCACTATGAAACTCAAAAATCGCGATTGGACCAAAGCGGAGCAGAGGCTCGGAGCCGCTGACTCCCAGGTATTGCACGACAACAGAATAGTACGCGCCGCCTTGCTCGTTATCGCCGCCTTCGGGGTGGCGGTTCTCGCATGGATGGCGGTCTATCTTGTCTGCCTGTCGTCACACGAGAACGATGATCCGGCAGCCAAAGCAATGCGCACCTGGAGAAGCCTGTAGCGACGCGGCGCTCCCCTCAAAGAAAAGGCCGCTGCTTCCAGCGGCCCAAGGGGTGCCTTGGCGCTCGCGGAGCCTTGCAGGGCAGCAAAGGTCACGGCGCTTCGACCGGCCCCTCCTAAGTCTCGATGCTGGTGCGAGGCTTGGCTGTCAGAGTGCGCGTCGGACATTGAGCCCGCGACCGCAATAAAGACGCCCTAACCGAGGGGTATTGCGGACCTCCGGTTAGGGCGCCTGTGGCCCCGGCCGAGGGGTCGTGAAACCTCAGCCAGGACATTTACGGAGGGTAAGGTCCCCCGGTACATGCAGTCTGCAACAGCCAAGGTAAATATTCCGTAGCTTTTCAGAGCAGTTCCATGCCGGATCTTATCGGAAATTCGTGGACGATTGTCTCAGGTGTGAAGAAGCGGCTTCCACCCGCGGATTTGCTGGTCGGAGCAGAAGCGCGGAGGATGTCCGAAGATCTGCCAGTAGCCGACGCCTGCCGTAGGGTTGACGGTCCAAAAGCCCACAGGCTCCGGCAGGCTCGGAGGAGCCTCGTCTTGAGCCATCCAGAGGATCACAGGTGTGCCGTCGTGCGGAGCGGTGCTCATCGAGGACCAGCCACCTCGCTGACAGCCTTCAGCAGACATGCCACGAGCATAGAGCCTCCAGCATCAAGAACCGTGCGCTTGCGGCCTCTCTGATGGTCTCTGGCTAAGCACACTCTCCAACACCGCTTCACCACACCCCGCCTGCCGCTAACGCGGACGGGGATGAGGTTACGCTCAGAGACTGACAGTGATGGGAAGAGGTGGCACCCTCCCCACCGATCCGGGAGCGGTCCAGAACTGGTACGGAACCAAAGCCACGAGGAGAAGAGTCCATGCACCTATTCGGAGCCTTTGAGCTGGATATTCAGCCCGGCACTCCCGATAACCCGGCAGGCATCAGGATTGCCCTCCTGCGCTACACCCGGGGCGAGGATGGGCGTCTGCTCATCACGCCGGAGTGCAACTCCTTCGAAGAGGTGGAAGGGCAGATCAATTCCTTGCAGGACGAGCTGGACGAGATCCGGGAACGAGCCCGGCGAGCCTTCCAGGTGACCTGAGACGGATCAGCTTCGGGGCTGCGGAAAGCTGGGTCTGGTTGGCACTTCCTGAGGCGCGGCCGGAGGAACACCAAGCGGCTCTCCGTGACCAGGAACTTCGCTGGGAGTGGTTGGCGGAATACCGACAGGTTCGCCGTTACCTGGCAGCCCTGGCGGACCGGATGGTGGCACCAACGGCTCAGGTGAGGGAGCTGGAATATCAGGCTGAGGCGCAGGGCTATCCGACATAGCTTCATCTATGGTGGTTACCCTTTAGGAAGAGCCTTACCGATGGTTGTGTTCCTTGTTGGGACTAACAAATGTTAATCGTCTAGGGATCGGATCCAAGCCCCAGCCGTTAGGGCTCCTATGTCCAAGAGAGAGAACACTCGACACAAGGTCATTTCAACAGCGCTCATGATGGTGGCCCTGGCCATCTTCTGCGGGATTATGGTTGTGGGTGCCCCGCACCTCTTCTTTGGCTAGACACCATCAGAACCGCATTAGGAGGCCACACACGGCCATTCCTGTCCCGACGCAACATTCACCTCCTGCATGGACAATGCCTGCCAGCGGCCGCCGTATAGAACTCAGCGAAGCATGAAACGCCTACACATGGCTTCGCAATGAGTCCGTTAATGTTTGAATCAGATGTCTAAGGTGCCCGGACGCCTTTCCCCGCACTCTGTGCAAACGATCCAAAGTCACGGGCACTCGTTATCCAAACCCGTAGTAATGGGGGGAGAAGCGTACAGGGGGTCTTGGAGCAGCGCTCTTGCTAATCGCCTGGGAACAGTTACGCTCGCGGCAGCCGCAACAACCCAAGGGCTTCGTATGACGCGCAAGGATCTGGTGGCTGTCTACGGACGGGTGGGGCTCACTATTGCAGCATTCGCCCTCGTCGCAGGCATCATCGCAGCGCCCATTCTCCCGAAGTTTGGCTCCCCCGCCGTCGCTGTGTCCAAGCCGCAGGATGAGCCAACTTTCCGCTCCCTCGTCACACCAGCGAGCCTCAAGACGAACTAGCCGCCAGCCCGTTCTTCAGCGCACCCCATCCGGAGAGGGTGACAATCGCCTCCCGCAGGTCGTCCGTACAGACGAAGAAAATTTCAATTGTGTCCAAGCGCAGCTTTCTCATCGCAAAAATTTCACTCACGCTTGAACCAAAGTGTCACGAGGGCGTTGATGCCTATCTCCGGCCCCATTCTGCCCCCACGGGCCGGCACCTTCGAAGCGCTCCCTTGTGGGGCGCTTTTTCTTTGCAGGTTGTAGAGGCCCCGCCCCCCTGCTCCGGGTCGATCCGGTGCAGAACGAGGTGGTGCTTGATCGGGGAGCGGAGTTCGTCAGGCATCGCCAGGGCGCGGGTGTGGCTTCCAGCCGCGGATATGCGGATCGAAGTAGGCCGTTGCTCCATACTCGACTGCGAAAACACGCCAGTAGCTCGCGCGGACCTCGGCGTCCGGCGTCCGAGCGCCGATAGTGATGGGATAGCTCGGAGGAGCTTCGGGGTCTCAATCCATAGGATTACTGGCGTTCCGTCGCGTGGCGCAGCACTCACATGAAGCTATCTGTCTGTCATTGCTGTTCCGTCATCTCAGAATCCAACTTGACCCTACTCTCACCCTCGGCTCAGCCGAATGTCCTATAATCGGGTGTGGCTTGCAGGTCATGAGATTGCATGCAGCTTTGCAACGACAGCACCCCCGAGCAGGATCACTGTCCAAAAGAGCAAAGCCAGCTAGTCTATCCCGCGCATTGGTGCGTCCTTTCAGAATCTCACCCCGTTCAAGGATGATCAGGCACGGCCAGCGCGCGGAAGCCACATCCACCCGCGGATGTGCTGATCGAAGTAACAATGTGTACGATATACTCCGCTGAAGACGCGCCAGTAGCTTCTCCCCATGATGTCGTCCGCAACCCATGCACCGATGGTGACCGGGTAGGTTGGCGGTGCCTCTTCATCCTCGATCCAAAGGATCAGAGGAACGCCGCTCCGTGGCGCCGTAACGACGGGCTGCCAATGTTCCATGACCTGTCCTTTCGCGGCATCAGAATCTGGCTCTTTCCTTCCCACTAAACTCCCCCGGCTTTGCCGATAGCCCTTCTTCGGTTTTTCCAGGTGTTTTCGGGTTGAATTTGAGGCTCAGAGGCTTCTGGAGGAATGCCGTTTTCTCCTCTTCTCTTGAATCCTTTGTCCGTGGGGATGATTTTTCGGTGATGTCACGGTAACTTTTGGTCAGCAGCTTGTGGCCTAATAGCTGCGGCATGACCAAGCCCGTCAGCTACAAGCGCCATCGCTTCCCACCAGAGATCATCGCCCATGCGGTCTGGTTGTACTTCCGGTTTC
>NZ_JAEQMY010000173.1 GCF_016743775.1 Microvirga aerilata | reverse complement strand
CACCCGTCATGGCAGCCTCCTGTGTCAGATCAGGAGATTATGAACCCATGCGCAGGAGGTGCAACTGTAGTGCTAATACCAATCGGCGTGAAGGCTGACTCATTCGGGGTTTTCAGTCGGGCGCATCTCATGTTCATTGGTCTGCGCGACTGGGCGAATGCATGAGCATCGGCGCCGGTTGGTATAACATTAATCGAGTCAGTTAAGGAATCAAATGCACTCAAGAAGGAGCATGTTATAGGGACAGATTATGTGCCCAGCTCGTCGGTGGCAGGGCCAAAGCTTGCTAGCCCGCGCTCGAAACTGCCGGATCCACACGCTTTGCCCGATACCCTCAACTTTTTGCTTATGCCAAGGAGCTCTCGTATTCAAACAGCTGGTGTCTCAATCTATTCTTCGCGCCAAGCTCGGGTGAGCTGGTCGGAAAGAGGCTTTGCAAGATAGGAAAACGCTGTGCGTTCGCCCGTCTGAACGAAAGCCTCGACGGGCATGCCGGGCACAAGCTTCAGATCCTTGAGCTGCGCCAACTCCAGCTCGCTCACCTCGATACGAGCCGTGTAGAAACCAATCCCTGTCTTCTCATCCTGGGTTAGATCAGCGGCGATCCGGCTGACCTTTCCCTGGATTTCAGGAGTAGTGCGCTGGCTGAAGGCTGACAACCGCAGTATCGCTTCTTGCCCGATCCTCATCTGGTCGATGTCCTGCGGCTGGACCTTGACCTCGATCGACAGGTCATCGGCCTCAGGCACGATCAGCATCAGCGGATCGCCAGCAGCGATCACACCCCCGACTGTATGAACCGCCAGCTGATGCACCACACCGGCCTGTGGAGCGCGGATATCGATGCGCTTGAGCTGGTCCTCCGCCGCAACCCGCTTTTCAACCAGCTCCGCGTTCTTAGCCTGAGTCTCCCGCAACTCCTTGGCTACCTCGCTTCGAAGCTCCTGATCGATCTGGATGATCTGCAGATCGGTTTCGGAGATCCGCCCCTTGGCCTGAGCCACCGATGCGATCAGCTGGCCGCGCTCGCCCCTCAGGCGCGTCGCCTCACGTTCCAGCTGCGTCACCCGAGTGATCGGAACGAGGTTCTTGCGCCACAGCTCCCGCACGCCCTCCAGCTCGTTCTGGATCAGCTTGATCTCCTCAGCCTTGGCGCTTGCCTGCTCCTCAAGACCTGCAATCTGTTCGCGCAACTGACCGATCTGCTGCTTCAGCTGAGCTCTCAAGCCATCGCGCGCTTCGCGCCGCAGCCTGAACAGGCTCTGCTCACCGATGATCAGGCTCATGATCTCAGTATCGGAGGAGCGGGCCTGAAGCTCCGGGCGCACCTTGATTATTGTTAGCCCATCCCGCTCAGCCTCCAGCCTCCCCTGTCGTACGGAGAGTTCATCCAAGCCCTTGGTAACCACCGCCAGGTTGGCGCGCGTGATGGTCTCGTCTAGACGCACCACCAAGTCACCGGCATTGACCCGGTCTCCGTCCCGCACGCGGATCTGGCCCACCACCCCACCTGTGGGGTGCTGCACCTTCTTCACATGGCTCTCAACCACTACTGATCCGTGCGCAATCACAGCACCTGATAGTTCTGTTGTTGCCGCCCATCCGCCCATGCCTCCGCCCAGCAGCGCGAGCACGGAGAGACCGGCCAGCAGGTGTCTGCGTAATGAACGATCCATTGTCTGTTTTCCTTGACTCATCACGCCGCCCCTCCCACTGCTGTCCGCATCGTAGACACAGCTGCCATCGACCGCACCTTGTCCCGCAGAACCTCGTCCTTGGCTCCGAACGCCTTCATCTCGCCACCTGCCATGATCAGGGCCTGATCAAGCGCCGCCATGACGCTGGGGCGGTGGGCAACTACGACTGCAATGCCGCCGCGGGCACGCACGCTCAATAGAGCTTGGATGAGACCCTGCTCGCCGTCAGCATCAAGGTTGGAGTTCGGCTCGTCCAAGACTACGAGGAAGGGATCTGCATAGAGAGCACGGGCCAAGCCCAAACGTTGGCGCTGACCAGCCGAGAGTGCTGTTCCTCTCTCACCAATAGGGGTCTCGTAGCCCTGTGGCAGCGACAGGATGAGATCATGCACGCCTGCTAGGGTCGCCGCCTGAATGACCAGATCAGGATCATCGCCCTGACGGAAGCGGGCGATGTTTTGTGCCACAGTTCCGGCAAACAGCTCCACGTCCTGCGGGAGGTAGCCAATATGGCGCCCGAGCATCTCCGGCAGCCACTGGTCCAGCGCAGCTGCATCGAGGCGCACCTTGCCGCGGACCGGCGCCCAAGCCCCGACAAGGGCGCGGGCCAGACAGGACTTGCCCGAGCCGCTCGGGCCAACAATGCCCAACCCCATGCCGCTCTTGAGCTGGAACGTGACGTCCCTGACCAGCAGGCGAGGATTGCCCGGAGGCGTGATGCTGACACCCTGGACGAACAGGGTCGAGACAGGCTTGCGCAAAGGTAGTGGGTCACCACGGGCCGGCATGGCAGCAAGCAACTCACCTAAGCGGCGCCAGCTCTGGCGGGCCGCGATGAAGCCCTTCCAGTGCGCAATGGCGAGCTCCACAGGCGCCAGTGCGCGGGCGGAGATGATCGAGGCTGCGATAATGACACCGCCTGTCGCCTCAGCCCAGATCACGAGCAGTGCACCGACACCGAGGACCGCTGATTGCAGGGCCATGCGCAGCACCTTCGACATAGCCCCGAACCCGCCAGAGACATCAGCCAACCGCTGTTGACTTGTCATGAACTGCTGGTCGGCCTCATGCCACTGGGCTGCCACGGCCGGGGCCATTCCCATGGCGCTGACCACCTCGGCATTGCGTCGGCCTGCCTCCACAAGCGAGTGACGGGTTCCAGCAACTTGCATAGTCTCCTTAGCGGCTCGCCGGGAGAGGAGCTCCGTCAGCAGCATCAGCGTGACCAGCACGAGCGCTCCACCCAGGGCAGTCCAGCCGATCAAAGGATGAAAGAGAAAGCAGATCGCAAGATAGAAGGGCAGCCATGGCAGATCGAACAGCGCCAGGGGCCCGCCCGAGGAGAGAAAGGATCGGACCTGATCGAGGTCCCGCATGGGTTGCTGAGCGTCCATATCGCTGCGCACCAGCGGCAGGCTTAGAGCAATGCCAACGACACGGTTGCTCAAGCGCTCATGGAGCAATCCGGCCACGCGCCCGAGCATGCGGGAGCGGATGAGGTCAAGCAGGCCCTGCATCAGAAACAGACCGGCAACGAGGAGCGCAAGGCCCACGAGCGTCGGAACACTGCGCGATGGGATCACCCGATCATAGACCTGCAGCATGAACACCGAGCCGGTCAGCGTCAGGATGTTGAGCACTCCACTGAACAGGCCTACCCCAAGGAGGGCCGCGCGTGACGGTTTGAGAGCTTGCCTCAGCTCAGACTGCCTCAGGGTACCAGTTCGCACCATGCTTCACCGTACGAGTTCGAGTTCAGAAGAAAGAAATGCCCAGAGCGGCTGAGCCAAAGATCATGTCTTTGGCTCTAGCATCTTGCCGCGATGTCGGGATGTTCGCCTGCCGCAGCAGGAGTTCAATTCTATGGAGCGAGAATACCTGAAATCGAGAACAACGAAATATACCGTTGGGTATACGCGGTGAACCTGAGCCAAATGCAGAGAACTTGCCGTCTGAGTACGCTTCATTGCACGATGCTATAGCAACTCGGATGGAACCAGCAGTTGCCATACAGCCGAGCCCTCTCAGGTATAAGGATCTTCCCGTGGCAGGATGGTACTTCAGGTGCACGGCTCTAAGGGCCGCCTACATGGCTGTAGATGATAAGGCTGTTTATAGGACTGGATGATAGTAGTGCGCCACTTTATCCATGCACTCCTTGCTGATACGATAATAGTCATTGAAGTGGGTAAACCAAAGTTTGGTCCTTCAGAGCATTTGCAAAGAGACATATCTTCAAGTCACGAAAATATGCCACAGCATAACTACCTCGGGCCAGTAATAGCTGTCCCCAAAGAGCAACTGCCCCATGCGGATAAAACTGGCATGAGGGGCACACAGACTCAGCACCCCGACAAGATTTTCAATGGTCATTCGGCTTCACAAGTAAGTCGTCATCCAGATCGCGCGGGAAAATAGATCCGGACCAAGGGGCGTAACCTCGTATATTACTGAAGTATGCGTTTGATCAGGATCAACAAGCACAGCTTTTGGCTGTGTGAGATCTGCGAAGACGCATGATCTAGGGGGAACTCTTCATGGTTGCCATCGAGCTTCGCCCTCTGGACTCGAACCGTGTCCGTACGTCCAAGCTGAGCCAGCAACCAGTATACTTATGCCGCGTATACCATCAGATATATATTCATCGCCCTGAGTTTGGGGCATATGACTAACCATCGATCGCAGCATCTGACGGGTCGCCTCACAGGGCAGGCCGCAGCAACAATGACGATCGCGACAGGGCGGCTCTAAGCTGAACCTTCAAACACACAACGAGAGTGCGTCATGCACCTGAGCCAGACACGGCGCCGATAGATGATCGGTGTCAGCTCTCTGGACGCGTCGCTAGGGGCGAGTTTGCACGGGATACCAGTTGGCGTCCCGCCACGTAAGTTTCGACTCAGTTATTCCAAGTCATCGATTGCGATAACTTAAGTATAGTCGGAATACCTCCACGGTATATACTTGATCTGAGTAAATAAGCTCAGGTCTTTACCATGCAAAACCATCGCCCGCGAATGATCAGAGGGATCCCTCATGGCTGCCAAGAACGTCACCAGCACCGCCGCGAAGCCGCCCAAGGCTCCTGCACCCTCACCCGTTGTGACGGCCAAGACGGCCGCTCCGGACACCGCCACCATCACTGAAGACGCCAAGTCCTCAGTGGTATCCGGCAATGTGCTCGCCAATGACTCCTCGGGCCTGACAGTCGCCTCTATCGGCGGCCAGCCCGTTACGAGCAGTTCAAGTATCCCAGGGACGTATGGCACACTTGCCATCGATGGGAGGGGCAAGTGGACCTACACCCTGAACAACGGTGATGCGAGAGTGCAGGCGCTTGGCGAAAACGGGACGCTGACCGAGACGTTCCCCTACATCGCCACAGCCACGGACGGATCGACTGCTTCCTCGTCCCTGACCGTCACCATCAAAGGCACCAACGACGCACCAGTCGCTAAGGCTGATACCGGGACCGTGGCTCAGGGAGGCAAGGTTACGCTTGATGTGCTGGCCAATGACACGGATGTCGATGGGCTTTCAAAGACGATCACTGCCGTAAAGGTGCCTGCGGCTCAGGGCACCGCCAAGATCGTTGATGGTAAGGTTGAGTTCACGGCGGCTAAAGGCTTCACCGGTGAGGCAACGATCACCTACACAGTGAGCGACGGTAAGTTGTCCGCTCAGGGCAACGCGATTGTAGCGGTCACGCCTGTAACCCAAGCCCCGGTAAACCAAGCCCCGGTAAACCAAGCCCCGGTGGCCCAGGCCGGCACGGCCGAAGGCCAGGAGGACGGTGGCCCGATCACCGGCACGGTGACGGCCACGGACAAGGACGGTGATAA
>NZ_JAEQMY010000172.1 GCF_016743775.1 Microvirga aerilata | reverse complement strand
GGACCGGTCGGGACACGATCACGGACTTTGCGGACGGGCAAGACCGGATTGAGCTGCGTGGCGTGACCCTCGGGAGCTTGAGCATCGCGCAGGTGGGAAGCGACACGGTAATCCAGAGCGGCTCCGACATCCTCGTGCTGGAGGGGGTCGCCCGCTCGGTCATCTCCGACAGCGACTTCTTCTCCTAAGCAAGCTGGCTTGAGCAACTGATATGATCTGCCGGGGTCGGTGTCAGTACCACCCTGGCAGATCACTTTTTCTAGCTCCGAGCCTGCCAGGACAGGTGCCCCAACCCCCGGCGGTTCAGTCTCGGCCTTAATCCAAAACAAATCGACAGAGTGATGGCGCCGGAGTCCGTCCACCGGGCCCTTGAGTCGCAAACTCGGATGGGACGTCCACGCCCTGATAGGGGAGAGCCCATGACCCACTTCAGACCACCCCAGCATTGTCGTGACAGCTCCCAGCAGCGCCTGACCGTTCAAAGGTCTACAGGCTCACATCCAACAGGTATCTGCAGCATATGCATAGTTGCGTTGGGAGGTTGGGCCATCATCTGCCCATAACCAGCGGGACCAAACAGCCCGACGGACGGGAAACGCCACCGATACGAAAACTGGTGAAGCCTTATCCAATCGGGCAGCCGTTTGGCCTATGCCGAGCCTGTATCCAGGCTTCCTAACTTCGTTGGTTGGTCTGCGGCGCGGGGCTCTGGTGCTGGCACCTTTCCGCACGCAGAATCTGGCCAGCCAAGAAACTAATCCTTCTCGGAAACTGCCTTATGATCTTTGATCCCGATGAACATTCCGGTTGTGCCGATTAAGCCTGACCACTAGATATTCTATTCTAGGTATCAGCGTGCAGACGCTGGGCTTCATCGGGGGATTTATGGCAAACATACGCACGACTGTGCCAGGATCAGGGTATGGCAGCGTTTATATTGACAGCCTGATCTGGGGTAAAAGAGCTTGGGATCCGGCGAGCGGTCCCATCACCTACTACTTCGGGGAGACAGCGGCGGATCTGGCGACAGCAAACCTAGCCAACGAGCACGAATTGCTTCAACTTGATGTGGCAACACTCAACAGCTGGAATGCTACAGAAAGCAATGCCTTCCAATACGCGCTCGATCTATTCTCCAGTGTATGTCAAGTGACCTTCGCTCCGGTCGCATCCGCCGGGACCGCTGATATCGTTTGGTGGAAGACCGGGCTCGGGGATGATGTGCTCGGCATGCACGAAACCCCGTCAGAGGGTCAGATCTGGGGCTATTTCAACCCCAACATCCCAACCTATTGGGGCAATCTTCAGCCAGGCGGAGGAGGGCTGACGACCATTATCCATGAGCTGGGTCATGCTCTAGGCCTGGCTCACCCCCATGATGGCGGGGGCGAACCGGACGCCACCATCTTTCCTGGCATTCTCTGGTGGGAGACCGCGGACCGCAAGCTCAGCCAAGGGATCTGGAGCGTGATGTCCTACAGTGATGGTTACGATCGGGCGGCGCAATCGCCGTTGTTCGGAGGGCAGGCAGGCCTGGGCGCATTCGACATCGCGGCCCTTCAGGCTCTCTACGGGGCGAATGTGAGCACGCGGACGGGCGATGACGTCTATGAGCTACCTGTGGTGAATACGGTTGGCACAGGGTGGTCGTGCATCTGGGATGTCAGCGGCATCGATACCATCAGCGGCGTGCAGTCCTCACAGAGCGTTGTCATTGACCTGCGTGCAGCGACCCTGGCAACAGGCGCAGCCGGGGCGGGAGGATTTGTCTCGCAAGCAGGTGTCATCGGGGGCGGTTTTACCATTGCTAATGGCGTGTTGATCGAGAACGCCACTGGCGGCCGGGGTAATGACCGCTTGATCGGCAACAGCGGCGGCAATGCCCTCGATGGCGGGCGGGGAGCGGACCGGATGGAGGGTGGTCGAGGGAATGACACATACTATGTCAATACGGCCAAGGATATTGTCGCCGATACGTCGGGCTATGACACAGTCTACACGATTGTCAGCTATGCGTTGAAAAGTGCAGCGCGTATTGAGGTGCTCGGCGCCGCGAACAGCACCGCCAAACAGCCGATCAAGCTTACGGGCAGCGCAACCGCCAACACCCTTACCGGGAATGCCGGATCGAATGTTCTAAGCGGGAAGGAGGGTCACGATACCCTGATCGGTGGCGGAGGGCGGGATGCCTTCGTGTTCGACACGCCGCTCAGCAGGCGCAGCAATGTGGATCGGGTGGTGGATTTCTCGGTCCGAGATGACACACTCCGTCTTGATCACCGCGTGTTCAAGGAATTCGAAAAGCCCGGCTTTTTGTCGCCCGCGGCCTTGCACATCACCACCTCCACACGCTGGGCCCACGATCCGGATGATCGGATTATCTACAACCGAAAGACAGGTTACATCGCGTACGACCCGGATGGCACTGGAGAGACAGCGGCAGTCACTTTCGCCCGGCTTGAGAACGGGCTGAAACTAAAAGCTAGCGACTTTTACATTGTGTGAGAGGGGTTGCTCTGAGGGCCGTTCACAGCGGCTTGGCTCGCACGATCCTTGGTCTGGGCTCTCCGTGCTCACCGGGAGTGGTTTGACGCCGCCATCCCCTGCAGGGGCATCCCCTGATTTAGGGTATTCTCTCCAAGGCGCAACACGCACTGGGCGACTGCTATCCGGCTCCAGCGCCACCCGTCATTGAACCTGCTCGGTGCCGGATCAAACGATTGTCAGCTCGCATTCCCATGCGAGCCAGAGAGGTTTCGGGCCCTGGGGCAATACCTCGTGATGGGACCTCGTATGCTGTTGCGGGGCTTCGTTGGACAGACGCAGCAAGCATAGACCAGCGAAGCCCCTCAGGCACCTTCTGCGCGAGGGGCCAAGGCGACGGCCGGTTAAATCACGTAGAAGCTGGCGTAATCCAGGGCTTCCTTGTTCATGAGAACAGCAATCTTGATCTGAGGCGCGGCACCGGTGCCGTCCGAGTCATAGTACAACGAGCCAGTGGCTTTGTCGTATATGATGCGGTTGAATGCATCTTCAGCTGATTTCCCCAGGTGGAACGCATCATCCCTGAGGGGCCGGCTCACCCAGCCGATGTTCCTTAACACCGCGTTCTCCAGGTGAAAGATGTCCTCTCCAGGCTTGAAGTCCACAATCTTGTCGACGTTCGTCCGCCGCGCTGGCGCCGTGTTGAAGACGAAGACGTCCTGACCGGCGCCGCCGGTCAGTGTGTCGTGTCCGGCCCCGCCGAGCAACTTGTCGCTGCCGTCGCGGCCCTGCAGACGATCGTTGCCGGCCTCTCCGTGCAAGGTTTCGTCCAGGGCGCTGCCCGCAAGGATATCGTTAAACCGGGTGCCGCGCACGTCCTCAAAGGTTGAGACTGAGTCGTGCCCGCCAAAGCCGTCCCGCGCCGTGCCGAGGGTGAGATCAACGCGAACGCCGCGCGTGCTGGTGTCCTGGCTGTAATCGAGTCGGTCAAAGCCTGAGCCCCCAACCAACGAGTCGTTGCCTTGGCTGCCGATGAGCGTGTCGTTTCCATCGGCTCCATCCAAGAGATCGTTCCCGCCGGCACCAACGAGCCCATTTCCGAGATGATCGCCGGTGATCTGGTCGCTGTGGCGCGAGCCCACCACATTCTCGAAGTCGACCAGGAGGTCGCCAACCGCATCGCCGGCAAAGCCCTCCTGCATCCCGAGATTGACAATCACCGCTGTGGATGACTGGGCGTAGCTGAGTTGATCCCGGCCCGCGCCACCCGAAAGCTGATCAGCGCCGCGGCCGCCCATGACCGTGTCATTGCCATTTCCGCCGAGGATGGTGTCATCGCCCCCGCGGCCGGAGAGGATGTTGGCACCGGCGTTGCCCAGAATGGCGTTTGCGGTGTTGCTGCCCGTCAGGTCGATCGCCTTCGTTCCGGTGTCAGAGCCGGTTTGAAGCACCTCAATCTCTGCAGTTGCGGTAAGCACATAATCGACACTGGCGATGACCGTGTCATGGCCGCCGCCCGTTGCTTCGAACACGACATGCCGTGCATCGGCGACTGAAAAGATGTCACCTCCAGCCCCGCCGTACAGGCGATCCGCATCCTTGGCGCCGCCAACCAGGGTGTCGTTGCCGTCATCACCGAAGAGCAGATCGCTGCCGCCCCGGCCGTGGAGGACATCGTTGCCCGCTCGACCCCGAATGACGTCACTCCGGGAGGAACCCGTGATGCTGTCATCACCCGCCAGAAACAGGCCAAATTGGATGCGGGAGATCCGCGAGACCTCAATCTCGGCCCCGGTAACCTCCAGCTGCACGTCCTGCTGGCTCGTGCCGTAAGTGGGTGCCGCCGTCAGGCTAAGGGCGTTGATCACCCCGCTCACCCGAACGTCGGCGGTGGTGAGGAGCTCGCCCTCCAGGCTGACGGAGTAGGTCGTGAAGTCGTCGCCGGATCGGACAAGCGGCGCTGTGAAGACTCCCGGGGCGGAGGCGGCCGACAACCGGCTCCAGCCACTGTCGAGCTCCGGAATGTCACCATTGGCATCCATGCGCAGCCGAAAGCCAGGACTTGCCGTAATTCTTGCCACTTGAAGCGCCCGTCTCTGTTGGGATCTTGATCGGAGAGTTGATGTTAGGGTGCAACTGGTTGTGAGCAGCCTAACGGATGTGTGTTAATCATCATCTCACGGTCCCTGCAACCCAGGGGTCACCTGTACTTCAGTCGGACAAGATCCTAACCAACTTGTTTCTCGCGCTGCTGTTGCCCCGGTGTGCCCTTGCGCTTCGGTTGAACATCGACCCGCTGACCATCAGCCATCGGTGTCTCAGGTTCGCTTGTGGGTGTATAGTGGAACGGTGTAGCACGCACTCGGGGCGGTTGTGCTCGTCGGTGATGTCCCAGCTGGTGAACGGCTGATTCCTAACTGAGGCGCTGCGCCAGCTCACACCCACATCTCCCGCAGCAGCTTGCTGACGGGCTATGCGATGGTATGGCACCTCGTTATAGAGGTGGGAACTAGCTCTGCTTACACCACGATGTCAATTTCCGCACTGCGAGCACACTAAGCAGCGATAGGGCGGAACTCAGGACCACCAAACCTGTCACAACCCCTCCCGCAATTAACAGAAGGAGCAGGTTGAACTTCCCGTAAAACACAAGGGCCCCAGCCGCGAAAATCCAGCTGGTGATGATTACTACAAGCAGGTTCTCCGCATCTTGCGCCGCCACAACGGATCTGCGCTCAGGACTTCTGCCGTTCCCCGCGGGGTGTGTTGAGGTGCCACCATCCATCAAGTGCTCTGCCCTTAGGACCATCTGATCATATGGTCTAAGGCACGCATCTGAATGGTCTCAAAGGGATATTGCTGGACGCATAAGGGGCTACGAACGTTTGGTTGAGACCGGCGAGATGCTGCTCTATCTCACCATGAGCCGAATCCTGTTGCGTCGCCCCTCCCGAAGGGAAAGATAATTACACACCAGCCTAAGGCGTGTGGACATTCAGGTGACCTGAGGGATTCCCGCTTCAGTCGAAATTTGATCCAAGGCTGCAAACTGGAG
>NZ_JAEQMY010000171.1 GCF_016743775.1 Microvirga aerilata | reverse complement strand
CGCTGGATGCTGAAACCCGCGTTTGTGCCGCTATCTACGCCGGACAGGTTGTCCTGTTCGCACTCGGGGCCTGGCACTACGCCCTCTGAGCCAGAGATGAAAAGAGGCGCCGCCGAGTGACTGGGAACAGGTTCGCAGTGCTGCGGACCTGTTCCCAGTGACCTCAGATTTTCAGGATCTTTTTGGCTTGGCCGAGAAGCCTCTCTGACTCAGGGTGGTTGCCGGCTTTGTGGAGATCCTCGCCCTGCTTGCGCAACTCCATGACCTTCTGCTTGTCTGAGGCTGAGATTTGAGCCGTCGGCAGGGCCTTGTCGATGGCAGCCATATCGGCCGGGCAGTGACGGGCAAAGGCGGGTGCGGCGGCGGCAAGGCTGAGGGCCAAGGTCAGGCTAATTGTGCGATGCATGGTTCGTTCCTCCCGGTGAAAACCTCTGTGAGCGACATGGATTGGATGCATGCCGGACCGATAGGTTCCCGGCAGCAGACCAAGGCGGACGCCGCTCTCACAATGAAGAGTACTCCTTGCCTGGATAGGCGCCCAAGACCATTCAGAGGTGGTGCCTTGGATACTGATAGACTCGGGGCTTAGTGTCATTTTCCTCCGAGGTTTTTGAAACACCTGTACTCCCTAGGAGTGCTACGGAATGGCACTGCCCTCGTGTAGAGTTAGCCAACGCGCTGAAAACAAGAAAACGTCCAGCACGCCGGCCTTGGGGAGGGGACCCATGACATCTGTTCATCCATTGGCTCCTGTGGGATCAGAACCGCGGGATGACACCTACAATCTCTTTCGGAATCAGCTGCGCCCCAACATCATGTGCGCTGTGCCTGAACATTCTCCAGTCCCAACCTTCGTGACCGCGGAGGACTGGACGTTTGATCAAGCCCTTCGCCCTTCGGATGAAACGCCGCCAGGCTTCTGCAACCAGGCCGCACAGACGGGGATGCGGTTCAACAGTTACTACCTGTACCAAACCACAGTGGCTGTTCGGTCCTCCAGCGTTGCCTAAGGAACGCTCAGCAAAAAGAGACCTCTGCTTACTTTTTGCGTCAGACCTCCACGCGACCTGTCCAACAGGTGGGTATTACAGGACACGCTGCGGCAGACTCCGTCACGTCAGGAGGCGAACGGCTTGCGCATTGCCAGGACGGTGAAGCCCAACAGCTGTCAGTTTGCTCATGGTTGTGTCTCCGGTTGCAGAAACCCAACACGGCCACTCCACCTTGCTGCCAAGCTGGCTTTAATGGGAAACGGCTCTTGAAACGGCATGTTCCTAGGCAAGCCATCACGCGGCGTACACGCTGCGATCCGACATGACATGCTATTGGAGCAATCAGGACAATGATGAAAAAGGAGATGCTCGCCATCTAGGACGTCTATGGGCCTGTGAAACGGCGGCAAACGTTTGGTTTGAAGAAGGTTCAATCGCTTGCAGCCAGCATCATAGAAAAGGGCCAGGAGGCGCCTATCCTTCTGCGGCCTGACGGCAAGCGGTTTGTTCTGGTTGAGGGCCTGCATCGTCTGGAAGCCTGCAGGGCACTTGGCGAGACCACGGTACCCGTCTATATGGTTCAGGCTCGCAGGCACTGATCAGTGATCGGGACGGAGCATGACCGACCTGCTTCGTCTGTTGGATGACATCAATCCGATTGGCTAAGGTCTGTACCCAGGGAAGTCGAACGGTTCTCTTTCACATCGACCTTCCGGCTTGAGCTGATTGTCTCTTGCAAGGGCAAGTAGTAGCATTCGTCGGCACGATCATCCGAGAGGGCGCTGCAAGGAGTTCCATAAAGACGCTCTGGAGCGATTCCATACTGACGAACATGCGAAAACACAGGACAGGTTTTCACGTATGCGCTTGGCGCCGGTGAGGTGTTAGGCCATCTTATCGATATTCAGGAATAGGCGGCGCAGGACTACCTACTCCCTTAGCCTCCCGATGACCTTGTGCGTGGCACACAGCGATATCCAATGGGGCATTGAGGAGTATCTGCTGTCGGAACCCAAACAGGGTTCATGACTTCGCCCCGCACACATTGACCAGCCGCTCCTACGTAACGGTCATAGGTCTTAGCACTTGTATTAAGGACGACAGCACCCTGGATGGCCACCAGTTGCCGTGCCCCATCACAGGTCATTTGTAAGGTCAGAGGATGGCTCTGGGCCAATGCACCAGAACCCATACCCGCGAGGATGATAGCAGCGGTTACTAACTTCATGTGTTCCATTGCGGCCTCTGATGGGGTGGGCACGCTGGGCAAACCTTGTCAGGATGCTACCAAGCCATGAGCGACAGCATCGCCGGGATGAATGTTCATCACCATTACCGTTGCTGCGTGTGAGGCTCTGACAATCATGATCTACTCAACAACACAGGAGGCGATAACGTTGTCAGGAGAATACTTTTGAGTGGCTCTACCGGCGGTGCGTTCCCGCACGTTCAGCATCTGGCCTCTTGTCCTTATCCATCTGTCCAGGAACTCTGTTGGGCTATGTGTCAGCGGAACGAAAGGTTCAGCACAAAGCTTGGCTCAGACAATCCCTTCCTAGGAGTTTCACGCGATGAATCGGATCATCTGGATAATCGGAGCTATCGTCGTTGTCCTTGCTATCCTTTCGTTCCTCGGCCTGAGATAGTCTGGTTTCACCACTGGATCTCCCAAAGCGGCCTTGTCACGGAAACGGGAATGGCTAACGAGCTGGGCCAAAGCGCGATAGGGCAGGGGACTGCAGCCGATCTTCTATGCTCGGCATCAATTCTGGTCTGAGATCATCAGGCACGCTCTATTGCCCTCCCTTCGCTTCCCGCTCCTTACCCGGACCTGAAAGAACTTCTCACCAGGTGCGGCCGCGACATCTCCTGCCAACCCCCGGCATGCTGCACGATTACTGCATGCCGTAGCGCCAATAGAACAGCCCAAAAATCGCCAGGGCGGTCCCGGCGTAGAGCACCTGGGTGGAGCGATCGAGCACATGCGCTAAGCGAACTTTGCCAAAACTGCGCAGGCGCTCGTGACCAAAGGCCGTCAGCATGGCCATGAGACACAGGCCAAAGAAGGCGTAGAACAGGATCTCAATTGCGACTGTATAGCCAACATCGCCCAGCTGATTGTTCACACTCACGAGCAGCACCGCACTGGTCAGCATCGCCGTTACCGGAATCGTGGTGCGCTCGCGGAACAGGGTCTCCGGGAAGAACAACGTCGTGAACACCACAATCGCCAGCAGGAACAGCGGCAGGAGCGTCTTGAGCATAAAGATCGCAAAATCCCGCTGCAGCACAACAGAAGCGCTGAAGCCGGCATATTCCGTCCGCACCACTGACCCGAAGGCGGAGGCCTTGCCCAAGGTGGACATGCTCGGGAGAGAAGTCACGAAATAGCGTGTCTGCAGGTATCGCCAGAGCTGCAGGCCACTATACGGACTCGCGTCTGAAACTGAGGAGCCGTTATCGCCCGCAAGCCGGAGGCCAAAGGTGTCGACGACATACGCGATGCGTTCGCGCCCTTCTGCTGTGTTGCGAAAGCGCAGATCCAGCTGCTGAACATCAAAAGGGTAATCGCGCAGATCATAGCCTGCCTTGAAGTCGCCCGCGATCCGATAGAGGCGATAGGTGAGACCGTCCTCCTTGCCACTCTCGAGCGGCCGCGTCGGATCGAAGGCGGCCCGGTCGAGCAGGGCCGGAAACTCAACCCGGGTCGGGGCCTCATCTTCGCCGGCGTAACGCATCCAGAGGAAGAAATCGATGTTGAAGGTGCCCTGCCGTACGTCAATCCGGTTCAACCGGATGATGTCGATGCCGCTGTACACGACCCTCTGGCGCCAGTAATGCCGCGGGCCTACCGAGACAACGTGCTCGTCTTGAACATGTCGTTTTAGATCCATGGCTTCCGGATGCTCAACCAGCACGAGTTGCTGCGGGGCCGTCACGAAGCGACCCAAGCGGAAGAACCCTACCCGAACCGGACGCGGCATGTCGCGGTGGCTGTCAAAGTAGAGAAGGCCATTGAGGCCGCTGACGGCCGTCTCGGGCCGGTTGATCTTCGCCAGTTCAGCCCGAATGCGTTCCCGGTCAGTGTCCCTGCTGTCTGAACGGGCCTGGATCCGGGCCCGGCGCATCGCCTCAATCATCAGGCGGGCTGCGCCGTTGGCTCCGGCCGCGATCCAGCCTGGATGCCGGCCGGTTGCGTTGAGGTAGCTGATGGCAAAGGCCTGGGCCGGTGCACCGGCACTGTCAAAGATCACCGGTGCGGACGCATAAAGGTTGTGGCTGAAGAAGCCGGGCTGCTCCGTTTCCTCCGGCTCGTGGGCAAAGTTCTGCAGGAACTCCTCACTGCCGGCGCCGCCCGCGGCCACGACAGGGCCAGTCAGGCCGCGGCGGCGGATGGCCGTGAGCACGGCCGGAATGTTGTCGGCGCCCGTGCCGATCACGATCACACCCTGATCCGGTTGCCGCACAAGAGCATCGGCCACAGCCTGGGCTGATGCGCTGCGCGTGCCGGGATCCGGATCAAAGGACCAGATGTCATAAGCCTGCCCCTCATAGCCGGTGGCAAAGCCGTCCAGGAAGCTGCGGCCGAAGCTGTCACGGGAGTGGACGATGTGCACGGCCGGGGTTTGGAGAACATGCCGCAGGTACTCGGCGATGGAGCGGCCCTGCACCGAACTGGTGGTCTGGGCGCGGAAATAGTACGGGTTGTCCTTTGTGAGCTCATCAACAAAGGAGGTTCCGGTCAGGGCCGGGATGCGAGCCGCCTTGTAGCCGGGCCCAGCTGCCAGGGAAGCGGTGCTGAGATAGTGTCCGAGCACCGCAATGCAGGCACTTTGGGCAATGGGTTCGACATTGGCGCGGGCCTGATCGGCCGTGCTCGCATCATCAAAGACCGTGAGCTCGACGGGGTGTCCGTGAACTCCGCCGGTCCGGTTGACCTCGTCGATGTAGAGCTTGGCCGCGGAGAAGCTTTCGAGGCCGGCTGAACTGGATGGGCCTGTGATGGAGGTGGCGACCGCCAGGCAGATAGGGGATTGACCGATCCACAACAGAGTAGCCGATCCGACGGCAAGGACGAGGGCCAAGCTAACACCGACAATGATAGCCCAAACGCGTCTGGTCAGGTGGCTCATCAAAGGGAACGCTCCCTTGTCGGGTTGGCCAACTCGTGCTGTGGAACGCCGTCGTCAGATTACGCCTCAGGTGGGCAGACTTTCCAGTCTCAAGCGAGCGGCTGCTCAAGACTATCCAGAGGTACGAGCTCCAAGAGATGCGCGCGCCAAACGTTGGCGAGGTCTGAGAGCACCATCGTTGCATGTCCGGCCGACCGGACCAGACCAGACATGCAAGGTCGCAATGGGCGTAGGACGTTTAACACTCCACTGGGATCTTCTGCACAATGGAGCAGCATCATCAACTGGGCTGACCTGGACCTGCAGACAACGCAGCATTTTGCACAAAGGCAAGCAGGTCCGCCACGAAGTCCTCGGGGGCCTCCCACTGGGGATCATGGCCGATGTCGCGATGGATCCTGATCGTTGCGCCAGGAATACCCCTTGCGAGTTGCTCC
>NZ_JAEQMY010000170.1 GCF_016743775.1 Microvirga aerilata | reverse complement strand
AACGATCTCCAAACAGAGGCCGTCAGTCTCGTCCCTCACACATGCAAACGTAAGGTGGGTCCAGAACACCGCTTACGGAGGATCAGTCTTGGAGCAGAACATTACTCCAGCTCGCTTGGGTGCAAACACCTCCTCACATTCCGGACACGCTTGGACGGAAGACGCTTCGGACTTTCGCCTCAAGGTATTCTTGAGTTGCTGCCGACAGCCAGCGGAGCAAAACTTACGGGCGCGGCCGACAATTGACTTTCCGCATCCGCAGCACCTCTGATCCGCGTAGACAAGGCGCCGCCGTTCTTTAATCGATTGCTGGCGACATTGATCGGAGCAGAACCTCGCGGCATCACGCTCGAGCCAGAACTCCGTCTCGCACTGTTCGCAGTGCCTCGGCAATGGACGGGAGGAAGCAATCTGGAAGAGCGCGCAGGTTTCACAGGGCAGTCATGGAGGACCTTGGCGCTTCTCTGGTAGGATTTAGCACTGACACACCCGGCATAGGGTAAGGTCTCGCGGTGCTAATGCCGCTTGGCGAGCCTCTTCAATCAGATCCCCAACACGCCTGCGCTGTATCCTTACTCACTACGAGAACGTCCACTGATCGGAACGTTTCGACAACAATTACGCGTCAGGAGAGCATTTTTATGCGTGCGCGATAGTTGCGGCAACGAGCAGTCACTATCCTCCATTTCGCAATCGTTTAAATGCTATCTTCTCGACGACAGGGTTGGATCACCCACACTGAGAGCCTGCTGTTTGGGCGAGTCCGATAACGTAGCTTCGTGCCAACGCCTGGATCTTTGCGGTTCAAGCATTCGATCTATGCTCATCATCTTCTCCACTCGCCGCTTAATCGCGGTGTCGAACATGAAAGGTTGAGAACTGCTCCATAGATAAAATGAAATTGATGCTTGCTGTCGATCTCCGGCGGCACCGAAAAGCACTTCTAGACGGCGTAGGAATGATCGGCTCTTTCTGCCTAAAATCTGGAATCCCAAACGTGTTTCAAATGTCAGGAGAATAAGTAAGTAGCGAGCCAACTCTAGAGATGGACGACATGAGTTGGCTGCATATGCATATGCCGTGGCTCGGGCCCATCTAGAACACTTGGTGGGGAGTGATGGGTTTCGTTCAAGAGCTCTGTCTATCGTTAAGATCGCAGATCGCGCCATCCTCTTGCCGTCACTTGACATGTTGCCTGGGTAACGTCGGTAACCCACCAGAAAACTTGGAACGCACGTGATCCTGTACCTTTCAGCCAAGCGTAGCTCAAAATCTAAATCCTCGGTCCCACCGCATCCGAGTTTTCTGAAGTCCGTATCGTAGCCTCCTATCGAAACGGCTGCGTTTCGTCGGACAACTAGCGAACTGCCATTGCCGACAGGCCAAGTGATTAGGTGCTGACAAAGGATATACCCATCAAAGTTCCAGCTGGCAGTTGGGTTCAGCACCATGTCATCTTCGTCGATCACTACTGACCAAGTGTAAGCCGCAGCGTACTCATGCTTTTGTTCGAGGAGCTCAATTTGTCGGCGAAGCTTGTCGGGCAGCCAAAGGTCGTCAGCATCCAAAAACGCGACATATTCTGCATTGGAATAATGGATTCCGGCGTTTCGTGCAGCCGCAACACCATTGTTGATTGTCGATAGCAAATGTACTCGACTGTCACTCTTGCAATAATCTGAAGCAATCTCGGCTGTTCTGTCTGTTGACCCGTCATTCACAACGATGATGTCGAATTGATCGTAGTCTTGTGCCAACGCCGACTGCAGTGTGCCCTCCAAGAAACGTTCGGCATTATAGGCGGGGATGATTATAGACGCTGATCTTCTCCGCTCAAGATTGAGCGGATTATCTGAGACATGAACTACCATGCTACATCATTCAATTGGTTCATACATTCAGGCTCTATCTTGCCGACTATGCACTCGGCATCAATCCCGTCCCGCTCACATATGGAGCGCGCTTTTTCTGAACTCGGCAGCAACATCGTCGTGTGACGCTGATCTAAGCTCCTCATTCTTCGAAAACCAAGCGATGGCGCGATCGATACCTTCTTCATATGGAACTTGGCATGCCCAACCCGGAAGCTCACGATTGGCGATCGTCAGGTCGGGCCGACGATTGGTTGGATCTTGTGGAGCCGGTGGCAGATGGACGATTGGGGTTTTTGGGAACCGGCTTTGTACATATCGAGCGACATCAATCACCGAAATTTCCCGATCATTACCTACGTTGAGTGGTCCTGGATAGTCAGTGGGTTGCAACCAGAAAAAACGTGCAAGCCCATCAATAATATCATCGACATAACCCCAGCTCCGGGTCTGTAAGCCGTTTCCATACACTGTGATTGGCTTTCCTCGGAGTGCCTGCGAAATAAAGTTAGATACTGCACGACCGTCGTCCGGACGCGTTCGAGGGCCGAAGACATTGAACAGCCTGACAACTTTGATTTGAGTGCCGCTCACACGACGAGACTCGAACAAAATTGCCTCAGAACATCTCTTGCTCTCGTCGTACGATGAACGTGGACCCGTGCAATCGACGGAACCGCGGTAGGACTCGGGCTGTGGCGAGACTAACGGATCACCATAGACCTCTGACGTGGACGTGAAACCAATCAGGCCGTTGGGCCGCAACGCTTCAAGGAGTCGAAGAACCCCAATAACATTAGCTCTAACCGTTCTCAGCGGCTCTTCCATGTACCACGGCGGTGATGCTGGTGAGGCGAGATGATAAATCTCGTCGAACAGCCCAACATCGGCAAGCCGCTCAACATCTGTCTCTAGTATTCGTACGCGTTTATCGGTGATGTGCGAGAGGTTTGAGCGCCGTCCTGTCCAAAAGTTGTCAACAACAAGCAACTCGGTACAATCATCACGAAGAAGCAGACGGTCAACTAAGTGCGAGCCGATAAACCCCCCGCCTCCTGATACCAAAACGCGCATAGTAGTGCCTCCAACTACGTAAACGCTCACTGGAGGCAAGGGAGCCAGTCAATGCAACAGCATTATACCCATGCAATACAGATGATAAGTGAAGATCTGTGAGGCTAGGGCTCGCTAAAGCTAAGGTGTTGGACTGAAGGATCTTACCAGGCGCCTACTTCATCCAACTTTATTCGAAGAAGCCTAAACGTCTATACACCCTTAGGGGTGAGTGTTGGCGCGCGGTGTCGAGCCGCTGACACTAACACTTTTGGGTTAAGCCCACTTGTGCAAACATCGGCTATATGTGTGTTGTTACTCAGAAGGAACGGCTGTTACTGCTATAACTCAATCAGCCCTCCTCGAGCTGTTTTCGGCTTCTTTCTGATGCTAAAGGTGGAGTAAATGGTCCCCGGGTTTTCCACAGTTCGCAACCTAGGCCGCAATGTGCTCTCGCATGACGCAGAGGGTCTTGCAAGATCGGATTCCAATCTCGCTTGGTACCTCTGTTTAGTGCAAAATTGTGATCACTTTGATCTCCCGTCAGGGGAGTGAAGCAATGGCCGGCATGCTGCAATCGATACTTACCAAGGACATTAAGAGCAGCGGATTCATCGAAAGTCTGATAACCCTTTGGCCCCTTACATCCGGCTTCAGGCCCCGTCTTGCCATCATGGTAACACTCGGCTTTCTGGCGTCCCTTGTTGAGAGCGTCGCCATCAGCTTGGTCACCTTTCTGGTCTATACTGCAATTACTGGAGGCGTGAATGCCCCAGAGAAAGCTGGAACATCCCTCCCGCAGCAAGTTCTCCACGACACCACTTCGATCCTGAATGGAAATGTGGCTCTTGTGTGCGCCTTGATCGCCGCCACTGTGCTAGTCAGGGCAGTGTTATCGAGCCTGTACAGCGTCCTTACAGCGCAAGTGCGAAACAAAATGCACGATCGGGTGCGGCGCTCTCTTTTCGATCAGTACCTCTCTCTGTCGTACAGCTATATGGCCACGAGGACTGCTGGTGATCTGACCAACGCCTTGCAGGTAGAAGCATGGCGAGTTGCTGAGTTCGTGGAGCATTGCGCTCGCATTGTCATAAATACCTGCGCGATTGTTGTCTTCTCGGGTATTCTGCTTGTCCTGAGCTGGCAGGTTTTGCTTGCGGCCGTCATATGCGGTCTGCTCTTCTTGAGTGCTGTTCAATTGTCACGCCGGAAGCTTCAAGAACTGGGTTCTAAGGCTACAGCAGCAAATGAGGCGCTTGCTGACAAAATAGTTGCGTCAGTCGGGTCGCTTAGAACGATTAAAGCACTTGGTCTAGAGGAAAGCGTATCAGGTACATTTACGTCTTTGTCACATGAGGTGCGAAATCTTTTGATCAGAGTGTCGGCATTGGACAGTGCATTTCGCCCAGTGTTTGATCTTCTTTTGCTTCTCATGGTGGGCGCGGTAGTCTGGCTGTCACACCACCTTGGCGACTCTGCTCCCCGCACCCTAACTCTTGTGGCGCTAATCTATCGTCTGCAGCCGCATGTAAGGGAGCTACAGGGCCATTTGATGGCTGTATTCAGCTTGGAGGCCGCGCTCTCGACTGTTGTCAATGATCTAATGGCAGACGGGCGACCCTATCCTCCAAACGGGAAGCGGGCGTTCGCTGGTCTCCAAAGGGAGATCACGTTTGAGAACGTTAGTTTTCAGCATCCCGGAATGAATAACCAGAGTTTATCGCAAGCCACCTTCCATATTTCCCGGGGAAGTACGTTCGCGCTTTTAGGTGGCAGTGGCGCGGGCAAAACAACGGTCGCAAACCTTCTTCTAAAGCTTTACGAGCCGACTTCGGGCATAATCCGGATCGATGGTGTCCCATTGTGCGAAATTGAAAGACGCTCTTGGCTATCTCGTGTAGCCATCACTGGGCAGGATATTGAGCTCTTGGAAGGCTCGCTGCTTGATAACCTTTGTCTCGCGAAGCCAAAAGCCTCGCCCCCGCAGGTCTGGCGTGCTTTGGAGATAGCAGGCATTCGTGACTTTACTGAAACTTTGCCAAACGGACTTGACACACGCGTTGGTCAGCGCGGCTTTAGACTGTCAGGCGGGCAGAGGCAGCGTATATCTCTGGCACGTGCCCTCGTCGCTGAACCTAATATTCTTATCCTTGATGAAGCAACGAATGCTGTGGAAAGTATTTTGGAGCGTCGGGTTCAGCGCGACATCCGGGACGCTTTTCCCTCAATGACCATCATTCTGATCGCACACCGCAGCAGTGCTTTAGAACTGATAGATAGCTCTATACGGCTAGAGGCTGGACACTCGGTATTGGCTACATCAGCTACTGCTCATTGAAATATCTTTCGCTTGGCGAGGATAAGATTGGGAATTTCACCATAGCCCTTTAACCTATGTCTTCAGGGATTTGTGCAGCGAAAATGGTCACGATCTCAGACCTGTCCCGGATTGGCTTCGCGCGCCATAGATATCAGTAGCGTGCAATTTAACTCTTGTCACAAGTTGGGCAAACTCAATCCGAGCCGCTTAGCCGGTTGCAGTTCCCTAGGGTCCCCTCAACAATGTGAGAATTGCAGGTAATTACCCACGCCTTGAGCGAGGTGGACTTCAGGCCCTGACGGTTGGGAGGATGGTGCCGAAGACGGTGGCGCCGGTTGC
>NZ_JAEQMY010000016.1 GCF_016743775.1 Microvirga aerilata | reverse complement strand
GAGGCGGCGCGTGTGGATGCTCTCCACGAGGCGGGCCTGCCCTTCGGGTCCGTAGCTTTCCCACTGGCGCTGGGTGGCCGGGTTCGACAGAACGAACCCGGGCGCCACGCTGTTCACTGTGACGCCGAAGGGGCCGAGCTCGAAGCTGAGCTGCTTCGTCAGGCCGACGAGCGCGTGCTTGGAAGCCGTATAAGCCTGGATGCCGGTGAGGCTCGGGCGAAGGCCGGCGCCGGACGAGATGTTGACAATGCGGCCGAACTTCTCCCGCTTCATGTGCGGGGCCACCGCCTGGGAGCACCAGAAGGCGCCATGCACATTGGCCTCGAAGAGAACGAGCCAGTCCTGCTCGCTCACCTCCTCGATGGGTCTCGCCACCTGGCCGCGGACGCCTCCGGCGCAATTGACCAGAATGTCGATGCCTCCAAGGGACTCGGCCATCTCGTCGAAGACGCGGCCGACGGCGGCGCGGTCGGCAAGGTCGAGGGTGCGCGTGGCCTTGGCCCCAGCGTCGGCCGCGACGCGCAGGCCGGCCTCATCGAGATCGAGCGCCCAGACCTGGGCGCCTTCCGCGGCGAGCGACTGCACGATGGTGCGTCCGATGCCTTGAGCCGCTCCGGTGACCGCAACACGGCGATTGGCGAAATCGAGATTCATGATGCCAGCATTTCGTCGAGAGTGGACCAGGATTGTTCGCGCCGCCCATCCTCGATGTCGTGGATCAGGGCGACGAGCCTGCCGATGGCAGGGGTGGCGATGCCGGCTTCCTGGCCCAGGGTCGCGATGATGGCGATCTGAGCGTCGACCTCGGTCTTGCGCTTGCGCACGGCAAGATCCCGCCAGATGCCCGAATGGGTCTTGGCCGTGTGCCGGTTGAACTCCGCCATGTCGGCCACCGAGCGGCGCGCGGCGGCCTCGTCGGCTCCCGGCATGAAGGCGTCGGGGTTAAAGCCGTTGAAGCCCAGAGGCTTCACGCCCCGCGCTTTCGCCACCGCCATGACCTCCCGGCCAAGGCGGTGATAGACCGGGAAATGGCGCTCGGATGCGAGGTTCTCGGACATGGAGGCGTTGGTGAGCGCGGTGGCGAAGAGCAGCGAGCCGTAGCCGAGCTTGCCCCAGAGATAGCCCCAGATGTTGTCCGTGAGCACCGCCTTGGGCTCGAAGATCGAGAGCAGGCGGTGGTAGTCGTGCACCGCATCGGTCGCCTGCCCGTCGAGGCCGCCGACCGCGACGGCGGCGCGGTTGCCGAACAGGATGCGGCCCGGCTCCAGCCAATCCGCGCCGAAATTCACGAAGCAGCCCACGGTGCGCTCCGCGCCGATCTCCTCGGCGATGACGATTTCGTTCAACCCGTTCTGCGCGGACAGCACGGTGCCGTCGTCGGCGAGATGCGGTTTCAAGGCCCGCACGGCCTCACGGGTATGGTGCGCCTTGACGGCCAGGATGATGCGCTTGAACCGGCCCGTCACCTCGGCCGGCGTTGCCGCCCGGACCTCTTGGCGGAAGGCTTCGACGGGACCTTCGATGAAAAGGCCGTCGCGCTTCATGGCGTCCACATGCGGCTCGACGATGTCGACGAGCAGCACGTCCTCGCCTGCGCGGGCGAGGTAGGCGCCGAGCGTCCCGCCGATGGCGCCTGCGCCCCAGATCAGAATCGTGTTCTCGTTCATTTACCAGGTCTCGATCAAGGCACGGGTTTCGTCGATGGCCACCGACCAGATGGCGTTCATGTCCCCGTCGGAGCGCTGGTAGCGGCCGCCGAAGTTGCCGTCGCAGAGGATCTCGCGAACGCCTTCCGGTCCGAAGGTGCGCATGCGGTCGAGATCGACCATGGGCTTCTGGTGGTCCGGCTGCGCGATGCCGGGCAGGCGGGTCCAGGGGAAGTTCTCCATCCAGGAGGCGTGCGACGCCACCGGGTCGATCTCCTTCACCTTCTCGAAGGTGCGCGGCGCGTTCCACCAGTTGTGGAATTTCACGCGGCAATCCGGGTTCTCGCCCATCCACTCGATGGCGGCCGTGTGGCCCGGCGTGTTGCCGCCATGGCCGTTGACGAACAGGATGCGGCGAAAGCCCGTGCGGCGTAAGGAATCGAGAATATCGGTGATGATGCGCAGATAGGTTTCCGCCTTGAGGGAGACGGTGCCCGGATAGGCCATGAAATAGGGCGTGATGCCATAGGCCTGCACGGGAAACACGGGAACGCCCGTAGGCTCGGCCGCCTCAAGGGCAACGCGCTCGGCCAGAATGCTGTCCACGGACAGGCTGAGATAGGCATGCTGCTCCGTGCAGCCGAGCGGAACGACGGCGCGATCATCTGTCTTCAGGTATTCTTCCACCTGAAGCCAGTTCATCTCACTGATTTTCATGAAGGCTCTTCCTCTTGCGGATTGATGGACGAGCGCAGGCGCTCGATCACGGGCAGCAACGTGGCGCGAATCGCATGCGGATCGGGCACGTAGCGGAATTCCATGGCCTGGCGATCAGGCGGAAGCAGCTGCCTGACGGTGGCTTCCGCGCCGCTGGCATAGATGGCCACATCGACCTGCGCGAGAAATGCCGCGAGATCGGGGGCGGTGATCAGGCGCACGTCGACGGCCGAGACGTGAGGCGCAAAGCGCAGCACGCCGGGCTTCATCAGCGCGGTGAACTCGGGGAAGATCGAGATGATCCCGATGCGGGCCATCGGGTCGATCATCGCAAGCTGCGCCCGCGTCTCCTCGGACGGGATGAAGCTCAAGCCCACGACCGGTATGCCGCTGGGCACGAGGTGCTCGACCTCGCCGCGGCGGTGGGCCAGGGTCACGCAGATATCGCAGGGCAGGGGGAAGGCCTCGCCCGCATGCAGGGCATCCACCGTCGTCACCACGATGGAATCGCCCGGACCGATATGCTCCTGAATGCGGTTCGCGTATTGCTGCGTCGTCTCGACGAAGTTGCCCACCATGACGAGGCGCACGGGCCGGGACATCGTCCGCCCGCGCGCCGCGCGCGCGTTCACCAGCGACGAAACGACCGATGGCGCGAGGCCGAGCTGTTCTGCTTCATTGAAGAGCATTTCGATACGGCGCTGGATCTTTCGGATGGCATTGGAGCGCAGGCCGTCGCTGTTGTGTCCATCCCCCACATAGGTGCCCGCTCCGGGCTTCGCCTCGATGAGGCCGGCCTCGCGCAGCTCCCGGTACACCGTCGCAACCGTCATATGCGCAATGCCGGCCCGGTCCGCCAACTCCCGGACCGAGGGCAGCCGCTGCCCGGTGGGCAGCTCGCCAAGGGCAATGCCGAACTCGATCAACCCGCGCAGCTGAACGCCCAGCGGCACCGGAAGCGAGCGGTCCAGCGCAGCAGCAAGATTGGCCAGGATGCGCTCTTCAGGCGTCTGTTCTGGGACAACATAACAGCTGCTATCATAAGCATCAGGGGTTGGTTGAGGTTTAGGCGCTGCCTTGTTGACTTTTCTAAACAGAGTGACCTACCGTTCTAATCGATAAGAACACCTTGGACGAAAAGCCAGGGCCTTAGCAAGAGGGGAAGTGAATTGAAACAAATGTTCAAACTCGGCGGATCGCTCGCTGCAGCTCTCGTCCTTGGAACCGCCCTCGGTGGCGCGGTCTCGGCCCAAACACTGACCATGGGCCTGCGGGCAGGCCCCGACTCCATCGACCCGCACTGGTCTACCCTGGGCAGCCAGGCCGAGACCCTGCGCCACATCTTCGACACCCTCGTCATGTCGGACGAGAATCTGGGCCTGAAGCCGGGTCTGGCGACCTCGTGGAAGCCCATCGACGAAACGACCTGGGAGTTCAAGATCCGCGAGGGCGTGAAATTCCATGACGGGTCCGAGCTGACGGCCGAGGACGTGAAGTTCTCGATCGACCGCATTCCGGTGGTCACCGGCCCCATGAGCATGACCATCTACACGAAGCAGGTTGCGGAGACGAAGGTCGCCGACAAGTACACCCTGCATGTGAAGACGAAGTCTCCCGCGCCGACCCTGCCGAACGACTTCATCCGCCTCTTCGTCGTGGCGAAGTCCATCGGCATGGAGGCTCGCAACGAGCAGTTCAACTCCGGCAAGGCTGCCATCGGCACTGGTCCGTACAAGTTCGTCTCATGGGAGCCGAAAGGTGACTTCGTGGTCGAGCGCTTCGACGGCTACTGGGGCGCCAAGCAGCACTGGCAGAAGGTCGTCCGTAAGGAGATCCCGAGCGATCCGGCCCGCATGGCGGCGTTGAAGTCCGGTCAGGTCGATCTCGTGAACTACGTGCCGGCCACCGACTATGCGGCGATGCAGAAGGACAAGTCGGTCGACACCTTCGTGGCCGACTCGGTGTACTTCCTGAACCTCACGCCCAACGTGAAGGAAACCCTGCCCAAAAAGGTGAAGGTGGACGGCAAGGAGATCGACGCCAACCCGCTGCGCGACCCCAAGGTGCGTGAGGCCATGGACCTCGCCATCGACCGCAAGACCCTCGTACGCGTCGTGCTCGAAGGCCTGGGCCGCCCGGCCAACCAACTGATGCCGGCCAACTTCTTCGGCGGCAACAAGAACCTGCCGGAGAAGCCCTACGACCTGGCCAAGGCGAAGCAGCTTCTCGCCGATGCCGGCTACCCGAAGGGCTTCGAGATCGACTTCCACTGCACCAACAATCGCCTGCCCGGTGATGCGGCGGTGTGCGAAGCGCTCTCGCAGATGTGGGCCCGCGCCGGCCTGAAGGTGAACGCCAACGCCCTCAACGGCACGGTGTTCTTCCCGGCTCAGCAGAAGGGCGAGTTCTCCCTGTGGATGAGCGGCTGGGGCACACTGACGGGCGAGGCGAGCTACACCTACGGCTCCCTGGTGCACACGGCCGACCCGCAGATCGGTCTCGGCGCCTTCAATAAGCAGGGCTACTCCAATCCTGAAGTGGACAAGCTGCTCCAGGAAGGAAGCCGCACCATGGACGACGCGAAGCGCCGCGCCCTGTTCGAGAAGGTGACGGAAGTGTCCATGAACGACCGGGCCCTGATCCCGACCGTTCAGATCCAGACCGTCTGGGCCGCCAAGAAGGGCATGCTGACCATCCCGCCGCGGGTGGACCAGGAAACCCTGGCCTACGAGATCAAGCCGAAGAGCTGATCCTTACAAAATGCCGGCCAGGAATCCTGGCCGGAATGGTCCGGAGGGAAGCCCGTTTCCCTCCGGATTCTTTGATCCGTTACATTCCATGCAAGAGACAGCATGATCGGTTTTCTTATTCAGCGCATTCTGCAGGCGCTCATGGTCGTGATCGCCATGTCGATCATCGTGTTCCTTGGCGTCTACGCCATCGGCAACCCGATCGACGTGATGATCGACCCCGCATCCGACCAGGCCCTGCGCGAGGCGCTGATCCAGCGCTATGGCTTCGACCGCCCCCTGATCGAGCAGTACTTCGTGTTCATGAGCAACATGCTGCACGGGGATCTCGGCGAGTCCTTCATCTACCGGCTGCCCGTGCTGGGCCTCATCATGTCGCGCCTTCCGGCAACGCTGGAGCTGGCGCTGACCGCCATGCTGATCGCCACCTGCCTCGGCATCCCCTTGGGGTTGTGGGCAGGCTACAAGCCTGACTCGCTTTCCGCCAAAGCCATCATGGGCTTCTCGGTTCTCGGGTTCAGCGTCCCCAGCTTCTGGGTCGGGCTGCTGCTCATCATGGTGTTCGCCGTGGAGCTCGGCTGGCTGCCTTCGGGCGGCCGCGGGCCGACCACCGAGGTGCTCGGCATGAACCTGTCGATCACCTCGCTCGAAGGCTGGAGCCACATCCTCCTGCCGGCGCTCAACCTCGCCCTGTTCAAGCTCGGCCTGCTCATTCGCCTGACGCGTGCCGGAACGGTCGAGGTGATGAGCTCCGATTATGTGCGCTTCGCCCGTGCCCAGGGGCTGTCCGAGGGCAAGGTCGTCGGCCTGCACGTGCTCAAGAACATCTCGATCCCCATCGTCACCGTGTTCGGCCTCGAGCTCGGCTCGACGCTCGCCTTCGCGGTGGTCACCGAGACGGTGTTCAACTGGCCCGGCATGGGCAAGCTGATCATCGACTCGATCACCGTGCTCGACCGTCCCGTGATGGTGGCCTACCTCATCCTCGTGGTCTTCCTCTTCGTCATGATCAATCTCGTCGTCGATCTCATCTACGGACAGCTCGATCCGCGCATTCGCGTAAAGGCAGCGTCATGAGCAGTTCTCCCGCCCTGGCGGCTCCCGTCGAAACAGGCTCGATCCGGCTTGCCAACTTCTGGTCGGATTACAAGCGCAGCCCCGTTGCCGTCGCGGCCCTGATCGTTGTGGTCGCCGTCGTCCTCATGGCCGTGCTCGCGCCTTTCGTGGCCCCGCAGGATCCCTACAACCAGGAAACGCTCGACCTGTTCGATGCGCGTCTCGAGCCGGGCGAAACCGGTTCGGGCGGCTACGTCCATTGGCTCGGCACCGATGCCGCGGGCCGGGACATCTTCTCGGCCATCCTTTTCGGGCTGCGCACGAGCCTCATCGTCGGCGTCATGGCCGGCACCTTCGCCCTGGTGCTCGGCACGACGGTGGGCCTCATTGCCGCCTATTACGGCGGACGGATCGAGGCCATCATCATGCGCATCATCGACCTGCAGCTCTCGCTGCCGGCGATCCTGCTGGCGCTGGTGCTCGTCGCCATGCTGGGGCAGGGGCTGATGCAGCTCGTCGCCGCCCTGGTTGCGGCCCAATACGCCTACTTTGCCCGCACCACCCATGGCGCGGCAAGCGCCGAGCGACGGAAGGACTACATCGAGGCGGCGCTTTCCACGCCGCTTCCCGCCCGTCATGTGCTGTTCCGCCATCTATTGCCGAACGCGCTGCCGCCCCTGATCGTGGTGGCGACCGTGCAGGTGGCGAACTCCATCGCGCTTGAGGCGACTCTGTCGTTCCTGGGCCTTGGTCTTCCGATCACCCAGCCCTCGCTGGGCTCGCTCATTTCCAACGGCTTCCAGTTCCTGCTGTCGGGCCGCTACTGGATCTCGATCTATCCCGGCATTGCCCTGATGCTGACCGTCGTTGCCATCAATCTCGTGGGCGACCAGGTTCGCAGCGTCCTGAACCCGAGGAACAGCCGATGAGCGATGCCGTTCTTCGCGTCAACAATCTCCAGACGCAATTCCAGACACGGGCCGGCGTCCTGAAGGCGGTCGACGGCGTCAGCTTCGAGGTCGCCCGCGGACGCATCCTCGGCCTCGTCGGCGAGTCCGGTTCCGGCAAGAGCGTGACGGGCTACTCGATCCTGGGCCTGATCGAAGCTCCCGGCAAAGTGGCAGGCGGCGAAATCATCCTGAACGGTCAGGACATTACCCGCCTGAAGGGCGAGGCGATGCGCCGGGTGAGGGGCGCCCAGATCGCCATGGTCTTCCAGGACCCGATGATGACGCTCAATCCGGTGCTCAAGATCGGAACGCAGATGATCGCGGCGGTGCGGGCCCATGCCCGGGTCTCGCGCAAGGCGGCCCGCGCAAGGGCCCGGGACGCGCTGGCCAAGGTGGGCATCCCGAGCCCCGAGGAGCGTCTCGATGCCTATCCGCATCAGCTCTCCGGCGGCATGCGTCAGCGGGTGGCGATCGCAACTGCCCTTCTGCACAGCCCGGCCGTCATCATCGCCGACGAGCCGACGACGGCCCTCGACGTGTCGATCCAGGGCCAGATCCTGGCCGAGGTGCGCCGCCTTGCGGACGAGACCGGCACGGCCTTCGTGTGGGTGACGCACGATCTCGCGGTGGTGTCGAGCCTCGCCGACGACATCTGCGTCATGTATGCGGGCCGCGTGGTGGAGAGCGGTCCGGCGGATTCCGTCATCGCCTCGCCGCGGCATCCCTACACGGCTGGCCTCCTCGCATCGGTTCCGGCCGAGCACGAGCCGGGAACCCGGCTTCCGCAGGTTCCAGGTTCGACGCCTTCCTTGGCCAATCTGCCTTCAGGCTGCGCCTTTGCGCCCCGCTGCGCCAAGGCGGGCCCTGCCTGCACGACCACGCCGCCCGTCCAGCATTTCGAAGATGGACGCACCGCCCTTTGTCATTACCCGATCGAGCCCGTTTCATGCCCTCCGCTCTCCTTGACATCGACCACGTATCGAAGCGCTTCGTAAAGCGCCCCAATCTGGGCGAGCGCATTGCGGGCCTGCTCGGTGCAGGCCAGAAGTCCGAGATCGTTCGGGCGGTGACGGATGTGAGCCTCACGGTTGCCAAGGGCGAGGTCGTGGGCCTCGTGGGCGAGTCAGGCTGCGGCAAGTCCACCCTCGGGCGCATGATCGCGGGCATCTACACGCCGAGCGACGGCAAGATCCTGTTCGGCAACGCGCCGGTCGCCAAAGTGCAGGGGCGGCGCACGCAGAAACTGACGACCCGCGTTCAGATGATCCACCAGGATCCCTTCGCGAGCCTCAACCCGCGCATCCGCATCGGCGATACGGTGGCGGAAGGCCCCGTGGCCCATAACATCGTCAAGGGCCGGGACGCCGACGCCTACGTGGCCGACATGCTCGGGCGCGTGGGGCTCGATCCGGGCTACCGCAGACGCTTTCCGCATCAGTTCTCCGGCGGCCAGCGGCAGCGCATCGCCATTGCCCGTGCATTGGCCATGAAGCCGGATCTTCTCGTGCTCGACGAGCCCGTGGCGTCCCTCGACGTGTCGATCCAGGCTCAGGTGCTCAACCTGTTCATGGATCTGCGCCAGGACCTCGACCTCACCGGCGTTTTCATCAGCCATGATCTGGGCGTGGTGCGGCACGTGTCCGACCGGGTCGCGATCATGTATCTCGGCCGCATCGTCGAGCTGGCGCCCACCGCCGAGCTCTACGCCAAGCCGAACCATCCCTATACCCGCGCGCTGTTCGAGAGCGTTCCGCGCGTCGGCGTGGGGCGCAAGGATTTTCGCCCGATTGCCGGCGAGATCCCGTCGCCGCTCAATCCGCCGAGCGGATGCCACTTCCACCCCCGGTGTCCTTTTGCCGGCCCGCGCTGCAAGCGCGAGGCGCCGCCGCTCGCCGCCATCGGCCCCGGCCGCTTCTCGGCCTGCCATCTCAACACCGGTGGAACCGAGTGATCTAGAAGAGTTCAGGACATGACCCAGCCAACATCCCTGTCGGCGCTCAACGAGCGTATCGCCGCCGTCAACGACGTGCTGAACGCAGCCTCCGTCCTCACATGGGACTCCCGCACCATGATGCCGGAAGGCGGAGCGGAAACCCGGGGGCACCAGATCGCGACCCTGACCCGCGTCGCCCGCGACCTGCTCCTGGCGCCCGAGACCGAGAAGGCCCTCGAGGCGGCCGAGCAGGCCGTGGAAGGGCTTTCCGAAGATGCTGCCGAGAGGCGCATCGTCCTCCAGACGCGCCACGCGGTGGAGCATCACCGCAGGGTTCCGGCCTCCCTGATCCAGGAGCGCGCCGCGCTTCGCACGGTGGCGCAGTCCGCCTGGATCGAGGGGCGGTCGAAGAGCGACTTCTCGATCTTCGCGCCGCATCTCGCGAAGACCGTCGAACTGTCGCGGGCCTATGCGGACTGCATCGGCTGGACCGAGCATCCCTACGACGCCATGGTGTCGATCTATGAGCCGGGAGAGACGGCCGCGAGCCTCAAGGCCCTGTTCGCGAAGCTCCGCACCGGCATCCTGCCGATCCTGGATGCGGCCCGGTCCCGGCCTGCGCCGCGTTCGGACTTCCTGTTCCGCGACTTTCCCGAGGAGGGGCAGCGGGCTTTCGGCCTGACACTTGCCGAAAAGCTCGGCTACGACTTCGGGCGCGGGCGCCTCGACACCACGGTCCATCCGTTCGAGGTGTCGTTCACCCGCAACGATGTGCGCATCACCACCCGCTACAGCCGCAACTATCTTCCGGCTTCCATGTTCGGCACGGCTCACGAGGTCGGCCACGGGCTCTACGAGCAGGGCGTCGATCCGGCCTATACCCGCACGACGCTGGCCACCGACCTGGTGGGTCTCTACGGCGTCGGCGGCACAAGCTTCGGCGCCCACGAATCCCAGTCCCGGCTTTGGGAAAACCATATCGTCCGCAGCCCAACCTTCTGGAGGCTGCACTTCCCCGAACTGCAGCGCCACTTCCCCGATCAGCTCGGCGACGTGAGCGCGGAGGGGTTCTACCGGGCCGTCACCCGCGTGGAGCCCGGCTTCATCCGCGTTGAGGCGGACGAGCTGACCTACGATCTCCACATCATGCTGCGGGTCGATATCGAGTGCGCGCTCATGGACGGCTCGGTTCCCGTGTCCGACCTGCCTGGAGCCTGGAACGCGGCCATCAAGCGCGATCTCGGCCTCGATGTCCCCAACGACTCCAAGGGCGTGCTGCAGGACGTGCACTGGTCGACCGGCTATATCGGCTCCTTCCCCACCTACACGATCGGCAACGTGATGGGCGCGCAGGTGATGGAAACCCTGCGGACGCAGAACCCGTCGCTGGACGGCGCCATCGAGGCGGGCGAGTACTCCGTGCTCGCCCAGGAGCTGCGCACCCGGATCTGGCAGCATGGCCGCCGCTTCATGCGCGACGAGCTGCTGGAGCGCGAAACGGGACGCCGCCTCGATCCTGCACCCTATCTTGCCTATCTCCAGGGCAAGTACGCACAGTAGAACCGCTTACGGAACCCGGACCATGAAAACGCTCCCAACGCTCCGCACCGGACAGGCGCGTGTCGAACACGGCCACATCAGCCCGATCGGGGATGTGGAGATCCCGTTTGGCATCGTCGAGGGCGCGGAGTCGGGGCCATACCTGCTCGTCACCGCCGGCGTCCATGGCTCGGAGTACTGCTCGATCGAGGCGGCCGTTCGCGTGCTGAGGATGAGCCCGGAGCGCATCAAGGGCACGATCCTCGTCCTGCCGATCCTCAACCTGCAGGGCTTCCGGAAGCGCAGCATCTACGTGATGCCGGAAGACGGCAAGAACCTGAACCGGATGTTTCCGGGCAAGCCCGACGGCACGGTGAGCGAGCGGCTCGCCCACTGGCTCGTGACGAGCGTCTACCCGTTGGCCGATGCCTATCTCGATCTGCATGGCGGCGACCTCGACGAGGCCCTTGCTCCCTTCACGATCTTTCCGAACGGTTGCGAGAAGTCCAAGGCGCTGGCGACCGCTTTCGGCCTGCCCGTGGCCGTGGCGGCGGGCGGGGAGGGCTATACCATCAACGCCGCCTACAGGCTCGGCATCCCGAGCCTGCTGCCCGAAGTCAGCGGGAATGGCCTTTGGGGCGAGGAGAGCGTCGGGCAGATGATGGCAGGCATCGAGCGCGTGATGCACCATCTCGGCATGCTCGCCGGCCCGGTGCAGGCCGCTCCTCAGGCGAACCCCGAATTCGTCACCATGTGGGTGCCGTCCGCTCCCGTGGGAGGGCTGTGGTATGCCGAAAAGGACCTCTCCGAGCCTGTGGCGGCAGGCGAGGTGCTCGGCGAGATCCGGGATGTCTTCGGCGCCGTTCTCGCCACCATCCGGTCGGAGAAGGACGGTTTCATCCTCTACCGCCTGACCAGCCTTTCCGTGAACCAGGGCGAGGCGCTGCTCGGGGTGGGAACGCCGCTTGAAGGCTGAAGGCTAGTCGGGCTTGCCTGCCTTGGCGAAGCTCTCGTGCCGGTCGGCGATGGCGCTTGCGAGCGAGCCGTCGAGGCCGAGCTCGTCGATCATGCGGCTGGCCTCGCGCATCTCCGCAGCCCGCCGGATGCCGTGCTGCCGGACGCGGGACATCATGACCTTTGCGAGGTTCTCCCAATCCATGCCGGGATAGGACGCGGTCAGGCTCGCCAGGACCGCGGGCATGACGCCGGCCTTTTCCGACGCAAGGCTGAAGTCCACCATGAGGGCTTCCATGCCCTTGATCACGATGCTGCGGCACAGTTTGGTGGAGGAGGCCGTTCCGATCTCGGTGCTGACCGGGGTGATCTTCATGCCGAGATCGTTCAGGCGAGCCGAGACGTCCTGTGCCGTCTGACCGCCGGCCAGGATCGGGACCTCGATTCCGACTCCGCCCACGGGTGCCATGACGGCAAACTCGACGAAGCCCGCCCCTTTGGGCAGAACCTGCTCGGCCACCTTGAGCTTCGTTGCGGGCGAGACGGAGTTGAGATCGACATAGGTCTGCTGCGGCTGGAGGCATGGTGCCGCCTGCTCGGCCGCCCTGATCGCGGAGTCTGCCGTGACGGCCGAGATGACGATGTTGGCTGCCCGGCAGGCCTCGGCGATGCTGCCGGCGGCATGAACCCCGGCGTCCGCAGCGCGCTGCCGCAGATCCGCACCTTTTCCGGGATCGTCGAACAGGATGTCGTAGACCGTCACGCGCACGCCCGGCTTGGGGGCAAGCTGGCGCGAGAAGAGCTGCCCGACTTCTCCATAGCCGATGAAGGCGATCTCAAGGCTCATAGGTTCACACCATCCTGCCGGGGGGATGGATGAGGCTCTCAGTCCTCATCCTTGTATTCGACGTAGACGAGGCCGGCTTTCTCCAGCGGCTCACGCATTTTGTAGAGGTCGAGGCCGAGAACCCCGGAGGCAAGCTGCTCGCGCTTGGAGCCTTCGTTGGCTACGCGTGCCTCGCCTGCGACCGCAACTGCCTCGGCTTCCCGGCGGGGCACCACCAGCACCCCGTCGTCGTCGGCGACGATCACGTCGCCGGGATTCACCAGCGCCCCGGCGCAGACGACCGGCACGTTGACGGAGCCCAGCGTCGCTTTGACGGTGCCCTTGGCCGAGATGGCCCGGGACCAGACGGGAAAGCCCATCTCGGTGAGGGTCTTCACGTCGCGCACCCCGGCGTCGATGACGAGGCCGACGACGCCGCGCGCCTGGAGGGATGTGGCGAGGAGATCGCCGAACATGCCGTCCGTGTTGTCGGTGGTCACGCCGACGACCAGGATGTCGCCCGGCTTGCACTGCTCGACGGCCACGTGGATCATCCAGTTGTCGCCGGGCTGCGCCAGCACGGTCACGGCCCTGCCGGCCACCTGGGCTCCCGCCCAGACCGGCCGCATATAGGGCTTCATGAGGCCCGAGCGGCCCATGGCTTCATGGGCCGTGGCTACGCCGAGTTCCGCGAGGCGGTCGACAAGGGACTGGTCGATGCGCGGCGTGTTGGTGACGACGACGGGCTTCATGCGAGTTCCTCGACGATCTGGGGGAAGATGCGCTGGTAGGCTTCGCCGTAGGTCATGGCGCGTCCGGAGTTGCGCCCGCCCTGCATGCCGCGGTTCAGGGCCACGCGGGTGTAGTATTCCCACAGGTGCTTCTGAGCCGCGAGGATCTCGAAGGCCTTGCGCTTGGTCTCCCACACATCGTCGATGTTCAGGATCAGGTTGGGTTTGTAGTTGCACTGCTCGGGCTGATGCGGCTCGAAGAGGAAGACCGGCGGTGCGTTGTAAGTCAGGTCCGGGTTGGGCTTGTGGCCTGCGGCCTGGGCGATGATGCGGGCCTCCTGCGCAAAGCGCGTGGCCTCGGGATGATCCACGTTGTAGGGATCCTCCAGGGAGTGGGTGAGCACGAAGGAGGGCTTGAGCTCCCGGTAGATGTCGATCAGGCGGTCCAGCATCTCAGGAGTCGTGTAGAGCGGATAATCGCCCGCGTCGAAGAACTCGATCTCGGCCCCGAGAGTCTCGGCGGCCCGCTCGGCCTCCTCGCGGCGTTGCGCCTTCACCTCGGACAGGGACACGTCGCCCTTTTTCCAGGCCCACTGGCTCTCGCCGCGCTCGCCGAACGAGAGGCAGACGATCTTCATGCGATAGCCCTTCTTCGCATGAAGGGCGATGGCGCCGCCGGCGCGCCATACGAAGTCACCGGGATGGGCGGTGACGACAAGTCCGGTCTTTCCAGTGGTCATGGCAGCCTCAAAAGGAAGAGCTCAGGAGTTCAAGCAGCGCCGCGTCCGGCTTTATTGCGACCGACTTGTCATCGTGCGTGGAATGCGCCGCTGAATGGTCCTTCTCCCCCTGAACTGTGAACAAGGTCCGGGGAAGGTGCATCAGGGAAGGTGTATGCAGCAAATGGTTTGTTTATAGCTTTTGATGAATTTTATTCAGGAATTACGAGAGCTTCCGGGCAACCCGCTTTTGCGAGCTGCCCTTCTCGCCCGTGAAAACCTGGACGATGATCTTGCGCAGTTCGTCAGCCAATGGGGAGAGGGGCGTTCCCCGCCGCGAGATGATGCCGAGCTGGCGCGTGATGCTCGGGTTGCGCAGGGGCACCAGCTTGAGGCCCCGCTCGTCGACGGCGTCGAAAGCGCGGCTGGGAATCACCGTCAGCGCCACGCCTGCCTTGACCAGCGCGACGGCGGTCTGGATGTGCTGGACCTCGTAGCGCCAGCTCAGGCCCTCGCGCCGGCTTCCCAGGGCGTCGTCGATGATCATGCGGTTGCCCGTCTGCGGGCTGATCCGGATCAAGGGCTCCTCCGCGAGATCGGACCAGCTCACGGCGGATTCGGACGCCAGCGGATGGTCCTCCGGACAGACCAGCGTGAAGGGATCCTTGATCAGCATTTCGATGTCGAAATCCCACCGATGGGCGGCAACGAGGGTGATGCCGAAGGCGATCGTGCCGTTTTGAACCAGGTTGCTGATCTCCGTCGCCGAATTGTCGTAGATCCGCAGCACCACGTCCGGGTGCTGCTCCTGGAAGAGGCGCAGAGCCGAGGGCAGGCGGCCGGACGCGATGGTGGGCAGGCATCCGATGGAGAGGGTCTCCTGACGGCTGCGGCCCTCCTGCCGCAGTTCGTCCAGGGATCCCGAGAGGCTTTCGATGGTTTGCTTCACCTTCGGCAGCAGGTTCAGGCCGGCCTGGGTGAGCGAGACCTCCCGGGTGGTGCGGGAAAGGAGCTTGACCCCGAGATCCTCCTCCAGCTTGCGGATGCGATGGCTCAGCGCCGTCTGCGACAGGTTGAGATGGGCTGCCGCGAGCTGAAAGCTGCCGCGCTCCGCAATGGCCACGAAGGCATGAAGCCCGAGGAAATCAATTCGCATGAGCGGTCCGTATCGGGGGTGGCTGCCGGTCCGGCAGACCAGATACATGAAGTATATTCATCAATCCCCAAAAACAAACCATTTGCTTCATTTTAGCTCTATCGCATTTCATGGGTGGAACCATGCCGTCTCCGATCCATGACAGGGCTCGATCACCTGAATGACGCCTGTGCCGACGATCCCGCCTCCCCACCCTGATCCCAGGGCACCGTCCTTCAAGCTCCCGCCCGGGAGCTGCGACACCCATTGCCATATCTTCGGCCCCGGCGAGCGATATCCTTACGTGCCGGAGCGGCCCTATACGCCGCCCGATGCCCCGCTCGAGATGTTTCGCGCCCTGCATGACCGCCTCGGCGTCGAGCGGGCGGTGATCGTCAACGCGACGCCTCACGGCCGCGACAACCGGGTGGTGACCGACGCCATCGCGCAGAGCGGCGGGCGCTACAAGGGGATCGCCAATGTGGACGACAGCTTCGGCGAGCGCGAGCTCAGGGATCTCTTGGAGGCCGGCATAGAAGGGTGCCGCTTCACCTTCCTGCCGCGCCTCGGCCAGATGCCCGACATGAGCGCCTTCGACCGCATCGTCGAGCGCATCGCAGGTTTTGGATGGCACGTGGATCTGTATCTGCCCGCGACCCTGATCCAGGAGTTCCGGCCGCGCCTGATGAGCCTGCCGGTTCCCTACGTGCTCGACCACATGGGCGTGGTCGATGCGAGCCAGGGTCTCGATCAGCCGGGCTTCGTTGCCCTGATGGATCTGGTGCGCGACGACGAGAAGTGCTGGGTGAAGGTCACTTGCCCCGAGCGCATCTCGCGAGGGGGACCGCCCTTTCATGATGTCGCCCCCTTCGGCCGGGCGCTGGTCGAGCTGGCACCCGATCGGGTTCTGTGGGGAACCGACTGGCCTCATCCGAACGTGCCGGTGATGCCCGACGACGGCGACCTTGTAGATCTCGTGCCGCTCTATGCGCCGGATCCGGCGCTCCGGCAGAAGCTTCTCGTCGACAATCCGGCGCGGCTGTTCAGATTCGACGACTGACCGTCAGACAAAAAATACAGGGAAGGAAACCTCAATCATGCTCGGCACGATTACCATACGATCCATGATGCTGGCTCTTGCCATGGCTGCGGGGCTGACTGTCTCCGGCCCTGCGCTGGCGCAGTCGGATTACCCGACACGGCCCGTCAAGATCATCGTGCCGTTCGGCGCCGGCGGCGTGGCGGACGTGACGATCAGGATCGTTGCCGAGAAGCTCAGCGAAAAGCTCGGGCAACGCTTCATCGTCGAGAACATGCCGGGAGCCGGCGGCATCACGGCGGCCCGGTCTGCCCTGTCGAGCGCGCCGGACGGGCAGACGCTCACCATGCTGACGAACGGCACCGCCGTCAGCGTGCCGCTGTTCTCCAATCTCCCGTTCGATCCCCTGAAGGACTTCGTGCCGATTTCCACCTTGGGAACCTTCGACTTCCTTTTCGCCGTGAACGCGAATTCGGAGCACAAGTCCCTCAAGGACCTCATCCAATACGCCAAGGACAAGCCGGGAACCCTGAACGTGGCGACGGTCGCGGTAGGGAGCACCCAACATCTGACCTCCGTTCTGTTCAAGGGCGAGGCGGGCGCGGATCTCAGGCATGTCCCCTTCCGCAACACGCCGGATGCCCTGGTGTCCCTCCTGCGGGACGACACGCACCTTCTGATCGACTCCCAGGCTGCCCTGAAATCGGCCCTCGAAGGGCAGCAGGTGAGGGCGCTTGCCACCTCCGGGCCGCGCCGCTCGGCCGCTCTGCCCGATGTTCCGACCGTTCAGGAGGCGGGCGTCGCAGGATTCGACGTCACCTCCTGGAATGCCCTGTTCGCGCCGAAGGGAACGCCGGAAGCGCTCGTTCAGAAGCTGAACGGAAGCCTAAAGGAAATCCTGGCGGCACAGGACATCAAGGCACGCCTGCTCGATCTCGGAATCGAGGCCCGCAGCGAGACCCCGGCCGAACTGACCGAGCGTCTGCGATCCGACATCGAGAAGTGGCGGGCCGTGATCGAGAAGGCGGGCATCCCGAAGCAGTAAAGGCCGTTATTTCGGTGGACTCCGGATACGCCCGGCACGAGCCTCGAGGTCATCAGGGATGAACGAACAGCCAACAATCCTTCTTCTGCCGGGGCTCCTCTGCGACGCCAGCATCTGGAGCGGGCAGATCGAAGCCTTGAAGCCGCACGCGAGAGTTCTCGTTGCGGACTTCTCGCAGCACGACTCCATCGACGCGATGGCCCGCTCGGCCTTAGGGATAGCGGATGGTCCCCTCGTCGCCATCGGCCATTCCATGGGGGCCCGGGTTGCCATGGAGATGGTGCATCTCGCGCCGGAGCGCATCGCGAAGCTCGCCCTCATCGACACAGGCGTCGATTCCCGCCGGGAAGGCGATGAGGCCAAGCGGCAGGTTCTGGTCGATCTGGCGTTCACGCAAGGCATGGAGGCCCTGGCGGATCGCTGGCTTCCGCCGATGCTCCATGCGGACAGGGTCGATGATCGAACCCTGCTGGACCCGCTCAAGGCGATGGTCCTGCGGGCCACACCGGAGCAGCATCACCGCCAGATCCAGGCGCTTCTCAACCGCCCGGATCTGCGCCCCCGCCTAGCCGGCATCACCTGCCCGACGCTGGTCATGGTGGGGCGCCAGGATCGCTGGAGCCCGCTTGCCCAGCACGAGGAGATGGCGGAGCTTATCCCGAACGCCGAGCTCGTCGTTATCGAGGACAGCGGCCACATGTCCCTGCTCGAGCAGCCCGGGCAGGTTTCCAGCGCCCTGCTGCGGTGGCTCGGTTTCGAAAACAAACCCGCAAGCACCCAAGGTGCGGCGGAAACGGGGAGGTGAAAGCCATGGAAGACAAGCCTGGTCAGGACAAGATCCCAGACACGCCGCTGTTCGACCGCAAGCGGTCGCTCGCCGGATACCGCATCAACAAGATGGCCATGGGGTTGAGCAAGCCTGAAAACCGCGAGGCCTTCCGGCAGGACGAGGGCGCCTATCTCGACCGTTTCGGGCTGACGCCCGAGGAGAAGGAAGCCGTCATGTCCCGGAACTGGCGCGAGATGGTGCGGCTGGGCGGCAACCTCTTCTTCATTCTCAAGATCTCGGCCGTCGACCCTGTGCGCATCACCGAGATCGGCGCCCATCAGGCCGGCATGGATCACGACGATTTCCTGCGCAACCGTTTAGGGAAGAAATAGCCATGGCGAAGCTCATTGGAGGTCTGGGAACATCGCATGTTCCCTCGATTGCCGCCGCGATCGACAAGGGGTTGCGGGACACGCCGGACTGGAAGCCGTTCTTCGACGGATACATTCCGGGCCAGGACTGGGTGAAGGAGCACAAGCCCGACGTAGCCGTGGTGATCTTCAACGATCACGGCAACTCGTTCTTCCTCGACAAGGTGCCGACCTTCGCGGTGGGATGCGCCGAGGAATACCGCCCCGTCGACGAGGGCTGGGGCCCTCGCGCCATCCCGCCGTTCAGGGGCGCCGTCGACTTCTCCTGGCACTTCATCGACACCTTGGTCGAGAACCGGTTCGATCCGATGATCTGCCAGGAAATCGAGGTCGACCACGGCATCCAGGTTCCCATGGAGCTCTTCTGGGGTCGTCCGGACCAGTGGCCGGTGCGGGTGGTGCCGATCTTCGTCAACGTGATCCAGTACCCGATCCCGCTTCCGAGCCGCTGCTACGAGATGGGCCGGGTGCTGCGCCAGGCCATCGAGAGCTATCCTGGCGACGAGCGCTTCGTGGTGCTCGGCACCGGCGGCCTCTCCCACCAGCTTCAGGGCGCCCGCGCCGGCTTCGTCAACCCGCCGGCCGACGAAGCCTTCTTGAGGGACATCGCCACCGATCCCGACAAGCTCGCGGCCATGTCCCGCGAGCAATATGTGGAGATGTTCGGCAGCGAGGGCGCGGAGCTGATGATGTGGCTCGTCATGCGCGGCGCCATGGATCGCGATGTGGTGGTGCGCCACAAGCACTACTTCGTGCCAGCCTCCATGACAGGGGCCGGGATGATCGTCATGGAGAACAAGGCGACGTCGTCTCCGGCCGTGGCGGCGTGACCCCATGTACTGGCTCATGACCTGCCGCCACAAGCCCGGCATGAACGCCTTGCGCGAGCAGCACCGGGATGCGCACCGCCAGCACGTGGCCTCGGGCGGAGGCGGGCTTGCCAGGGTCTTGATCGGCAGTGCCCTGACGGAGGACGATGGCGAGGCGCCAACCGGCAATTTCGGCGTGCTGGAGGCGGCCTCCCGTGAGGCGGCACAAGCCTTCGCGGAGAACGATCCGTTCGCGCTCGCCGGCCTCGTCGAGTCCATCGAGATCACGGCCCTGGCCTCGCGCTTCCAGGCGCATCGGATCGATCCCATGACCCCCAAGTATCCGGACGACCAGGGACGCTGATTTTTCGACGTCTATCAGACCAACATCGATCCAGCCGGGATGCTGGGAGGAGACTGCACATGAAAGACGGCATGTCCGAAGAGCCCGTTCGTTCCAACCTCACGCGCCGTCACGTGCTTGCCGGTGCGGCCGCCTGGGGCATGGCCGCCACGCACTCCGCCCGCGCCGCAGCCCAAACATATCCGAGCCAGAACATCATCCTGGTCGTTCCTTTCACGCCCGGCGGATCGACCGACATCTTGGCGAGGCTTCTCGGGCAACGGCTTGAAGGCGCGTTCAAGTCTCCGGTGATCGTCGAATCTCGCCCAGGCGCCGGCGGCTCCGTCGGCGTGGGCTCCGTAGCCCGCGCCCCCGCGGACGGTCATACCATCGTGATGGGTCACATCGGCACCTTCGCGGTCAACCCGGCCCTGTATCCGAAGCTGCAATATGACCCCGTCAAGAGCTTCGAGCCGGTCAGCGGCATCGCGAATGTGCACAACATGCTCGTCGTTCACCCGGATGTCCCGGCAAAGACGCTTCAGGAGCTGATCGACTACGCCAAGCAGAATCCCGGCAAGCTGAACTATGCGTCCGGCGGCGTCGGCAGTGCGGCTCGCATCGCCATGGTGGCGCTCGCCGACCGGGCGGGGATCACGATGACCCATGTTCCCTACCGGGGCACGGCGCCTGCCGTGACGGACCTGCTCGGAGGCCGTGTGCAGCTCACCTTCACGGGCGCTCCCAACCTGCTTCAGCATGTGGAGGCGGGCACCATGCGGGCGCTCGCCGTCTCCGGCCTTTCGCGCCTCAAGGGCGCCCCTTCCGTTCCGACCGTTGCCGAGTCCGGGTTTCCGGGATTTGAGGCGTCCCAATGGTATGGAATCCTGGTTCCGGCCGGGACGCCGAAAACCGTGATCGAGCGCCTCAACACGGAGATCAGAACCGCGATGGCAGCGCCCGAGATCGCCGAGCGCCTGTCTCTGGAAGGAGCCGAGGTCTGGACCAACACTCCGGCCGAATTCCGCGATCACATCGCCAAGGAAATGGGCCGGTGGGGAGAGCTCGTGAAGCGTACCGGCATCAAGCCGGAATAGGCCATGCCGTTCTAAGCCATCAAGGCAAACTCTTCCTCGGCTCCAGCCAAGAGGCCATCAAGGTCTGACAGGGAGCACTGAGGAAGGCCAACAAGGGAGGAAAGAGGAAATGCTACGTCGGACATTTGTAGGTGCTGCGGCGGCCATGCTGGCGCTGAGCGGCTCGGCCCTGGCCCAGGAGACCCTGAAGGTAGGCTTGATCCTGCCGATGACGGGGCCGTTCGCCTCGACGGGGCGGCAGATCGAAGCGGCGGCCAAGCTGTACATGCAGCAGAAGGGCGACACGGTGGCGGGCAAAAAGATCCAGCTGATCGTGAAGGACGACACGGGCGTGGCGGACGTGACCAAGCGTCTGGCGCAGGAGCTGATCGTCAACGACAAGATCAGCGTCATGGCAGGCTTTGGCCTCACCCCGCTGGCTCTCGCGCCCGCGCCGCTCGCAACCCAGGCCAAGGTGCCTCAAGTCGTCATGGCCGCCGCGACCTCGACGATCACGGAAGCGTCCCCCTTCATCGTGCGCACCAGCTTCACGGCGGCCCAGGCCACCGTGCCGCTCGCGGATTGGGCGGCCAAGAACGGCATCAAGAAGGTGACGACCCTGGTGTCGGACTATGGTCCCGGCATCGACGTGGAGAAGTCCTTCACCGAAGTCTTCACCAAGGCCGGCGGCCAAGTCGAGAACCTGCGGGTGCCGCTGGCGAACCCCGACTTCTCGCCCTTCCTGCAGAAGGTGGCCGACGCCAAGCCCGATGCTCTCCTGGCCTTCGTGCCCTCCGGCGTCGGCGCGCAGTTCATGAAACAGTTCGTGGAGCGCGGCCTCGACAAAAGCGGCATCCGCCTCCTGGCGGAGGGAAGCGTCACGGACGACGATCTGCTGAACAACATCGGCGACGTGGCCTTGGGGACGATCACCACCCATCACTACTCCGCGTCTCACGACAGCCCTGAGAACAAGGCGTTTGTGGAAGCCTTCAAGAAGGCCAACCCCAACATGCGCCCGAACTTCATGGCGGTGGGCGGCTACGACGGCATGCACCTGATCTACGAGGGGCTGAAGAAGACCAACGGCCAGGGTGGCCAGGCGCTGATCGATGCGATGAAGGGCATGAGCTGGACCAGCCCGCGCGGGCCGATCTCGATTGATCCGCAGACGCGCGACATCGTGCAGAACATCTATGTGCGGAAGGTGGAGCGGGTGAACGGTGAGCTCTACAACGTGGAGTTTGCCACGATCGCGAACGTCAAGGACCCGGTGAAGGCCGCCAAGTCCAACTGATCGCCACATCAGCGAAGCGCCGCAACCTGCGGCGCTTCTTTCCATGTATACATAATCGCTAAGCTCAACCCATCTCGCTGCTCTGCAGCATCGAATTTCGTCGGAAATAGCCATTCGTATGATTGCTGTGCTCACGGCTCTGTATACATTCTGAATCCGTGGAGGAAGACAATGACAGATGCTCGATCCTTTCCGCTGAACGCCTGGTACGCTGCGGCCTGGAGCCATGAGATCAAGCATGAGCTGGCGGCCCGGACCATCTGCAGCAAGGACATGGTGCTCTACCGCCGGTCGGACGGCGAGGTCACGGCGCTGGAGGATGCCTGCTGGCACCGGCTGCTCCCCCTGTCCATGGGGCATCTCAAGGGCGACGAGGTGGTCTGCGGCTATCACGGCCTTGTCTTTAACGCCGCCGGGCGCTGCACCTACATGCCCGCGCAGAAGACCATCAATCCTTCGGCCTGCGTGCGGTCCTACCCGGTGGCCGAGCGGCATCGCCTCGTGTGGGTGTGGCCGGGGGATCCCGCGCTTGCGGATCCGGCCAAGATCACGGACTTCCACTGGAACGACGGCACCGAATGGGTGGGCGAGGGCGGCACCTTCTACAGCCTGAAGTGCGACTACCGTCTCGTGATCGACAACCTGATGGACCTCACCCACGAGACCTATGTGCACGCGGGCAGCATCGGCGACGAGGCGATCACCAGCTCGCCCTTCGACGTGACGCACACGGACAGCACGGCGACCGTGACCCGCTGGATGATCAACATTGAGCCGCCGCCCTTCTGGGCCAAGCAGCTGAACCGGCCGGGCGAGCATGTGGACCGCTGGCAGATCATCTATTTCCAGGCGCCCTCCACCGTGGTCGGCGATGTGGGCGTAGCGGTCACCGGCACGGGCGCTCCCGAAGGAGACCGGTCGCAGGGCGTCAACGGCGCCTTCCTGGCAGCCATCACGCCGGAGACGGACAAGTCCTGTCACTACTTCTGGAACTTCGTCAGAACGTTCCGGACGGACGACGAGCAGCTCTCCCGGGACATCAACAAGGCCCATGTGAACGAGGGCAAGGGCGTCTACGATCAGGACCACGTGGTGCTGGAGGCCCAGCAGATCGCCATCGACAGAAACCCGAGGATGCCGTTCTACAACCTCAACATCGACGCCGGCGCCCTCTGGGCCCGCAAGCTGATCGACCGGATGCTGGAGGCCGAGCATGGGCAGGCGCTGCCGTTGCCCAGCGAGGCTGCCGAGTAGGCTTCATCATGGGCAAGCAAGTCGAGTGGCGTAAAGGCACCTTGCGTTCGGTGCGGGACCTGACCTCCGACATCCGGCTCTTCGAGATCGAGCCGGAGGGAGAGTTCGTGGTGCCGACGCCGGGCAGCCACATCAATGTGGGAGTGCACATCGGGGAGAGGCCGGACGTGCGGTCCTACTCCATCGTCGGGCCCTGCCAGGACGGGCTCTACAGGATCGCCGTGAAGCGGCTTCGCGACAGCCGCGGCGGGTCTCTCTACATGTGGAGCCTCCAGACCGGGGCCCAACTCAGCGTCTCGACCCCCGGCAACCACTTCGACCTCAGCCTGGGGCGGCCGGAATACATCCTGCTCGCGGGCGGGATCGGCATCACGCCGATCTTCACCATGGCCCTGGCGCTTGCCCACGCAGGCGCGAATTTTCGCGTTCTTTATGCCTGTCGGAGCCGGCAGGACATGGCCCTGGCCGACGAGCTGCGGCTACGGATCGGCGACCGGCTTCAGGTGTTCCTCGACGAGGAGGGGGCTCGTGTCGATCTCGATGCGGAGATCGCCCGACTCGCGCCCGGCGGCGAGCTCTATGTGTGCGGCCCCATCGGGATGCTGGAGGCGGCCAAGCGCGCCTGGCAACGGAGCGGACGCCCTGTGGACCAGCTGCGGTTCGAAACCTTCGGCAACAGCGGCCGCTATGCGACCGAGCCGTTCCGGGTGAAGATTCCCCGGCTTGGCATGGAGGTGGATGTTCCGCCGAACAAGACCATGCTGGAGGCCCTTGAGGCGGCCGGCGTCGGGATGATTTCCGATTGCCGGCGAGGGGAGTGCGGTCTGTGCGCCCTGTACATCCTCGACGTGAGCGGGACCGTCGATCACCGGGACGTCTTCTTCAGCGACGAGGAAAAGGCCGAGAACAGGAAGCTCTGCACCTGCGTGTCCCGCGTGGCAGGCGGGGATATCACCATCGACACGGCTGACAGGGCCGCCTGATGTCGATAGCCTCGCCGGAGTCGCCGAAGGACACCATGATCAAGACAGCCGACAAGGGCAGCGACCGGTCGATGACCCAGACCGTGCGGGCGCAGTTCGCCCTTCGCGAGCTCGTCCTGCGCGGGGAGCTCAATCCCGGCGAGCGGGTATCCGAGCTGCAGATGGTCGAGCGTCTCGGCGTCTCCCGCACTCCGGTCCGCATGGCTCTCGTGCGGCTGGAGGAGGAGGGGCTGCTGGAGGCCATTCCGTCCGGGGGCTTCTCGGTCAAGACCTTCTCGGAAAAGGAGGTCTTCGAGTCCATCGAGATCCGCGGGACGCTCGAGGGACTCGCAGCGCGGCTTGCGGCCGAGCGCGGCGTGAGCCGAACGGATCTGCGGAACGCTGCCGACTGCCTGGACGCCATCGACGACGTGATGCGCCGGGGAACTACCGAGATCGATCTTTCCCGATATGTGGAGCTGAACGCAAAGTTCCACCACATCCTGATCGGGATGGCCGAGAGCCAGACCCTGGCCCGGCAGCTTGAACGGGTCAGCGCGTTGCCGTTCGCCTCGCCGAGCGCCCTGGTTCCCGTCCAATCGCGGTCCCCGGAGCTGAACCAAATCTTGAGCATCGCCCAAGACCAGCACCACTGCGTCCTCTCGGCCATTGAACGGCGGGAGGGAACCCGTGCCGAGGCGATCATGCGCGAGCATGCGCGCATCGCGCACCGCAATCTGGAGCGAGCGCTGACAAACCAGAGGGACATGGACCTGGTGCCAGGTTCCGGGCTCATCAAGAGGCGCATCCGCGCCTAGACTGCAAAGGCTGAAAGCCGAAGAGGGAGAAGAGGAAATGCTACGTCGGACATTTGTAGGTGCTGCGGCGGCCATGCTGGCCCTGAGCGGCTCGGCCCTGGCCCAGGAGACCCTCAAGGTAGGCTTGATCCTGCCGATGACGGGGCCGTTCGCCTCGACGGGGCGGCAGATCGAGGCGGCGGCCAAGCTGTACATGCAGCAGAAGGGCGACACGGTGGCGGGCAAAAAGATCCAGCTGATCGTGAAGGACGACACGGGCGTAGCGGACGTGACCAAGCGCCTGGCGCAGGAGCTGATCGTCAACGACAAGATCAGCGTCATGGCAGGCTTCGGCCTCACCCCGCTGGCTCTCGCGCCCGCGCCGCTCGCAACCCAGGCCAAGGTGCCTCAAGTCGTCATGGCGGCAGCGACCGCGACGATCACCGAGGCTTCGCCCTTCATCGTTCGCACCAGCTTCACCCTGCCGCAGGCCACGGTGCCGATGGCGGAGTGGGCGGCCCAGAACGGCATCAAGAAGGTGGTCACGCTCGTCTCGGACTACGGCCCCGGCATCGATGCCGAGAAGGCTTTCACCGGTGCGTTCGCAGGCAAGGGCGGCCAGGTCGAGAACCTGCGTGTGCCGCTGGCAAACCCCGACTTCTCGCCCTTCCTGCAGAAGGTGACCGACGCCAAGCCGGACGCCCTGTTCGTGTTCGTGCCCTCCGGCATCGGCGCGCAGTTCATGAAGCAGTTCGTGGAGCGCGGTCTCGACAAGAGCGGCGTCAAGCTCATCGGCCCCGGCGACGTGACCGATGACGACATCCTCAACGGCATGGGCGACGTGGCCCTGGGCGCCATCACCACCCAGCATTATTCGGCGGCCCATGACAGCCCTGAGAACAAGGCGTTCGTGGAAGCGTTCAAGAGGGCCAACCCCAACATGCGCCCGAACTTCATGGCGGTGGGCGGCTACGACGGCATGCACCTGATCTACGAGGGCCTGAAGAAGACCAACGGTCAGGGTGGCCAGGCGCTGATCGATGCGATGAAGGGCATGAGCTGGACCAGCCCGCGCGGGCCGATCTCGATTGATCCGCAGACGCGCGACATCGTGCAGAACATCTATGTGCGGAAGGTGGAGCGGGTGAACGGTGAGCTCTACAACGTGGAGTTTGCCACGATCGCGAACGTCAAGGACCCGGTGAAGGCCGCCAAGTCCAACTGATCGCCACATCAGCGAAGCGCCGCAACCTGCGGCGCTTCCGTTTTTGAGTTTTTCGGAGAACGCGGTGCTGACCATTCTCTTCGACGGCATTGCCTACGGCATGCTGCTGTTCGTGCTGGCCTGCGGCTTGGCCGTCACCCTCGGCCTGATGAACTTCGTCAACCTGGCCCACGGCGCCTTTGCCATGGCGGGTGGGTATGTGACGGCCGTTCTGATGAACCGCCACGGCGTGCCGTTCCTGGCAACCCTTCCGCTCGCCTTCATCGTTCCGGCATTGATCGGCCTCGTGCTCGAGAGAACCCTCTACAAGCGGCTTTATGCCCGCAGCCACCTCGATCAGGTCCTGTTCTCCATCGGCCTCGTCTTCATGGCGGTGGCAGCCATCGACTACAGCATGGGATCGCAGCAGCAGCTGATCCAGTTGCCCTCGTGGCTGCAAGGGCGCGTCGAGATCCTCGGCATCCAGGTCGGCCTGTATCGCAGCTTCATCATCGCGGTCTGCGGCGCCCTCGTGGTCGCCCTGCAGCTCATACTTACTAAGACGCGCTTCGGCAGCCGCCTCAGGGCCGCCGTCGACGACCCCCGCGTCGCCCGTGGGCTCGGCATCAATGTGAGCCTGATCTTCGCCGCCACCTTCGCTGTCGGGTCCGGCCTGGCGGGCTTAGGGGGAGCGTTGGGCGCGGAGATCCTGGGCCTCGACCCGACCTTTCCGCTCAAGTTCATGATCTACTTCCTGATCGTCGTGACGGTCGGCGGCACCACGAGCATCACCGGCCCATTCCTGGCCTCCCTGCTGCTCGGGATCGCCGACGTGGCCGGCAAGTACTACGTGCCGAGCGTCGGCGCCTTCGTCATCTACACCCTGATGATCGTCGTTCTCGTTCTTCGCCCACAGGGACTCTTCGACCGTGCGCGCTGACCCAACAGGAAACACTCCGATGCTGTCGAACACCGCCGATTCCGTCAGGGCCTCCTTGAACAGACGAGGGCGGTGGAAGATCGGCGAGATCGCCTTCTGGCTCGTGGCGGCCTCCACCCTGTTCCTCCTGCCCGAGCGCCACCTGATCCTGAACGAGATCGCGATCATCGGCCTTTTCGCCCTCTCCCTCGACCTGATCCTCGGCTATGCCGGCATCGTGTCCCTGGGTCACGCCGCCTTCTTTGGCCTCGGCGCCTATGCGGCCGGGATTCTCGCAAGGGACGGATTTGCCGATCCGCTGCTCGGCCTGGGCGTGGCGGCCATTGCGGCGGCCGTCCTCGGCTTCGTGACCAGCTTTCTCGTGCTGCGCGGTTCCGACCTGACCAAGCTGATGGTGACCTTGGGCGTCGCGCTTGTTCTCGGCGAGATCGCCAACCAGGCATCCTGGCTCACGGGCGGAGCCGACGGCCTTCAGGGGATCGCCATGGGGCCGATCCTCGGCCTGTTCGAGTTCGATATCTTCGGCACGACCGCCTATACCTACAGCCTCGTGGTGACCTTTCTGCTCTTCGTCGTCGCCCGCCGGATCGTGGTGTCGCCCTACGGCCTGTCACTGCGCTCGATCCGCGACAATGCCCTGAGGGCGCGGGCCGTCGGCATCCCGGTGAACCGCCGCCTCGTGGCGATCTACACCCTTTCGGCGGCCTATGCGGGCGTGGCCGGCGCTCTGCTGGCGCAGACCACCCAGTTCGTGTCGCTCGACGTGCTCGCCTTCCATCGCTCAGCGGACGTGATGCTGGTGCTGGTGATCGGCGGCGTCGGCTATCTCTACGGCGGGCTGATCGGGGCCATCATCTTCAAGGTCCTGCAGGACGTGATCTCAGCCTGGACGCCGCAATACTGGCAGTTCTGGATCGGCCTGATCCTGGTGCTGATCGTGCTGGCGGGCCGGGAACGCCTGACGGAAAGGGTACGCGCCCTGTGGCCGCGATCCAGGGGCCGGACCGTGGACCGGCCGCAGCCCCTGACAACCACGCCGGCCCGGGAGGTCTGACATGACACCGGCTCTTGAAACCAAAGGTCTCATCAAGCGCTTCGGCGGCCTCGTGGCGACCGACAACGTGACGTTCCGCCTGGAGCAGGGCGCGCGCCACGCCCTGATCGGCCCCAACGGGGCCGGCAAGACCACCTTCATCAACCTGCTGACCGGCGTCATCAAGCCCACCACCGGGCAGATCATTCTCCAGGGCGAGGACATCACCGGCCTGCGGCCTGAGCTGCGCGTGCAGCGCGGCCTTGCCCGCACCTTCCAGATCAACCAGCTCTTTCCCGCCATGACGCCGCTCGAAACCCTTGGGCTTGCGGTGTCCGAGCGCATGGGCGGCGGGCGCGACTGGTGGCGGGTCATTGGCAGCAAGACAGCCATCGTCGACGAGATCGTCGAGATCGCCCAACGCTTCCGCCTGACCGACGTGCTGGACGAGCGCACCTCGAAACTCGCCTATGGCAAGCAGCGACTGCTGGAGATCGCCGTGGCTTTTGCGTGCCGGCCCCGCGTCCTCCTGCTGGACGAGCCTGCTGCCGGCGTGCCGGAGGCGGAGCGCCATGAGCTGCTGGCAACGGTCGCCGCCCTGCCGCGGGACGTGTCGGTTCTTCTGATCGAGCACGACATGGACCTCGTCTTCAGCTTCGCGGACCGGATCTCGGTTCTGGTCAACGGCGCGCTCTTCACCGAAGGCACCGTCGAGGAGGTGTCCACCGATCCGAAGGTGCGGGCCGTGTATCTTGGGGAGAGCGTCGATGAGTGATCTTCTGGCCCTTCAGGGCGTCTCCGCAGGCTATGGCGACGCCGTGGTGATCTCGAACATCGACCTGCGCCTCAAGCCCGGCGAGTCGCTGGCGGTGCTCGGCCGCAATGGCACCGGCAAGACGACGCTGCTGAACACCATCATCGGCGTCACGCGCCATCGCAGCGGCACCATCGTGCTCGATGGCCAGAACCTGACCTCGGCGCGTCCCGACAAGCGAGCCCATGCGGGCATCGGCTGGGTGCCGCAGGAGCGCAACATCTTCAAGTCCCTGACGGTGGAGGAGAACCTGACCGCCGTGGCCCGCCCGGGACCGTGGAACGTCAATCGTGCCTACGAAATGTTCCCGCGCCTCAGGGAGCGCCGGTCCAACCTGGGCAACCAGCTCTCCGGCGGCGAGCAGCAGATGCTGGCGGTCGCCCGCGCACTCGTGCTCAACCCCAAGCTCCTGCTGCTCGACGAACCGACCGAAGGGTTGGCGCCGATCATCATCGAGGAGCTGCTGGCGGCCCTGACGCGCATCATCCGCGGGGAGGGCATGTCGGCCATCGTTGTGGAGCAGCACGCCCAGAAGATCCTGGGGGTCACCGACAGCGCGCTCATCCTCGACCGCGGCGCGATCGTCCACGCCAGTTCGAGCCGCGCGCTCATCGAAGACCCCGCCGCTCTCGAGCAGCATCTCGGAGTCACGGCGAAGAAGAAGCCGGCGCGCTGCCGCTCATTAGATCATCACGCTTCTCGAACACCACACTTGGAGGAATGAGGACCATGCAACGCACCACACCGCCTTTTCGCGCCGATATGGTGGGCAGCCTGCTGCGCACGGCGGCCCTGAAGGAAGCCCGCCACAAGCATCATGACGGCGAAATTTCTGCCGAGGCCTTGAAGGAGGTCGAGGATCGGGAGATCCGCGCCCTGATCAAGCGCCAGGAGGAGATCGGGCTGCAGGCCGTGACCGACGGCGAGTTCCGCCGCGCCTACTGGCACTTCGACTTCCTGGAGCACCTCGACGGCGTCACCTCGATCGAGGCCGATTCCGGCATGAACTTCAAGGGCGGCGTCGGCATCGCAAAGGCACTGCGGGTCACCGGCAAGGTCGGCTTCTCCGGCCATCACCCGATGATCGACCACTTCCGCTTCGTGAAGGACAACACGGATCGCGTGGCGAAGATGACGATCCCGGGCCCGAGCATGCTCCACTACCGGGGCGGGCGGAAGATGATGAACATGGGCGTCTACCCCGAGATGGACGATTTCTATGCCGATGTGGGCGCGGCCTACAACAAGGCCGTGCATGCCTTCTACGATGCGGGCTGCCGTTATCTGCAGCTCGACGACATCTCGTTCGCCTATCTGTGCGATCCCGACCAGCGCGAGATGCTGCGCCAGCGCGGTGACGACCCGGAAAAGCAGCCGGAGATCTATGCCGGCATGGTGCGCGAGGCGCTCAAGGACAAGCCTGAGGATCTGGCGATCACCATGCACCTGTGCCGCGGCAACTTCCGCTCGACCTTCATCGCGTCCGGCGGCTACGAGCCCGTGGCGGAGGTGCTGTTCAACCGCATGCCGGTCGACGGCTATTTCATGGAATGGGACACGGACCGGGCCGGGGGCTTCGAGCCCCTGCGCTTCCTGCCGAAGGGCAAGTCCGTGATTCTCGGTCTCGTCACATCCAAGACCGGCATCCTCGAGAGCAAGGACGACATCAAGCGCCGCATCGACGAGGCGACGAAGTACGTCGATCTCGATCAGCTCTGCCTGTCGCCCCAGTGCGGCTTCGCTTCCACCGAGGAAGGCAACACCCTGGCTGAGGACGAGCAGTGGGCGAAGCTGCGCATGATCGTCGAGATCGCCGAGGAGGTCTGGGGCAGCCCGGGCTCCGGCGCTCAAAAAGCTGCCTGATCGAACGACGAAGGGGCCCGGACACCTTGTCCGGGTCCGATTGAACGGGTTCTCGCAAGGGAAGGACATCGCCATGCAGGACGAGCCGATGCTCGACCTTGCCCATCTGGGACATCTCGAGCTGCTCACGCCGAAACCGGACGAGAGCCTGCGTTTCTTCGTCGACGTGCTCGGCATGACGGAGAGCGGGCGGCAGGGCGACTCGGTTTATCTCCGCGGTTGGGACGACTACGAGCGGCACTCCCTCAAGCTCACCGCCGCGAAGCAGCCCGGCATGGGCCACATGGCCTTCCGGGCCCGCAGCCCGCAGGCGCTGGAGCGCCGGGTCGCTGCGCTGAAAGGCACCGGCTACGACATCGGATGGACGGACGGGGACCTCGGCCACGGCCCGGCCTTTCTCTGCCGCGATCCGGACGGGCACGTGGTCGAGCTCTATTACGACACCGAGTGGTACGCGGCCCCGCCCGAGCTGAAGCCCGCCCTGAAGAACCAGGCCCAGCGCTTTCCGGCCCGCGGCGTCAACGTGCGGCGCCTCGACCACCTGAACTGCCTGGCGTCCGACATCCGGGAGAACCGCCTGTTCTTCGAGCGGTATCTCGGATGTCGCCTCACCGAGCAGATCGTCCTCAACGACGGCACCGAGGCCGGCATGTGGATGACGCTCACCAACAAGAGCTACGATTTCGCCTATACCCGCGACCACACGGGCGCGAAGGGCCGCTTCCACCACCTGACCTATGCGCTCGACAGCCGTGAGGAGATCCTGCGGGCGGCGGACATCTTCCTCGAGGCCGGCGTGCCGATCGAGTCGGGACCGCACAAGCATGCGGTTCAGCAGACCTTCTTCCTCTACGTCTATGAGCCGGGCGGCAACCGGGTCGAGGTGTGCAATGCGGGCGCCCGCCTCATCCTCGCGCCGGACTGGAAGCCCATCGTCTGGACCGAGGAGGAACGCAAGAAGGGGCAGGCCTGGGGCATGAAGACCGTGGAGTCGTTCCACACCTATGGAACGCCGCCGGTGGAAGGCCACCCTTAAAGATACAGGCTCCCGAGCGAATGCGCGGGAGCCCGATCGTCAGGCCGCGCCGAGCTGGCGGCGCCAGGCGTCGAGATCGTCCAGCGACAGGTTCGAGCCGCAGAGCACGAGGCCGATCACGCTGTCGTCCGGCAAGGACGGGGCGATCTTCTCGGCAGCCGTCAGCACGCAGGCTGCAGCAGGCTCGCAGAGCAGCTTCTCGGCCTGAAGAATCCAGCTCACATCGGCAAGGACGGGCTGGTCGTCCACAAGCACGATCTCCTTCAGGAAGAGCTTCGCGGCCGCAAGGGTGCGGTGGGTTGCAAACGGCGCCCCGAGGGTGCGGGCCACCGATGTGGCGCGGATCGTCACCGGCTGATCGGCCTTGAGCGCTTCCGTCATGGTCTGCGCGCCTGTGGTTTCCACGCCGTAGACCGTCAGCGACGGCCGCTTGGCCTTCAGGGCCGCGGCAGTGCCCGCCATGAAACCGCCGCCGCCGATGGACACGAACACATGGGTGAGGTCCGGGATGTCCTCCAGGAACTCGAGCCCGAGGGTGCCATGTCCCGCAATAACGGCCGGATCGTCGTAAGGGTGAACGAAAAGCCGGCCCTCACGCTCATAGGCCTCGGCCTTGGCGAAGGCCTCCGCCGCGTCCTCGCAGAGCTCCACCTGGGCGCCGAACTTCACGGTCAGGTCCACGTTGAAGCGGGGCGTGACCTTGGGCATGAGCACGAGCGCGTCGAGGCCGAGCGCTCCGGCGACCCTGGCAACCGCGATGGCGTGATTGCCGCCGGACACGGTCACGAGGCCGCGTCGGCGCTCGGCCTCGCTCAAGGTCATCACCTTGTTGAACACGCCGCGCACCTTGAACGAGCCCGCAAGCTGCAAGGCCTCCATCTTCACGGCGATCCGGCGGCCGAGGCGCTCGGACAGAACGGCGCTTTCGTACGCCGGCGTGCGCCTTGCGTGCCCGGCAATGCGGCTGCGGGCGGCTTCGATGTCGGACAGGGTCACGTCAAAGGCGGTCATGGGGTTTTCCGTTCGGCAAGGGCTATGCATTCGATCTCGAGGAGCATGCCGCCGGGAAGCCGGCCGATCTCCACGGTCGAACGGGCCGGGTAGGGTGATTTGAAAACGGATGCATAGATCTCGTTCATGCCGGAAAAATTATCGAGACTGGTCAGGAACACGGTGGTCTTGACGACTTGGTCCAGGGACGATCCGGCCGCGCGGAGAATGGCCGCGATGTTGTCGAGCACCCGGCGCGTCTGAGCCTTGATGTCGCCAAGTCCTACGAGGGTGCCGCCCGGATCGAGCGGCAGCTGGCCCGACACAAAGATCATGTCTCCCGCGCGGATGGCTTGGGAGTACGGCCCCGCAGGCGGGGCAGCGTCGGAGGTATGAACAGGGGAACGGGTCATGGCGAGCGCGCGATCATGGTGGGAGCATGCCTGTTTCGTCAACAAATCTTAGACGTTCACGGCCGAGAAAAGCGTCTTGACCGGGGGCTCGACGGGGTCGGATGCTGCGTCCTTACTCAAGGAGAGTTGCCTGATGTCCCTGTCACCCCGCGAAATGCTTGCGCGTCTGATTGCCTTCCCGAGCGTTTCCACAAGCAGCAACCTCGACATCATCGAGTTCAGCCGGGAATGGCTGAGCTCCCATGGCGTCGAAAGCCACATCGTCATGAGCCCCGAGGGCGACAAGGCCAACCTCTACGCCACCATCGGGCCAAGGGTGGAAGGCGGCATCGTGCTGTCGGGGCATACGGATGTGGTGCCGGTCGAGGGGCAGGCCTGGTCCAGCGATCCCTGGACGCTCACGGAGCGGAATGGCCGCCTCTACGGGCGAGGCACCGCGGACATGAAGGGCTTCGATGCGCTCGTGCTCGCTCTCGTGCCCGAGATGGTGCGGGCGTCACTGAAGCGGCCGGTTCACATCGCCTTGTCCTATGACGAGGAGATCGCCTGCCGCGGGGCGCCTTCCATGGTGCGGGCCATGTGCGATTCGATTCCTATGCCATCCGCCGTGATCGTCGGCGAGCCGACGCGCCACGCGGTGGTGACAGGGCACAAGGCCTCCGTGCAGCTGCGCACCCAGGTCACCGGACACGCGGTGCATTCGAGCCGGATCGACCAGGGGGTGAGCGCGGTCATGAACGCGGCGCGGCTCATCGCCTGGCATGAGGACGTGATGGAGGAGAACAGGCGCCGGGCCGACCCGGCCAATCCGTTCGAGCCCGCTTATACAACGCTCCATTGCGGCATGATGGTGGGCGGCAGCGCGGCCAACGTGGTCTCGTCTTCCGCGTGGTTCTTCAGCGACATCCGGGCGATCCCGACGGAGAGCCCACAGGATTATCTCTCACGCTACGGGGCCTATATCCGCGACGTGATCGAGCCGAGGATGAAGGCCATCGCTCCCGAGACGGGCGTGGCCGTGGAACTGATCGCGGAGGTGCCTGGGCTGCGGCCGGAAACGGACGGCGCCGCCGAGCGCCTCATGCGCCGGCTGACGGGCGACAACGGCACCCACGTGGTGTCCTACGGCACGGAGGCCGGTCTCTTTCAGCGCGTCGGCTGGTCGACCGTGGTCTGCGGGCCAGGCGATATTGCTCAGGCTCACCAGCCCGACGAGTACATCGAGGTGAGCGAGTTCGAGGCAGGCGAGGGCGTGTTGCGGCGCCTAATCGGTGATCTCTGTGCCTAATTGCTGATCAGATTGGCCCAAGTCAGGGCTAGACCCTGACCCGCTTTCCTGCCTAACTTCGGGCTCGAAGGAAGAAACGCGGCAATAATGCGGTCTTCCGACAAGAAGAACCTCGCGCGAAGACGCGGGCTTCCAGAGGAGAATGACACAACATGACGATGCGTTCGAAATTTGTAGTCGCCACAGTTGCGACGCTTATGGCTGGGGCAGCCCTGCCGGCCATGGCCGTGACCCTGCGCTACTCAAATCAGGGCGACCTGAAGTCGCTCGATCCCTATACCCTGAAAGAGACCACTACGATTGCGCATCACGGGCATGTTTACGAGGGCCTGACCAAGCGCGGCAAGGATCTTGGCATCGAGCCGGGTCTCGCCGAGCGCTGGGAGATCAGCGAGGACGGGCTGACCTGGCGCCTCTTCCTGCGCAAGAACGTGAAGTTCCACAACGGTAATCCGTTCAACGCCGATGACGTGATCTTCTCGGCCACCCGAGTACGGGCGCAAGGGTCGAACTTCCAGACCAATGTCACCAGCGATTCCGAGTGGGTGAAGGTGGACGACCACACGGTGGACGTGAAGCTCAAGACACCGAACCCGATCCTGAATGCCCAGTGGGACACTTGGTATATCATGGACAAGGAGTGGTCGGAGGCGAACAACAGCGTCGCGCCGACTCCTGCTGCCGCGACAACGCCGAGCTATGCTTCTCTGAACGCCAACGGCACCGGCCCGTTCAAGATTGAAAGCCATCAGCCGGGCGTAAAGACCGTCTTTAAGGTCAACAAGGATTGGTGGGGCAAGGTCGAGCATAACCTCGACGAGATCGTCTTCACGCCTATCGGATCCGATGCCACCCGCGTCGCTGCGTTGCTCTCCGGCGAGGTGGACGTGATCGAACCGGTTCCGCTGCAGGACGTCCAGCGCGTGAACAGCACCGCCACTGCGAAGGTGCTGGCTGGCCCCGAGCTGCGCACCATCTTCCTCGGCTTCGACCAGACCCGCGACGAGCTTCTGTTCTCGAACGTGAAGGGCAAGAACCCCTTCAAGGACAAGCGTGTCCGGGAGGCCTTCTACAAGGCCATCGACATCGAGACCATCAAGTCCCGCGTCATGCGCGGCATGGCCACGCCGGCCGCGCTGATGATCGCCCCGCAGCTCTTCAGCCTCTCAAACGAGTTCGTGCGTCCGAAATACGACGTCGAGGCTGCGAAGAAGCTTCTGGCCGATGCCGGTTACCCGAACGGCTTCGAGGTCGGCATGGACTGCCCGAACGACCGCTACGTCAATGACGAGGCGATCTGCCAAGCCGTCGTCGGGATGCTTGCCCGCGCCGGCGTCAAGGTCAACCTGACGACCCAGCCGAAGGCGCAGTACTTCGCCAAGGTGCTGAAGTCCGGCAACTACCAAACCTCGTTCTATCTGCTGGGCTGGACACCGAGCACCTTCGACAGCCACAACGTGCTGTTCGACATCGAGGGCTGCCGCGACAATCCGCAGTCCGCCCGCGGTGAAGCGAACCTCGGCAACTTCTGCAACAAGCAGCATGACGAGCTGACCGACAAGATCCTGGTCGAGACCAATAAAGAGAAGCGCGACCAGATGATCAAGCAGGCCTATCAGATCACGGCCAACGAATACGGCTACATCCCGCTGCACCAGCAGGCTCTCGCCTGGGGCGTCTCCAACAAGGTGAGCCTGACCCAGCGCGCCGACAACCAAGTGCTGCTCTACTGGGCGCAGAAGAAGGAATAGTCCTGGCCTGATCGCTCGTCCCGGGCAGTCCGCTGCCCGGGACGATTCATTCGGAGGCCTTGGGTGAGCCGTTCCGCTCAAGGCGCAGCGATCTAGAGATTGTACATGTTTGCTTTTGTTATCCGACGTGCGCTTCAGGCTATTGGCGTTCTTCTGGCCGTCGGGATCATTTCGTTTGCGATGTTCCGCTTTGCCGGCGACCCGGTGAACCAGATCGTCTCCCTCGATACACCTGCCGCGGAGCGGGAACAGGTCCGCCGCTCCCTCGGTCTCGACGATCCGGTTCCGGTGCAGTTCGCGCGTTACCTGGCTCAGGCCGCACAAGGCGAATTCGGCGTGTCCTATCAGTTCCGGCAGCCTGTCTCCGACCTGCTGGCCGAGCGCATGCCTGCGACCCTCGAACTGGCCCTTTGTGCGACCCTCTTCGCTACCGGGTTCGGAGTGCTGATGGGCGTCTTCTCGGGTCTGAAGCGGGACAGCATTATGGCGAAAGTGTTCCAGACGATCTCGCTGGTCGGCATCTCGCTTCCAACCTTCCTGATCGGTATTCTGCTGATCTATCTGTTTGCCGTCACGCTCGGATGGCTGCCGAGCTACGGCCGCGGCGACACGGTGCGCATCGGCTGGTGGTCGACGGGACTTGTCACCACGTCGGGCCTTAAGGCGCTCATACTGCCTTCCATCACGCTCGGCTTGTTCCAGATGACCCTGATCATGCGTATCGTCCGGGCCGAGATGCTGGAGGTGCTGCGCACCGACTACATCAAGTTCGCCCGGGCGAGGGGGCTTTCCACCCGCGCCATCCATTTCGGGCATGCGCTCAAGAACACGCTGGTTCCGGTGATCACCATCGTGGGCCTGCAGTTCGGCTCGGTGATCGCGTTCGCCATCATCACGGAGACCGTGTTCCAGTGGCCGGGCATGGGACTCCTTTTCGTTCAGGCGGTGCAGAATGTCGATATCCCGATCATGGCGGCGTACCTCATGCTCGTCGCGCTGATCTTCGTGGTGATCAACCTCGCCGTCGACATCCTCTACACCGTGGTTGATCCTCGCCTGCGAACCAGCATCCGGCAACCGGTCTGAGGAGGGAACCATGGCAGAAGGAATTCAGGCGGCACCCGCGCCGCAAGCCCAGCCCACCTCATGGGCCGGCCGGTTCTTCGACAGCGATGTCTGGGCGAGCTTCAAGCGCTCCAAGCTGACGATGGCGGCGGCCTTCCTGACCGCGGTCTTCATGGCGGCCGCCGTTCTGGCCGGGGTCCTGTCCCCGCAGGATCCCTTCGATCCGGCGCAACTCGAGTTGATGAACAGCCGGCTGCCGCCCCTCTGGAACGCGGAAGGGCAGGCGCCCTTCATGCTGGGAACGGACGAGCAGGGCCGTGACATCCTCTCGGCCATTCTCTACGGCCTGCGGATCTCGTTGGCGGTCGGCTTCCTCGGCGTCGCCTTCTCTGCGACCCTGGGCATCGCGCTCGGCCTGATCGCCGGCTATGTGGGCGGTACGGTCGATGCGTTCATCATGCGCGTGGCCGACGTGCAGCTGACCTTTCCGGCCATTCTGATCGCCCTTCTCGTAGATGGGGTCGTGAAGGCGGTGCTGGGCGGCCAGCTGGATGAGATGATGACCTTGTCGGTGCTGGTCTTCTCCATCGGCCTGAGCTTCTGGGTGCAATATGCCCGCACCGTGCGCGGCTCGGTCATGGTAGAGAAGAACAAGGACTATATCGCCGCCGCCCGGCTCATCGGCCTGCCGGCTCCCGTGATCATGTTCCGGCACGTTCTTCCCAACGTCCTGGGGCCGGTGCTGGTGATCGCCACCATCAACCTGGCGCTTGCCATCATCACGGAGGCGACCCTGTCGTTCCTCGGCACCGGCATGCCGGAGACCATGCCGTCGCTCGGAACCCTGATCCGGATCGGCAACAACTACCTGTTCTCGGGCGAGTGGTGGATTGTCGCGTTTCCGGGCATTGCGCTTGCGCTTCTGGTCCTCGCCATCAATCTCTTGGGCGACTGGCTCCGGGACGCGCTCAATCCGAGACTGCGATGAGAGAGGCAATGTCCATGGTTCAACCTATTCTCTCCGTTCGGGATCTGCGCGTCGAGTTCGTCACCCGGCGCGGCATCCTCAAGGCCATCGACGGCATCTCATTCGATATCGGCAAGGGTGAGGTGCTCGGCGTCGTGGGTGAGTCCGGTGCAGGCAAATCGGTGACCGGCTCGGCCGTCATCGGCCTCATCGATCCGCCGGGCCGGATTGCCGGAGGCGAAATCCTCCTGTCGGGCATGCGCATCGACAACTTGCCCCCGGACGAGATGCGGAAGGTGCGCGGCAAGCGCATCGGCATGATCTTCCAGGATCCGCTCACGAGCCTCAATCCGCTCTATCGCGTGAGCGAGCAGCTGATCGAGACGATCCGCACCCACACGAACATGTCCGCCTCGGCGGCGCGCAGGCGCGCCATCGATCTTCTGGCGGAGGTCGGGATTCCGGCACCGGACAAGCGGATCGACAGCTACCCGCACGAGTTCTCCGGCGGCATGCGCCAGCGCGTGGTGATTGCGCTGGCGCTCTGCGGCGAGCCCGAGCTCATCATCGCCGACGAGCCGACGACCGCCCTCGACGTGTCCGTCCAGGCGCAGATCATCGCGCTCCTGAAGCGGCTGGGGCGCGAGCACGGCACGGCCATCATGCTGGTGACGCACGACATGGGCGTGATCGCCGAAACCGCAGACCGGGTCGCCGTCATGTATGCCGGACGGATTGCGGAGATCGGGCCCGTACGGGACGTGGTGCAGAACCCGCTTCATCCCTATGCCAAGGGGCTCATGGGCGCGATCCCGTCGCTGGAAGGCGACTCGGAGCGCCTCGTGCAGATCCCGGGCTCCATGCCGCGCCTGTCGGCCATACCGCCCGGCTGTCCATTCAATCCGCGCTGCCCTTACGTGTTCGACCGCTGCAGGGTCGATCGGCCGGAACCCATTCAGCACAGCGAGCACCGCGTGGCCTGCCATCTCTACGATCAATCGTCAGTCGGCTCGGAGGCCGTTGCGTGACAGAGCGTTCTTATGTCGAGGTCAATGACCTGCGCCGTGTTTTCGATGTCTCCAAGCCATGGCTCAACCGGGTCCTGGAAGGAGGCGAGAAGCAGTACCTGAAGGCCGTCGACGGCGTGTCCTTCTCCATCGCCAAGGGCGAGACCTTCGCTCTCGTGGGCGAATCCGGCTCCGGCAAGTCGACGGTGGCCCGCATGGTGGTCGGCCTGCTGCCGCCCACGAGCGGCGAGGTCATGATCGACGGCGTTTCCATGTCGAGCCATGCCGCCCTGGGCGAGCGTCAGCGCCTGAGGCGGCGGATCCAGATGATCTTCCAGGATCCCTATGCCAGCCTCAATCCCCGCTGGCAGGTGGACCGCATCGTAGCCGAACCGATCCGGGCCTTCCGGCTGATCGAGAGCGAGAAGGCGATCACCGACCGCGTTGGCGAGCTGCTGTCGCTGGTCGGTCTTCATCCGGCGGACGGTCGCAAGTATCCGCATGAGTTCTCCGGCGGTCAGCGCCAGCGCATCGCCATCGCCCGGGCGCTGGCGTCCAATGCAGAGTTCATCGTCTGCGACGAGCCCACCTCCGCCCTCGACGTTTCCGTGCAGGCTCAGATCCTCAACCTCATGCGCGACCTGCAGGATCGCCTGGGGCTCACATACCTGTTCATCAGCCACAACCTTGCCGTCGTGCGCCATATGGCAAGCCGCATCGGCGTGATGTATCTCGGCCGCATCGTCGAAATCTCCAACGGCCGCGAACTGTTCTCCCAGCCGAAGCATCCCTACACGCGCATGCTGCTCGACGCGGTGCCGGACGTGGGCATGACGGGGCGCCAGCGCATTCCGGTGAAAGGCGAGATCCCCAACCCGATCAGCCCACCCTCCGGCTGCACCTTCAACCCGCGCTGTCCTTTTGCCAATGACCGCTGCAGGACCGAGGTGCCGCCCCTGCTCGGAGGCGTGGCCTGCCATGCCATCCATGAGGGACGCCTCGCCATCGATGCGGCGGCCTGAGGGCTCGCAGGCGTTCACCTGATCCGCCGACCCGTTCAGAAGGGAATGCGCTTCCGCGATCGTCAGGGGTCGTTCCGGACGGGCGCTGGTTTTCGTTCGTCCACCGGCGAGCGCCCTCTGGCTCGCGCGGGGATCGCGTAGAGCCCGGACTGACATGTATATTGATGTAGTTGTCCCGGGGAATAAAGCTTAGTCTTTATATGCTGCGCGGCTGCGATCCGAAGGATCGTGCTCAACAGTGCGCTGCTGACGATTATGTGATGGATCGACTTGCTTCGAACTCGGCAATTGCAGAGCTATGCTTTGTAAGATGCGACAATCACGAACGCGTGCACGGCAACTACATTGGGAAACCATCGGCGGTGACGGCGTTTAGCCTCTGTCTTTTATGGCGCTTAGCCATGTTCGTAACAAGCACAGGAGGCATTCATGAAGAAGTTCGCGATTTTCGCCGGCGCCGGCCTTATGGCTCTCGGCACCATCGGCGCGGCCTCGGCCCAGCCTTATTCCGGCACGCCGAACTCTCCGTTTCCCCACGCGGCACCCCATGAGATCCGTGTGATCAACGGCGTCCCATGCCGTACCGTCTATGACTACCAGTCCAAGAGCCGTATCCCGGTTGCTTGCGCCGGTCAGGTCATGGGCGGCGTGGCCGCTCCGATGATGCCGGCGGACGACCTGGTTTCGACCGGCAGCATCGCGGTTGCTCCGGCCTCTCCCATGATGGGCGCTCCCGTTTCCGGAACGCCGAACTCCCCGTTCCCCCACGCGGCTCCGCATGAGATCCGGACCATCAACGGTGTGCCCTGCCGCACCGTGTATGACTATCAGTCCAAGAGCCGCATTCCGGTTGCTTGCGCGCAGTAAGCACCTTTGCGGACGAACGAGGCGCGGGTCCCAGGACCCGCGCCTTTTTCTTGCCTACGATAACCGAGCAAGGCCGCACGGCACATCCCTGAGCGGTGCGGCCCCGATGTCGGGCAGCAGGCTTATTCGGCGGCCTGTCTCAAGGGCAGGAAACCGATCGGCTGGCGCTGCGGTCCAGTCTGCTTCAGGGTGCCGACCATCTCCTCGTACTCGCGCTCCATCTCCGGCGTAACGGATGGGCGGGTCTCCCGTAGAGCCTGCTCGAAGTGAGCCATGGTCACCTGCTGCGCCTGAAGCGACTCGCGCAGGGACAACAGGCCTGCCCTGCGGGTCAGATCCTCAAGATCCGCGCCGGTGAAGCGGTTCGTCCGCTCGGCAATAGTGTCCAGATCCACGTCCGGGGCCAAGGGCATGGCCTTGGTATGAATGCCGAGAATGTGCCTGCGCCCGAGGGCATCGGGAACCGGCACATAGATCAGTTCGTCGAAGCGTCCGGGGCGGAGCAGGGCTGGGTCGAGCAGATTGGGCCTGTTCGTGGCCGCCATGACCACCACGCCCTGCAGTTCCTCGAGACCATCCATCTCGGCCAGGATCGTATTGACCACGCGCTCCGTGACGGCAGGCTCGCCCATTCCGCCGCCACGGACGGGCGCAAGGGAGTCGATCTCGTCGATGAAGATGACGGTCGGTGCCACCTGACGGGCCCGGGCGAAAAGCCGTGAGACCTGCTGCTCCGACTCGCCGTACCATTTGGAGAGCAGGTCGGAGGACTTCGTCGCCACGAAATTGGCCTGCGCTTCGCGCGCGACTGCTTTCGCCAGCAACGTCTTGCCGGTACCGGGAGGGCCGAAGAGCAGAAATCCTTTCGCCGGGCGTATCCCGAGGCGGCGGAAGGATTCCGGGCTCTTGAGCGGAAGCTCCACGCCTTCCCGCAGGCGTGTGCGAGCTTCCTCGACGCCGCCGATGTCGTCCCAGGTCACGTTCGGCACCTGGATCATGATCTCGCGCAGGGCCGAGGGCTGAACCCGCTTCATGGCGTTGACGAAATCCGCCCGAGAGACCTGCAGGCTCTCCAGCACGTTCGAGGGAATCCCCTCCCTCAGGTTGACGCCCGGCAGGATGCGGCGCAGCGAATCCATGGCGGCTTCCCGGGCAAGCGCCGCAAGATCGGCGCCGACGAAGCCGTAGGTGGTGCGGGCGATATCGTCGAGATTGACATCCTCGGCGATCGGCATGCCGCGGGTGTGGATTCCCATGATCTCCCGGCGGCCCGGTTCATCCGGTACGCCGATGACGATCTCGCGGTCGAACCGGCCCGGCCGGCGCAGGGCCTCGTCGATGGCTTCGCGCCGGTTGGTCGCGCCGATCACCACGATGTTCTGGCGCGGCTCCAACCCGTCCATCAGGGTCAGCAGCTGGGCCACGATACGCCGCTCGACCTCGCCCGTGACCTCTTCACGCTTGGGCGCGATGCTGTCGATCTCGTCGATGAAGATGATGGCCGGCGCGTTCTGCTGGGCCTCCTGGAACACCTGGCGCAGGCGCTGCTCGGACTCGCCGTAGTGCCGGCCCATGATCTCGGGGCCTGCGATGTGATAGAATTGGGCTTCGGTTTCGTTGGCGACGGCGCGGGCCAGGCGGGTCTTGCCGGTGCCCGGAGGGCCGTAAAGCAGAACGCCCTTCGGCGGATCGATGCCCAGGCGCTGGAAGAGCTCGGGATGGCGAAGGGGAAGTTCCACCATCTCCCGCACCTGATCGACCGTGCTGCCGAGGCCGCCGATATCGTCATAGGTGACGTCTGCGCGCCGCGCTTCTCGCGGCTCCTCGAATTGCGGGCGCAGCTCGATCTCCGTCTCGGCCGTGACATGCACAATGCCGCGCGGCTGGGTCGAAACCACGACGAGCCGGATTTCCTGGAGACCGTAAGCCGGGATGTTCAAGAGGCCGCGGAGCTCCTCTGGAAGCCTCTTATCGGCGGAGCGCTGCGAGTATACCGAGGTCGAGATCACGTCGCCCGCCGTCAGGGGGCGCTGGTAGAAGGTGCGCTTGAGGGCATCGCCCGAACCCTGGAGGCGCAATCCTTTCTGGGCCGGAGCCAGCACGACCCGTGTCGCGGGGCGTACTTCGGCGCGCTTCACCTCCACGTGATCGCCGCTTCCGACTCCTGCATTGACGCGCTGCAGGCCGTCGAGGCGCACGATGTTCAGCCCTTCGTCCTCCGCATAGGGCGTGACGGCAATTGCGGTGGTGTGGCGCTTGCCGATGATCTCGACGGCTTGGCCTTCCTGGACACCGATCTCCGCAAGAGCCTGCCGGCTCATCCGCGCGATGCCTCGGCCCGAGTCGTCCGGCCGGGCATTTGCAACCTGAAGGCGGACCGGCTGGCCATCATCTGCCATTGCTCACTATCCCATCGTTCGAGCGATCGATCATGCCGTGGCTGGTGCAGGGAAGGGGCTCGAGGGTTCAGATCTTCCGAGTGCCACGCGTCGGGAGCCTCGACGGCTGTTTGGAGCCGCGAAACCGTTGGGCAAACGCCACATGACTGGATTTGTTGCAGGCGGGCGCGGCCTGCGGCCCGACCGCGTCAGCGCGTTCGCCTGTCGGGATTGGCCCAAAGATCCCCGATCAGGCTTTCGATATTGTCGGGCGGTTGCAGGGCCAGCGCCGGCTTGCCGAGAATATTGAAGCTGGATACCGAGGGGAGCCGCGGGACATTGTCCACGGAAGGGAGTGGGTCGGACAATGGTGCAGCAGAGGAGGCGGCGTCGCTGCTTTCTCCCGGCGGGTCGATCAGCTCCCAGCTGTCGAAGAGATCCATGGCCGAATGGCCCGGCAAGCCTGGACCGAGGTAGAGGATGATTTCAACCCAAGCGCGTCCGCGAGGACGGGGCGTCACTTTGGTGACGCGGCCGAAAAAGTTCGTCAGGGGACAGCGGACGAAATCGCCCGGCAAGGGAACGCGCGCTTTCTCCCGCTGCAGTTCAGCCTCGGCTTCCTGAAGCTCGGCCCGCAATCGGGCGGTGAGAGCCTCAAGCTCCGCGATGCGCTTCGTGCAAGGCCTCTGGTGGCTTCCATGATGCTTGGAGGCCAGCGACAGGATCCTGTCGGAGTCGATAGAGCCGTCCGGAACCGCACTCATCATACATCCTTTCTCGGGCAACAGGAGGCTTTGGCCAAAAGGCTTTGGCGAGGTACCTGCTGAGAGCGGGCCTGCTCCATTATTAACTCATTTTTGGTGCGCTTGCGAGGCGGAGAAAGCCTCTCCGAAGAATGATGCGGAACTAAGCTTCGGAGCATGAGGGTTATAGAGAGGCAAGCTTGAGAGATTGGAGCTCACATGCTCACCTGGGGCCGCATGGCGGGACGGTTGGGAGGCGTCGTTGCCCTGATGATGCTTGCCGGTGCTGTTGCGGCACAGAGCCCGTCGCCGCCCTTGCCGCCGCCCCGGCCGGACCCGCCGGCGGTCCCATCGCCCGAGCCGTCCGACGTGAAGGTGCCGACCAAGGAGGACGGTGCGGAACCGAAAGCCCCCGAACCCAGCAGTGCCGATGCCGCCTGCCTCGAACGCATTACGCGCTTGGGACTGCGTTTCGAGAGCCGTCCGTCCGTCCGGGAGAAGGCCTGCAGCATCGACAGTCCGGTTCTGGTGTCGGCCTTGCCCAACGGCGTCGAGGTTGCGCCGGCCTCCCTGATGGCGTGCCCTGTCGCGGAGAGCCTTGCGCGCTGGATGAGCGATGCGGTCGCTCCCGAGGCCGAGCGTCACTTTCAAAGCGCACCCACGAAGCTCCTGATTGGAACATCCTACCAGTGCCGCGATCAGCGAAACGGTGAAAAGCTGAGCGAACATGCCTTTGGCAATGGGGTCGATGTCATGGGGTTCGAGTTCGCCAAGCGGGGGCCGCTGGCGATCAGCGCACATTCTGCGGATTCCCCGGAGTCCGCTTTCCAGGCCGCCGTTCAGAAGGCGGCATGTCCCATCTTCACGACGGTGCTCGGACCAGGCTCCGACGCCGCCCATGGCGACCACCTGCACCTCGATCTGCGGCAGCGCAAGGGCGACTACCGCATTTGCCAATAAACGCGGGAACAGGGACGCAGCCCGGGCTTTGTTGTTCATGACCCCGTCTGTGGAGTATCTCATGAAACCTGTCGTTTGCGCCGCTCTCGGGCTTTTCAGCCTCCTGAGCCCGGCCTTTGCTGCGCCCCAGCCGTTGGACTTGGATGCCGTCAATAAATCCGAATGGTCTGCGGAAGGGGGCAATGAAAAAGAGATCAGTCCGCTCCTGATCAAGGCGCAGGTTCTTCTGGATCGCGCCCGCTTCTCGCCGGGCGTCATCGATGGGCGGAAGGGCGAGAACTTGCAGAACGCCATCGAGGCGTTCGAGAAGGCGCGGGGCCTGAAGCCTGATGGAGCCCTTGACGAGGAGCTTTGGAGAAAGCTCAACGAGGCTTCGGCCGAGCCCGCGCTGATCGCATACACGATCCGCGACGAGGATGTGAAAGGCCCCTTCGTCAAGGTCCCGGACAAGCTGGAGGAGCAGGCGAGCCTGGACCGGTTGGGCTATTCGAGCCCGGAGGAACTCTTGGCCGAGCGGTTCCATATGGACCAGGATCTGCTCAAGGCCTTGAACCCGGGCAAGCGGTTCGATGAGGCCGGCGCGTCCATCGTGGTGGCGAATGTGGAAGCCAAGGCCGAGCCGGGCAAACAGCCGGAGAAGGTTGCAAAGATCGAAATCGTGAAGAGCGAGCGCGTGCTGCGCGCGCTGGCGAAGGACGGCTCGGTGATGGCCGTCTACCCGGCCTCCATCGGGAGCGAGGAGAAGCCTGCGCCCAGCGGGTCCCATACGGTGCGCGCGGTCGCACCGAACCCGAACTACACCTACAATCCCGAGTATGGCTTCAAGGGCGTGAAGGCGAAGGAGAAGTTCGAGATCAAGCCGGGTCCGAACAACCCGGTCGGGAGCACCTGGATCGATCTTTCCGTCGAGTCCTTCGGCATCCACGGCACCCCGGAGCCCGAGAAGGTTGGGAAAGTCTATTCCCAGGGCTGCGTGAGGCTGACGAACTGGGACGTGGAGGAGCTGTCGAAAATGGTCGAGAAGGGCACCCCCGTGGCCTTCCTCGACTAGAGTTCTTTCCACTGACGTTGGATCAACTCCAGGGTTCGGTTTGCCGCATTGGGGGAACCGGACCCATTTCGCCGAAGGATGCTCTGGAGCATCGGGGCGATCCGCCCCGTCAATCGTCGTTGGCGGAATTGAGCTGGTCCGGCCTCATGCCTTCGTCCACTTCGGAATCGTGCGCCTGGACGAGCCACTCCAGCTGCTCATGGACGAAATCGGGATCGCTGTGAAAGCGCATGGCGCAGGCCACGAGGAAAATCGCGATTTCGGGCAGATCGCTGTCGCCCATATCCGGCAGAACCAGCTCAAGTTCCGTCATGTTGCCGGAGGTCACGATGGCTGCTTCGGTGGGAGGAACAACCGTTCCGTTGCTGTCAGGGTCCTGAGCCATAAGGCGATCCTAATTTTCGGTTTGAGAAAGCCTGCGCCGGGCGAGGTGCGGGCCGATCGGCATGCGGGCCAAAGCCGCTCGGGCAGAGGCGAGCCATCCTCTGAGTTCTAACGCGGGGCCGCGTCAGGTAAAGCCTTGGCCAGGATGCAAGGCGTCCGAAATCGAAAGCCCCGCCGCAGGGCTGCGGCGGGGCCGAAACTTTTCAGGAGAAGCTTTCGCTTACGGATAGGTGCAGACGTACCGCATCCCGTTGCTCGCCAGGAACGTTCCTGTTCCCGGATCGTAGGAGCGGTACTTGCGCGCGCAATAGGCCGCGACCGTCGGATCCACGGTTCCTGGAGGCGGAGGAGCAGCTGCCGGCTGGGCTTGGCTGGCGATGGCGCCGGCGATCAGAGCGCCGGCAGCGAGCCCTGCGACACCGGCCGCAACAGCCGCGCCGTTACCCCGATTGTAGTGCCGATGGCGGTAATAGGGACGGTGATGGTAGCCGCGGCGGTAGTAATACTGCGCGTAGCTCTCGTTGGGATATGCCGCCTGAACTTCCGGCATCGACCGTGTCTGGAGGGGGGCTGCGCTCGCCGGCAATGCTGAGACAAGCATTGCCGTGCCGACCAGAGCCGTAACGAATTTGCGCATATTGGTCTCCTTTTTGCAAAATCGCTGAACGTCGATCCTGCCCTTGTGCGGCCGCAATATAGCGTGACCAGCCAAGCTTGCAAAATATTCGTAAGGGGCGGATCTCAAGGATTGATGAAACGTAATATTAGATTGATCGTATATGGAAGCCCGCTTGGAATTCTAAAGGATCTGTTCGTCCCGGGGAGATTGATCGGGACCTGAACCAAGATGCGGCTTTCCAGGTCTATGGATGATCTTCTTCAAAGTCCGCCGAAACCTGGGCGCCGGATGAATGCGTCAAAAGGGGGCAGTCCCTTATTCGGACGCCCGGCACTGGATTTCTTGGTAAAAATTCGCCAAAGGTTGTATGTTTTATTATAATCTCTCTCAGAGTAGGCATTTATGCGCTGCCTCACATTGATCTTGTCCTTAGCGGGATTGCTCGGATTGGGAACAACGTCCCATGCTGCGGAGCCCCTTCGAACGGTAGCTGACTGACCGCCCAGGCACAGTTGCTCTTGGGAGAGCTGTAGCGAGCCCGTTAAGGGCTCGATTACCATCGCTGCAAATTCAAGCCCAACCGGGGCTTTGCAATATTTCATTCAGCTTCTGGAGAGGTTTCGAACAGTATATCTGATGGCAGGAAGAGGGAGCCAGGTAACCTCCCTCGGGTCGTAGGTGCTGATCATGAAGGTCTTCCGTTTTGTTTCCGGTACTGCCGCTGCTGTGGCGTTGGTCGCCGGCCTGGCTGCCGCCGAACCGGCCGCAGCGCGAGATCGCCTCTCCCCCGGGGCGGCCGTGGCCATCGGCGCCCTGGGTGGGCTCGCCGTCGGCGCTGCCGTTGGGGCCGCCGTTGCTCCTCCTGTTTATGCGGCGCCGGTTCCGGTCTATCGGGCTCCTCCGCCCCCTCCGCCGGTTTACGTCGAGGAGCGGGCGCCGGTCTATTACGAGCGTCCGGTTCGGGAGCGTGTCTACGTGGAGCATTGCGAGACCGAGCGATACCGGGAATGGGTGCCCGGCTGGGGCTGGGAGCACCGCAGCCGCAGGGTTTGCCGCTAAGATTTCCGGAAGGGCCCGCTTCAGGCGGGCCTTTTCTTTTGGCCAGTCAAGCAACCCAGATTCCGCTGCTGCGTTGATCGCAGGAGATCCAGCGCGAGCTTAGCCATGACCAGCACACCGAAAGACCAAGCCGCTTCAAATGGGACGAAGCTAAACCCTGGCGATGAAGCCGAGCCCGGAACGCCCGGGACCGGCGAGAACCTGTGCCCGGAGTGCAAGGGCAGCGGGCGCATCGGCGTGACGTCGTGCCCGAACTGCGGCGGCACGGGCAAGATCATCGAAGGGGTAGGCGGCGCCTAGGGCTTGTCGGGCTTTGCCATCCAGCGCACCAGCGGCATCAGGGGAACCACCCAGATGAGCCCGAGGACGATGTAGGCCAAAGTCTGCACAAGCTTGGGTGCCTGAGTGATCCTGCCCTCGGCCACAGCCATGGCGAACAGCGCATAGAACAGGATGAAGGCCAGCATCACCACTGTTCCGATCAGCTTGCGCAGGCGCACGCCCATGGCCGAGTTCCTTTTGTCAGACGCTTCGTCGTAGCGGTGCGTCACTGGCATGAATTGCCTCCAAGAGGCATTGCCTTTATGTGACAGCTCGTATTCTGGGTTCAAGCCCTAATCCACGATGAGAGTGAGCATGGCTGTCGCAGCCTCCACCGAGGGCATGCCGCTGGCGCGCATGCCCCGGACCCAATCCCTGTCCGCCGTCCGAGCCTGGATCTATTGCCTTGCCGCACTAGTCGTCCTGATGGTCGCGGTGGGCGGAGCCACGCGCCTGACCGGCTCCGGCCTTTCCATCACCGAGTGGAGGCCCGTCACCGGAGCCATCCCGCCGCTGACTGAACAGGCCTGGACCGTCGAGTTCGAGAAGTATCGCCAGATCTCCCAATACGAGCTCGTGAACAAGGGCATGACCTTGTCCGAGTTCAAATTCATCTATGCCTGGGAGTGGGGCCATCGGCAGCTTGGCCGCTTGCTCGGCTTGGTCTTCTTCCTGCCGCTTGTATGGTTTTGGGCACGGGGAGCCATCAAGCGCCGACTCGCCTTGACCCTTCTCGGCATCGGGGCTCTTGGCGGACTGCAGGGCGCCATCGGCTGGATCATGGTGGCGTCAGGGCTTGAGCCCGGCATGACGGCCGTGGCTCCGATCAAGCTTGCCCTGCACCTGACGGTTGCCAGCATCATCCTGGCCTGCCTCGTCTGGGTGGCGGCCGGTTTGAAGGATCGATCCCAGCAGCCCGGCGAGGAGAGAGCGGCAGGCGTTGCGCCCCGGATTCTCGTCGGGCTGATCCTGTTCCAGATCGCCTTGGGCGGCTTGGTTGCGGGCTCGACGGCGGGCCTCAGCTACAACACGTGGCCGCTCATGGACGGCGCACTCGTGCCTCCGGCCTCTGCCCTGTTCGTGATGAACCCCTGGATCGAGAACTTCGTCGACAACGTGATCCTGGTTCAGTTCAACCACCGTCTCGTGGCCTATGCCATCGTCGCATTCGCCCTGTGGCATGCCTGGAGCATCCGCCGTCTGGCGGCCGCCTCGAAGACGGCGCGCCGAGCAACGGCCATGGCCGGCCTGACGCTGGCACAGATGGTTCTCGGCATCGTGACCCTGCTGCTCGTGGTGCCGCTTTGGGCCGGACTGGCGCATCAGGTCTTTGCCATGGCAGTGCTCGCCATGGCGGTTGTCCATGCCCGCGTGAGCCTCGGCTGACATGAAAAAGGGCGGCCCAAGGGCCGCCCCCCATTTCAGCTGTTCCGCTGGAGATTAGCGAACAACTTGGACGATGCGGCGGGTGCCGGGATCGACCAGAACAGGGGTGTCATTGACCACCGTGTAGCGGTAGTTGCTGACGCCGTACTCGGCCGGAACCTCATAATACTGCACGCCGGAAGCCGGGAGGGTCGCACCGACGCGAACCTCTTCCTGGTAGCGATAGGACGGGACGTCCTGGGTCACCACATACTGGCGGAAGCGGGGCTGCTGCTGGTCGGCAAGGCCGCCCACGATAGCACCCGTCACGCCACCCACGGCTGCGCCGATGGGGCCGCCGACGATGGCGCCGCCGACGGCACCCGTCGTTGCGCCGGCTGCTGCGCCGCCCGACTGAGCGAAAGCGCCAACAGGGGCCAGGGCTACGAGAAGAGCACCGGCAAACAGAATCTTCTTCGACATTTGTCAGCTCCTAAACTGGTGAAGTTAGGAGCTTAACGAGCAAGCGAAAGCGTGGTTCCGCCTTTGTCAGCTTGTTTCGATTTTAGGAATCAAAGTGTCGGAAGGCCAGCCGAGGTCCCAAGGACGAGACAGCTCAGGCCAAGATCCTGCGGAAACAGACGGGCATCATCGATCATCGGCCGATACTGCAAAATGCGCGAAATCCCTGAAAATGCCTCGCGTCGGCCGATCCTGTTCTCCAAGGCGCATCGAACCGGGCTTAATCTTCAGGCATGGGATTGCCGGAAACCCGGATTACCAAACGTATACAGTGCCTTGTGCGCTCGCTCCGATGCTGCGGGCGGGTGCTTTGCGAGAGAATCAACGGACGAGACGAAGGCTTCTCGAAGATCGGAAAGCAGCCATGGTCGATGGCTCATGAGGATATTCACAGAGAGATCAGGGCAGGAATTAGGAAATCAGTACTTGCTCTGCTACAGGTGAACAATATTAAGATGGCGTTAACCCTTGAACGCAGGGCTGTAGGAAAAGCCTTATGAGGAGTCAGGCATGAATGTGCTGGTCTTTGCTTCGCGGAAAGGCGGCTCGGGAAAGAGCACGCTCGCTGCTCATCTCGCGAGTTATATCGCCAACCCTTCACGCCCTACCTTGCTGATCGACAACGACCCGCAGGGGTCCCTGTCGCTCTGGCACAAGATCCGGAACCAGGAATATCTAGGCCTCAAGCACAATGTTCGGAACCTTGGCGAGGCGCTGAAAGAGGCCAAGCGCGAGGGCTACGATTGGGTGCTCATCGACACGCCGCCCAACAAGTCGTCCATTGTGGCGGAAGCCATCAAGCACGCGACGCTGGTGATCGTTCCCACCCGCGCAAGCCTGTTCGATATCGCGGCGCTTCAGGACACGGTGGCGATCGCGCGGGAGTTGCGCAAGCCTTATGCGGCCGTCATCAACGCCGCTCCAGCCAAGCGCGGGGACACGGAAGCGCCCGTGGTGGCCGACGCCCGCGGCGCGCTGAATGCCCTCCAGGTTCCCGTCTGGGCTGGCCAGATCACGCACCGCCCTGAACTCACGCTCTCCCTCTCGACCGGCGAGGGCGCGCGGGAATACGATGCGGACTCGCAAGGAGCCGACGAGATGGGTCGCCTTTGGACAGCCCTCGAGCGCTCGCTAAATGCCATCCACAACACCTACAAGAAATCCGGCGCCTCACGGGCCGCCTGAAGCAACGGACTTCTTCCAGCAAAAAGGGCGGCTCGAAGCCGCCCTTTTCGTTTTCCGGATGGGGCGCCTTATGCCGCGTCCAGGGCCTGGTTCAGGTCGTCGATCAGGTCTTCCTTGTCCTCGAGACCGATGGACAGGCGCACCACCTCCGGGCCGGCGCCGGCCTGGGTCTTCTGCTCGTCGGAAAGCTGGCGGTGGGTGGTGGAGGCCGGGTGGATCACGAGCGAGCGGGTGTCGCCGATATTGGCAAGATGCGAGAACAGCTTCAGGTTCGACACCAGCTTCACGCCCGCCTCGTAGCCGCCCTTCAGGCCGAAGGTGAACACCGCGCCGGCACCCTTGGGGCAGTACTGCTTGGCAAGGTTGTGGTAGCGGTCCGACCGCAGTCCCGGATAGCTGACCCAGGAGATCTTGCTGTGGCTCGCAAGGTGCTCGGCTACTGCCAGAGCATTGTCCGAATGGCGCTGCATGCGCAGCGGCAGGGTCTCGATGCCGTTCAGGATCAGGAAGGCGTTGAAAGGCGACAGGGCGGGGCCAAGGTCGCGCAGGCCGAGCACGCGGCAGGCGATGGCAAAGCCGAAATTGCCGAAGGTCTCGCCCAGCACCATGCCGGAATATTCAGGCCTCGGCTTGGAGAGCATGGGATAACGGTCGTCGCCCGCGAAGTTGAACGATCCGCCGTCCACGATGACGCCGCCAACCGAGTTGCCGTGGCCGCCGAGGAACTTGGTGGCCGAGTGGACGACGATGTCGGCGCCGTGCTCGAAGGGCTTGATCAGGTAAGGGGAGGCCATCGTGTTGTCGACGATGAGCGGGATGCGATGCTTCTTGGCGATAGCCGAGATTGCCTGAAGATCGACGATCACGCCGCCCGGATTGGCGATGGATTCGACGAAGATCGCCTTGGTCTTCGGGGTAATGGCGGCCTCGAACGAGGACGGATCGTCCGAGTCGGCCCAGACCACGTTCCAGCCGAAGTTCTTGTAGGCGTGGTTGAACTGGTTGATCGAGCCGCCATAGAGCTTCTTGGCCGCGATGAACTCGTCGCCCGGCTGCAGGAGAGTGTGGAATGTGAGGAACTCCGCCGCATGGCCGGACGCGACAGCAAGAGCGGCCGTCCCGCCTTCGAGCGCCGCCACCCGCTCCTCGAGAACGGAGCAGGTCGGGTTGCCGATGCGCGAATAGATGTTGCCGAACGCCTGAAGGCCGAAGAGCGAAGCCGCATGATCCACGTCGTCGAAGACGAAGGACGTGGTCTGATAGATCGGTGTGGCGCGGGCGCCGGTCGCCGCGTCGGGAGCGGCTCCCGCATGGATGGCGAGCGTGTTGAAACCGGGCAGACGGTCAGTCATGGGGCGAGGCCTGTTCCTGTGTGAGACGACATGCGTTCTATTTAAAGAACGTATCGTTCTTCCGTCAAGGAGGCGTTTGCAGTGGCTCTATTTTCTCCATCCTCATCCTGAGGAGCCTGCGCAGCAGGCGTGTCGAAGGAGGGTTCAGAGAGCACTGGGGGCGCCCTCGTCCTGCGGACCGTTACGCTCCTCAGGATGAGGGCTCAGGGAGGCTGCCGGATGGAGAGGTTTCAAGGCCGGTTGAGGCTGAGCTTCTGGAAGCCTTTGCCCGACAGAACGGGTTTCTTGGAGCTCAGCATGCGTGAGTTCACGCCCTGCCAGGATATCTCGCCGGAGAGACGCCCGAACTCGATCTTCGGGCAGCGGTCCATGACGACCTTCAAGCCCTTGGCCTCGGCCTTGGCGGCGGCCTCGTCATTGCGCACGGAAAGCTGCATCCAAAGCACCTTGGGCAATGGATCGAGGGCGAGAGCCTCGTCCGTGATGGGGCCCGCGGCTTCCGAGTTGCGGAAGACCTCCACCATGTCGATGGGGCCCGGCACGTCCGCCAGGGAAGCGTAGACCTTCTTGCCGAGAAGCTCGCTGCCCGCCAAGCCCGGATTGATCGGGATCACGTCGTAGCCCCGCTCCAGCAGGTACTTCGTGACGATCCAGCTCGGGCGCGCGGGGTTCTGCGAGGCTCCCACGAGCGCGATGGTCTTCACGCTGTTGAGGATGCCGCGGATATATTCGTTCGGGTAATTGTCGTGGCTCATGACGGGAACGTATGGGATAGGGCAGGGCAGTTCAATGAGCATCGCACATTAATGGCATCCCATCATCCCATCATGACCCTGGACGAGCTGACGGCTTTCCTCGACCGGGAATTCCCGCAGATCCATTTGGGAGGGCGCACCTACTTCGTGGATGAGATCGGGCCGCTCACGGCCCGGATGCGCATGGACTATCACGAGCGCCACCTGCGCCCCGGCGGCACCATCTCCGGCCCGGCCATGATGGCGCTGGCCGACCTAGCTCTTTACGCGGCGATCCTGGCCCATATCGGTCCCGTGGCGCTCGCCGTCACGACGAGCCTCAACTTCAACTTTCTTCGAAAGCCGGAGCCCCGCGCGCTCGTCGCCCACTGCCGCCTCCTGAAGCTCGGAAAGCGCCTGGCGGTGGGGGAGGTGTCCATCTCGTCCGAAGGCAGTGCCGATGTGGTCTGCCATGCGACCGGAACCTATTCGATCCCGGATCGCCGATAGCCCGGAGGCTCTAGCTCACGTTTTCGGCGGGAGAAGTGCGTCGTCGATCTCCCGCGCCCGAAGGGCCGCCGGGCGGAAGCCGATCCGGCTCCAATACGCTTCCAAGGCCGGCCGCTTATCCAGCGTCCCGAACATCATGCCCCAGCCGATCTGGGAGCCGACATAGACGTCCGCCGCCGTGAAGCGATCGCCTGCGATGTATTCGGATTGGGATACGGCATGCTCCAGGGCGTTGACCACATCCTCGATGGACCCATAGCCGATTGTGCCCCGCCGTTCCGGCGGAACCTCGAACCCGAAAGCCTTGTTGCTCAAGGCTGCCTCGACGGGGCCTGCCGCGAAGAACATCCAGCGGTAATAGGTGCCCCGGCGGGCATCGTTGGCGGGAGGCGCGAGGTTCGCCTCGGGAAAGGCATCGGCCAGATAGGCGCAGATGGCCGATGCCTCGGTAACAGTCGTTCCTTTGTGGAGAATCGCCGGCACCTTGCCCATGGGATTGACGCTGAGATAGGAGGGGTCCTTCATCTCCGGCCCATAGCCCAGGACCTTGGCCTCATAGGCGCAGCCCGTTTCTTCCAGCATCCAGCGGACGATGCGGCCGCGGGACATGGGATTCGTGTAGAAGATCAGGTCATCGGACATCAAGAGCTCTTCCTCAGCCTTCGGGCCAACCCCGTTCAAGGATGCGGGCGAGCATAACCGGGTTTGCCGCAGAGCCAAAATCAGATGTGGTGTTTTGATACCGTATATGTGGTATAAAAATACCTCTGCTGCTGAAGTCCAAGTTTTGTAAGGGTTTTTGCGCTGCCGGGCGTGCTCATTTCGCGGTTGACTTCATGCCATGAAGCCACTAAACAGCCGTCACTCGCCGCCGCATCTCGCGGCGGTTTGTCTTTTTCAGAACCTGAGCCGTGAGGCTCCAATGGGAAACAGCGCAATGAAGACTACGACTTCGCTGAAGCCCGCCGACGTCGAGAAGAAGTGGGTTGTGATCGACGCGAAGGGCCTCGTTGTGGGCCGTCTCGCTTCGGTTATTGCCATGCGCCTGCGTGGCAAGCACAAGGCAAACTACACGCCCCACGTCGATTGCGGCGATAACGTCATCGTCATCAACGCCGATCAGGTGGTGTTCACCGGCCGCAAGCGCGAGCAGAAGGTGTACTACCATCACACCGGTTATCCGGGCGGCATCAAGGAGCGGACCGCGAAGTTCATCCTCGCCGGCCGTTTCCCCGAGCGCGTGGTCGAGAAGGCTGTGGAGCGCATGCTCCCCCGCGGCCCGCTCTTCCGCCAGATCCTGGGCAACCTGCGCGTCTACAAGGGCGCCGAGCATCCGCACACGGCCCAGCAGCCGGAAGCGCTCGATGTTGGTGCCCTCAACAGCAAGAACGTGAGAGTCTAATATCATGGCGACCCTCCAGTCTCTCGCCGATCTGGGCACCCCCCAGACCGCCGCTCCGGAAGCCCCGAAGCACGTCCAGAAGCTCGACTCGCTCGGCCGCGCCTATGCGACCGGCAAGCGTAAGGACGCTGTGGCCCGCGTGTGGATCAAGCCCGGCTCCGGCAAGATCGTGATCAACGGCCGCGCAGTCGAGGTCTACTTCGCCCGCCCCGTGCTCCGCATGATCCTGGCGCAGCCGCTCCAGCTCGTCAGCCGCGACGGCCAGTACGACATCACGGTGAACGTCGATGGCGGCGGTCTCTCCGGCCAGGCCGGTGCCGTTCGTCACGGTCTCGCCAAGGCGCTGACCTACTATGAGCCGGAGCTTCGCGGCCCGCTCAAGAAGGAAGGCTTCCTGACCCGCGATCCGCGCGTCGTCGAGCGTAAGAAGTACGGCAAGAAGAAGGCCCGCCGCAGCTTCCAGTTTTCGAAGCGCTAAGGCTTATTCAGGCAAGAATTTTGGAAAGGGCGGCTTCAGGGCCGCCCTTTTCGCATTCAGGACCTTTTCGCATTCAGGACAAGGCGCGTTCCAGCTCTGCCTTCGACATACGCGAGCGGCCTGGAATATCCTGCTTGCGCGCCTGCTCCATGAGCTGGGCCTTCGTCGTCCCGGAGGCGGCGCGGCCGTTACTGGCGCTCTTGCGCGCGGCGGCTGCCTTCTTGGCGACGTCCCGCGGCTGCTTGGAGAATTGCTTGCCCTTTCGGGTGTCGGCTTTCTTCTTCTCGGTCGAGCGTTTGTATTCGCCTTCCGTCAATGCCTCCCGGCTCTTGCGCGGCAGGTAGCGCTCGCCCGTGTCACAACTCTGCTTGCCGGATTTCGTGCCCCAATCCTCCTCCTGCCATTGCTGAAGATGGTTGTCAGAGGACTTCCGGCCGGCGTAGCCGCCGCCCGCCTTCTTGTACTCGGCGACAGCCATCTGGGCCTTGCGGGCGGACCACTGACCCGGTTCGCCGCCTTTGTCGCCCTTCGTGATCTTCGCCTTCACCTTTTCCCAGAGCTTGGGGTTGGTCTTCTGCGCCGTGCCTGCCATGGAAACCGCCTGTCGTTTCAAGGTTGCGAGGGCAACTTCACCGGCTCCCCCGGGTTCCTGACAGCGGCCGAACGCACGATTTCTTGACAAGCGAAGCTTCCGGCGCATAGATCGTCTCATGTTGATCGTTTCAAACATCCGATGGGGCTTGTTCGCCGCGCCTGCGCGCCTGCGATGACGGCTGCCTGAAGGTCCGCTCGCAAGCCGCGCCCTCTGCGCGGCTTTTTTGTTTTTTCGAAACCTTGTGGGACGAAACGATTTCGCCCTATCTCAGCCTCGACGACAGATTGGATCGACCATGACTTCGACGCTCGACAGATCATCCGGCCTTGGCCTTGAGACCAGGACCGTCTTCATCGACGGGGAGGCGGGCACCACCGGCCTCGGCATCCGCGAGCGCCTGAAAGACGTGCCCGGTGTGGCCATCAGGAGCATCGATCCGGAGCGGCGCAAGGATCCGGCCGCGAAGCGCGAGATCCTGGCCGAGGTCGATCTCGTGGTGCTCTGCCTCCATGACGATGCCGCCCGCGAGACCGTAGGCCTTGTGGAGGACTTGAGCGGCAAGAAGCCCCGCATTCTCGACGCGAGCACGGCGCACCGGGTCAGCCCCGGCTGGGTCTATGGCTTTGCCGAACTCGACTCCGCGCAGCGGGACGCCGTTTCAAAGGCGGACCGGGTGGCCAATCCCGGCTGCTACCCCACGGGCGCGATCGCACTCATCCGCCCCTTGGTGGATGCGGGGCTCGTCCCGGCTGACTATCCGATCAGCGTGAATGCGGTCAGCGGCTACAGCGGCGGCGGACGCTCCATGATCGAGGCCTACGAGGCCGGTACGGGCCCGTCCTTCGAGCTCTATGGCCTCGGCTTCGAGCACAAGCACGTGCCGGAACTGCAGAAATATACCGGCCTCACCCGGCGTCCGATCTTCATTCCCTCCGTGGGCAATTTCCGGCAGGGCATGCTGGTCAGCGTGCCGCTCCATCTCGATTTGCTGCCGGGCAAGCCGAAGGCGGCCGATCTCGAGGCGGCGCTCCTGGGGCACTATCAGGAGGGGGGGCTCGTCACCGTGGTGCCCACCATACGGGATGGAAAGAAGATCGAGCGGATCGAGCCGGAGGCGCTCAACGATACGGACCGCCTGGAGCTCTTCGTGTTCCAGCACGACAGCTACAACCATGCTGTCCTGGTCGCCCGGCTCGATAATCTCGGCAAGGGCGCGTCGGGGGCTGCGGTGCAGAACATCCAGCTCATGCTGGGGCTGATATAGCACCTGTCGCCACCGGCCTTTTGCCGGTGATCCCGACAGGGGAGGTGCGGCGCTCTATTGAACGTAATGGCCGGGACATGCCCGGCCATCACGTTAAAAGATAGTTCTTGGGCCGGATCCGGGTCGGATCAGTGGCCCTTCCAGCTCTTGCTAGTATCCAGCGCGCTCGCGTTGTCCTCGAACGCCACGAAGCGCTGGCGCTGCTCGCCCAAGCCCTCGATCCCGAGCGACACGACATCGCCTGCCTTGAGGTAGCGCGGCGGCTTCATGCCCATGCCGACGCCGGGCGGGGTGCCGGTGGTGATCACGTCGCCGGGCTCCAGGATCATGAAGTGCGACACGTAAGACACGATCTGCGCCACGTTGAAGATCATCGTCCGGGTCGAGCCGTTCTGCATGCGCTCGCCGTTCACATCGAGCCACATGGACAGGTTCTGCGCGTCGGGGATTTCATCCCTGGTCACGAGCCAGGGGCCGAGAGGCCCGAAGGTCGGGCAGCCCTTGCCCTTCGTCCAGGTGCCGCCGCGCTCCAGCTGGTATTCGCGCTCCGACACGTCGTTGCAGACGCAGTAGCCGGCCACGAACTCCAGGGCCTCGTTGGCCCCGACATAAGAGGCGCGCTCGCCGATGACGATGGCGAGCTCCACCTCCCAATCCGTTTTCACGGATTTGCGCGGAATGATCACGTCGTCGTTCGGGCCCACGATGCAGGAAGGGGCCTTGTTAAACACGATGGGCTCGGCCGGGATCGCCGCGCCTGTCTCGGCTGCATGGTCGGCATAGTTCAATCCGATGGCGATGAAGTTGCGCACTTGCCCGACGCAGGCACCCAGGCGCTCGCCCGAAGGAGCAAGGGGAAGCGTATCGGGATCGGCTTGGCGGACCCGGTCCAGGTGTTCCGACGACAACGTTGCCCCGGTAATGTCGGGAATGATCCCGGAGAGATCCCGAACCTGTCCGTTCGCATCGATCAGTCCCGGTTTCTCCTGTCCGGCTGCCCCAAATCTCACCAGCTTCATCAGGCGCTCCTCTCGTTAGGTCATGTGCATAATTGGCGCGACTGCGCCGGGCTACAATGCATGTTCTAGCCGTAAAGATGTTGCTGTTTTGCCACGAGCAGCCACAAAGTGTGGGATTTCCACCTCTCCGATGGGGTTAGTAAAATCGAGTAGGGGGCGGTTCAATACATTTGTTTACATATAAACCATTGGGGTAGGGTTCGACGAATGTTTTTCCACCTCATGTATTTGCAAGTATAATCATATTCATTGGCGCCATTGTAAGAAAACGTTAACCGTTCAATTCGCTTTGAATAATAGATTGCGGCAGAAATTAAGCATTGGCAGACTGCTCTCAAGGCGGGATTCTCCCGCACAAAAAATGCATAAGGGCAGGAAATCCTTCATGAGCCGTCTCTCTCGTTCTTTGACCCTGGCTGCGGTCTCTCTTGCAGCTATCGTTGTCGCCCAGGGCGGCGCTCAGGCGGGCGCTTTCGCCATCCGTGAGCAAAGCGCCTCGGCTCAGGGTTACTCCTTCGCCGGCGCTGCCTCCGGTTCGGGCAACCTGTCCTCGATGTTCTGGAACCCCGCCGTCATTACGATGGCGCCGGGCTGGCAGACCGAGCTCAGCCTGTCTCTCATCATTCCGCGGGTCGACATCAACCCGCTTCCCTCGGTTCCGACCTTCGTGTTCGGCAGCTCGGGCGATATCGGCCAGGATGCGATCGTCCCGGCCAGCTACAACTCCTACCAGATCAACGACATGCTCTGGGTCGGTCTTTCGTCGACCTCCCCGTATGGCCTTGTCACCGATCCTCGCGACAACTGGGCCGGCCAGGTCTACTCGCGCTCGTCCAAGATCTTCTCACTGAACGTGAACCCGGTTGTGGGCATCAAGATCAACGAGTGGATCTCGGTCGCGGCGGGTCCGTCGCTCCAGTATTTCGACATCCGCCTCAAGAGGGCCGCCGCCGTCACGCCGGGCGCCCCGAGCGTGACCCTCGACGGCGACGATATAGGCTTCGGCTTCACGGCCGGCGTGACGCTCACGCCGTTTGCCGGCACGACCATCGGCATCGGCTACCGCTCGCAGATCGATCATGAGCTTGAGGGAACGGTCACTTCCCCTGCGGGTCGGATTCCGATCAGCTCCGACCTGACGACGCCGGATCAGCTCACCATCGGCATCTCGCAGGTGGTCACCCCCGCCTTGACCGTCCATGCCGGCTTCGAGTGGACCAACTGGAGCGTTCTGAAGACGCCGCTGGTTGTTGGCCCCGGAGGCGCTGTCGTCACCGATCTGCCGCTCAATTACGACGACGGGTTCTTCTACTCCCTCGGCTTCGACTACAAGCTGACCGATCAGCTGACCCTGCGCGCCGGCGTGGCCTACGAGGAGTCGCCGATCGATACGGAGATCCGTTCCACCCGCCTGCCTGACAACGACCGCATCTGGGCATCGGTTGGCGCCAGCTATCAGTGGAACAACAAGCTGTCGTTCGACATCGCCTATACCCACATCTTCGCGAAGGAGACGGATATCCGCATCCTTCCAGGCCATCAGGACTACGAAGGACTGCCCTTCGTGGCCGACGTGAACTCGGATGTGGATATCGTGTCGGTCGGCCTGCGCTACCGCTGGGATGACCCGGTCGTTGCGATCCCGGCGGCACCGATCGTCCGCAAGTACTGAGTTCCGTTCAGGAGCACACAGCAGAAAGGCCGGTGAATTGCCGGCCTTTCTTTTTGGGTTCTTCAAAAGGTGAAGGGCTTTAGGATTTCGCCAGCACGTAGGTTCCCGGCGCATCGCAGAGCGGCTCCAGCTTGCCGCCTCCCGGCTCCCGCGCGGCCACCATCTTGGGCGCCTGAGCCCTGACCCACTCGAACCAGTAGGGCCACCAGGAGCCCGATGTCTCGGACGCTTGGCTCATCCAGGTCTCAAGCTCGCCCTCGATGGGACCACCGGTCCAGAACTGATACTTCGGCTTGCTCGGCGGATTGACGACCCCTGCGATATGGCCCGATCCGGCAAGAACGAAATCGACCGGGCCGCCGAATGACTTCGAGCCGAGGAACACTGAGCGGGCAGGGGCGATGTGATCCTCCTTGGTCGCCAGGTTGAAGACTGGCACCTTCACCTTCTTCAGGTCCAGCTTCACGCCGGCCAGCTCCATCTCCCCCTTGGCGAGCTTGTTCTCGAGGTAGCAGTTGCGCAGGTAGAAGGCGTGGTTCGCGGCCGGCATCCGGGTGGAGTCGGCGTTCCAGTACAGCAGATCGAACGGGAGGGGGGCCTTACCCTTCATGTAGACATTGACCACGTAAGGCCAAATCAGATCAGTGGGCCGCAGCATGTTGAAGGCATTGGCCATGCGCGAGCCTTCCAGATAGCCGCGCTTGCTCATGCTGGCTTCGAGGGAGCGCACTTCCTCCTCGCCGGCGAAAACCTTCAGGTCGCCCGCATGGGTAAAGTCAACCTGGGCGGTGAAGAACGTCGCGCTGTCGATCCGCTTGTCCCGCTTGGCCGCCATGTAGGCAAGCGTGGTGGCCAGCAGCGTGCCTCCGACGCAATAGCCGATGGTCGTCACCTTCTTCTCGCCGGTCGCCGCCTCGATGGCATCGAGCGCCGCGAAGATGCCCTCACGCATGTAGTGCTCGAAGCCCTTTTCCGCGTGCTGCTCCGCAGGGTTGACCCAGGAGATGCAGAAGACCGTCAGGCCTTGCGAGACGGCCCACCGGATAAAGCTTTTTTCCGGGTTCAGGTCGAGGATGTAGAACTTGTTGATCCAGGGAGGCACGATCAGGAGCGGCCGTTTGAGCACCTTCTCGGTTGCGGGAGCGTACTGGATCAGCTCCATGAGATCGTTGCGGAAGATCACCTTGCCCGGCGTGGTGGCGATGTTCACGCCGATCTTGAAGTTGCCCGGATCGGATTGTCGGATCTTCAGCCCACCGCCGCCGGCCTCGATGTCCTCCGCCAGCATGGTGACGCCGCGCACCAGATTGGCCCCATTCTCGCGCAGGGTTTCCCGGATGAGTTCGGGATTGGTCAGGAGGAAGTTGGAAGGGGATAGCGCACTGGACAGCTGCTTGAGGTAGAACTGGGCCTTGTGGCGGGTCCGCTCATCGAGCCCTTCGGCATTCTCCACAAGGTCCTCGGCCCAGCGGGATGAGATGAGGTAGGCCTGCTTCAGGAAGTCGAAGACCGGATTTTCCGACCATTCCGGATCCTTGAAGCGGTTATCCTTCGGCTCCGGCTGCGCCACCGGCTCGGCAAGCTCGCCCTGGGCGCGCTTCAAGGTCGAGGCCCAGAGGCTCAGGAACTGTGTTCCGAGCCGCGATTGAGCCTCGAAGGTTTTCTGCGGATCGCTCATCCAGGCCTCGGCCACACGGCCCAAGGACTTGACGGCCTCGGAGGCATCGCCTGGAAGCTCGGGGGGCGCTTGCCCTTCCTGAACGGGCTTGAGGTAGGCGGCAGCTGCCTTGCTGGCTCCTTCCACGAGGCGAGCCACATTGCGGGAGAGTTCTTCGAAGTCCGGCGCTGAGGACTGGGTCTTCTCCTCACCGTATGGCTTGTCCATAAGGCGATCTCCCTCTATCGCAGCAGCATTGCTCACGGGCGGTATTTCCGACATCTTAGCGCTGGGCCTGTCGGATTTGCCAGAGTCATGTTGCCATTCTTAGGTATCACAATGCGTATGAAGCCTCTTTCGATCCAACGGGCGTCAGCCGTCGTGCTGATAATGTTCACCGCTGTCGGTGTTGCAGGCTGCAACGGCAGCTTCAACCCTGTCCGCGATGTGGCTTCCGCGGTGGGCGCAGGCCCGCAGATGGCGGTGACTCCCGACTTCGTCGCCCGATCCAGACCGACCAATCTTGAGTATATGCCGATCGGCACCGCCAGCGAGGGACGCCCGACTCCGGCGCGGTCGGCGGCCGAGATCAAGGCAGCCGAGGCCGAGCTCGATGCAATTCGGGCCCGGAACGAGGCCGCGGGAGCCGCAGCGATCGAAATGGGCAAGACGCCGCCTCCCCAGCCGGTAAGGCTCCCGGCCAACACGTCGCAGTAGCCGGGCCAGAAGACGAATTCCAAGCGGACCCCATAGAATCTATACCGGGATCTCCTGATTCCGCCCGAGGACGAAGAAACCATGTCTGATTTCTACCGGATCAAGCGCCTCCCGCCTTACGTCTTCGAGCAGGTCAACCGCATCAAGGCCGCCGCACGCGCCAATGGAGCGGACATCATCGATCTCGGGATGGGCAATCCGGACCTTCAGGCTCCGCAGCATGTGATCGACAAGCTCGTCGAGACGGTCGGCAAGCCGCGCACGGACCGCTACTCTGCCTCGAAAGGCATCGGGGGGCTACGCCGCGCCCAGGCGGGCTACTACGAGCGCCGCTTCGGCGTGAAGCTCAACCCGGACACGCAGGTGGTGGCGACCCTCGGGTCGAAGGAGGGCTTCGCCAACATGGCCCAGGCCATCACGGAGCCCGGCGACGTGATCCTCGTGCCGAATCCGAGCTACCCGATCCATGCCTTCGGGTTCCTGATGGCCGGCGGCGTCATCCGCTCGGTTCCCGCCGAGCCGACCCCCGAGTTCTTTGCCGCCGCCGAGCGGGCCGTGGCTCACTCGATTCCCAAGCCTGTGGCGCTCGTCGTCTGCTATCCGTCGAATCCGACGGCCTATGTGGCTTCCCTGGATTTCTATCGCGATCTCGTGGCCTTCGCGAAGAAGCACGACCTGATCCTCCTGTCGGACCTGGCCTATTCAGAGGTGTATTTCGACGAGGCGAACCCGCCGCCTTCGGTTCTCCAGGTGCCCGGCGCCATCGACGTGGCCGTGGAGTTCACCTCCATGTCCAAGACGTTCTCGATGGCCGGATGGCGCATCGGCTTCGCGGTCGGCAACGAGCGTCTCCTGGCGGCTCTCGCGCGGGTGAAGTCCTATCTCGATTACGGCGCCTTCACCCCGGTTCAGGTGGCGGCCACCGCAGCGCTCAACGGGCCAGACGAGTGCATCCGCGAGATGCGCGCGACCTACAGGCGCCGCCGCGACGTCATGGTCGATTCGTTCGACAAGGCCGGCTGGACCGTTCCGGTGCCCACGGCCTCCATGTTCGCCTGGGTTCAGATCCCGGAGAAGTTCCGCTCGATGGGAAGCCTCGAGTTTTCGAAGCTTCTGGTGGAGAAGGCCGACGTGGCGGTGGCCCCCGGCATCGGCTTCGGCGAGCACGGCGACGACTATGTGCGCATCGCCCTTGTGGAAAACGAGCAGCGCATCCGCCAGGCCGCGCGCAACATCCGCAAGTTCTTCGACACGGCGGACCAGACGCTCCACAACGTGGTGCCCATGGCGCGCAGGGGCTGATCGCCGCCCTGAGAAGGGAGCGATGCCCACCGCAAGGTTTCGGGTTCACATGGACATGGAACCCGGGCAGTCGTAAAAGCAGCCCAGATTTTCAAGGAGCTGCTGTTCGTGACACGTCCCCTTCGGGTCGGCATCGCCGGCCTCGGCACCGTCGGCGCATCGGTTATTCGCATTCTCGAGCGCCAGAACGAGGTTGTCGCCCAGCGCGGCGGGCGGCCCGTTCAGGTCATGGCCATATCGGCCCGTGACAAGACCAAGGATCGAGGCTTCGATCTGTCCCGCTTCTCATGGTTCGACAGCCCTGTGGAGCTTGCCCGCTCGGCCGAGGTCGACTGCGTGGTCGAGCTGGTGGGGGGCGCCGACGGCACGGCCCTGGAGACGGTGCAGACGGCCCTGTCGCTGGGCAAGCATGTGGTGACGGCCAACAAGGCGCTGCTTGCCAAGCATGGCCTCATGCTGGCAAGGCTCGCGGAGGAGAAGGGCGCGTCGCTTGCCTTCGAAGCCTCCGTCGCAGGCGGCATCCCGATCATCAAGACCCTGCGCGAGGCGCTTCCGGCGAACCGGATCTCGCGCCTCTACGGCATCCTCAACGGCACCTGCAACTACATTCTGTCCCGCATGGAGCTGGAGGGGCTCACCTTCGCGGAATGCCTGAAGGACGCGCAGCGCCTCGGCTATGCGGAGGCGGACCCGACCTTCGATGTCGAAGGTTTCGACACGGCTCACAAGCTCGCCATCCTGACCAGCCTCGCCTTCGGAACCGAGATCGATGCGGATGCGATCTATGTGGAGGGCATCTCCTCCATCACGCCGCTCGATCTCGCCATGGCGAAGGAGCTGGGCTTCCGCATCAAGCTCCTGGGCGTTGCCGAGCGCACCAAGACCGGCATCGAGCAGCGCGTCCACCCGACCATGGTGCCCAGAACATCCTCCATCGCTCAGGTCATGGGCGTGACCAATGCCGTCACCATCGATGCGGATGCCGTGCGGGAGCTGACCCTGATCGGGCCGGGGGCAGGGGGCGATGCCACGGCTTCCGCCGTCGTCGCCGATATCGCCGATGTTGCAACCGGCGCGGCGCTGCCCTTCTTCGGCCGTTCCATCGAACTGCTGGAGCGGGCGCCGCGGGCTCCCATGCAGCGCCACGAGGGCGGCTATTACATCCGCCTCACGGTCCATGACCGCCCGGGCGTTGCCGCGGGCGTGGCCACCCGCATGGCCGAGGCCGACATCTCCCTGGAAAGCATCCTGCAGAAGCGCTCCGAAATCGCGGCGACTCAGGACCCGCATGGGCGCTCGGGCGCGCCGGTTTCGCTGGTGCTCATCACCTACGCGGCCACGGAAGCTTCCATCCGCTCGGCCCTAGAAAAAATTTCGGGGGATGGTCTTATTGCCGAGCCGCCCCAAGTCATTCGCATCGAACGCGAATAAACCACGGCCGGACCCATGGGTCCGCCGACCACCTCAAGAGGGAGACGACACGTCCATGTCGCAAGGCATTACCGTCCAACCGGGCCAAATCATCGAGCGCATCCTGACCATGGAACTCGTCCGCGTCACCGAGCGCGCGGCGGTTGCTTCCGCCAGGCTGCGCGGCCGCGGCAATGAAAAGGCCGCCGACCAGGCGGCCGTGGATGCCATGCGCCGCGAGCTGAACAAGCTTCCCATCGACGGCACGGTGGTGATCGGCGAGGGCGAGCGCGACGAGGCGCCCATGCTCTTCATCGGCGAGCGGGTTGGCAACAAGCAGGGTCCCAAGGTCGATATCGCCGTCGATCCGCTCGAGGGCACGACCCTTTGCGCCAAGGACATGCCGGGCTCCATCGCCGTGATGGCGATGGCCGAGGCCGGAACCCTGCTGGCTGCCCCCGACGTCTACATGCACAAGATCGCCATCGGCCCGGGCTACCCGACCGGCACCGTCGACCTGGACGCCAGCCCCGAGGAAAACCTGCACAACCTCGCCAAGGCGAAGGGCGTGAAGGTGAACGAGCTCACCGCCCTGGTGCTCGACCGGCCGCGCCATGCCGATCTCATTGCGGCGATCCGCAAGACGGGTGCGGGCATTCGCCTGATCTCAGACGGCGACGTGGCCGGCGTGATCTTCACGACCAAGCCTGCCGATACTGGCATCGACATCTATCTCGGCATCGGCGCCGCTCCGGAAGGCGTCCTGGCGGCCGGCGCCCTGCGCTGCATCGGCGGCCAGATGCAGGGCCGGCTCATCCTCGACACGGAGGAGAAGCGCTCGCGGGCCCTCCAGATGGGCGTGACCGATCCGAACCGCAAATACGACATGACGGACCTCGCCCGCGGCGACGTGATCGTGGCAGCCACCGGCGTGACCGACGGCGCGCTGATCAAGGGCGTTCACTTCGGCCGGGACGTGATCACGACGGAGACGGTGGTCTACCGCTCCGCCACCGGCACCGTGCGCCGCATCTACGGCGAGCACCGCGAACTGGCGAAGTTCCACCTGGACTAGTACGTTTCAGAACGCCTCTATCGTCATGGCCGGGCTTGTCCCGGCCATGCACGTTTGTGGGCAGGCTTCAAGGCGTGGATGCCCGGCACGGGAGGCGCAGGCGCTCTACGGCAAGGTCGCCGCCCGAATCGCATTTATCCCAGGCCGTCATCTGCTTTATTGATGCCTGCATCAACCCCGACGGCCAGCAGGGCCGGGAAGGGCATCCACTCACATCCTCAACGCTGATGGATTCCTTTCCCCTGCGTGACGCATCCTTCCGGATAGCAACGCGCATGAGGTGCGATCATTATCGCAGGATGCTTTGACCACAATTCGGGGATAATACTCCGGCCGTGACCGAATCATCTCCTCTTCTCCTGCCCCGGCCTTTCCTGGGCATCACCAATTCCGCCCTCGGGCGAACCTGGGTCGAGCGCTGCGATGCCGCCCAGAGCACGATCGCGCTTGCCATCGCGCAGACCCACGGGCTGCCCGATGTTCTGTCCCGGGTGCTGGCCGGAAGGGGCGTCGGCATCCATGACACGGAGGGCTTCCTCAACCCGCGCCTTCGCGATCTCATGCCGGATCCGCACGTGCTCACCGATCTGGAGCCAGCGGCCTCGCGCCTCGCCGATGCGGTGATGCGGTCGGAAAAAGTGGCCATCTTCGGCGATTACGATGTGGACGGAGCCTGCAGCGCCGCTCTCCTGGCCGAGTATCTCCGGGCCTGCGGCGTCCCCTATGCCATCCACATCCCCGACCGCATCACGGAAGGCTACGGCCCGAACGTGGATGCGATCCGGGGGCTGAAGGAGCAGGGAGCCGACATTCTGGTCACCGTCGATTGCGGGACCGCGAGCATCGAACCCCTCGCGGAAGCCAAACGTCTCGGCCTCGATCCCGTCGTGCTCGACCATCACCAGGCCCCTGAACGGCTGCCGGAGGCGCTCGCCATCGTGAACCCGAACCGGCAGGACGACCTGTCGGGGCTCGGCCATCTGTGCGCGGCCGGCGTGGTGTTCCTGTTCCTTGTCGCCCTCAATCGGACCTTGAGGTCGCGCGGCTTCTTCCAGAACCGGCCCGAGCCGGACCTGATGGGAAGCCTCGACCTGGTGGCGCTGGCGACCGTTGCCGACGTGGTGCCGCTTGTCGGCCTCAACCGGGCTTTCGTGCGCCAGGGCCTCGCCATCATGAGGAGCCGCCGCCGGGTGGGCCTTGCCGCGCTTCTGGACACGGCGGGCCTCGCCGGAGCGCCGGAGTGCTGGCACCTCGGCTACCTTGTCGGACCTCGCATCAATGCAGGCGGCCGCATCGGCGATGCAGCCCTGGGCTCAAGGCTTCTCCTGACCGACGATCCCATTCAGGCAGGACGGTTGGCAACGGAACTCGACCGTCTCAACCGGGAGCGTCAGGCCATCGAGGTGGTTGCCGTTGCCGAAGCCGAGGCCCAGGCAATGATGGCTCTCGAGCGAATGCCGGATCAGCCCGTTCTCGTCACCGCCTCGGCCGAGTGGCATCCGGGCGTTGTGGGCCTGATCTCCGCCCGCACGAAGGAGCGCTTCCGCCGCCCGGCCTTTGCCTTCACCCTCAATGCCGACGGCACGGCGACGGGCTCGGGCCGCTCCGTGCCCGGAGTCGATCTCGGCTATGCGGTACGTGCGGCAGTGGAAGCAGGGCTTGCCATCAAGGGTGGCGGCCACACCATGGCGGCGGGCGTGACGATCCAGGCCGCCGACCTGGAGCACTTCCTCGCCTTCATCACGGAGAGGCTCACCGAGCCGGTCAGCACCATGCGCCTGCGGGACAACTTTGCCGTCGACGCGACGCTGACGGCGGCAGGCGCGCAACCCGCCGTAGTGACGGCTCTGGAGCGGGCAGGGCCGTTCGGGTCGGGCCAGCCGGAGCCGATCTTCGTTTTTCCACAGCATCGTCTCGTCGAGGCGCGGGAGGTCGGCAGCGGAGGGCATATGCGCGTGAAGCTGCGGGGCGGCGATGGCAGCGTGATCGGCGGAATCGCTTTCCGTGCCGCGGGTCAGCCGCTGGGCATCGCCCTGTCCCAGGCCATGGGAAATCCCCTGCATGTGGCCGGAACGCTCTCCATCGATCGTTGGGGCGGCAACGAAAAGGTCGAGGTTCGCATCATGGATGTTGCACGGCCGGAATAATTCAAATCTGATGCTTGCGATGCGTCACGAACCCATCTATAGGTTCGCCCACTTCGGCGGCACCGCCGCGAAGCACTGCGCGCCCTTCGTCTATCGGTTAGGACATCTGCCTTTCACGCAGGAAAGAGGGGTTCGACTCCCCTAGGGCGCGCCACTCCACACTCCCGAAAAATACCCCTCTCAGCCAGCACCAACCGTGCTCCGACGCGCCTGCGAGGCGCTGGGATTTCGAGCCTGTTTGCCGCTATAGAACCGACGACCTTCAGGAAACAGCGTGCGCTCAGACCGGATTGCCCTTGATCTTGGTCACCATCTCCCAATTGTCGCCTGCGGCGATCATGCAGGCTTTGCCGTCCGGCAGGGTGATCACCATCGTCCACGATCCGGACGAGGAGGCAAACACCTCCAGAACCTGGCCTGGCTGAGCCAAGCCCATCCCTACGGGATCTTCCTTGTATTGGTCCGCCAGCAGTTTCACGAGCTGTTCGCGCGGGCCGCAGGAGGTTTGAGCGCTTGCTGAGGAAGGCACGAGCGCGGCCATGGCGCCAAGGGCTGCGAAGAGAGCAATGGGTCGAAGGATCATGATGTGTCCTTACCGGTTGACCCGCAAGAACCCTTGGCGTGCGGTTAAACGCGCAGGCGCATCAAAAGCTCCAAGGAAAGAGAACGAATGCAGCCGATCTTGGCCTCGTCAGATTGTCCTGCTATAAAGTATCCTAATGGGGCAATAATACTATGTTCACACTACGTCATTTGATTCAGAAGCTGACCATGCCGACGATCACGAGCAGCAGGCAACTCGTTCGATACGTCTTGCTGGTCAACCTGTTTGCTCTCACCGTGGCGCTTTCTGTCGACCTGACCACTCAGCTGGTTTTCTTTACGTCATGGGCCGCTGTAGCGCGGACCTGTGCGATCACGATTGCGACCGTCGGGGTGATTGCTACGCCTGTCGCGCTTGTTTTCGGGCGCGCGCAACGGGAGTTGCAGATAGCCAAGCGCCGCCTTGAGGAGATCAGCCGAACGGATCCGCTGACCGGATTGCCGAACCGCCGGGCCTTGCTGGAGGCCAGCGAGGCTCCCTCCTTGCAGACGATGGTTCTCGTGATCGTCGACATCGACCACTTCAAGATCGTCAACGACAAGCATGGTCACCGGACGGGCGATCACGTTCTGCAGATGATCGGCAATACCATGGCGACCCATCTTTCCGATTTCGGGCTGGTCGGCCGCCTTGGCGGAGAGGAATTCGCCCTCATCTCCTCGCACACGCCCGTTGAGCGGGTCGTTGCTGCCATCGGCGACCTGTTGCGTGCCCTGGAGAGAACTCCCATCATCACGCCGGCAGGGGCGGTTCAGGTGACGATGTCTGCGGGCATCGCCCTGCGCGATCCGGCCGAGACCTTCGAAACACTTTATGCAGACGCCGACGAGGCGTTGTCCGAAGCAAAGCGCCTTGGCCGAAACCAGATCAGGCTCTCATCCCGGGCGAAAGCGCTTGTTCCGTCGGGCCGCCCGGCAGGGCCAACAAGCCTCGTCGTAAACGTCTAAGGGCCATTGAGTCTCGTTCGGGTTTTTCCAGCGGAGGCCCTTCCCGCGTCACCGTTTCGGAGAAAGACGTGTATATGAGGGAGGCAGGGATCCGATTGAACCTGCCGCCCGCAAAGGCGTTTTCCTCGCCAAACTCCATTCCGAAGCTGTGCCCATGCCCCGATACTTCTTCAATATCCGAGACGGCTACGACGTCGATGAAGACGAGGAGGGAATCGAGTTTCCCGACCTGGAAGCGGCTCGCGCCGAGGCGCTGGCCACCGTCGAGGAACTCCGGGACGAACTGGCCGATGCAGGCAACATCGAGCTTGAGATCACCGACGAGACTGGCCGACGTCTCCTGACTGTCCCGTTCTTTCGCGGTGGTCACGGCGGCCGGCGCCGGTAGAAGGCCCCATGCAAAAAGGCCCGGCTTTCATGCCGGGCCTTTGCTCAGTGGAACTTGTGTCCGATCAGCACTCGGTTTTCTTCTGGGTCGTCGTGTCGCCGAACTCGTCCGTCTTCTGCTTGGTTTCCGTGGAGCAGCCCACCGATCCGGTGGTGGTCACGGTCGTGGAAGACGTGGTGCTCGGCTCAGTCTTACGCTCGATGGTGGTCTGGCTGCCGAGCAGGCCCTCTTCCTTCTTGATCGTCGTCGTGGTGTCCTGCGCGAAGGCGGCCGTGCTGAGGAGCGAAGCCGCGAGAACGAATACTGCTTTCTTCATCGTAAAACTCCGTGGACAAGTATTTCTCCCTGAGAACGTGCTTTTCCTCCCAAGGGTTCCTGCCGAAGCGCATTCACGAGAAACCTTATTCGCTCCTCCGGCCGCAGCCTTACCGGCGCAGGGTCTGCCAGGCCGAGGCGAAATCCCGTGCGTTGCGGCCGATCTCCTCCACCGACATGGCGGGCGTAAAGAGGGCGGAGCCGAGCCCGAAGCCGTCGGCGCCCGCATCCACATAGGGCTTCATGTTGTCCGGCTTGATGCCCCCGACCGGCAGGACGATGCAGTCCTTGGGGAGCACGGCCCGCCACGCCTTCACGACGGCAGGCGGAATTGCTTCGGCCGGGAAGATCTTGATGGCATCGGCGCCCGCCTTCAAGGCCGCGAACGCTTCCGTGGGCGTGGAGACGCCGGGCGTGCACACGAGGCCCTGCTCCTTGGCCCGCCGGATGACCCCCACGTCCCCATGAGGCATGACGATCAGCCGGCCGCCCACATCGCGGATGCCATTCACCTGGTCCGGGTCGAGGACAGTCCCGGCTCCGACCAGAACGTTCTCCGGCATGGTTTTTGCCAGGATCTCGATGCTGCGAAAGGGCTCAGGCGAATTCAAGGGGACCTCGATGATGCGAAACCCTGCCTCCACCAAGGAATGCCCGACAGCTTCGGCATTGCCCGGCTTCAAGCCCCGCAGGATCGCCACAAGAGGAAGTTCGGTTAAATAATTGCGCAGCACAACAGCAGCTCCCACTGACCCTGACTCCCTTGTGATCCTGACAGGAGGAACAACCGGTTTCCCTTCAGGCCTTCCACTAACCGGCCGGTTCTAGGTGGCGTATAAACGGACTACTTTCAACCGGCCTGTGCGTTCGGTTGTGAGTTGTGGAAGCTCTCAATGGGTCTCCGGTGATTGAGCGTCCCGGCCTTTATCGATGGGTGCAATTGCAACTTTCCCGGTTCCTGCGATACAGACCTGCGACCTTCCACCGGACCGCTTCTGAAGCAGGTCCTGCCCGAGCAGAACCATGAAGCCGCCCGCCAAGCTGCCGAGCCGCAGCGCCAAAACCGCTCTCGACCGGATCGACCTTCTGATCCTTGAAGCCCTCCGTCAGAATGGGCGCATCACCTATCAGGCCCTGTCCGAGCGCGTGGGCCTTTCCGCGCGGCCCTGCCTCGAGAGGGTCAGGCGGCTCGAGCAGAAGGGCGTGATCCGGGGCTACACCGCGCTGGTTGAGCCTTCCGCTCTCGGACACGACATCATCGCGCTTGCCGGAATCAGCATGCGCGACCCTTCGACCGGAACCCGACAACGGCTCGAGCGGGCCCTGACAGCCAATCCGGCTGTGGTCGAATTGCAGGTCGTAAACGGCGAGTATGATTATACGGCCCGGATCGTTGCCCCGACGCTTGCGGCCTACGAGGCTCTGACCGAGGCGTTTCTGGCCGATCCGGGCTTCGGAATCGGGCGCATTCATACGACCTTCGTCCTCAAAACCCTCAAGGACTTCGACGGCTATCCCGTGGCCGACAACCGGTCTTGAGGCATTCGCGCGAGTGAAACGACAGAATCTGCTGTCTCCGCAGGGAATTTCAGCCTCAACCGGAGCGGTGATCCCTTAAGCTTGTCCATGGAGGAACCCATGGACTTCATCACGCTCGAAAAATCCGTCACGGCCGCCAACTACGACCCCCTGCCGGTGGTTCTGAAAGAGGCGAAAGGGGTTTGGGCAACCGACGTCCAGGGGCGGCGCTACCTGGACATGATGAGCGCCTATTCGGCGGTCAGCCTCGGTCACGCTCACCCGCGCATCCTGAACGCGATGATGGAGCAGGCGTCCCGGCTCGCCGTCACCAGCCGCGCCTATCACACGGAGCTGCTCGGTCCCTTTCTAGAGCGCCTCGTCCAAGTCACCGGGCTCGATATGGCGCTGCCGATGAACACGGGCGCGGAGGCCGTCGAGACGGCCATCAAGGCCGCCCGACGCTGGGGCTACCGGAGGAAGAAGATCGCCAGGGACCAGGCCGAGATCATCGTCGCCGACAACAATTTCCATGGCCGCACCACCGCTATAGTCGGGTTCTCGTCCGACGAATCCTATCGAGAGGACTTCGGCCCGTTCACGGGCGGTTTCAGGCTCGTTCCCTTCGGGGATGCCGCCGCAGTGGAACAGGCGATCACCGCCAGCACCTGCGCTGTTCTCATCGAGCCGATCCAAGGCGAGGCCGGCATCGTGGTGCCGCCTGAAGGCTATCTGAGGGAGCTTCGCGCCATCTGCGACCGGCACGACGTCCTCCTCATCCTCGACGAGGTTCAGTCCGGCCTCGGACGGACGGGGCGCTGGTTCGCCCATCAGCACGAGGGCATCAAGCCGGACGGCCTGATCCTCGGCAAGGCCCTGGGCGGCGGCGTTTACCCCGTGTCCGCCTTCGTCGGCACACGGGAGGTGATGGAGGTGTTCAATCCGGGCTCTCACGGGTCCACCTTCGGCGGCAATGCCTTGGCTGCACGGATCGGATTGGAGGCCCTTGCCGTTATCGAGGAGGAGCGCCTCGTCGAGCGGAGCGCCGAGATGGGGGATTATCTCCAGGATCGCCTGCGCGCCATGCGCAGCAATATCGTGAAGGATGTGCGCGGCCGTGGCCTGTGGGTCGGCGTGGAGGTCGACGCCAATGTCGTTTCCGCCCGGGCCGTGTGCGATGCGCTGCTCGAAAACGGCGTTCTCTCGAAGGACACCCATGGAACGGTGCTGCGCTTTGCACCGCCTCTCACCATCACCCGCGATGAGATCGACTGGGGGATGGAACGGATTGAGCGGGTTTTCGCCCGCGCCATTCATTGATGCATAAGGACGAATATTGATGGCACAGAACCTGAAGAAGAATGCCGAGCCCGCCACCCGCGAGCAGCGCCTGGAGGCTTTTCAGCCGCTGTCCGGCATGGTTGTGCCGCGCTTTGCCGGCATCTCGACCTTCATGAGGCTGCCCTACCTTGCACCGACCCAGGCACCCGGCGAAATCGACATCGCGCTTCTGGGCATTCCGTTCGATGGAGCGACCACCAACCGTCCGGGCGCCCGCCTCGGCCCGCGCCAAGTTCGCGAGGCCTCCTCGCTCATGCGCCTCGTCAATTACGGAACGCTGGTGGCGCCTTACGATCTCTGCGCCTGCGCGGATGTGGGCGACGTTCCGGTCAATCCCATCGATGTGCAGGACACGATCCGCCGGATCGAGGCAGAGGTGGCCTATCTCCACCAAGGCGGCGTCACGCCTCTGTCCATCGGCGGCGACCACATCATCTCGTACCCGATCCTGCGGGCCCTCGGGTCCAAGGGACCGCTCGGCATGATCCATGTGGATGCCCACAGCGATACGGGCGATACCTATTTCGGCGGCCAGAAGCTCACCCACGGCACCCCCTTCCGCCGTGCGATCGAGGACGGTGTCTTGGACCCGGAGAGGGTGGTGCAGATCGGCATCCGCGGCACCATGTATTCCGCCGACGAGCGTCAATGGGCTCTCGACCAGGGCATCCGCATCATCGACATGGAAGAAGTGGCGGAAAAGGGCATACCTTATGCCATCGCCGAGGCCCGCCGGGTTGTCGGAACGGAGCCGACCTATTTCACCTTCGACATCGACTCCATCGACCCGGCCTTTGCACCGGGCACGGGAACGCCGGAGATCGGCGGCTTCACGAGCCGCGAGGCTCTCCAGCTCGTGCGCGGCTTCCGGCACCTGAATCTGGTCGGCGCCGACGTGGTCGAGGTCTCGCCTCCGCTCGATCAAACCGGCGGCACGGCCTTGGTGGGCGCATCCATCGCTTTCGAGCTCCTGTGCCTCCTGGCGGAGGCGAGGGCGGAGCGCACCGCGAAGGAAACCCGGCTGAACGTGGTTTGAGATAGCCTGCCCTCGTGCCCGGATCTGTGCCGGGCGCGACGGCGACGTTTCAACGCTCTCATGGCGGCGGGCTTTTGCGCAGGCATTGCTGCGCGGCCCGGGATATGCGCGTCTGATCCTCGGGGCTCGTCGTGTTGCTGAGAACCTTCTGCCAGAGATCGCTCTCGCGCAGGCTCTCGACCGTGCACGAGCACAGGGTGCGGCAGGTCTGAGGCCCGCTGTTCTGGAGGCAGATCGCCTGGCATTGGTCCATGAAGGGCTGCGCCTCGGCTACGCGGTTGGGACCGACGATCTGCAACACCCCGTAGAGCACCGTGAGAAGAGCGATCTGGTGGGTGAGATAGATCGGCAGGCTCTTGCGTCCGGCCCACACCAGGATCCTCGCGAGCGGGTTGCCGGCACGCCAGCGCGCAAGCGCCATCGTCTCCCCTCGCGCCAGCAGCATCTGGCCTGCCGCAGCGCCGATCAGGACGAGCCCGAACCAGGGAAAGATCGGCACGTAATCGTTCGTCACGGGATCGGAGGAGCCGAGGCCCAGCCAATCGAGCCAGGGCTCGTCGAGGGCAGGGCTCGTAAAGAGCCAAGGCGCCGCAAGGCAGAACAGGGCAAAGCCCAAGATGAGGGCAGGGGGCAATCTCAAGAACGGCAAGGCGAGGACGCTTGCCGCGGCAATGCAGTGAAGAATGCCGAAGAAGATGTAGCTCTGGGGAAATGCGAAATACGTCACCAGGGTCACGGCCAGGGCCGCGCCGCCCACCTTCATCAGACGCTTGAGAAAAGGCAGGCGCCGAAAGCCCTGAAGATGGGCAAGGGTAAGGCCGAAGCCTGCCAGCATCAGGAACGAGCCCGCGATGCCCCGTGCGAACCAGCGCCAAGCCGGAATCTGAAGGATGTTGGTTTCGATCAGCCGCAGGAAGCTCAGATCCCAGCTGAAATGGTAGACGATCATCGCCGCAATCGCGATCCCGCGGGCGACATCGATGGCGTCCCAGCGCTGGGATGCGGCGGTTCGGGCCAGGGGAGGGGCGTTCACGTCTGTGTGTCTCATCCGTTGGGGGATTCCATCCCGGTCTGCGGGCCTTATCTGAGTGAGATGACCGAGAGCCTTGCCGCGTCAATCGCCACACTTCAGGAAATGATTCAAGACGCCCGGATCATCGCCGGATTCACGGGGGCGGGAATTTCGACTGAGAGCGGCATTCCGGACTTCAGATCTCCGGGCAGCCCTTGGATGAGCAACAAGCCGATCCCATTCGATCTTTTCCGTCAGAGCGCGGAGGCCCGGCGGGAGGCATGGCGGCGCAAGTTCGTGATGGACGACATTTATAGTGGTGCGCGCCCGAGCCGGGGGCATCTGGGCTTTGCGGCCCTTGTTGCCTCGGGCTGCATGCCGGCGGTGATAACTCAGAACATCGACGGCCTCCATCAGGAGTCCGGTCTTGCCGAGGAGCAGGTGATCGAGCTGCACGGCAACGGCACCTATGCCCATTGCCTGGCCTGCGGCCGCCGTCATGAACTCGATTGGGTGAGGCGTCATTTCGAGGCCAGCGGCGATCCGCCCGAATGCGTTGCCTGCGGCGGGATCCTCAAATCGGCCACCATTTCTTTCGGGCAGGCCATGCCCGAAGGACCGATGCGGCGGGCGCAGAAGCTTGCCGCATCCTGCGACCTGTTCCTGGTCGCCGGATCGTCCTTGGTGGTCTATCCCGCTGCGGCTTTTCCGGCCTTCGCCAAGGAAAACGGTGCGCAACTGGTGATCGTCAACCGCGAGCCTACACCCCTCGATGAGGCCGCGGATCTGGTGATTCATGCGGAAATCGGATCGGTATTCTCAGTATTTTTTTAGTGGTTTCAAGAACATGCAGGTTGCCGAAAATTTCATCGCCCTGCGAGGCGCGTTTGTGGCTTCCCCTGATTCAGGACGATGTTATCCTCTTTTTAAGAATCGGGTTCATGATTCGAGTTTGGGTTATTTCATGACTAGCGATTACGGCTCCAATTCTTTCACTCTCCGAGGGGAAAATTCCTCTTTCGATCAGGGCCACCGCGAGGTTGCCCAGTCTTCCCCGGAGGAAAGCGCTCTCGAACTTGTTCAGGTCAGCGGCCGCATCAAGTGGTTCGACGTGGCCAAGGGCTTCGGCTTCATCGTGCCCGACAACGGGATGCCCGACGTTCTGCTGCATGTGACCTGCCTGCGCAGGGACGGCTACCAGGCCGCCAACGAGGGAGCCCGCATCGTGGTCGAGGCGGTTCAGCGCCCCCGCGGCCTCCAGGCCTTCCGCATCGTCTCACTCGACGAGTCGACCGCTCTCCACCCCTCCGAGCTTCCGCTGCCCCGCACCCATGTTCAGGTGGTGCCCACCAGCGGCCTGGAGCCTGCCATCGTGAAGTGGTTCAACCGGCTTCGCGGCTTCGGCTTCCTCACCCAGGGCGAGGGCAAGCCGGACATCTTCGTCCATATGGAAACCCTGCGCCGCTATGGCATCGCCGAGCTGAAGCCGGGTGAGCGGGTGTTCGTGCGCTTCGGCGACGGCTCGAAGGGGCTTATGGCCGCCGAGGTCCGCCTGGCCGAAATGGCCCTGCCGCACTCCCACTGATGAGCCTTCCCGTGCTGCAGCGGTTGCGGCCGGTTCTTCCGGCTCTTGCGTTCTTCGTGCTGATCGCAGGCGCGGTCTATGCCCAGGCCCTTGAGACCCTTTCCATTACGTCCCAGGGCGGGCAGAAACAAACCTTCCGGGTGGAGGTTGCCCGCAACGATGCCGACCGGGCGCAGGGGTTGATGTACCGCCGTTCCATGCCGGCCGACCAAGGCATGCTGTTCGACTTCGGCCGGGTCGAGCCCGTCTCCATGTGGATGCAGAACACTTATCTGTCACTCGACATGCTGTTCATCCGCCCCGATGGCACCATCGCCCGCATAGCCGCCAACACGGAGCCGCTCTCCACGCGCACGATTCCCTCGGGCGAACCCGTTCTGGCCGTTCTGGAGCTGAATGCCGGCACGGCAGCCCGGCTCGGGATCAAGGCAGGGGACCGGGTCGAACACCCGGTTTTCAAGCGCTGATCGGGGCTTTGTCTCGAATGCCTAAGAAATTGAGATGCGCAGCCGCCTTTGTCCTGGGCACGATCCTGGCGACCTCTTCGGTGGCGGAGGTCCGCCGGCATTCCATGAGCAATATTTCCCAGGAGCTCCTCCGGATCTACAACGCTGAAGATGCCTTGGCTCTCCATGGGCTTCTGGCTCCTTCCCTGCAAGCTAAATACCCTGTCGAGAGGCTTCGCACGGTGCTGACGCATTGCAGGGTGCTGACGCACGACATCTTTCGCCTCAGCACCCCTTCATGGGGCGCCCGGAGCTTCGGTTTCTTCGCCGTCTATACGGAGACTTCAATCTTCGAAATGGTTCTTGAGCTCGACGAGAGCGAGAAGATCGTCCACTGGGTGATCACGGACAATGTGACCTCCAGCAGCCAGCAGTGCACCGTCGACAATCTTTGATGAGGATCGACAGGTCCGCCTGAGCTCATCGGGCCTCTGGTATCCCCGTTTCCGTCAAAGATCATGGTGGAAGAGAGGAATCGGTCAGCATCATGGGAGTTGTCAGAGTGCCCAGCAGACCGTTCGTGCCGCCTCCTGCTTATGTTCTGCAATCGGAACTGGAGGGCTTGCACAGGGGTTCTCAAATCGATAGAGAAACCAAGCTGTTGAGGAATTCGGGGTGTAGCGCAGTCTGGTAGCGCATCTGCTTTGGGAGCAGAGGGTCGCGGGTTCAAATCCTGCCGCCCCGACCATCTTCACCGGACGAGTCTTGGAGAAAGTCCAAAACCAATGCCTGCACGGATCTACAAGCCTGCCAAATCCGCCACTCAGTCCGGAATGGCCCGGACCAAGCAATGGCTCCTCGTGTTCGAGCAGGACAAGCCGCGCGAGATCGAATCTCTCATGGGCTGGACGAGCTCCGGCGACACCCGCCAACAGCTCCGCCTGTGGTTCGACACGAAGGAGGAGGCTATGGCCTACGCCGAGCGCGAAGGCATCGCCTACCGGGTCGAGGAGCCGCACGAGATCAAGCGGCGGACGATTTCCTACTCCGACAACTTCAAATTCAACCGTGTCGGCCCCTGGACCCACTGAAGTCCAGGCCTGCGACCGGATGGCCACGTAGCTCAGCTGGATAGAGCACTCGCCTTCTAAGCGAGATGTCGCAGGTTCGAGCCCTGCCGTGGTCGCCATCGCGTTCGTTGCCGCAGATGATGCGAGCCCGTCACTTCTAGGGCATACACCCTGCATCCTCGGCAGATGCTTGGCGGCTCGTCGAAACCACTGCCCCGCCCGACAGTTGACGCCTCGTAGGGAAGTGGCTTCCCGGTCAAGGATGAGCAGTGGCACACCTCGGAGCTGATCGCCGTTATCAATGGTCGGGCTATCTTCTGGGCTTTGCGCTCGGGGGCTTTTTCGACGGCATCCTGCTTCACCAGATCCTTCAGTGGCATCACCTTCTGAGCACGATCAACACCGACGACATCCGCTTCCAGGTTGCCGCGGACGGTTACTTCCATGCCCTGATGTATGGTGTTGCGGCCATTGGACTGTGGCTGCTGTGGGCGTCGAGAAGTGCTTCCGGCCAAGCGTCAGGCCGCCTGCTGCTGGCCTTCATCCTGATCGGCTTCGGCGCCTGGCATGCCGTCGATGCAGTCCTCTCCCATTGGCTGCTGGGCATCCATCGCGTCCGCATGGACAGGGGCAATCCTCTCTTTTGGGACCTTCTGTGGCTCGGCCTGTTCGGGGTCGCGCCCCTCATCGTCGGCCTCGTGATGAGGGGGCCCCGGGACGGCGGGTCGTCGGGGCTCCGCTCGTCGGGGGCTGCTCGGTCGATCGCTGCCCTGCTGGTCACCGGGGCAGGGGCCCTGGCTCTTTGGCCGCCGCAAGGCAGTGAGTTCACCACGGTGCTGTTTGCCCCGGGAACCAGTCCGGCCCGCATCTTCGGAGCCATCGCGTCGGTCGATGCGCGGCTGGTCTGGACGGACCCGAGCGGAGAGCTGGTGGTGATCCGGATGGCGGAGGGGCGGTCAGGACTGAAGCTGTTCGGGCAGGGCGCAATCCTCGTGACCGGCGCCGGCTTGCCGGCCGGGTGTCTCAATTATCTTCGGGTCTGATCCGTTCCTGCTCGGTCCTTGTGCGCCTTCACGGAACTCAGTCATGGCCGGGTTGTTCATGCTTGAGGCCCGAGACCTGCTGCCTGCCTTGATCAAACGGTCAAGACTTTAGCTCCCGATGGTACAGCGCGTTCTGAATGTTCCGAAGAGCAAAGTGGTCAAGCGCATCCTCCTCGTCGCCGGCCGGGCCAGCCGGTGAGGCCCGTGCCGATGGAGCCTCCGGCGGCGCAGGCCACGGCGTCTCCAGCCGCGCAGGCACCCGGAGCGCGGCCATGATCTCGAAGTTCTTCATCGACCGTCCGATCTTCGCTTCCGTCCTTTCCATCACCATCGTGCTCGTCGGCCTCATCGCCATGAGGATCCTGCCGGTCGCGCAATATCCTGAGATCGTGCCGCCGCAGGTGGTGGTTTCGGCCACCTATCCGGGAGCGAGCGCCCAGACTACTGTCGAGACCGTCGCGGCTCCCCTGGAGCAGCAGGTCAACGGGGTCGAAGGCATGCTCTACATGCAATCGACGTCCACCGGGTTCGGCTCCCAGAACTATTCCACGGTTGCCACCTCAACGGGGCCCCGACCGTGCCCATCGGGTGAGCCTCCCCTCGGAGGCGGAGTTCCGGCAGTCGCCCGAGGGCCTGCAGCACGTGTTCGTCCGCTCCAGCAACTGCACCATGGTGCCGCTCAGCGTACTTCTCACCACCACACGCACGGTGGGAGCGGACGTGGTCGACCGGTTTAATGTGTTCCCGGCGGCGAAAATTCAGGGCAGCCCGGCCCCCGGCTTCTCGTCGGGCAGGCGATTGCCGCCATGGAGCAGGTGGTGGCGCAAACCCTGTCCTCCGACTACTCGGTCGGCTGGACCGGGTCCGCGTATCAGGAACTGCAATCGGCCGGCACCGTATCGCAGGGGTTCCAGCCGCCATTCGGTCGGAACAGGCATGATCGGCGGCATGCTGGCCGCCACCTTCCTGGCGATCCTGTTCGTGCCGCTGTTCTGCCGGCTGGTGACGCGGGAGCGCAAGCGCGTGGACAAGGCAGGGGCTCCCGTCATGCCCGAGGCCGCATCGGCGAAAGACCTTTAGACTGAAAGCATGACGCACCCGGCGCCCAGTTCGTCAGCGCTTGCGAAGCCGCTCGATGGCGTCGCGGTGTGCGGCAGGGTCCACGTCGTACTCGGCGGCGAGGCGCTTGACCTCGTTCTGCCGCTCCTCGGCCGAGAGTTTGGGGCTGAGGCTTGCGATAGCTGCCAGGAAGGACGCACCGGCCAGAACTGGATCGCGGCGCCGGGCCGCCTGCTCGCGCTCCTTCTTCTGGTCCGCCTGCCGCTGCTTGTAGGTGTCCAGCGGTCCGAAGGCCCGCAGCGCCCGATTGCGCAGGGCGGGGGCGGGAAGGTCATGCTCTTGGGCAATATCCGGCAAGGCCTGCTCCGGGTCCTCACCGGCCAGCAGCGCCTCCGAGAGTTCTTCGAGAGCGGAAACGAACGGATCCATCGCTGCCCCTTTCAGATTGGTTTCATCATCAACGGACGGTGATCCGTTCGGTTCGGGGCAAAGTGTTGCCGGGGGCGTCAGCCGCCCAATAATCCCTGCCACGGAACTCCTTCCGCCCCATCTCGAGAACCTGAACGGACCCCATCAGCCATGACCGAACGGATGCAGGAGCGCCACGATCCCTATCTCTGGCTGGAGGAAGTGGAGGGCGAGGAGGCTTTGACCTGGGTGCGCTCCCACAACGAGATCACGCAATCAGCTCTCTGCGATGCCGCTTTCGATGCCGACAAGAAGGCGCTCTACGAGATCTCGACGCGTCCCGACAACATTCCCTTCATCACACGCCGGCGCGGGCTGCTCTACAATTTCTGGCAGGATGCCGCCCATGTGCGCGGCCTGTGGCGGCGCACCACCATGGATGAATACCGCAAGCCGGATCCGTCCTGGGAGACGGTGCTCGACATCGACGAGCTTGCCCGCGCCCAGGGGGAGGATTGGGTCTGGAAGGGCTGCGGCACGCTCCAGCCGGAGCAGCGCTATGGTCTGGTGAGCCTATCCCGAGGCGGCGCGGATGCGGTCGTGACCCGGGAGTTCGACCTTGTCGAGAAGCGCTTCGTCGAGGGCGGCTTTGCCTTGCCTGAGGCCAAGGGCGGGGCTGCATGGCTCGACCGGGACCGGCTGCTGGTCTCGACCACCCTGGGCGAGAATGCCGCCACCGCCTCCGGCTATCCCCGCACGGTGCGCCTCTGGCGCCGCGGCACGGATTTCGGGCAGGGGCCGTTGCTTTTCGAAGGCGAACCCAGCGACATCTACATCTCCGCCTCCGTCGACCTGGAGCCGGGCTTCGAGCGCACCTTCTACCGCCGCCAGATCACCTTCGAGGAAGGAATCAGCTACCTCGCGCAAGGTGACGGCCCGCCCCGGCTGATCGATCTTCCTCTCGACGCCCGGTTCGACGTCGAGAAGGACTGGCTCGTGGTGAAGCTCAAGAGCGATTGGGCTCTGCCCGGGCGCACCTATCCGGCCGACGCGCTCCTGGCGATTGGCTTTTCCCGCTTTCTCGACGGCGACCGGGATTTCGAGATGCTGTTCGAGCCCGGGGCCAGGCGCGTGCTCTCCGGGTTCTGGTGGGCGAAATCCAGGCTCGTGCTCACCGTGCTCGACAATCTCGCAAGCCAGATCTGGCTTGCCACGCCTGGACCGTCTGCCACGGCTGAGGCCTCCTGGAGCCTGGAGCGGCTGGAGGGGTTGCCGGACACCGCTTCCGTCCACGCCATGTCCCTCGATGTAGGCCAGCTCGAACGCACGGACGAGCTTCTCCTCTCGATCTCGAGCTATATAGAGCCGACGAAGCTTGCTTTGGTCACGGAAGACAACCGGATCGAGGTGCTCAAGGAAACCCCTTCCGCCTTCGATGCCTCCGCCCTGGAGGTCACGCGGCACGAGGCCGTATCGGTGGATGGCGAGCGCATCCCCTATTACCAGATCGGGCCCAAGAACCAGGATGGTCCACGCCCGACCGTGCTCTACGGCTATGGCGGCTTCTCGGTCTCGATGACACCCGGATATATGGGCGGCGTCGGCAAAACCTGGCTTGAGCGCGGGAATGTCTGGGTGGTCGCCAATATTCGCGGCGGCGGCGAGTTCGGAGCGGCCTGGCACAAGGCGGGCATGCGCGAAGGCAAGCGCCTGTCTCATGACGATTTCGCCGCGATTGCGCGCGATCTCGCGGAGCGCAGCGTCACAACGCCGGGGCAGCTTGCAGCCTACGGTGGCTCGAACGGAGGCCTGCTCGTCGGCAACATGCTGACCCGCTTTCCGGAGCGCTTCGGGGCCATCTGGTGCACCGTGCCGCTCCTCGACATGCGACGCTATACGAGGCTCCTGGCCGGCCCGAGCTGGGTGGCCGAATACGGCGATCCGGAAAAGCCGGACGATTGGGCCTACATGGCGGGCCTCTCGGCCTATCAGAACCTGGAAGAGGGGAAGGCCTATCCTCCGATGCTGCTCGTCACCTCCCGGCGCGACGACCGCGTTCATCCCGGTCACGCCCGCAAGATGGCGGCAAAGCTCGAAGCCATGAAGCAGCCGGTGTTCTTCTACGAGCCCGACGACGGCGGGCACGGGGCGGCCAACAAGGAGCAGGCGGCTTTCCTGTCCGCCTTGGGCTTTGCGTTTCTCAGGAGGATGCTTGGCGGCAAGCAGAGCGTCTGAAGCGCTGTCTTATAACGCCGACACGCCTTGAGGGGCAGGTAAGGATCGCCCCCGCGGCGTTTGACGCGATCCGGCAAACAGTTGATCCGGCACAATCCGGCTCCGGGTGAGGCGGAGACGATTGGCAGGAGACCTTTGGCATGGGCTTCCTGTCGCACTCCCCGTTCGAAGAGGCTTCCGGTCGGGCATGACCCGTTAGAACGGGCTCACATACGATTCCTGTCCCATCGAAACTGCGGCTGCAGCTGCCGCGGAACGGATTGATCATGCCTACGCCTCAGCCCTGGGGACCCGAGATCCTCGTCAGTAATCCGCCCGACAACATGCAGACGCGGCCTGAATTCCACGCGCTCAACAATGGCGGGTTTGTCGCCGTGTATGCATCCTCCACGGATTCCGGCAGCGATATCCGTGGACAGATCTTCGATGCTGAGGGCGCAAAGGTCGACGGCGAGTTCATCATCAACACGACGGCGACCGGTTACCACACCATGCCTGCGGTTGCCGTTCTGTCCGACGGCCGGTTCGTGGTCACCTGGAACTCCAGTGGCGTTGAAGGGGAGCAGTTTAGCCGAGTCCGCGCCCGTACTTTCGACGAGGACGGCACCGCCGATGCCGGCGAGTTCTACCCCAAGGTCGAATGGCCCTGGAGCAACGCGACCTCCCCGTCGGTCACGTCTCTGAGCAACGGCGGCTTTGCCGTTGCCTATGCGGAGCAGTACGGCCATCTCCCCCGGATCGAGATGACCTTCTACGATGCGGACGGTCATGCCGATCCCACCGTCAGGGACCTCACCGTCAACAATCCGGCCTCCGCGCTCACCAGCACGCCGAGCATCGCCTCCCTGAGTGACGGCAGCGTGGTCGCTGTCTACGTGAACCAGGATCATGACGGCACCGGGCGCTCCGACAACGAAGTGCGCGGGCGGATCGTTACGGCAGCGGGTGCCACCTCCGCCGAGTTCACGATCCCGGACGTCACAGCCGGCACGCAGATCGACCCGACAGTAACGGCGCTGTCCGGGAACCGCTTCGTGGTGGTCTGGACACACTGGAATGCACAGGGCGCCAGCTTTCCCTACAGCATCAAGGCCCGGATCTTCACCGTCGACAACTCAACCCTCAGCAGCGATATCGAAATCGAGGTCGACGTCACAGATGCCGGCGACGTGGGCTATCCCGTAGTTTCCGCCCTGTCTGATGGGGGCTTCGCGGTAGCCTATGCAGATACGTCCAGCGGTGACTCGGACATCCATGTGGTCATGTTCGACAGCACCGGAGCCGCAAGCGGCAGCGAAGCCGTAGCGAATACCGGAACCGTCGGCACGCAATGGTATCCCACCCTCACAACCCTGAAGGATGGACGGATCGTCGTGGGCTGGGAGGACCAACCTGGCACTGATTGGAACGACCCCGTCAACATCCGCGCCCAGATTCTCGATCCGACGGGGTAGGGCGGAGGCGGCCAGACGATCAACGGCGACGAGGAGGACAACACACTCACCGGTACGGATTTCGCCGACGTTCTCAGCGGGCTGGGCGGCAACGACCATCTCGATGGTGGTCTCGGCGCCGACGAGATGCGGGGTGGCGCTGGCGACGACTCCTACGTGATCGATACTCTTCTGGACAACGTCATCGAAACCGCTGATGGAGGCCGGGACAGGATTGTGCTGGGCGGCAGTCTGTTGGCCGGCGGCAGCTTCAGCCTGGCCGACTATGCGAATGTGGAAGAACTCCACTTCCATGGGCAAGCTACCGGGCGTCTGACGGGCAACTCGCTGGATAACATGATCTTTGGCGGCATGGCCGCCGATATGATCGATGGCACCCTTGGCGCAGACGCGATGCTCGGCTTTACCGGCAACGACATCTATACTGTCGACAATGCAGGCGACCGGGTGACGGAAATCGAGAACGGCGGCTTCGATACGGTGCTGAGCAGCGTCAGCTTCACTCTCGGGTAGCATGTCGAGGCGCTTGTCGCAACCGGATCGGCTGCCGTCGCCCTCACCGGTAACGGCCAAGCCAATACCCTGAAAGGAAATTCAGCCGCGAACGTGCTGGACGGTGGAGAAGGGGCCGATACGCTCAACGGCGCAGCGGGGATCGACACGGCTTCGTACATGATGGCCGTGAGTGGCGTAACGGCAAGTCTAGAGACACCAGGCACGAACAGCGGAGCCGCCGCCGGCGACATCTATGTCGAAATCGAGAATCTCACCGGCTCCGCTTTCAACGATGCCCTGACTGGAAACGCTGCCCGCAACGTGCTGCAAGGCGGGTTCGGCGGGGATCGCCTCAACGGCGGTGCCGGCGAGGATCAGCTCCTCGGTGAGGCCGGCGCCGATACACTGGATGGCGGTGCAGGGGCGGACAGTCTCTTGGGCGGTCTGGGTGACGACACTTTCCTGGTCGACAATGCCTCGGATCTGGTGAGCGAGAGTGCAGGGGGCGGCCTGGACACGGTGCTGGCATCCTCGTCTTTCGTGCTTTCGGCCTCTGCCGAGGTGGAGGTGCTGCAGCTCTTGGGGGTGTCGAGCCGGGCGAGCTACACCCTGACCGGCTCGGACACCGCCAACGAGATCACCGGCCATGCGGGCACCAACCTGCTCCAGGGGCAAGGCGGCGACGACGTGCTGAAAGCCTCCTTGGGCCATGACCGGGTCCATGGCGGCACCGGCAACGACAAGGTGTATGGCGGGGACGGCAATGACCGGCTCTACGGCGAGGCCGGCAAGGACGTGTTCGTGCTCGACACAGGGGCGAACAAGCGCACCAACGTGGACAAGCTCTACGACTTCAAGTCAAAGGACGACAGCGTCTGGCTGGACAACCAGGTCTTCACCAAGCTGGGCGCCGGCACCGCCTCCAAGCCCAAGAAGTTCAAGGCCGACATGTTTGTGGAGGGCAACAAGGCGCAGGACCGGGAAGACCGGATCGTGTACGACAAGAAGACGGGAGCTTTGTACTACGACCAGGACGGCACCGGCTCCAAAGCCCAGGTGAAGATCGCCACGCTGACCAACAAGGCAAAGCTCTACTACCACGACTTCTTCGTGATCTGAAGATGATCGAAGTCTGGGGCTTCTCCAGTATGCCCGCCCGGACCGATCCGGGCGGGTTTTTCTTTGAATGTGATAAAAACTGATGTGAATGAAATCCGTCAGCGGGCGCGGATGCCTTGATATTCTGCTCTGCCGTCAACATATAAAACTGCAGGAAATACCGACACTTCAATGCATTGAGCCTTGGGCTGATGCACGGTCAGGAACCTTCCTGAAGATCCGGGCGCCACCGCCCGGCAGCGCCCCCGAAAACAACTTTGCCCTTCCGGAGTTTACTCCGGCAAGCCTGATAAGGCAGTGGCAGATGCGTTCAAACGAGGCCGGAGCAGCGAAAGTGTGCTCCGCCAATCGGAATTGTGAATGTCCAAGCGATCGAAGAACCTTGTCAGCATCAATCACCTGCCTGGAATCCTGCTTGCCAGTACGGCCGAGTGCGAGCGCTGGATCGAGGCGGGTCTGATCCCTGTTGCCGAACGTCGGACATTCCAGAAGCGTGGGCGCACCTTCGAGGCGCCCATGTTCGATCCCGACGTGGTTGCGCAGCTCGCGGCCGAGGTTGCCGCCTGGCGGATGCGGGCTGCGAATGGTGAAGGCGAGAGCCGCTCCGGCTCCAGCTTGAGGGATCCCGATCACCCGACCGTCCAGCCGATGGACGACGCAGCCCATCGGCGGCGTCAGAGCATCCTCGCGCCCGTTCGCAAGAACACGAGCATTTACGTGGCTGAGGATATCCGCAAGATCGAGAGCGGCCGCTGGAAGCCGGAGCGCGTCTTTGCCGGCTACCGTGCGGTGTTCGGTCTGCCCATGCAGATCCTGCCCGACCGCGATCCCATCGACATTATGGTCGAGTTCGCCTTTGCCGAGCCCCTGGAAGTCGCGGCTGCCGTGCTGTCGCCGGCACGGGTCGAGCGGGCCGAGATGGCTGCTGCGTCCGATGTTCTCGAAGCCAGGATCATCGAGCTGCGGGACGCCACGTTCGCAGCCTGCGAGGGGGAGCTGGCAAGCTGGCGCGACGAGCTTGAAACCTATCTTGCCGCCTACGAGGACACCGAAGAACGCCAAGCCATCCTGAGCGGCATCCGATCCGCCCTCGACAAGCTCGACCGAATCCATGCCTCCGACAAGGGTGGGCCGGCCGGTGCCGGGCGCAAGCTGCGCCAGAAGCTCGACGATCTCCGCTCGAAGGCCGCCGCCAGACGGCTCCGGCACCTGCGCGAGGCTCAGATCCGCGAGGCCTCCGGATATGAGCGCTATGCGGCGATCTTTCCGGTGGCTCGTTCGCTGAACCGCAGGTTCCTGTTCCTGGCGGGTCCTACCAATTCGGGCAAGACCTATGAGGCCCTGAAGCTCGCCGGCGAGGCCGAGACTGCCGAAATCCTGTCACCCCTGCGGCTCCTCGCCCTGGAGCATTACGAGCGCATGAGCGAGGAGGGCTTTGCCGCCGGCATGGTGACGGGTGAAGAGCGTGTTCTGCCTGACGAAGCGACGCATATCGCCCGCACCATCGAGACGCTGGACCTCCACCGCGTCGTCGATGTTTGCGTGATCGACGAGGTTCAGATGCTGGGAGACCCCAACCGGGGCTGGGCTTGGACCCAGGCCATGATCGGCGCTCCCGCCCGCCTCGTGGTTCTGACCGGCGCGCCGGAGGCGATCCCGCTCGTGGAGCATCTGCTCGCGATGACCGGCGAGCCCCTGGAGGTGAAGATCCTCAAGCGCAAGGGCAAGCTTCGTGTCGAGGGCGTCCCGGCCAATCTCAAGAAGCTGTCCCGCGGCGATGCGGTGGTGGCCTTCACCCGTAGGAATGTGCACGATCTTCGCGCACAGCTGGTGCAGGCCGGGCGCACGGTCGCAACCGTTTACGGCGCCCTCGGGCCTGAGGTGCGCAGGGCCGAGGCCGCGCGCTTCCGCAACGGCGATGCCGAAATCCTCGTTGCGACCGACGCCATCGGCATGGGGCTGAACATCGGCCCCTTGCGGCGTGTGGTGTTCTCGACCCTGCGCAAGTTCGACGGCGTGCGCGAGCGGCAGCTCACGACCATGGAGATCAAGCAGATTGCCGGCCGGGCAGGGCGCTTCGGGCACCACGACGAAGGTCTCGTGACGGCGCTGCCGGAGGTGGGAGCCTACGCGCAGGTTGAGACCATTATCGGGAATGCCCTGAAGGGCGATGCCGGCAAGCTGCGGGGCAAGGCCTATGTCCGGCCGAACCAGGAGACGGTGCTGGCTGCAAGCGACGTCCTGCAGACCGACCGGCTCGGCAGAGTTCTGCGGCACCTGAACGACACCCTCGTGGCCGGTCACCCGGATCTGCGGATGGCCGACATGGAGGAGATGATCGAACTGGCGACGCTCCTCGATACGGTGGACATGCCGATCCTCGACCGCTTGTCCTATTCGATGGCGCCCGTTGACGGGCGTGAGAAGCTGGCGGTCGAGCTTCTGCTCGACTGGGCCCGGCAACATGCCCGGTTTGGGCGGGTTCAGGCGCCGGATTTCGGCGTGAACACGGACCTTTTGAAGCTGGAAGCCCGGGTCAAAATCGCCACGAGCTGGCTTTGGCTGGCGCAGCGCTACCCGGACGTGTTCGAGGATGTGGAAGCCGTGGTGGACCTGCGGGCAACCCTCAACGCGAAGATCGAGGAGAAGCTGGTTGCGACCTCGGTTTCGCACCGGCGCAAGCCAGACGAGAAATCGCGTCGCGACAGGGGCAAGAAGCCCCAGCGGCAGCGAAAGAACCGGCGCAGTTGGGCCGATGCCGATCCGGTCGAGGTGGAGCAGCGTCGCGTCCGGGGGCAGTAGCCTAGGCGGCGAGTTCCTGCTCCACCAGCGCGACCCAGAAGGCGACACCTGTCGGGATCGCCTCGTCGTTGAAGTCATAGGCTGTGTTGTGGTGGAGCGCTCCATCGACGGCCGGACCGTTCCCGAGCCACACATAGGCTCCGGGGGCTTTTTCGCCGAAGAAGGCAAAATCGTCGCCTGCGGTCGATGGCTCGAAATCGGTCACGACCTTGGGGCCGCACACGGCCTGCGCGGCCTTGAAGGCGCGCGCCGTCGCATCCGCATGGTTGATCACCGGCGGGATGCGACGGCGGAACTCGTAAGCCGCTTCGATGCCGAACATGGCGGCGACGCCGCGCGCCAGCCGCCCGATCTCGATCTCGAGCTGATCGCGAACTTCTGCGGAATAGGCACGGGCCGTGCCGCCGATCTCGACCTGATCCGGAATGACGTTGAGGGCTTGCGGGTCGCCTGCCTGAACAGAGCAGGCGCTCACCACCGCAGGCTGCAGCGGATTGACCACGCGTCCGACGATGGTTTGCAGGGCGGATAGGAAATAACCGCTTGCGGTGATCGGATCCTTGCCCAGATGAGGCTTCGCCCCGTGGGTGCCCACGCCCTTGAAGGTCACGTACCAGGTATCGGACGAGGCAAGCTGCGGACCTGCGGTGACGGCCATCTCGTCGACCGCCAGTCCCGGCATGTTGTGCAGCCCGTAGACCGCGTCGCAGGGATAGAGCGCGAAGAGCCCGTCCTCCACCATCTTCTTCGCGCCGCCGCGGCCTTCCTCCGCCGGCTGGAAGATGAAGTGCACCGTCCCTGAGAAGTTGCGGGTGCGCGCCAGATGGCGAGCCGCTCCAAGCAGCAGGGTCGTGTGCCCGTCATGGCCGCAGGCATGCATCTTTCCAGGTATTGTCGACTTGTAGGGGCGCTCGGCCTGCTCCGGCATGGCAAGGGCGTCCATGTCGGCACGAAGGCCGATGGTACGCGTACCGTTGCCCACCTGCAGGGTGCCGACGACGCCGGTCCTGCCCAACCCCCGATGCACCCGAAGTCCTGCCTCCTCCAGCAGAGAGGCGACGATCCCGCTCGTCCGCTCTTCCTCGAAGCCCAGCTCCGGATGCGCATGGAGATCCTGGCGGAGGCTGCGCAGGAATGATAGGTCCGCCTGGATGAGGTCCTGAAGGGGCATCGTTCTGCTGTCCTGGAAATGCCGGCTGAATCGTTCGATACAGCGGCAGAGGACAGGTCACAATCGTCCTGTGCGAACCCGAATGAAAGACACGTGCGATGCAGCCCCACGATTTCTGGCAGGAGATCCATCCGCCCCTGTCCTTCGAGCGTCAGCCGGCTGACGGGCATCGCGGCTTCTTCCCGGCGGAATTCGAGGATGGGCGCCAGCTGCGCCTTCCGATCAGGGAACTGGCAGACGGGGAGCAAGCCCTGGCTTCGCTCATCGTCAACCAGGCGGGTTTTGCCGTCGAAGAGGCGCTGAGCGCCAGCCTCGCAGAGAAGGTCCGTCCTTTCGAGCCGGAGGTGGTGGTCGGCCTTCCGACCCTCGGCCTTACCCTGGCGAGCGGCACGGCCAAGAGGCTCGGGCTCAGCCGCTACGTTCCCCTCGGGACATCGCGGAAGTTCTGGTATCGGGAAGAGCTTTCCGTGCCGATGACATCCATCACGAGTCCGGAGCAGACGAAACGGCTCTATCTCGACCCGCGCATGCTGCCCCTGCTTGAAAACAGGCGGGTCCTGCTCATCGACGACGTGATCAGCAGCGGCCGGTCCATCACCGCCGCACTTGAGCTGCTCGCCCGATCCGGGATCAGGCCGGTCGTCATCGGCGCGGCGATGCTGCAGACCGATGCATGGCAAAAGCCGCTCGCGGCCATGGATCTGCAATGGCTGGACCGCGTCGTCGGCGTCCTGAGGACACCACGTCTGAAGCGCTTGGCGGGAGGCGGTTGGGCCGCCGAGTAGACCGATTCCGAATTGCAAGCATTTTGGGCAAAATGGCGATAAGGTGGGCAGGAGCCCGGGGGAACAGGGCTTTCCCGGGCCGGCGGTTGTGCTAATGCCTGATGCCTATAGCGAATGACTTCGTCGGAAGGCGCAGTGCCAATATTGCCCTTCAAAGGGGATGCCGCTTCGGTATCCTTGGTCTTGAAACACTGAAACCTGGGAGATCCTGAGATGTTAGGGCGTTGGCGCAATCCGATCGCGAGCATGGCCTTGGTTGTGACGGCGCTGTCCGCCGCCCCGACCATGGCGCAGAACAAGACCCTCACGATCTCCTGGTGGGGATTCAATGGCGACAAGCTGGAAGAGATTGTCCTCAAGCCGTTCCGTGCTCAGTGCGGCTGCGAGCTCGTCTTCGAAACGGGCAACAATGCCGACCGCCTGAACAAGATCAAGATCCGCGGCGGCGGCGGCGTGGATGTGGTCTACCTCACAGACAGCTATTCGCAGATCGGCATCGCCGAAGGACTGTTCCAGCCCGTCGATCGCTCCAAGATCCCGAACCTGAACGGGATATACGAGGTCGCCCGCGCTCCTCAAGGCCAGTTCGGCCCCGCCTACACCATCGGCCGCGTCGGCATCATCTACGACAGCGCCAAGGTGAAGAGCCCGATCACCTCCTGGAACGACCTGTGGCGGGACGATCTCAAGCGCCGCGTCTCGTTGCCCGGCATCACCACCACCGCCGGCCCGATGACGGTTCTGGTCGCCGCCAATCAGGCGGGCGTCGATCCCTATGAGAACGAGAAGGCGGCTTTTGCGGCCATCGAGAAGCTCAAGCCCAACGTGGTGAAGAACTACAACACCGGTTCCGAGCTCGTGAACCTGTTCTCGACCGGCGAGGTCTCCGTGGCCATGGCACAGGACTTCACCCTGGCTCAGATCCAGGCGGCGGTGCCGACTGCCCGTTGGGCGGAGCTGAAGGAGGGCGACTACGCCACCCTCAACACCATCAACATCGCCAAGGGCGCTGCCAATCCCGAACTGGCGCATCAGTTCATCAACTTCATCCTCGATCCCAAGATCCAGCAGACCCTGGCCGAGCGCGGCGTCGATGCTCCGGTTGCGACCGCAGTGCAGTTGAAGCCGGAAGAGGCAGCCCGCTGGACCTATGGCCAGACAATGATCTCGTCGTTGAAGCGCATTGACTACGAAAAGCTCAATGCCGCCAAGACCGACTGGCTCGATGCGTGGAGCGAGGTCTTCGGACGCTGATCCTGCGACAATGACAAAGAGACGCTTTCCGCGCCTGCAGGGCGCAACCGGGTGGGCGCTGTCGGCACCCGCCACTCTCGCGGTGCTCGGGTTCCTGCTCGTGCCTATCGGGGCGGTGATCGCCGGCACCTTCATGGACCCGCGCGGGGTGTTTGCCCCTTACATCTCCTACTTCAACAGCGGCTTTCGTACGACCGTCCTGTTCAGGACGCTCCAGATCGCTGCTCTCACCACGATCATCTCGCTGATCTTCGGCTTCATGACCGCCTATGTGGTGTCGCGCGCGCCGGGCAAGCTGAAGAGCCTGCTGATCATCGCCGCCGTGTTCCCGCTGCTGACGGGGGTTGTGGTCCGTGCCTTCGCGTGGCTCATCATCCTGGGTCGCAACGGCATCTTGAACCAGACGCTGCTGGGTCTGGGCATCACCAGCGAGCCGCTCGAGATGCTTTACACCCAAGGGGCGGTTATCGTCGGAATGGTGTATCTTTTCGTGCCGCTCATGGTCCTGTCCCTGGTCGGCGTGCTGGAGAACATTCCCCGCGATGTGCTTCAGGCGTCCTCGTCCCTTGGCGCTTCGCCGATTGCCACCTTCTGGCAGGTGCTGCTGCCTCTTGCCGTGCCGGGCCTGATCGTCGGCGCGGTGCTGGTCTTCACCGGCAGCTTCACGGCTTATGCCACGCCGCAGCTTCTTGGCGGCGAGCGCCAGACCGTGCTGGCAACGCTGCTTCATCAGCGCGCCATGGTGTCCTTCGACTGGGTCGGCGCCTCGACGATCGCAGCCATCATGACGGTGATCACCATCGCCATCGTGCTCGCCATGAGCCATATCGCCCGCCGCATCAATCCCATGGCGACCTGATGTCCGACAGACCTCATCCCTTTCTCATCGCCGTCGCGGCGCTGGTCTACTTCTTCCTGATGGTGCCGCTCGTCATCGTCGTAGGCGCCGCGCTCAGCGACACCACCTATCTGACCTTCCCGCCGCAGGGTCTCTCCTTGCGATGGTTCGAGAACATCTTCGAGATCAGCGCCTTCCGGCGAACCATCGTGACGAGTCTTCAGATCGCCTTCCTGGGCACGCTGATCGCCCTTATCATCGGCATTCCGGCGGCCTATGCGCTCAACCGCTTCCGGGTCGAGCTGCCGAAATGGCTCGGAACGCTCTTCGTGCTGCCGATCCTGGTGCCCGAGATCGTGTTCGGCTTTGCCCTGCTGAAGTCGCTCACCGTCGGGGCGGGGGTGCCGATCTTCGCGGCCCTCCTGATCGGCCACACGCTTCTGGTTCTGCCTTATGTGGTGCGGGTGATCAGCGCGAGCCTCGCCTCCTTCGACTTTTCCATCGAGGAGGCGGCGATCAGCCTGGGCAGCGCGCCGCTCAAGACGTTCTTCACCATCGTGATGCCGAATGTGAGGGCAGGGGTGATCGCAGCCTTCATCCTCGCCTTCATCACCTCGCTCAACGACGTCTCGGTGTCGCTCTTCCTGACGGGTCCCGGAATCAGCACCCTGCCGATTCAGATCCTGGCGCATGTGGAGCAGTTCTTCGATCCGACCGTCGCGTCCGTTTCCGTGCTCCTGATGTTCCTCACCGTGGCCGTGATGGCCGTGGTGGAGCGAACACTCGGCCTCACCTTTCTTGCGAAGTAGCGTCCTGTGACACAGCCTCTCGATATCCATGCGGTCTCGGCCCATTACGGGACCACCAAGGTTCTTGAAGACCTTTCGCTCTCGGTCCAGGCTGGTGAACTGGTTTCCCTTCTTGGCGCCAGCGGCTGCGGCAAGACCACGACCTTGCGCCTCATTGCCGGGTTTCTGTCGCCAACCAGCGGATCGATCAAGCTTGGAGGAAGGGATCTGACGCGCCTTCCCACTCATAAGCGCGACATCGGCCTCGTCTTCCAGAACTATGCCCTGTTCCCGCACCTGTCCGTGCTCGACAATGTCGCCTTCGGCCTCAAGCAGCGGGGGCTTGGGGCGTCCGACCGGCGCAAGAGTGCCCTTGCCATGCTGGAGCGCGTCGGCCTTGCGCCCTTGGCGGAGCGCACCCCTGGGGCGCTCTCGGGTGGGCAGAAGCAGCGCGTGGCGCTGGCGCGGGCGCTCGTCATCGAGCCGCCGCTTCTGATGTTCGACGAGCCCCTGTCCAACCTCGATGCCAAGCTCAGGGTCGAGATGCGCGTCGAGATCCGCCAATTGCAGCGCGCAAACGGCACCACCTCGGTCTACGTGACCCATGACCAGGAGGAGGCGTTCTCGATCTCGGACCGCGTCGCGATCATGAATGCCGGCCGCCTCATGCAGTTCGACCGCCCGGAGGTGCTCTACAGGCAGCCGGCCAACACCTTCGTGGCAAGCTTCGTCGGATTCGAGAACATCATCCCGTTCACGGTCGTAGGCCGCGAAGGCGAGACGGTCACGGCGGAAACGGCGGGCATGCGGCTGCGCCTCTCGCAAAACGCATTCGGAGCCATTCCGGACACGTTCCTGCTTGCAACGAGAGCCGATGGCCTGATGGTTTCCACCGATCCCGCAGCCGAGGGTATCCCGGCGCAACTGGGACTGAGAACCTATCTCGGTCGCGCCTATCAGTATCAATGCGAGACGGCCGCCGGGCATCTGGTTGCCAATGGCAGCCTGACGGCGCCTTTGGATCCGGGAACCGGCGTGAAGCTGGTGCCGGTGCCGGAGCAGTGCAGCATCCTCATGCCCGACGAGGCCCGCTGATGGCATCCACGATCATCAGGAACGCCTGCCTTCTCCCGATCGACGAGACCATGACGGTCATCGAGCATGGTTGGGTCCACATCGAGGGCAGCACGATCCAGGCCCTTGGTTCGGGCGAGCCGCCGCAGGTGGAAGGCGCGGAGGTGATCGACGTCGCGGGCGACGTGGTCATGCCCGGCATGGTCAATCCGCATGCCCATCTGGCGATGACCTTGTTCCGGGGTCTCGGCGAGGACGTGGACGACCGGCTGTTCCGCTATGTGCTGCCCATGGAGCGCAAGTTCGTCACGCCCGAGATGGTCCGCGTGGGCACGCTGCTCGGCGCGCTCGAATCCATCGAGGCCGGCGTCACGACGATTGCCGATATGTACTACTACGAGACGGAGGTCGGGCGGGCTCTGGACCAGGCGGGTCTGCGCGGCGTGGTCGGCCAGACGCTGGCGACCTTCGACCCGCCGGATCACAAGACCATCGATGAGGGCTTTGCCCTCGTCGAGGAGCTGGTGGCCGAGTTCTCCGGGCACGAGCGGATCCTCGCCTCCATCGCGCCTCATGCGCCTTACTCCACCGACATCGAGGTCATGGCCCGGGTCGCGCGCTGGGCCGAGGCGCATCCTGGGGTGCCGGTGCAGCTCCATCTCGCCGAGATGGACAGCGAAATGGAGTGGTGCCGCAAGAATCACGGCCTGCGTCCTGTTGCCGTCGTCGAAAAGGCAGGCCTGCTGCTGCCTGGGCTGATCGCAGCCCATTGCCTGCACATCGACCTCTTCGAGATCGAGCGCATGGCGAGAGCGGATGTGCGGGTTGCCCATAATGCGCGCTCGAACGCGAAGGCCGGACGCGGCATCGCACCCGTCGAGTCGATGCGCGCGGCAGGCATCAAGGTGGGCATCGCCACGGATGGGCCGATGAGCGGCAACACCCTCGACCTGTTCAGCCAGTTCGGACCTGTCTCCATGTTCCAGAAGCTGCTCGGGCACAGCCGCAAGCCCATGCCGGCGGCCCAGGTGATCCGCATGGCAACCCTTGAGGGCGCGCAGGTGCTGGGTCTCGATGGCCGCATCGGCTCGCTCGCGCCCGGCAAGCAGGCGGACCTCATCCGGATCGATCTCTCCGCACCGCGCATGCAGCCCGTCTACGACATCTACGCGACCCTCGTGTTCTCCGCGATGCCGGCTGATGTCCAAGACGTCATGGTCGGTGGCCGCTGGATCATGCGCGGCCGGAATGTGGAAAGCCTGGAGCGCAAGAAGATCCTGCGCGATGCGGGCCAGATCGCGGCAGCCTTCCGGGCCGAGATGGCCCGGATTGACGCGGCCGATTGATGCCTACCAGACGACCGGGTGCGTCTGCCCGGTCACCACGTTGACGAAGCCTTGCGGGGCGGCCTCGCATGGCGCGACCAGAACCCAGCGCCAGGGAGCGCAGGTGAGAGTCGCGAACTGGAGCCGCTCCGGGAATCCCGGATACCACCGTGGCGAGAAGGTGGGCTCGTAGAGCCAGTCGATCTTGCCGGCTACCGCGTAGAGGTTCTGCATTTCAATATCGAGATCTTCGGCCGGGCGCTGGGTCATCAGGCCGCCGATCTCGTAGCGCACCTCTGCCAGAACCCTTCCGCCGCTGACGAGAACCCAGCCGCCGCCGATCTCAGCCACCCGATTGGCGACCAGCGCCATGGCTTCGTCGGACGAGCCCACGACCCAAAGATTATGCTTGTCGTGCGCGACCGTGCAGCCGACCGCCGTGTCCGGGGTCCTGGGCCCGCAGCCGAGCCAGAACATGCGGGAGATCTTCCCTTCGCCCGAGAAACGATCGACGATGGCAAATTTCGTGACGTTTCTGTCCGTATCGCGCTGAACTTCGCCGTCTTCCACGGGAAGCTCCATGGTGATGAAGTCGTCGTGCCAGTGGAAGGGCCGCAGCAGCGCCGCCTGCATCGTGGCGCGGCCGGGCTCGGCCTGAACGGCAAAATCCTCGGCCTCGATTGTGCGGCTGATATTGACCGTTTTCGAGGCCCAGTCCAGCCAGCGGATCTGCGGCAGCGGGCCGATATAGTCCGTGCCCCGGGAGACCGGGCGACCATCGGCCCAGACCTCGGCGATGGAGAGATTTTCCACATCGTCGAGCAGCACGACGTCGGCAAAGCGGCCCGGCGCGATGCTGCCGACCCAGGGGGTGAGCCGCATGTGGCGCGCCGGGTTGATGGTGACGCACTGAATTGCGGTCTCCGGCGAGAGCCCCGACTGGATCGCAAGCCGGACATTGTAGTCCGTTGCACCCATTCGCAGGGTGTCGGAGGCGCTGCGGTCGTCGGTGGCGAAGGCCACTTGCGACCAGTCGGAGAGGCCGCGCTGGAGCAGTCCTCCAATGATCTCGGGCATGGAATGGGGCCTGATCTCGATGAAGATGCCGTGGCGCAGCTTGTCCCAGACTTCCTCCGGGGTCCAACCCTCGTGGTCTGACGCAAGGCCTGCCGCCGCGAAGGCATTGATGGAGTTCAGGTCGCGCAGGCCCGCACCGTGGCCTTCCACCACGCCGCGCTGCTCGAACGTGGCCTGGATCATGCCCCAGAGCCGCTTGTGCGAAGGGTTCTCCGGGTTCCACACGGCAGGCCAGTCCATCACCTCGTCGAGGCCGGCCACCATGAGGCTCTCTTTCAAGAAGCCCGCCTGCTCGTCATAACCATAGTGGCCGCCGCCCCACTCGTAAGCCGTTGGTGGAACGGCGGATCCGGGCAGCGGAAAGATCTTCATGGGCGAGCCGTTCCGGCGGGCCGTGAGCCAGAATTCCAGGTTGTGAGGACCGTCCACGTTCGAGAATTCATGACTCGCCTCGCAGGTCCAGGTGTTGCCCCGGGGGAGCACCAGCGCCGCTTCATGTTCAGGCGTGAGGTGCGAGCTTTCGATATGCTTGTGCACTTCGCCGAAACCCGGAACGGCGGCAAGGCTGCGCCGTTCTTCCCGCGCCAGGGCGGTGCCGGGAAAGGTGCCTGCAGGTCCTGTCCAGGCAATGCGCCGTCCGCGGATGGCGATCTCCTGATCCTCCGCCCAGGTGCGGGTGTGAACGTCGAGCAGGCGGCCGACGCGCAGGATCAGATCGGCGGGCCGCTTGCCCAGGGCGACCAGAACGAGATCCTGGCGGATCCGCACCTCGTCCCCGGCGTTCACGAGCAGGTCGTCAGGAAGCGGGCTGGAATCGGTCACGGGGCACCTGCGGCTATGGTCAATCGACGCCCGCTGTCCGATAAGGAACGCGCGGACCAGAAGCGGAGTGTCTAACCCTATCATGACCCATGCAAAAGCCCGGCTGACCGTTATCGACACGGACCCTGGTATCGACGATGCCATCGGCATCCTGCTCGCGCTCGCTTCGCCCGAATTCGCGATTGCCGGGATCACGACTGTTGCCGGGAATATCGGCATCGACACCACCACGCGCAACGCGGGCCGGCTGCTAGCCTTTGCCGGACGGGAAGGCATTCCGGTCTTCAAGGGCGCTGCCGCGCCCCTGTCTCGCCCCGGCCCGGAGCCGCTGAACCTGCATGGGGAGGACGGCATCGGCGGTGTTGCTCTCCCCGATCCTGCCCGCCTGCCGCAGAGCCGGCCTGCCGTCGAGTGGCTGGCGGAACTCCTGCTCGAGCAGCCCAGCGGCACGGTGGACGTGCTGGCGCTTGGGCCGCTGACGAACCTGGCGCAGCTCATCCTCGACAGGCCGGAGGCAGCAAAGCGGATCGGCAGGATCGTCGCCATGGGAGGAGCGATCCACGAAAGGGGCAATGTGGGACCGCGTTCCGAGTTCAACCTTTGGGCGGATCCCGAGGCTGCGGCTGCCGTCGTTCGTTCGGGACTGCCCCTCGTGCTCGTCCCGCTGGACGTGACCCGGCGCGTGCGCGCCACGCGCGACTTCACAAACGAACTGGCGGCGAGCGGAAAGCCTGTCGCCGCCATGGTGGGTGGGCTCATCGAGGCTTATTTCGAATCCTCCACGAACCAGGAGAGCCGCCCGCTTCACGATCCATGCGTGATGCTGTTTGCTCTCGCGCCGGACCTGTTTCGACTCGAAAGCCTGCATCTGAGCGTCTGCACCGAATCGCCTGAAGAGGCAGGGGCGCTGACCGTCGAAGAGGCAGGCACGGCCGTTCAGGTCGCAATAGCTGTCGATGCTCCCGCCGTTCTCGGCCTTCTCGCCGGGCGCCTTACCGCTACTTAGGCGGGAACCAATTTCGGAGAAGGCCATGCACAATGAGACGCCGAAAACCCTGCCGGAGCTGGACGAGGAGACGATCGCCTTCGCGCAGAGGGTCTTCCAGCATGCGCGAGCAGGGCAGGTGCAGGAATTAGGCGATCTGCTTCGCATGGGGTTGCCGCCGAACCTGCGCAACGAAAAGGGCGACTCCCTCCTGATGCTCGCGAGCTACCATGGCCATGCGGAGGCCGTGCGGCTCCTGATGGAGCACGGCGCGGACCCCGAGCTTGCCAATGACCGGGGGCAGACCCCCTTGGCCGGCGCTGCCTTCAAGGGGGACCTTGCGAGTGTTCAGTGTCTCCTGGACGGCGGGGCCGATGTGAATGGCCGCAGCGACGGGGGCAAGACGCCGCTGATGGTGGCTGCCATGTTCAACCGCACCGAGATCGTCGATGTGCTCCTCTCGCGGGGTGCGGATATTCAGGCCCGCGATGCTGGTGGCCTCACAGCCGAGCAGCTCGCCGGCGCCATGGGCGCTGCGGATGCGGCGGAGCGGCTTGCCCGAGCGTCCTGACCGGGTGCACTACAAGGCGTCCTTGGGCTTGTGGGCCGTCAGCAGGCCGTAGCGCATGGCGCCCGTGGCGTAGGCTGCCCAGATACGAGGAAGGCTCAGGGCGAAGATGCGGTTCTTCGCGCGGGCATTCATCAGGTAGCGCCTGTAGGGCGAGTGGGTCACAAGCTTCCTGGCAACCCGCCCCGCGCACAAAGCCCAGGTGCGCCGCACCCTGGCGCTGAGATCCTCGAACCCGTCGACCACGAATCCGGCCGTTGCCGCCCAATGGCGATACTCCGTCTCGGTGCCCATTCCCGGCAAGCGCCCCTCGCGGCAGATGGGTTCCAGGAAATGGCGCTCCTCCCATGGGCGTGCCCCGTCACGAGCGAGCCACGCGTAAACTGCAAGCCGGCCGCCGGGGCGGAGGGTCCGAAACGCCTCGTCGAAGAAGCTCTGCTTGTCCGGCATGTGCTCGGAACTCTCGATGGAAATCACACGATCAAAGGCGCCATCCTCGAAGGTGTTTTCCAGCCAGTCCTGCCGCATGAAGCGCAGGAGGGACGATCCTGCGCTGCGCTTCTGCGCCTGTTGCAGCTGAGCGGACGAGAGGGTAACGCCTGTGACATGAACCCTGTGACGATTGGCCAGCCACTCAGCCGTCGCTCCATAGCCGCAGCCCACATCGCAAACCTTTTGCCCGGGCTCCAAGTGCAATGTGCCGGCCAGGTGGGCGATCAGGGCTTCGACGGCCTGTTCGGGCGTTTCCCGGCCTGTGGTCCACAGGCCATGATGCACATGCTCGCCCCAGATCTCGCGATAGAACGGGTCGAGCTCGTCGTAATGCTCCGCGACGGCGGCCGATGTCTGCACTTCCTTTGGAACGATCATGACGCCGCCAGCGCCCTCCGCATGGAGGCATCCTCCACGCGCGTCAGGGCTGCCACGTGCCGCATGGCCGCGGGCCATGCGCGGCATAGACCGAATACCATCCTACGGCCCGTTGCTTGGCGCACCACCCGGTTCATGAAAGATGCAAGGCGCACCTGGCGGCGGATGTCGGCCTGGATGCGCCGATGAAAAACCGTGCTTGCATGGCCAAGCGACAGAAAGGTAGAGGCGGCCAAGCAGCCACTGTGCAGGGCAATCGACATCCCATCCCCGGTAAAGGACGGTATGACGCCGGCCTGATCCCCGAGGCGGAACAGATTCTGCGGCTCGGCAGGGTCCGGCGCATGGAGAAAGCCGTAGGGGATCTGGAAGATGGACAAGGGACGTTCGAAGACGGGTTCCGCGCCCTGCAGACGTTCATTCAGATGCGGGCACTCACGGGCGATATGATCGATGAGGCCGTCCCAGCTTTTGCCGACCTGCTCGAAACGTCGCTTGGAGACCACAAGGCAAAGATTGGCGAGACCGCCCTCGATCATCTGCAGCCCTGCATAGCCGCCTGTGAACAGAAGAACCTCGATCACGCCATCAAGCGCGCGGCGCTGATCCTCCGCGAGGGAATAATGAAGCTTGAACCCGATCAGGTCATCGATGGATCCGGCCGACTGGCGCTTGGCTCCTCGAAGATCGTGCTTTCCGGTTGCCAGGAACAAGGTGTCGGCGTGGATCTCGCCCAGAGAGCCCGCTTCGACACGGATGCGCCCTCCGTCGCACGAAAGGGAGCGGGCGGGCATATCTCGGACGACTCTCGCTCCACCGTGCCTGGCCTCCTGAAGAAGAGCTTCGTCCAGGATCCTGCGGGAGAGACCTCGGGCCACGAAAGGCAGATCCGCCTCGGCCATGTCTCGTCCAAGGAAGAGGCGAAGGAGCGAGATGCGGCTTGCGCCCAAGTAATCCAGGTCGATGCCGAGATGCGCAAGATAGGCCTGCGCTTCGACGCTCAGGAACTCGCCGCAGACCTTATGCCGGGGCTCCGGATCACGTTCCATCAGGAGGGCAGGGCGTCCGGCCCGCGCCAGGGTGCAGGCGACGGAAGCCCCGGCGAGGCCCCCGCCGACGATCACGATCTCTTCGCGGATGCCGCTCATCGCAGGCGGCTCACGCAGAGGCGGAACGGGAAGTGCCAGCGGATCTCGGCCTCTCCCGGCTCAAGGCCTGCCGTCAGCAGGATCCGCTCCCAGTCTTCCCGTCGGAAGCTGCGGGCGATTGAAACAGGTCCATCGTGCTGCACGAAACGGTGCCAGCGGGCCAGCCGGGACAGGAGGCTGAAGCCATAGAAGGGGATGGCATGGCGGTGCAGGTCGGCGATGAACCAGCCCCGCGCCGCCACACGCTCCATCCAGCGGACGAAGACTGCAAGCTCCTGGTCCGACAGGTGATGCGTGGTCTGCGAGCTGATCACGAAATCGATAGGCCTTTCGGGGGCGAAGTCGAACACGTTGCCGGTCCGGTATTCGATGGGAACATCGGGCGGTGTTGCGGCCCGGGCGATCGGTTCGCTCATGGGATTGAGATCAACGCCGATCAGGTCGAGGGCACGGCCGCGGCGAAGGCTCCAGGCATGGATCCGGCGCAGCAGATCGCCGTAGCCATACCCGACGTCGAGCACGGTCACGCGTTGGCCGGGACCCAGATCGCGCGTAGCATGGTCGAGCCATTTCAGGATCGGGCCGTGGGTGAGGGTCAGGGTGTTGACGGTTGCGAGGTCTTTCAGGCAAACGCCGTAGTCCTCAACGCCCACGGATTCCGTATCCATGAGCTCCGTCTCAAGGCTTCGCTCCGCAAAGTTCCGGCCCATGGCGCTTCTATCCGGCGAGGTCGAAGCGGAAGGTCTCGGCGACCAATCCAGGGCCGAAGGCCATTCCGAAGCCGTTGGAGGCGGGCGGGGCGTGCTGCATGATCCGGTCGAGCACGAACATCAAGGTGGCGGAGGACATGTTGCCGAAATCGCGCAGCACGCCCCGCGACCAGCGCAAGGCTTCCGGGTCCAGGTCGAGCCCCTGCTCGACGGCATCGAGGATCGTGCGGCCCCCCGCATGAACGGCCCACAGGTCGAAGTCGTCCTTGTGCTGGCCGCGCAGGATCCCGCCGTCGTCGTTGCGCGTCGCCTCGTGGCGGAGGGCTTTCGTGATCTGGTGGGGGACCTCGCCGGAGAGGCTCATCTCGAAGCCCGCATCGCCGATGCGCCATGTGATCAGGTCGCGGGTATCCGGGATCGTTGCGACACGGAAATCCTTGAGCGCGATGCCTTCCGGTTTTGACGAGACGAGGCTTGCCGCACATCCGTCGCCGAAGAGCAGGGCGCTCAAGATGACCTCGATGTCGGATGTCTCTTGCAGGTGAAGGGTGCAGAGCTCCAGATTGACCACCAGGACCTTGGCTGACGGCTCGGAACGAACGATATGGTGCGCCACCTTGAGGGCATTGACGGCTGCCGCGCAGCCCATGAACCCCACCATCGTGCGCTCGATCGACGGATTCAACCCGAGGCGCTCCATCAACTGCTGATCGAGGCCCGGCGCCGTGAAGCCGGTGCAGGACGCCACCACCATGTGGGTGAGACTGGACAGCTCCTCCCCGAGTTCGAGCGCCTCGACGGCCTGCTGCGCCAGGTCGACCGCATGGGTCTCGAACCGCGCCATGCGGGCCCCTGTGCCGGCAAATTGCCCCGGTTGGTAGAACCCTTGCCGGTCGGCGGCCTCCTCCAGGTTCTCATTGGGCGTGAAGGTCGAGTAGCGATGCTCGATCCCGGAGCGCTGCACCAGGCGCCTGAAGATGAGCTTATCCTTTCGCTCCGGCAGGAACTGGTCGACGAAACCGATGAAGGTCTGATGGATGTCGTGCTCGGGCACGGCCGTGCCGATCCGGTTGATGTATGCGCCTGCCACGAAATCCATCCTGCTGATCTTGACGGGTCGTTCAAGAGACCAATGGATCGACATAGAGCAGCCCATCATGAAGTGAACGACGGCAGGCAGAGAGGTCGCACCCGATTCGAATCCTCGGTATGGCCGGACCGTCGCACTAGCTCGCGCCTATCCTGATGAACCTCCGGCAGGGCAGGAACCCCGCAGTGGCGGGTTTGTTAGTGTCGCGTCCGCCCTAAAGAGGAGCACGTTCATGGCAACGGATGCCCGTTCGATCTACGTCACAGCATTGCGCAACACTCATGCTATGGAGCAGCAGGGTCTGCAGCAGATGGAAACCCAGGTTTCTCGCCTGGAGAGATATCCGGACTACGCAGCGCTCCTCCAGCGCCACATCGGGACCACGCGCCAGCAGCTGGCTCGCCTCGAGCAGGCTCTCCAGTCCGCAGGAGAGGGCATCTCCACGATCAAGGAAACCGTCACCTCGGTGGCGGGAACCATCGGTGCAACGATCCATGGGCTGTTCCAGGACGAGACGCTCAAGAATCTCTATGCCGGCTACGCGTACCAGTACGAACAGATAGGGGCCTATCGCTCCCTGATAGCGATCGCCGAGTCCGCCGGCGAGACGGCGCATGTTTCCGCCTTCCGTCAGTCGGTCCAGGAGGAGGAGCAGGCAGCTCAGGAGGTGGCGGGTCTGATCGAGCCGGTGACGCGCCGCTACGTGGAGCTGACAACGAGCGGCGACAAGGCGGATCGGTGATGCCGAAGCCCGTCCGGGCGGGTGATGATGCTTGCCCGGGCTGTCTGCCCCTCAGCGCAGACTCGGTTCCGCTGCCGTTCCAGGCTGGAGCGCCTCGGCCGATGGGGGCTGCGCTCCACTGCGCTTGAGTGTCTGCTCCCGGGCGAAGATGAACAAGCCGGCGGCTACGACGATGACGATCCCGATGAGCGCGAGCGCATCGGGCCACTCGTCGAAAAAGAGCGCCCCAATGGCCAGCGCCCAGAGAATCTGGCTGTACTGGGCCGCACCGAGGCGGTCGGCCGGCGCATACATGGTGGCCACAATGAACAGCGCCTGCGCCGCGAATGCCGTTGCGGCGAAAGCGAGCAGCAGGAGCCACTGATAGGGTGTGGGCCAGGCAAAGCCCGGGATCATGAGGATGCCGGCGATCGCAGTCGTAGCCAGGAACACGGTCCCGATGAGGGTGTAGCGCTTCTCCGTCTGGCCGATCATCCGTCCCATGATCACGCCTCCGGCGGCGCATGAGGCGGCGGCGAGCGCAGCCACATGGCCGGGCGAAAGCTCCTTGAAGCCCGGTCGCACGATGATGAGGACGCCGATGAAGGCGGCGCAGACGGCAAGGCCGCGCCGCCACCTGACATTCTCCTTCAGCACGAAGATCGAAAGGATCGTGACGAGGCTCGGCATCAGGAACAGAAGGGCGAAGGCTTCCGCGAAGGGCAGGCTCCGAAAGGCCATGACGCTGAGCGGCGTCGTCACGGCGATCAAAAGGACTCGCAGCCCCATGATCCAAGGGCTGTTCCAGCGGACGAGGTCGAGAACCCTGTCCCCGGGCTTCATGAAGACGGGCGAGAGCACCAGCGGGATGAGATAGCCGAAGAAGGTGACCTCGAAGGGATCAAGATCGTGACCGATTTCCTTGACCACCGCATCGCCCCAGGCAAAGACCGCAAAGGCCAAAAATGCAAGAACGATACCTTTGACCATGTGAGGAGGATCCCGCGGGAAGGGTTGCGGCGAAGACGCGAGGGCGCCGGCCGAAGAGGCCGACGCAACCGAGCGGGAGGCAGGTTGGTGAGGTTACCGGGGAATGGCGAGGCGGGGGCGCTTGCGTTCGACCACGACCACCTTCGGCCCTTCGCTCCGCTCGAAGGAGGGGAAGCGCTCGGGCCGCCGGACCTGTACCCGGGGAGCGGTCTTGAGCACGACAGGCCTCACTTCGTCCTCCGGCAGGCCCATGAGCTGCGAGGCGATTTCGACCTGGCTCTCGATGTCGTCCGTCAGCCCCTGAGCCGCCGCGACTGCTTCCTCGAGCGCAGGAGGCTCGACACGGGTCACACGCCGGGTTTGGGCAGCGGATGAGTTCTTCTTGGCTGGCATAAATCTTCTCCTGCGCAGTCCCTTAACCCACGAGGCTCACGATGGCGTAATGCGCGATTGAGACGGCAGGGCTGCACTGGGCGCAAGCGAGGCCTCAAGGACGCGATGCTCTTGAACGCCCCTGGAGGAAACCGGATCCATGGCGCGCTGTTGAAAAGATGAAAGCACAACGATTTCAGCCAAAAACGAGGATCCGATGAAGGCCGTCTGGTATGAGCGCAGGGGAGCGGCGCGGGATGTGCTCCAGTTCGGCGATATGGCGACCCCGGAGCCTCAGCCTGGCGAGGTGCTGGTTCGGATCCATGCGACAGGCATCAACCCGTCCGACACGAAATCCCGGAGCGGCGCCGGCGCCAGACCTAATCCCTGGCCCCGGATCATCCCGCACCAGGATGGTGCAGGGGCGATCGAGAAGGTTGGCGACGGAGTGGACACCGGCCGTATCGGTGAGCGGGTCTGGATCTACGAAGCCCAACTCGGCCGTCCTTTCGGATGTGCGGCGGAATATGCCGCCGTGCCTGCCGCCAACGCTGTCCCTCTGCCAGACAACATATCCTTCGAGGAAGGGGCTTGTTTGGGGGTTCCGGCCCTGACGGCGCATCGCTGCGTGTTCGCCGATGGGGCTGTCGATGGAAAGACCGTCCTGGTGACCGGAGGCGCGGGCGCCGTCGGGTACTATGCCGTGCAGTTCGCAAGGCACGGGGGAGCCAGGGTCATCGCCACCGTAAGCCGCGACGAGCAGGCCAAGGTCGCCCGCGAGGCCGGAGCCGACTTCATCATCAACCGGCGTGACGAAGACGTAGCCGGCCGGATCGCCGAGATCACGGGAGCAGCGGACGGGCGCGGTATCGACCGCATCGTCGATGTGGCGTTCGGCGCCAATCTGGACACGACGCTCAAGGTGCTGAAGGTGCGCGGCGTCGTCTCATCCTACGCATCCGATGAAGTTCCCGTGCCGGCACTGCCATTTTGGCCCCTTGCCGGACTGGATGCGACCATGCATTTCGTCCTGGTCTATGTCATGGGCGAGCAGGCACATGCGGAAGCAATTGCCGCTACTTCGGATGCCCTGCGTTCGGGCAGGCTCAAGCACCACATCGGTGCACGCTTCACCTTGGATCGGACGGTCGAGGCGCACGAGGCGCTGGAATCGGGCAAGACCGTCGGCAAGGTGGTGGTCGAGGTGCCGTGATCCCGAGTGTCGACAGCCTCGATCGCTTTGGCTTTACGGGAGAGCCCGACTCGGCCACACCGTCTCGACGCACACCGACTGCAGCGGCATTTCCCCTCTCCGAGGGGCTGCGGCCTCAAGCTACCGATGAAAGGCAACTCCGTGTTCACAGCCAAAATTCTTCTTCTCGGATCGGGCGAACTCGGCAAGGAATTCGTGATCTCGGCCAAGCGGTACGGATGCCACGTGGTTGCCTGCGACAGCTACAGGAACGCTCCCGCCATGCAGGTGGCCGACGAGGCCGAGGTCTTCTCCATGCTCGATGCGGATGCGCTCAAGGGCGCCCTCGAGAAGCACAGGCCCGATTTCATCGTCCCGGAGATCGAGGCGATCAGGACGGAAGTGCTCCAGGAGTTCGAGGATAAGGGTTACACGGTCGTTCCCTCCGCCCGCGCCGCCTCGCTGACCATGAACCGGGATCGCATTCGGGAGCTTGCCGCAACCGAGCTCGGTCTGCGCACTTCCAGGTACCGCTATGCGGAGAGTCTGGAGGAGGTGAGGGCAGGCGCTGAACATACGGGCCTGCCCTGCGTGATCAAACCTGTCATGTCCTCGTCCGGCAAGGGGCAGAGCACGGTGCGCACGCCCGAGCAACTGGAGCAGGCCTGGAACGATGCCGTCGCCAACATGCGCGGTGACCGCAAGAAGGTCATCGTCGAGGAATTCGTCGCCTTCGAGTACGAGATCACCCTTCTGACGATCCGCTCCCGCGAGGGCGTCTCCTTCTGCGAGCCGATCGGCCATCGGCAGGAGAGGGGGGATTACCAGGAGTCCTGGCAGCCGACTCCCATGACCGACAAGCTGCTGGATGACGCCAAGGAGATGGCCCGGAAGGTGGTCGACAACCTCGGCGGCTACGGGATCTTCGGGGTCGAATTCTTCGTCACGAAGGACGAGGTGATCTTCTCCGAACTCTCTCCCCGGCCGCACGACACGGGCCTCGTCACGCTCCTGTCCCAGGATCTCTCCGAGTTCGACCTCCATGCCCGCGCCGTTCTGGGGCTTCCGGTCCCCCGGGTCCGTCTTCACGGACCCACCGCCTCCGCAGTGATCCTGGCCGAGCGCGAGGCCGAGCGATTCTCCATCCAGGGATTGCGGGAGGCCCTTGCCTTGGGTGGCGACGGCGGAGGAGTGGAGGTTCGGCTGTTCGGCAAGCCGACGACCCGCAAGCATCGCCGCATGGGCGTTGCCTTGGCCGCTGGACGCTCGGTCGACGAAGCCCGGGAGCGGGCGCGGCAGGCAGCCGCAAAGGTTCGGATCACCTACGAGGACTGATCCGGCACGCCTTTAGGCAGGGCTGCTTTCCCGGTCGAGAACCTCGGTGGTGCGGCGATAAAGGGCCTCCGCCTCCTCATGGGACGGGGCGATGCACAGAACGCCCAGCTTGCCGAACTCCGACAGGGCGCCGATCAGGTGAAAGGCCACGCCCTTCTGGCAGGCTCCGTCGAAATGGAGCCCGTTCAGGGCGGCGATGTCGATCAGGTCCGCAGGAGCCAGGCCCCGGTATTGCGCCGCCTCGAGGTTATCCGACGCGTAGTAGCAGCGCGGGTGCCCGGATGGCGTCTGGAAGGAGCCTGTGGCCGGATCGTAGCGGCCGTCTGTGAGGAATTCGAGCATCATGAAGGGATGGGTCGTCCCGCCGCGCCGCAGGTTGATCTCTATGGCATAATGGTGCCATTCCCCGCCTTCCTCGACGGACAGGAAGTCGATTGCGAAGCGTCCGCATACGCCTTTTCCTGCCAGCGCCCGGGCGGCCTTCAGGCCATCCGCCTGGATTTCGAGGCGATAACGATCATCGGCCGGGAAGGTGCAGCCCAGAAAGACCTGGCCGCTTTCGCCTCCAAGGACCTGGTCATGCGTTGAGACGGGCTCCAGCTGCCCAAGCGGGTCGACCCGGAATTGCGCCGAGGGGGAGCGCTTGACCTCACCCTCGATGAACTCCTCAACAACCCCGCCCATCTGTGCGAGCTTTTTGCAGAAGAGTTCCCAAGTCATGTCCTTCGCCTCGAAGGCGAGATGGGGCAGGCGCTCCCGAACCCAGGGGCGCAGCTCCGATTCCTCTGGGGAGCCCTCATAGGCGAAGACGGCATTGCCCTCGCCGGAGAAACCTTCGTTGAGCTTGACGACCGCCCGCTTGATGCCCGGGCGCCGCGCCTTGAGTTCCACGAGGGCATCGGCAACCTCATCGGCCCCGCAAAGATCCTCGAACCCTTCGGGCATCGCGATGCCGGCCTCCCGGAAGATTTTCCGGGAGCCGCTCTTGGACCCCCACGAGAGAAGATCCGGGCTGCAGCCGTAGATGGGCAGATCGAGACGCAATGCGAGGTCGCGCTCCAGCTCCGTGACGTTGAAGCAGGTCATGTAGGCGGATGCCGGATTGGGGATCGCGTCACGAATCCGCTGGAGCAGCCGGGAGCGCTCGAGAATCTTAGACGTCAGCGGGACAGGCGATCCGTCATGGCAGGACAGGAGCGTCAGGCGAGCTCTCGCATGCTGAGCCGGGATCCCCGGAAGGAGGTGCATGTAGTAGTCGATGATGGGCTCCGGGATCGGATAGCTCGAAACGTAGATGATCCGAGTACGGGGAAGCCGCAGCAGCATGAGGTAGCACAGCATGCGCTCCTCGTAATGGTGAGCGCCCGAGATCCTTGCGAGCACCTCCTGATCCAAGCTCAAGCTGGGCACGATCAGAACCGTGCGGGGAGCGTCGGGAGAGGCGAAGGCACGGAAGGCTTGGGTCAGCCGGCCCTGGAGATCCTTGAACCGGTCAGCTTCCGGCGTGGGCTGTCTGGTGCCAGATTCAACGCCCATCATTCTGTCTTCCCAATCCGCCCGAAGCCACGGGACGCCCTGAGCCTCATCCTGCCAGCGGAACGCCTGTGGCCAAGGTTTGGTTGCGTGCTCCGGGGGTGCAAGGGATCGCATGCTCCAGGAGAAACGCTCTGCCTCAGTGCGAGGAGGGCCGGCTCCCCGGCAATGAAGGAGCCGCCCTGCGCTTATGGGAGCCGCTTTCAAGCCTCCCGAGTGACGGATCGGTCACACTGGCCCAGCGATTGCGCAGACCCGTGGCACTTGTCCAAATCCGTCCTAAATATGGACAAGCTCTGCCCGGCAATCATGAAGGGGGCTGGCGGTTGCCCAGCACATACCGTTGAAGACAATCAATTTCGAAGCTTTGTTCAGCGCGTCGCCGAACCCTTACATCCTGCTCGATTCATCCTTGACCATCCGCGGGATGAACGATGCCTATCTCCAGGTGACCATGCGGGAGCGGGAGGATCTGATCGGACGCAACATGTTCGATGCCTTCCCCAGCGATCCGGACTCCCCCGGCTACCGTCAGCTGCGCGCCTCCTTCGACCGCGTCATCCGGGACAAGGTGGCCGATCACCTGCCGCTCATCGAATATGCGATCCCGCTTCCGAACGGGCAGGGCTTCGAAGAACGCTACTGGAGTGCGTCGCATACTCCCCTTTTCAACCATGACGGAGAGATGACATTCATCCTCCAGCATACGGTTGACGTATCGGAGCTCCACCGCCTCCGGGTTCTGGCGAGGAGTTCGGCCCCATCCCCGGCCGCATCTGCCCTGATCGAGACCAACATGCTCCGCCAAGCACAGGCGATGCAGGAGGCCAATGACGCCCTTGAAAAGGAGCGGCAGCACCTGCGCGGTCTGTTCGAACAGGCGCCTGGCTTCATGGCCGCCCTCAGCGGGCCGGATCACGTCTTCACGATGGCCAATGCAGCTTATCTCCATCTCGTCGGCCGCGAGAACATCGTCGGCAAGCCTGTTCGGGAAGCCCTGCCCGAGGTTGTCGGCCAAGGCTTCATCGACCTGCTCGACCGCGTCTACAATCGCGGTCAGCCGTTTGTCGGACGGAGCATCCGCGTCGCGCTTAGCCAGGAGCCGGGGAGCCCTCCGGAGGAGCGCTTCCTAGACTTCGTTTACCAGCCCATCTTTGGCACGGACGGTGCCGTTTCGGGCATTTTCGTGCAAGGGCACGATGTGACCGAGCAGAAACGGAGCGAGGATGCTCTAAGGGCAAGCGAGTCCCGCCTCCGTCTGGCGATCGATGCCGGGCGCATGGCGGTCTGGGAGCTCGACGTGGCGACGGACACTCTCGTCGGCTCGCCGGAACTGTACCAGCTTCTCGGCTTTCCTGCCGACGCGCGCCCAAGCATCGACGAAATCCGCGCCCATTATTACCCTGGCGAGCGCGACCGGATGCAGGCGGCCGGGCAGGAGGCGATGGCTCGGGGCGAGCGTTTCGTCGAAGTCGAGTTCCGCTTCATCCGACCTGACCAGGCGATCCGGTGGATGCTGCTGAGAGCCGAGATGAAGCTGAACCCCGACCGGACCCCCGCAAGGGCTGTGGGCGTGATCCTCGACATCACCGACCAGAAGCGCGTCGAGGACGCCCTTCGCGAAAGCGAGCAGCGTTTCCGGCTGGTGGCGGAAAGCGCTCCCGTCATGCTGTGGATGGGAGACCAGAACGGCAAGTGCGTCTACCTCAACCGGGCGCAGCGGGAGTTCTGGGGCGTGGAGCTTGAGGCCATTGCGGACTTCGACTGGGGCACGACGGTCCACCCGGAAGATCACGACGCCCTCTACGGCCCGTTCGGCCAGGGGATGCAGGCTCAAGCGCCCTTTTCCACGGAGGCCCGCCTGCAACGCGCCGACGGCGAGTATCGTATCGTCAGCACCAACGCGCAGCCCCGTTTCAGCCCCGGCGGAGAGTTCCTGGGCATGATCGGCGTGAATGTGGACATTACGGAAAACCGGCAGACGGAACGGGCGCTGCGGGAAAGCGAAGAGCGCTTCCGCGCAATCGCCAACTCGATCGATCAGCTGATCTGGGCCACGCAGCCGAACGGCTATCACGACTATTACAATCAACGCTGGTACGAGTACACGGGCGTTCCCGAGGGGACCACCGACGGGGCAGGCTGGAGCGGCATGTTCCACCCGGACGATCAAGAGCGGGCCTGGAGCATCTGGCGCCACTGCCTCGAGACGGGCGAGCCCTACCACATCGAATATCGCCTGAAGCATCGTTCCGGGCAATACCGCTGGGTTCTCGGGCGGGCCCAGCCGGTTCGGGACGACCAGGGCCGGATCATACGCTGGTTCGGAACCTGCACCGACATCCACGACTTCAAGCAGGCCCAGGAGGAGCTCCGGGAAAGCCGGGAGCGCGCGGTTCGAACCGAGGAGGAAACCCGGCGGCTCGCGTCGATGCTCGCAGACCGGGTTGCCGAGCTTGACGCCGCGAACGAGGAAATCCAGCGCTTCGCCTACATCGTCAGCCACGACCTGCGGGCGCCGCTGGTCAACGTCATGGGGTTCACCAGTGAACTCGAAAGCGCTCACGCGGAGATCGAGCAGTTTTACAGGAAGGTCCTCGAGACGAACCCAGGGCTGGTCTCTCCAGACACTCGCTCGGCCGTCGAGGCCGATCTCGTGGAGGCGATCGGCTTCATCAGATCCTCGACCGTCAAGATGGACAAGCTGATCAACGCCATCCTCAAGCTGTCGCGGGAAGGGCGGCGCGTCCTGGCCCCGGAGCATCTGGGCATGGGCGCGCTTCTGGAGGCTCAGCGCCAAAGCGTCGCACACCAGCTCCATGAACGTGGGGCGGAGCTTGTGATCGAGAATGTTCCGGATCTGACGAGCGACCGCCTGGCGGTCGAGCAGATCTTCGGAAACCTCATCGACAATGCCGTCAAGTACCTCGATCCCGCGCGTCAGGGCCGGATCGTGGTGCGCGGACAGGATCTCGGCATCGGCATCCGTTATGAGATCGAGGACAATGGCCGAGGGATCGACCCCAAGGACTACGAGCGCATCTTCGACCTGTTCCGGCGCTCGGGAGTGCAGGATCAGCAGGGGGAGGGAATCGGTCTTGCGCACGTGCGCGCTCTTGTGCGAAGGCTCGGCGGTACGATCTCGGTGTCGTCGCGGCTGGGAGAAGGCTCGACCTTCACGGTCGTGCTGCCCAAATACATCAACATGAGTTCGGAGGCCGCGTAATGCCCCACCAGCATCCCGTCACCATCATCATGATCGAGGACGACGAGGGGCATGCCCGTCTGATCGAGAAGAATATCCGCCGGGCAGGCGTCTGCAACGAGATCCGCACCTTCGCGAGCGGCACGAGCGCCATCGAGCACCTGTTCAGCGACGTGGTGCGCAACGCCGGTCCCTTCCTGGTGCTGCTGGATCTCAACCTGCCCGACATGAACGGTGTCGACATTCTGGCCAAGCTGAAGAACGACGAGAAGCTGAAGCGCGCTCCGGTGGTGGTGCTGACGACCACGGACGACCAGCGCGAGGTGCAGCGTTGCTACGACCTTGGCGCCAATGTCTACATCACCAAGCCGGTCGAGTACGAATCCTTCTCGCAAGCGATACGCCAGCTTGGACTGTTCCTTTCCGTTATCCAGGTACCCGAGACACTGTGAGAGAGGCGTGACAGACAGCCAGCCAACCCGGCTTCTCTACATCGACGACGATCCCGGCCTCGGCCGCCTTGTCGAGCGGGCGCTGTCGCGCCATGGCTTCCAGGTAAGCCATGCCCTCAGTGGCGATGATGGGCTGAAACAGCTCGCATCGGCATGCTTCGACGTGATCGCCCTCGATCACTTCATGCCCGGCAAGGAAGGCCTGGAGGTTCTCTCGGAGATCCAGGCTCTCCCTAATCCACCCCCCGTGGTTTACGTGACCGGGGCGGACGAAGGAAGGATCGCGGTGGCCGCCCTCAAGGCAGGTGCGGCCGACTACGTGGTCAAGGATGTGGGCGGCGTGTTCCTCGACCTCCTGCGCACGGCAGCCGAGCAGGCCCTTGCGGCCCAACGGCTCCGCCAGGAGAAGGAAGCCGCAGAGCGGGAGATGCGCGAGGCGCGGGAGCGGGCGGAAATGCTGCTGCGGGAGGTGAACCACCGCGTTGCGAACAGCCTTCAGCTGGTGGCCTCCCTGGTCGCCATGCAGCAGCGCGCTCTCGGCACGGACACCGTGGCTCAGGACATTCTCACGGAAACCCAAAGCCGCATCGCGGCAATCGCGCAGATTCACCGCCGCCTCTACACCTCGAACGATGTCCGCTTCGTCGAAATGGATACCTATCTTCAGGGCCTCGTCGAGGAACTCGAGGGCGCCATGCGGGCCGCGGGGCGGGAGCACACCATCACCCTTATCGCGCAGGCGATCCCCATCCCTACCGACAAGGCCGTATCCGTGGGGGTGATCGTCACCGAGCTCGTGACGAACGCGTTCAAATACGCCTATCCGGAGGGCGCGACCGGCGACATCCGCGTTGCGTTGTCTGCTGCAGGTGAGAATGTGGTCCTCGTTGTCGAGGACGACGGCATCGGCTGGAAAGGCACCGGAAAGGTGCAGGGCAGTGGCCTCGGCACGAAGATCGTGAAGGCCATGGCGTCAAACCTGCAATCCGCCGTCGAGTACGATCAGAAGCACGCGGGGACCCGGGCGGTTCTGCCCTTTGCGGTCTGATCATTCTTCGCCCGAAGACAATACTACCCTGACGTTTTTCTTCGATTCTACGCTGCAGGAAAAGTTCTTCCTGGTTCACCAGGAAGAGCTTTTCTCGTGTAGTTACCTTCCTTAGATGATCAGGAAGTCAGCCGCGGTCAGCTTGAGGTTCTTAGAGCCTGTCCGAGTGAAATTTGAATCCGAGCAATGACTTGTGATTCACTGGTTGGCGCCGATTTGCGGAGGCGCCCA
>NZ_JAEQMY010000169.1 GCF_016743775.1 Microvirga aerilata | reverse complement strand
AGGCCCTCGACCCCGTTCAGCTCCTCCTCGATCTGCCGGGTGACGCCCTGGTAGATCTCCTGCGGCGATGCGCCCGGATAGGTGGTCGTGATGGTGAGCTGCGGCGGGGCCACCTTCGGGTACTGCGCGATCGGCAGGAACGGGATCGCGAGCACGCCTGCAATGGAGATGAAGAGCGCGAAGACCCAGGCCAGGATCGGGCGCCGGATGAAAAGCTGTGCCATGATGGGTTACTCGACCGCCTTGCTGAGCGTGGACGTGGTGGTGGGTTCGGTCGATGCGGACTTCCAGGGCTCGGGCGCGACCTTGCCGCCAGCCTGCACCTTCTGCACGCCATCGACGACGATGCGCTCGGAGCCGTTGAGGCCGGCCTCGACCACCCAGTCCTGACCGAGGGAGCGGCCGAGCGTAACGGGCCGCGCCTGCGCGGTGTTGTCGTCCCCCAGGACGTAGACCTGGGCCTCGCCCGCCGCGGTCCGCACGACGGCACGCTGGGGAACAGTGACACCGGCTTGGCGCACCGCCTGCTCGAGACGGACGCGCACGTACATGCCGGGCAGGAGGTCTCCCTTCGGGTTCGGGAACTCGGCCCGCAGCGTCACCTGTCCGGTGGTGGGCGCCACGCTGGCGCTGGCGAACAGCAGGCGGCCCGGCTGCCCGTAGACGGTGCCGTCGTCCATGAGGAGTTCGACGCGCGCCTCGCCCGGGGCGGGGCTGGCCAGGGTCTTCTGCTCCACGGCTCGCTTGAGCGCCAGCAGCTCCTGGGCCGACTGGGTGAAGTCGGCATAGACCGGGTCGACCTGCTGGATGAGCGCAAGCGCCGATGCGCCCTCTGCGGTGACAAGGGCGCCTTCCGTGACGAGGGCACCGCCGATGATCCCGGTGATCGGGGCGCGGACCTCGGTGTAATCGAGATTGATCCTGGCCTCCGCCAGGGCGGCCTCGGCGAGACCGACGTCGGCATCGGCCTGGGCCAGGTTGGCGACGGCCTCGTCAAAGGCGACGCCGCTGGTCACGGCCCGTTCCCGCAGGGTCTTCTGGCGCTCGAGCTGCTGGCGGGCATTGGCCTGGATCGCCTTGGCCTTTTGCAGCGACGCCTCGGCGCTGTCGATGCGGACGCGGAAGAGGCGGGGCTCGATGCGGAAGAGCACGTCGCCCTTCTTGACCCGGCTGCCCTGCTGGAAGACCCGCTCCTGGAGGATGCCGGAGACACGGGCGCGGACCTCGGCGGTGCGGGTTGCCGCAATGCGCCCCGGCAACTCGTTCACGACCGGGACGGGCCGCGCCTGGAGCTGGATCACGCCGACGGCGGGCGGCGGCATGGCCCCGCCGGCTTGCGCGAGGACGCCGCCGGACGAGAGAACCAGGAACGTGGTGGCGATCAGGCACGCCTTCAGGCGCGACCGTGGTGAGCTGTACATGATGTAGTCCGTGATGATCGGTGTTCGGGGAAGGACGCGTAGTTGCAGTCTCTAGTGACCCATAATCTGGTACACTAGATAACGCGATCTGAAGCCGTTACAAGGGCTGATCACGCTCCGGTGTTGAACTGGCCGGGACCGTCCCATGCGTCGGTTGCATCGCGGCGTGGCAACAGAACGATGGCGCTTGACAAGTCCCGCCGAAGCATTATCTGGAAAGCTAGATGATAGCGAGCTAGAGGAAAATGACTTCAGAGCGGCACAATGTCGGCACGCAACTATCCTTCGCGCTTTATGGCGCGGCGAACCGCATGGCACGCATGCACAAGCCGTTCCTGGAGCCGCTCGGCCTGACCTTCCCCCAGTACCTGGTGATCCTCGAGCTGCTGGATGGCGCGCCCCTGACCGTCGGCGCCCTTGGCACCCGCCTCGGCATGGACACGGGCACGATCACGCCGCTGGTTAAGCGGCTGGAGAGTGCCGGCTTTGTCACGCGCACCCGCGATCCGGCTGATGAACGCCGCGTGCTGGTCGACCTGACCTCCCATGGCCGCGCTCTTGAAGCCGAAGTCCGGGGCATCCCCGGCAGGATCAAGACGGCCTGCCAACTTACCGACCAGAGCGCGGACGACCTGCGTCGCACGCTCGAAGGGCTCGCCCACCCGGCAAGCGAGTGAAACCTTCAAGGAATTCATAGGAGAGACCATCATGAAGATCGGCATCTTGGGCACTGGTCACATCGGCAAGACCCTGGCTCAGAAATTGAGCGCGGTCGGACATGACGTGAAGGTGGCCAACTCCCGCGGCCCTGACACGATCGGGGCCGACGTGCTGGCCTCTGGTGGACGCGCGGTCACGGCAGAGGAAGCCGTGGCGGACGTTGACGTCGTGATCGTGTCGATCCCTCTCAACCGCATTCCCGGGATTACGTCGCTGATCGCCAGCGTCCCAGCCTGGACGGTCGTCATCGATACGTCCAACTACTATCCTGCCCGCGACGGCAGGATCGACGCCATCGAAGAGGGGCAGGTCGAGAGCCTGTGGGTGTCCGAACAGTTGGGCCGTCCCATTGTCAAGGCATGGAACGCCATCGGCTCCGACTCCTTCGCGCGGAAGGGCAAGCCTGCGGGGAGCCCGGACCGCATCGCGATTCCCGTTGCGGCGGATCGTGACAGAGACCGCCAAGTGGGCATGGCACTCGTCGAGGACACCGGGTTCGACGCCTTCGACGCGGGCACACTCGCCGACACGTGGCGGCAGCAGCCTGGCGCTCCGTGCTACTGCACGGACCTCACCCGCGAAGAAATGCCCGCCGCCCATGCTGCGGCAGAGCGGGCGCGTCTGCCCAAGCGGCGCGACCTGTCGATCGCGGCAATCATGGAGCGGGTTGGGGACGGCACAACGAACCCGGACGCGGAATACGCCGTCCGACTGACCCGCGCGCTGTTCATGTGAGCCCTCGCGCTATTCCCTGCGAAGCACCTGCGCAAGAGGAATTGGAGCGCAGGAAGCGCTCTCATGCGGGAGGTCTTCGCAGGTATGAGGGGGAAGGAAGTTCTGCTCGTATGTGGGTGATACTGCACCTCCACAAGAGTTCGGGAGTCGGGAGGACTCCTAATGACACGACGCAGACGAAAGCCGAACTTCTGTCGCCACAGGGTAAGCTGACCTTGATAAGGCTACGCCCAACGGCTCAGTTTGACCTAGTCCGGATGTTCGTCGTTATGTCCAAGGAAGGGGGCAAACCTCAAGCTAAGATGATGACTCTGTTCTGTCGCGCTTAAATCCGACCTTTCCGGTCAGTCACACGTTTTAGCACAGGGCGGCCGCGAAGCTTGAACTCACCTGAAACCTGAGAGGTAGCCGATGGCGCGTGCAAAACTGTTCACACCCTTCCGAGTCGGCGAGCTCGAACTCGCCAATCGCATTGTGATCGCGCCCATGTGCCAGTACTCGGCCGAGAACGGATGCATGACCGACTGGCACCTGATTCATCTGGGTCAGCTCGCGCTCTCGGGTGCCGCGCTCCTGACCATCGAGGCAACCGCTGTCGTGCCCGAGGGCCGTATTACCTACGCCGATGTTGGGCTCTACTCAGACGAATGCGAGGCTGCCATGCGGCGCGTCCTGGACAGCATCCGCCGCTGGTCCGACATGCCGATTGCCATTCAATTGGCTCACGCCGGGCGGAAGGCTTCCAGCGAGGTGCCCTGGAAAGGGGGAAAGCAGATCCCGCCTAAGCATCCGAACAGCTGGCAGACGATGGCTCCCTCAGCCATCCCGCACGAGCTGGGGGAGGTCTCTCCCCTGGCGATGGACCAGGAAGGGCTGGCCCGGGTGCGCGATGCCTTCGCCGATGCTGCCAGGCGTGCCGCGCAGCTCGGTATCGGAGCCGTTCAGGTTCATGCGGCCCATGGTTACCTGCTCCACCAGTTCCTGTCGCCTTTGTCCAACCGGCGTGAGGACGCCTACGGTGGTTCCCTTGAGAACCGGATGCGCTTCCCACTTGAGGTATTCGATGCCGTCCGGGCCGCATTTCCAGCGGAGCACCCTGTGACAGTGCGGGTGTCGGGCACGGATTGGGCTGAGGGTGGGTGGACAATCGAAGAGACCGTCGCGTTTGCGAAAGAACTCGAGGCCCGCGGATGCAGCGCACTCCACGTCTCCAGTGGCGGGCTCAGCTCCGCGCAGCAGATCCCAGTAGGTCCAAGTTACCAGATCCCGCTCGCCCGTGCAGTCAAGGCAGCCACCACAATGCCGGTGATCGCCGTGGGTCTCATCACCGACTTTGTACAGGCGGAAGCCATCCTCAGCACGGGCGACGCCGACCTGATCGCTCTCGCCCGCGCCATTCTCTACGATCCCCGTTGGCCGTGGCACGCGGCCGCGCATTTCGGTGCTGCCGTCAAGGCTCCGAACCAGTACCTGCGCTCGCAACCCCACCAGTTTCCACGTCTCTTCGATGTGCGCGCTGACGACTGATCGCTCGCTGGGCGGCCTCCGGAGTAAGCTATATAACCCCTCTACTGGTCGAAGCGTGGCACACGACCTCAGCAGCATTTTCGGCTGAGCCTGTTCAAGCGGCGGTCTGGCGGAGCCAAAGTGGATACAAGGAGACCAAGGTTATGGATTCTGTAAGGCTTGGCCGCTCAGGCCTTGAGGTTTCTCGCCTGTGTCTCGGCTGCATGACGTACGGAACTCCCGAACGCGGCAACCATCCCTGGACGCTCGACGAGGAGCAGAGCCGCACCTTCATCAAGCGGGCGCTGGAGCTTGGCATCACGTTCTTCGATACTGCCAACGTCTATTCCGACGGCACGAGCGAGGAGATCGTCGGACGTGCACTCAGTGACTTCGCTAGGCGCGAGGAGGTCGTGATCGCTACAAAGGTGCATGGGCGTATGCGCCCCGGGGCTAATGGAGCCGGCCTGTCGCGCCTTGCGATCATGACCGAGATCGACAACAGCCTGCGCCGGCTCGGCACCGACTATGTCGATCTCTACCAGATCCACCGCTGGGACTACGCGACACCGATTGAGGAAACACTTGAGGCCCTGCACGATGTCGTCAAAGCTGGCAAGGCCCGGTACATCGGGGCCTCCTCAATGTATGCTTGGCAATTCGCCAAGGCGCTCTACACGGCCGACCTGAATGGCTGGACGCGGTTCGTGTCGATGCAGAACTACTACAATCTGCTCTACCGCGAGGAGGAGCGAGAGATGCTGCGGCTGTGCCAGGCTGAGGGCATCGGTGTCATCCCCTGGAGTCCGTTGGCCCGCGGCCGTCTCACTCGTGACTGGGATGAAAGCAGCGCCCGCGCAGAGACGGACGAGTTCGGCAAGACGCTGTATGCCAATACAGCGGAGGCGGACCGCAAGGTCGTGGAACGTGTGGCCGAAGTCGCAAGCCGACGCGGAGTTCCTCGGGCGCAGGTTGCATTGGCTTGGCTGCTGCACAAGCCGGTGGTAACCGCACCCATCGTTGGCGCCTCAAAGCCGCAGCACCTAGAGGATGCAGTGGCCGCCCTGTCGCTCAAGCTGACATCTGAGGAGATGGCGGCTCTGGAAGAGCCGTATGTGCCGCACGCTGCGGCCGGATTTGCCTAAGTGGGATCTTCGGAAGACCGCAAAGCTGATGTCTCTCGTGATTGGCCCCCAGCTATTTCAGTATGGCCGCTTTGATGTCGGCTCATGGCAGATTTCGTTGAAAAAGTCCTCGTGATTAGCGGCGGATCGTGATTCCCTGATCGGGCATTCTCAGCAGGAGGACCGGG
>NZ_JAEQMY010000168.1 GCF_016743775.1 Microvirga aerilata | reverse complement strand
CCATAGCGTCGGGCCGCCAGAACATGGCCGAACTCGTGCAGCAGAACGCACAGGAAGAGCAGAAGAATGAAGATAACGCCCTGGAGCGCTGCGTCGCGTCCACCCTGTGCATAATGTGTCACAGCAATCCAGACGAGAAAGAGAAGAAAGGTAAAGTGGACACGGATGATTGTGCCCTTCACAGAGCCAATAGGAATTGACCAGCCCATATGCTCTCCTTCCAGGGTATTCCTGATATGGGAACGTCTTACGTCAGGGACCGGTTCTGAAGCCTCCCGGTGACCGGCTTCTCGCCGCGCCGGCTTCAGCCTGCTCGATTGAAATCACCGGCTCAAGCATCGACGCGCCTGAGGCGAGCTACCATTTGCGTCAGTTGCTCACGCGGAGCGGGCTTCTCCAGCCAGGGCACCCCTTGCAGTTCGGCCGGCAGGCCGGGTGTGAACGGCAGGCCCGAGTAGATTACGAAGGGCGTGTGGCGCTCCTTTAACTCCTGGGCAACGAGCAGCGATGTGCCGTCTTTAAGCAACACATCCAGTACCGCAACCTGGGGCGTATTGTGTTCCAACCACCGGAGCGCATCGGCACAGGATAGAAACGGACCGGCCACGGAGAACCCAGCGTCCTCCAAATAGGCTTCCAGCGACATGCCAATCAGCATCTGGTCTTCAACGATCATGCAACAAGGGTCAATCACCACATCAGAATGTAGTTTCATCGCTTGTGCTTCCTACATGTGGGTTAAGAGGGTCCTCTTTGTCGACCATTGGGACCACCACCGTGGCCTGCTGACTCACATAACGCGAAATACTGGTTTCGAATGCCTCAAGTTACCGTGATAAGAAAATTTATTTTCACCACATGAAAATAAATTATTCTCCTTTTATTCTCGCGATAATGAAGGTGTGAAATGCTGTCCGAGACCGTGGTTAGTGGGCTGGAGCAGTATAGGATCGGCGAGAAACTTCGATCCCTTCGCCTGAAGAAGAAGCTTGGCCTTATTCAGCTTGGCGAGCATACCGGCCTTTCACCGGCCATGCTCTCGAAGATTGAGCGCGGTCAGCTCTTCCCGACGCTACCGACGCTGCTGCGAATTGCTTTGGTGTTCGGGGTCGGGCTTGAGCATTTCTTCGTCAAAGGCTCTGAGCGGCCTACCTTTGCTGTGGTTCGGAAAGAGGATCGATTACGCTTGCCGGACAGGCCCGGTGAGGAGACACCGTCCTACTACTTCGAGAGCCTCGATTTTCCAGTCACTGACCGCAAGCTGCAGGCGTTTTATGCAGAATTTCCCACACCATCGAAAGCGTCCGAACTCCACCAGCACGAGGGAGCGGAACTCATCTACGTCCTCAAAGGACAGCTCGTTGTCAGCATTACCGGCGACGACGTCGTTCTGAACGAAGGAGACGCCATGTATTTCGACTCAGGGGTGCCGCATAGCTATTATAGAAGGGAGGGGCGCTCTCTATGCTCGGCCATTGTCGTGACTGCGCCCAAGTGAGCGCGTGGCGCGGCTCTCCCGTCGCGTGGCAGGACTTGGACTGCCAGTACTAGGCGATCAGAAGGGTAATTCGACATGACTTGGCTATAGAGGGGAGGTTATTGAGAGTTCGTTATAACATCGAATGAAACCCGAGACAAAGGTTGAATTGGAGTATGAGCAAGTGCACAGCACCATTGCTCTGCCCAGCCCGTTCTTTCATGAAGATTGAGTAGGCCTGATCTGAGGCAGGGGATATTCGAAGTCCAACCCGGAGTTGACATTGTATCCGATAGGCTCAAGCCTCGAAGAGCCCGCCTCACTTAGCGCTGGTGAGTAGCAGCCGTGGACCCATTCGCCGTGTCACGTCCGGCAACTGAATTTGCTGTCACGCTGAAACAACGTTGGTTTCTCTAAGTTCGTCTGGAGTGGCAGCTGGGTGGTTTGACAGGTTGAACGAACCGCTCATAAACAAGCAGGAGCTCCCCATGGATCGTCGTCTTGTTCTGGTTAGCCTGGCAGCAGCAGTCGCCTCCCCGGTCTTTGCACAGCAGAGTAACCAGAGTGCCGGAACGCAATCCAACACCGCAGCGCGTAGCGGACTGCTCGGACCAGACGAGATGCAGCACATCCAGCAGACGCTTCAGCTCGGCACGGTTGCCCTCGAAACATCCCGCATTGCTCTTCAAAAAGCTCGCAACGAGAACCTGAAGCAGTTCGCACAGTTCGAAACTGACGAACAAACAACACTCGCTCAAATCTTGCACACCATGATGGACCCAACAGCGCCAGCAGCGACTGGTGCTACAACCCAGAGTCCATCAATACAGACAGGCTCCTCCACCTCCTCGACACCAACGACAGCAGCAAGTTCTGCAACTCGGGCGCCGGACTCAGTGCTCGATACCAAGGGTCGGGAGATGATCCAAAAGCTACAACAGGCGTCGGACGCTGAGTTCGACAAAGCCTACTTAGCAGGACAGATTGAGGGTCATCGCGACTTGCTGCAGGTCCAAGAGCGGTATCTGTCATCAAACCCTCAGAACATTAATCACGTAAACGTGGTGAAGCTCGCTCGCGGACAGATCAAAGAGCACATTGCACTTCTCACCAACATTCAGACCATTGTTCGCTGATGAGGCAACTCAGGTACCACATTGGGGCGACTGGCCGGGTCGCCCATAACTGCCGGGTGCCGTCGGAAGAATACGGGCGTTCCGGTCCGACATTTGGCACGGCGATGAAGGGAGTCAATCGTACGCATTGTGCAGAAAAACCAGCCTCTCCAAAGAATAGTGGATAGCAATGACGCTCGGCGCGCTCGTGAGGGCTAGTAGAGGGGCTAGCCAAGTGGTTCAGCAGCTCTAACTCACGGCTGGCGAGTCACTCGCGTCGACATGGAAGGCGAGCGTAGTGCGTCCCATACCCTTCCGAATGGGCGCCGGTCAGGAGAGCGTGTGGGGCTACCCTCGGCCTCCGCGCGTTGAGGCTGTCCCACAATTCTTGAGAGCGGTCATGGATGGCCAAGAGATTGCTCGGACGCAGGTAGGCTACCGGGCCCTCAAAACAAGCCACCCGCCCGTCTACTACTTCCCACCCGACGCAATCCGCCAGGGTACGCTCGTACCGGCTCAAGGAACTAGCCTGTGCGAGTGGAAGAGAGCGGCTGTATACTTCGATGTGGTCGGCCCGAAACGCTGAGCCGTCAGGGCGGCCTGGGCGTACCTCAACCCAACGCCCACGTTTGCCGTGATTGCCGGCCATGTTGCATTCTACGCCGCGCCTATGGATGCCTGCTATGTGGGGGACGAGCAGGTGCGGCCGCAGCCGGGCGGCTTCTATGGGGAATGGATCACCTCAAACCTAACGGGTCCCTTCAAGGGAGAGCCCGGCGGCGGCGATTGGTAGGCAGCCGCCGACAATGACTTCGGGCTCGGGTAAGGGAGATGTTGCGGGAGTTGCGGAGAACCATCCCAGCCAGTAATTGGACAACGCTGAGCGGTGACAATCATCGGCAAGGGCTAGCTTCTTCGGCGAGAGGACTTTGGGCCCTTAGACGATCTGTTCCTTTGTCAGCTGACCTGAAGCAAGAGGGGCGGGTACTCTTTGCTATAAGCAGGTGCAGCGTGGCCGCTTCTGGAACTCCCCGCAAGTAGACGTAACTTCAGCATTGGGCCGGTAAGAGGACGTTCAAAGAACCATGCTGCGTTGATGGGTTTGATCCGTTACAAGACATCTACAACCTGCGAGCTCTGGTGGTACGATAAACACCGACAAGGCGACTCTTGTAGAACCCGCAAGGTTGCGCTGGGATTATTCTCGGCTATGCGCGTTCAACAGCCTTATGCTCCCAGAGGAGATCGGCATGCAGCAGGACAGCCCAGGGACGAACGCCATCATGGTTGCCATCTTCATGGGCCTTGTGCTGGCCCTTGGCGCCCTGTTGACTGTAATGATCGCCTACGGACACACTCCGATCCCCATGCCATGAAACGGCAGAGATCATTGCACGAGCAGGCGCGTCGCTTTGAGGTCGAACGACACTGTGTCACTGGAACCCACCTCAAGCTTGTTGACCAGAGAGCGACAGCCGCTTGAGCGATCCCATGGCAGAAATGAGAGGGCATCCTGTGTCTCGGCTTAATACCTGGCTCGTGGAGCTAACCATATTTCCACAGCCAATGGCCGCTCCTGGCACTTTCCGGACCTGAGGCCTTGGTCAGGTTAGAGGCTCAAAGCGGGAGTTTGATAAAGGCAGGGGTTTTCCCTTGCCCTTTCCTTCATCAAGATCCTGCGATGTCATCGATCCACCCGCCGAACAGGTCAGCAACTTCCAGGCTGCTGGCAAGATTGTATCCTGGTCGACGAGCTCCTTGTCCTAGTGCTGCAGCAAGCCGCTTACCAGGTGCGGCTCAGATCCAGCGCGTTAGCGGGCGGTGAAAGTCCAGGTGCCCGGGGGTACGAGGCACTCATCGTCGAGCGACGATCATGCGCTAGTTGCCTAACACAACACCGGGATTGAACGAACCGGAGGGTTCAATGGCAGGCTGGAAGCCCATCTCCACCGCACCACACGAAACAGGTAGACCGCTTCTGCTCTACCCCTTTCGCTTTGCCCGCGGAAGCGCAGAAAAGATCGAGGCCCTGCCGCAGCCACATCGTGAGGAGCCATTCCTTGATCTGAGCAAGTCGGGAGTTAAGCGTTTCATCAAGCTTGCGAAGCGACAGGGCTATGTGACTTACGATGACTTGAATGAGGTTTTGCCCTTCGAGAAGTTCTCCGCCGATCAGATCAAGGACGTGGTCGATCAGCTCGCCGAGATGGGCATCAACGTCGTTGGATCCGAGGAGATACAAGGAAGGGCACAGCCGCGAGCCACAGCAGAGCGCAAGGTGCCGCCGGAGAAGCCGCCTGAGGCTCCAGCATCCGGTCCGATCCCCTTCGAGTCGTCTTGGGCTGTTTATGGCAATGTGTTTGAGGGCTATTGGGATGGAGCCAGATGGCTGAGCGCTGGCGGAGTTCCCTGTGAGCCCACGCACTGGATGCCACTACCTTCACCTCCACTGGTTCTGGTTGAGTGCTAAAGGACCGGACACCATTGCCTGACGAGTTCCGCTCCCCGATCAAGCACCACCTGGTGCTGCACCGGATTGACCCGGGTCAGGGCATCCGGCGCTTCTACAGCCTCATGATCGAGCGGGACCTGTTTGGGACCATTCGGCTCGTGCGCACCTGGGGCCGGATCGGCACAAAGGGACAGGAGCTGGTCGAGATCCATGCCGACGAGATCGCGGCAGGGCAGGCGCTGGAGGCGGTCGCCCGGGTGAAGCGGCGGTGCGGATACCAAGATTTGTAACACAGACGAAAAAACCCTGCCTTTTAAGGGCAGGGTTGAGTTCTCCTCGCATTCGGACGCTCATCCGAAAACCAGACCAGTACCGCACGCCATCACCTTCCTGTCAAACTATACGAAGTATTAACGGGATAAGGTGCTTGAACTCAGGCCAGCAAATATGGCAGCAAGGCGTTGAAATCTAAGCTGTGTTGCAGCTTTGCCATAGTCAGAATTCGTTCTTCATCCATACTCTGCCTCTGCGACTCCTCGCACAAGGGATGAATTGCTCATGAAGACCCGTATTCTCGGCCTGCTCGCCGCGACCGCTCTGTCGGTAGCTGGTGTTTCCGCTGCTTCCGCCGCTGACCTGCCGATGCGCTCGGCTCCTCCGGCTCCGTTTGTTGCCGCGGCTCCGATCTTCACCTGGACCGGCTTCTACGTCGGTGTGAACGCAGGCTACGGCTGGAGCGAGGACGACAACGACGCGGTCGACTTTGCGGACGACGACAACGACGGCGGCTTCATCGGCGGTGCCCAGGTTGGCTACAACCACCAGATCGGCTCCTTCGTGGTCGGTCTCGAAGGCGACATCCAGTACGTCGACTTCGGCCGTGAAGGCGTGTTCAACTTCACGGACGAGAATGGCAACATCCTCGAGGGTGAGCTGGAGAGCAGCG
>NZ_JAEQMY010000167.1 GCF_016743775.1 Microvirga aerilata | reverse complement strand
TGGCGCCAGCCTTGTTGCCGGTTCGCATCATCGCTGCCGCCCGCGCGACACACCAGCCTCACCCTGCTTCTTCCTCACCCTCATACACAATCGCAGTCACTCGACTCTAGAGCATCGGACTGAAAGGCAGATTCGAGAGGTTTCGGTCTGGGCTGAAGTGTGATTCCCTTGTGAGAACAGGAGGTGGATCGTGACCCAGAGCTTCTCCTTGGATCTGCGCGTGCGGGTTGCGGCCTTTGTCGAGGCGGGCCATTCCTGCCGGGCAGCCGCCCGCCACTTCGGCGTCAGCGACAGCTGCGCCATCAAGCTGATGCAACGCCAGCGGCAGTCCGGCTCCCTCGCGCCGGCCCGGCAAGGGCGCCCGCCGGGACGCGGCAAGCTGGTGCCCTATGAGACCTTCCTGGTCCGGATCGTTGAAGCCGAGCCGGCCATCACCATGCCCGAGCTCGCCGCAAGGCTGCTGGACGAGCACGGGATCGTCGCGGCTCCAGCGATGCTCTCGCGCTTCCTGTGCCGGTGCGGCTTCTCATATAAAAAAATCCCTGATGGCGGCGGAATGCGCACGCGCCGACGTGCGGGATGAGCGCCGGGCCTGGCGGACACAGCGTCAGGCCCGCATGCGCCAAGAGCCGCACCGCCTGGTGTTTTTGGACGAGACTTCCGTCAACACCAAGATGACCCGCCTGCGCGGGCGCTCGCGCAAAGGCCAGCGGCTGCGCATGAGCGCTCCCTTCGGACACTGGAAAACCCATACCTTTCTGGCCGGTCTGCGCTGTCATGAGCTGAGCGCGCCCTGGATCATCGATGGCCCGATCACCCGGTTGGCGTTTGAGGCTTACATTGAGACACAGCTCGCGCCAACCCTGCACCAAGGCGACGTGGTGATCCTCGACGACCTCGTGGTCCACAAGAGCGACAAGGCGGCCCAGTGCCTGAAGCAACGAGGGGCTTGGTTCCTGTTCCTGCCGGCTTACTCGCCCGACCTTAATCCCATTGAACAGGACTTCGCCAAGATCAAAGCGCACCTGCGCAAGGCCGAGGCCCGAACGCTCGACGCGCTCTGGCGCGCCCTCGGTGACATCTGCGATTTGTTTGAGCCACGGGAGTGTTGGAACTTCCTCAAAGCCGCAGGATATGCGTCCGTGTAATCGTCCGGTGCTCTAGCCGCTGCGCGAAGCAGATTGGTGGGCCTGGAGGGACTTGAACCCCCAACCAGACCGTTATGAGCGGCCGGCTCTAACCATTGAGCTACAGGCCCATCAAAACCAACTCTGCTAGATTTTCACTGCTTTGGCTGTGCCAAGAAGGGCACAGTGCATGGACGACATGGCTTGTCACCCTACTTGATTGCAATGGAACTCCTAAGGACCCCAGTCTTTAGACTTCAGGTCAATTGCTACTGAGTACCTGAGAGTGATGCTCGAGACTGAGGTTCCTGAGCCCTCCCCTCGCAACAGAACGACGCTTCTGAAGCTCAGGGCGCGGCAATGCCGCTACGTTACCTCAGACAGTGGCTCAGAGGCCATCTTCTGTGGAGGTCAGACCAAGGAAGGCTCAAGTTGGTGCCCCTGGCACAGGCAGTTGGTCTATACCAAGCCTTCCTCCAGCGGGGCAAAACCTGGGCGCGGCTTCATCGTTCCCAAGCTCGCCTAGTGCCAAAAACCATATGGTATGTAAACGGCAGGCGAAATATCCCTGCAGTCAGCAGTTGTCGCTCGCCAGTCAGTTTCACGTGCTCACCGCAGAAGGTCGGCGCGATGCACCTGCTGCTTTCCCGACTATGTTACGGAGTTGCGGCAGGACCAGGGAACGGTCTTCAGGTTTGAGCCGCTGACCGTTGAGGACATGAAGGATGTGGTGACTCGCGCTGTGGATCACTTCAAAGCGATGGGGATCACAGTCAACGTCGAGGAAGCCGCTCTCGCGCAACTCACGGTTCACGCAGGCGGCGACGCCAGACGTGCCTTCACTGAGATGGATCGGTTAACAACCCGCGCTGCCGTAGGAAAGCGGCATCCGGTGAGACGCGCCCGAGGTAGGCGCGCCTCATGCCCGTCTTGGATTATTCACTTAAGAATCGTTGCAGGCCGGCCAGATCGTCGGTGTTGATCTTGTCCACTCCAGCTGCCTTCAACTCTTTCCAAATCGCATTCCGCTGAGGCCCTGGTTGGTCCGGTGTTGCCCAGAACCGGATCGTCCAGCCCTTACTATGGGCAGTCTTCACGATATCCTGCAGTTTTGCTCTCTCGGCAGCGGGCATCTCGCCGTCGCCCTTCCAGGTGAACACCTTGGTCCAGTTGTCGCTCAGGAGCGGCATGAATGCCGCTGGAGTGTCGGACGTTAGATCGGGCATGCGGCCGTCATAGCCTGCATACCTGACTTTCTCGCTTAGCATGTATTCCCTGGGACGGTTGCCGGACACGACCGCAGTAACCGCCCCTGGCTGTACCTTGCCGTCACGAACGACGGTCAGGATATCCGGATACTTTGAGAGGACTTCCGCTAGGGCCTTATAAGTCGGCTCTCCCTCTGTTTTGATGTCGATCAGCAAGGTGAAACCTTGGGTACCCGGATAGACCCGACCACCGTTCTCCGTGACCCGCTTCTTCAGCGGGTCCAGGTAAAGCGCCTCCAGTGTGCGCTCCGGCTTGATGTGGGCCTCCTCATGCGCGACCAAGAGCTTTCCGTTAACGAGCCAGATATCGGCTTCCACGCCAGTAAAGCCGTGATCGAGAGCATCGAGAAGGGGTCTCGGATGCTCATAGTCGTTGTGGGCATGAGCCTGTGGCAGAGGATTCACATCAGCGCCTACCGCGGCGAGCGGCGTCAGCGCGAGGGCTGCGGCGAGTAGTAAGGCTTTCATGTTTCCTCCATGTCGTTCAGATCAGGTTTTTGGGGCGTGTCTATCTCCCAAGCCATGGTGACGTCCGGATGACGGCATACCTACCTTGAGGTCGCACACCCAAGGATCGAAATTAGGCCTGGACTTCATTGAAGCAACCTTACCCGTGGTGCTTGCTAACCCGGGAGCCGCCGATTAACCTTCTCCGGCTGGGATGTTTCGGCCGAGACTAACGGGACTTTGAGCCCATTCCTGCCGACGGAAGAGGACTTAAGTCGAGTACGGCTTCTGGAACGGTCAAGTGGTTTAATGAAACCAAGGGTTATGGATTCATCCAGCCGGACAATGGCGGCAAGGATGTCTTCGTGCATATTAGCGTGGTTGAGCGGGCAGGCCTGCTCAACCTGAAAGATGGGCAAAAAGTCTCAGGCGAAGTTGAAGCTGACCGGCGCACTGGCAAGGAATCTGCGACCAATCTACAGGTCTAAAACCCCCACCCACTTTGCGGATTCCTCCGCGCTCGCGACGAGCCGCTCTAGTTTTGGGGCGGCTTTTTTGTTGGGCCTCACCCAGTGGAGATTCCCAGTATGGAGATTTCGCCCCCTGATTTCCTCAGTGATGATCGCTTCATCAAGGAGCGCCTTCCAGTCTTTGTGCTGTTCATGGGCCGAGACGGCTACTCGGAGCAGATAGCCACCGAGGCCTCCGCCTTCGCCAGACAATGAAAATGAACGGATGCCCGATTGCCTACTGCTGTATGCAGCGCAGCAGATCCGACTTCGCTCTGGACCGGCGCAAGAAGATGTCCATCACTGAGACCTACCACAATGCTGGGAACCACGCTTTTTACGGCCACTGCAATAACGTCGGCATCGACCCGCTGTGACTGAGTCTGTACCCTTGGCACACTGCCAATTGGCCAGAGTGAACTATGTAAGATCATAGTCCACTTTCACCCGCCGCCAACTGGAAGGAGATGCAGTGACCAGCCGCCTTATGGACATCCTAGACTAGGATGCTGCCATCATGAGATTGGACATGGCCGAGGTTATGCCGACGGCCACTGGTGAGGAACAGCGAGCTTGAGAGTTGATAATCTTGCTCCATACAGGTCTATTCGTGATTCAGCGGGATGAGGCCAGCAGTGCTGAAGAATTGCGGGTGTTCGCCGGTGACATCCTCGACCGGACCTGGATCACCAAGCAGTAGCATCCGAAATAATCCTGTGAGTTCCTGGCGCTCTGGATCCGTGGGAAGCCGCTGGTAACCGCACCTGGTTATTGAATGGACTGACACTCACGTCGGTACCCACCTCAGGTGCGGAAAAGGCATGTTTCGCTACCTCTGGAGACACAAGGTATTCGGCCTTGCGCTGATCGCGGCCTTCGGAATCGGACTGTATCTCCAGCCGGTTGCCGCTTGGTCAGCGCTCGGACTTCTGCTGTTCCTGCGCCTGACGAAGGTTCATTCCTACCTTCTCATTCTGGACCTGACGGACCGCGCTGCCCTGAAGCATCTGAGGACCCTGGCCACAAAGCGCGCCCATATGCTCTCCCCGGATGAATACGGGAGCGTGTCCGAGGAGGCTTGGGATAAGCACCTGAACTCGTTCCTCAAGAAGGCGCTCTTGCCGGAGTTCCGGCGCAGGAAGATCGATCATCTTCTAGCCAATGATCCGAAGCGGCACCTAGACCGCTTGAGAAGACGGATCAATCGGGTCATTGACCGGTACCAGCCGGCCGAGTCGTCAGATGATTTTGATGACCTTATGACTGGCAGGGAGTTTGAGCTCTACTGCCGGGAAATCCTGCAGGAGGCTGGCTGGCACGCTGTGCTCACTCCTGGATCGGGCGACCAGGGAGCTGACATCATCGCCGAGAAGGACGGCAGACGGGTTGTCATCCAGTGCAAATTTTACAGTGGCACCGTCGGCAACAAGGCCGTTCAGGAAGCTTATGCCGCTGCTGCCTTCCAAGATGCCCACTATTCTGTGGTGGTCACGAACTCAGTCTTCACGAAGTCGGCCCACCAGCTCGCACATAAGAATGGCGTTTTACTGATGCACCACGCCGACCTGTCGAGGCTTGACTTGATGGTAAGCAGCGGGGTTGGCTCCCGCTGATACACGATTCCATTCAGGCTCCTGGGGCTATAGAAAATCGTCGATCGACAGTTGTGCCGTGTTACGCGGCTTCGGCTTTTTTGGCGCTTGCTCGGTTGTGGCTACAACGGGCTGCTTCCGGAGGATGGGTGTGTTCTCGGATTGCATCCTCTTCATCCGAGACTTCGCCTTATCACGTGCCTGTGCTTCCTCAGACTGTGGATCTTCGGTCAGCCACTTCCCGCGCTTAACGACCTCATTCACGCGACCCTGATTGATCCCAAGCTGGAAAGCGCTCTCCTGCTGGGTCATGTCCGTGGTGTTATGAAGCTCGAGGATCTTACGGGCCAGCTCTGGCGTCATTTTACGTCCAGCAACGCGACGTGCCGGCGCGATCGTGCGCGTCTCCTTTTCTTCCTTGCGCATCTTCTCGAGGATTGCCAAGGCCATGTGCATGCCTTGGACTCGCAAGGCTTCTTCAAACTGCTTCAGCGTAGCCAAAAGAGAGACTCCTGAACTCCTGCCAGATGCACTCACACCGGATCAGACTTACTTTTGAACGACGAAGAGACGGTGATGAACCTGCCAACCCCACACGGCTAACGGCAGGGTCAGCCGGATTGCACCGACCGTGAACAGAATAGAGTCCATGATCCGTGCTTTTCAAGCCAGGCGTGCAACTTGGTTGTTGATTCGTTCTCCGGCAAGCTTCCCGCAAGCTCATCAGGATAATGGCGAACTGTCCTTTCATGCGGGAGATCGTCCTTCCAGGTAGTCCTCTGGACAAATCCCTCTCAAACTCAAGCCGCTGGCTTCCGCAGCCTTTTTTCTGTGTGGGATAAGGTGACGCCGACCGGTCGAGTCACCTGAGGCAGTCGCTCGCATTGTGCATCAGGGACAGCCACACCAGTCGGCGCCGCGGCCTCGGAATGCTGTGTCAGTGCGAGTTGAGACAGGGTAAGGCCTAACCCGGATTTGATCTGGCCCCGGAGCACTGGGCTTGGGCATCACGTTCAGCTCAAGCCGATCAAGCCCGTCATGCGACCTCTTGCAATTGCCTTCACTTTCCGCCTTTAACTGCTCCCCTTAAGGAGTGCTCTCATTCAATCAAAATGAT
>NZ_JAEQMY010000166.1 GCF_016743775.1 Microvirga aerilata | reverse complement strand
GGTTCCTTGCGGCGTGCCATGCGATGTCTCCTTCCAGATCATCGTAATGGCCCCACACGAAATTCCCGACAGTTCCCGATCTTGCCGACTTTAACCAGTCGTGCCGGGGCGCGGAAGTAACCGCCCGGGTTCTTGATCCGACCCTCACCGTTGGAATCATCATAGAGCTGCAGCACACAGGTTATTATGACTGCAGCCCTAAAAGGCTGATCTCGGGTAACGACCAGCTTCAGCTCCTCGGACGTGATAAACAACCTCCTTAGTTTTCACGACAGGCAGTTTGAACACGTTGCTGACGACGAATCCTGAACGCTTGCCGGATTTCCGAATCCCCAACATCAAGCTTCCGCTTGATCTCGCTCTCGGCGACATTCTGATCCATCAGCCGAATAATTGCAGCCAAGGTTTCAGGAGTTCCGTCCGGAATTTGAGTCTCGCTCAAGGCCGATGAAGCCCTCGGCTTTATCGAATACCCTTTCTGCCCTTGCGGCGAGCCTTTGCCCTTGAATTGATTGGCATTCGGATACATCACGAAGTTGTTTTCAAGATACTTGCTGAAGCTCGCGTCCCAATTGATCGATTCCAATGCGTTCTCGTCGACCCAAGCCCGGAACAGTGTCTCCACAAAGTTCAGGTGATCCGGGAGGCGACCCTGTTCTTCGACCCGCTTCCTATGGCCTTCCGTTGGCCTCCATTCCCGAGGAAGTGAAGATCTTTCTTTTTCTTCCTTTGGAAGATTAGTATTAACTACACGCGCGTGAGGGGCGTTGCTGTGACGTTGCTGTGACGCACGACAACGACGCTGCCGTTCAGCGGCCTTGTGCCGTTCCTGCTCGACGTAGCCCGACACCACTTTGCACATCTCAGCTGAATCATTCGCTTTGGCCGCGGCATATACCGCCCTTTCCAGTTCTAGAAGTGTCACTGTTCACCATCCTTTTGATAGTAGGCAAAGCAGGAGCATTCACTGAATACAGTGCTCTTTACATTCAGCTTGTCGGAATGGCATAAAGGAGGTTGTGAGCACTCCAGTTGCCAATCCGGCGAATGGCTCCAGAAGCCCTTGAAGCCGCCAGCTTCAAGGGCTTTTCTTGCCTAGATTATTTTAGCCCTCCGCTAACGTAGTCTTCCCAAGTACATGATCTCATCCGTACGTAGAGACTTGTTCTCGCTGCGACCGCGTATTGAAGATGCTTCAAGACATTACTTCTCCATTAGATACAAGGCTACCAGTACTCTCGTATTCATATCTATATTCCATGCTCTCCTTCTTCGCTTTACTTCCCTCTTCTACACAATCATCACCAGCGCCATGTCCGCTGGGAGAAATGCGCAAGCAAATCTCCTCGCCAGTCACGAGCTACATCCGATTGTCAGTTTTTGGAAATTACCTGGAAATGAAATTTCGAGTAATCCAACGCCAAGGCGCTTACACACCAACAATAGCAGCGCCATGTTGGTGACTGTTACTCGACCATACAAAATTATAGGGGGCGAGCGCCGAGGTCAAGCCGGTTCAAGAGATCTATCCTCCAGAGTAGTGCCGGCGCAACCGAGTGCTTACCGACTTCAGATCCTTCGTGCGCTTGGCCTATTCATTCCGCAGACTGCTGTGTGCAGACCTGCATTCGATCCGCTCGTCGCTCGCCTTTGTGGCTTACAAGGATTGCAAAGCCGTGGCGGCGGCCTCGAAGGAGATCTACCGCGCCAAGGATGCTGAAGCTGGCCAGGCGGCTCTGGAGGCGTTCGCAACCTCGACTTGGGGCTGCAAGCATGAGGCGATCGCATCCGCCTGGCGGCGCCACAAGACCGATGTAGGTGATCTCGCCGAACCCCTCCTCCATACATTGGCAGAGCGCGTAGTCATCATGCCAGATTGTGCGCCGATCACTCGTGTTCGACCCCGCATGACAGGACCTTCATACCCGCAGCTCATTGACGAAGTCTATCTCATCAGAGGCATCATCAGCGTTTACGAGAACGTGTGTGGAAACGAGCAGTATAGATCTAAATCATCAAAATAACATATGCTAGACTTATACTCGCGCCGAAATCTGACATCTACTCGAGACTGATGGAAGCAGAAAACCAAATTATCCTAAGCTGTCGCGCCAGCGAGGCAATCAAACTTTATTAGACATTGCCTCACAAGCTCAAAGTAGTCAAAAAAGATTGTCTATGTATCAAGTCAAACACGTGATTCTCAAAGCTTATTATTGAACAAAGGGTATTCGAGTTTAGAAATTTTATAATTTTGGAAAGTTTTTGGTATGACATCCTATATAGCTATACCGGCGATTATTTTACTGAACTGCAATTTGGTCTCACAAACTCCCAAATTATCTTGACTATCGTTGGTAAACACGGCACCCTTATCTCGTGCTTTGGATGAGCACGCCTGACGGGGAGCAGCGCATTGATGAGGTAAGCCTAAAATGTGAAAGAACCGGTATTCTATAAATGTCGGAGCTCTTCACTCGTACGGTCGCTGAAAGGAACCAACGAGACCGACCGCGTTCCTCATGTCGATCAAAGTACTACTGAAGTATTCGCGGCTGGAACGCATGCCCGGCTACAGCTAATCATTGCTGGCGTATAATCAGGAAGAGATTTGGCGCTGGCCCCTTATGGTCCAAGAATTTTTGATGAGCGAACCCTTCCAGAACGGGCACGTGATCACTTGAATCAGGTCCGTCTGAACCCGCGCAGCAGAGAGGAGACTGCAATGCCCCGCTACTATCTCAACTTCCGTAACTTCTCACATAGCGTGCATGATGACGAGGGCACCGAGTTCGCCAACCTGTACGCCGCCGTGCAAGGGGCAGTACGCTCGGCCGCCGAGATCGGCATGGGCCAGTTGGCACGGGGCAATAGCGGCGGCGGCGTCATCGCGGTGCTGGACGAGCGCAATGAGCCGGTGTTCACCTTGACCGCGTCGATGGGGATCGACTGGCATATTACACCGCTTCAGCTGAACTCATTGACAGCGTAACTGGGCCCTTCGGCGCCTGGGTCGGTCACCCTAGTCTGTATCAAGGCCGGGGGCCGAGCAGCACTATAGGAGTCGGCATCGGCGGATCGGCGCAAGCGCCAATACCTCTCAGGAAAGGCGCGGGCGTTCCCTGTCTCCGCCTTAGGGGCTTGTCTGAAAATGTTGATGGGCTGCTCCTTTGAGCAACTTTATGTCTCGCACTCCCTGATCGACCGAGAATTCATTGGTGCAGAGGGATATGCTTGTGAGGTTAGTTCGCTGCGGTGAACGCGGTTTGAGTTTTCACATAGGCTCATACCCTGCGCGGACGCGTGCTGACGGAACGCCTGAAGGGCGGCAAGGACAGGGATCAGAATGCGGCACTGCCGCTACATCGTCTCCGACGACCCTCGTCGCGCCATCTGCTGCGGAGCTCCGACACCGGAGGGATCGAGCTGGTGCGACTGCCACAGAAGGTTAGTCTACGTTCCGGTTCAACCCGGCAAAGGGCAGCGGGGCACGCGGGCCCCTGAGGCAACGTAGCCGCATTGGTTTCTGGCAGGCGCTAGAGGTCGAAGCCGGAGACCATGCCGCGACGATTGAGGGCAAGGTCGACAAGCCCTTTGGCCGGCTCCTGGGGAACTGGAAGGCCAATGCCTCTGCTGGCAAGCGCCAGCGTCTCGCGTTCTTGTGTGATCGGCTCGGGCTCGACGAGCAGCAACTGCCGCCTGACCTCCATTACCAACTTCTGCATCGAACCGTGTCGGCGCTCATTGAGGCAGACCGCTTCAAGACTGACGCCGCAGCCATGATCGTGCATTCGTTCTCACCACAGCAGAGGTGGTTCGGTGCCTTTGCCCGCTTCGTCTCCCTGTTCGGCTGCTCGGCAGAACTAGGCAAGCTGATCCTCGTTCGACCAGACGCATCCCGCCCACTCTATAGCGGCTGGGCTTGCGGCGAGCCGCGGTTTCTCGCAGGAGACGAAGCGGACCGACAGGGCATGCTTCGAACCTCTGTTCGATCAAGGACGTCAGGATAGGCTATCCTTTACGGTCCAGTTGAGTTCACCTATGCGGAGCCCTTTGCCAATGCCTTAGTGGTGGATCCGGCTTTTCGATCATGGGTCCTGCAGTGCACCAAGTTCGCAGACTTCGCGCACGAGGCGCGCCTGCTGCACGAAGAAATGCAGGCGCAGCGAAGCAAAAGCTCCGCGACCTGGTGGCGGTCCCACTTTACAGAGAAATGCCGCTGTCAGGCATGCAGCGGGCAGGAAACCGACATCCTCGCAATCTTTGAGGCCGTATTAGGCATGCGCTTCGAGGTCAAGCAGCCTGCCGACAAGTTCCCGACCAAGAAGGATCAGGTCACCAACTACGCGCTTCGGGCACAGTGTTGGGCGACATTGGCGCCGAAAGCTGTTGTGCCGCATGCCGATGCCGCGACCGTCCTGCTCTGCAGCGCTTCAAAGCTGCCGGAATACTTACCGCATCTCTCGAAGTTTGGAACGGTGATCACCTTCGAGGATCTTAGAGGGACGTTCCCACACGCCACTTTGTCGCTTTGAGAACCGCTGCGACCACCAGGTGCCATGCCAGAAGGATCATCCCACTCGTGTGCAACCTGAATTCTCGATGCTGGCCGGCGGCATCGCGTCGTGCGTCTATCTTCTACGCCGCTTGCGTCAAGCCCAGCAGCCGCCCTGGGATGATCTGATCAATGCTAACTATAACGTGATCGAGCGCCGCTTGAGACGAGATAGTTGCTCGTGAGGGCGCTTCGTCTGATCTTGAACCGAAGCCATTCCACCCCCATCTATCCAGTACCGGGGTCCGGGCCCCTCTGGCAGCCGTCTACAGGCTGCGATGTCGGACTCTCTCACCTGAGGAGCACTTCAATGCGCGCTCCACATCTGGGAGACCACTGTGACGTCTTACTCTTACTCTTCGTCCCTCAACGGCGCCTCCTTCCGCGCGACCGAGACGCGGGCACGGCTTGATACGCTGGCAAGGATCCTCGACAGCGCAGTCCGCGTGCCGGGAACCAAGATCCGCTTCGGTGCAGACGCGCTCCTGAACCTGATCCCGGGCGTTGGTACGCTGACCTCGAAAGGCATGTCGGCCTACCTGATCTGGGAAGCGCGGCGCCTCGGTGTGCCGACCGGGACCCTCATGCGTATGGCCGGAAATGTCGGTGTCGACTTCGTGATCAGCGCAGTACCGCTCGTGGGCTGGGTTGGTGACGTGTTCTTCCGCTCGAACCTGCGCAATATGGCGCTGCTGCGTGATCACCTCGACCGAGTCCATCCGGAGCCGAACACCTTCCAGAGATGACACTGCTCAGGAAGAGGATCGGGTCCGGCTGCTACCCTCGTATCTCGGCCAGAACTCTGCCGTTCAGAAAGCATAGCAATGAACAATCCCAACGCCGCGCCTCACTTTCGCAACTTTGCGATAGCCGCTGCGGTCATGGCCCTGCTGTCGATGTTCTACTTTCAAAACACGGTGGGACCGCAAGCTGATCAACTCCCCTACTCGGCGTTCATCACGGCCGTCGAGCAAGGGGAGATCCGCTCCGCCACCATCCAGGGACAGGAGGTGATCGCCGAGCGCTCCGCAGGCGGCACCGTCACAACCTATGTTCCACAAGGCGCCGGCCTCATCGCCCAGCTGCAGCAGAAGGGCGTCGTGATCAAGGCCGAGCCCCCGCCGCAGCCGAGCCTGCTTGGTAGCTTGCTGCTGTCGCTGCTGCCGTTTGCATTGATGATCGGCATCTCGATTTGGTTCGCCCGCAACGCCATGAACAAGCAGGGTGGCGGAGGCGGTCTGATGTCCATCGGCAAGTCCAAGGCCAAACTCCTGACGGAGGCCCATGGGCGTGTGACGTTTGATGAGGTGGCGGGCATCGACGAGGCCAAGGAGGACCTGCAGGAGGTGGTGGAGTTCCTGCGCGATCCCCAGAAGTTCCAGCGCCTGGGCGGCCGCATCCCCCGCGGCGTGCTGCTTGTCGGCCCTCCCGGCACTGGTAAGACCCTGACGGCGCGAGCCGTGGCGGGCGAGGCTAACGTGCCGTTCTTCACCATCTCGGGCTCCGACTTCGTCGAGATGTTCGTGGGTGTCGGCGCCTCCCGCGTGCGCGACAT
>NZ_JAEQMY010000165.1 GCF_016743775.1 Microvirga aerilata | reverse complement strand
TGTCGGCCCCGGCACTGCCGGTGAGGGTGTCGTGCCCACCCCCGCCATGGATGCCCACAATCCCGGTGAGCGTCACGGCCGTGAAGTCCAGGCTCTCGCCCACAGGCCCCAGGTCAGAGCCGCGGATCACCACGTTGGCAAAGCCGCCCGAGGTGATCGCCTCCACGCCTGTCAGGGAGCGCAGGCCAATCACCGTGTTGTCCGCCCCCGCCTGGATCGTGTCAAACCCGGCCCCGCCGTTCACCGTGTCAAAGCCATCCCCGGTGCCCGTGAAGGTGATCACATCATCCCCCGCATCCGCCGCGATGATGTCGTTGCCGGCATTGCCCGACAGCGTGTCGTTGCCGTCATCGCCGTTCATCACGTCGTTGCCGAGCCCGCCCGACACCACATCATGGCCCGTCCCGCCGGTGAGCCGGTCCGAGCCCTCGCCGCCATTGATCACGTCGTTGCCGCTGCCGCCCAGGATCGTATCAGCGCCCGCACTGCCGAGAACAGTGTCGTGCCCGCCGCCGAGGTCGATGCGATCGATTCCGGTCAAGGTCACGTTCGAGAAGTCGAAGTTCTCCCCGATCGGTCCGTTGTCCGTGCCCCGGATCTGCACCCCAGCAAAGCCCCCGGCGTTGATCGCTTCTACGCCAGAGAGCGAGCGCAGGCCGATCACCGTGCTAGCGGCCGATGCTCGGATCGTGTCGGTGCCGTCACCACCATTCACCGCGTCATAGACGCCGTTTGCGGCTCCGGTGTAGGTGATGACGTCATCACCGGCTCCGGCCGAAATGGTGTCGCTGCCATCACCGCCGTGCAGCGTGTCATGGCCGTCCCCACCGTTTAGGGTATCGTTGCCGGTACCGCCATCAACGGCGTCATTGCCAGCCCCGCCGTTGAGCACATCGTTGCCGGTGCCGCCGGTGAGGGTGTCGGCGCTTGCGCTGCCGGTGAGGGTGTCGTGCCCACCCCCGCCATGGATGCCCACAATCCCGGTCAGTGCCACATTGGTGAAGTCCAGGTTCTCGCCCACTGGACCGACGTCCGAGCCCCGGATTTGCACCCCGGCAAAGCCGTTGGCGCTGATCGCCTCCATGTTAGTCAAGGAGCGCAGGCCGATCACCGTGTTGTCAGAGAGCGCACGGATCGTGTCGAACCCGGCCCCGCCATTCACCGTGTCAAAGCCGGTTGCTGCTCCAGAGTAGATAAAGGTATCGTTGCCGTCCCCACCGCTCAGCACGTCATTGCCAGCACCACCCTCAAGCGTGTCACCGCTCGCCCCGCCGATCAGGGCATCGTGGGCAGCCAAGCCGATGAGGAGGTCTGCGCCGCCGTGGAGCGTGTCATCGCCCGCTATGCTATAGAGATAATTGGTGCTGATGGTCCCGACATCCGTCATTTCTCTACCCCCTTGAGAAGAACCACAGCCGATGCTGCGCCGGGCCCGTGCCCCTGTGAGAAATCTCTCAAGACGTAGGGATAAGAGATAAAGACGAGATCGCGATCCACCGCAGGTCTGAGTAGGCCTCCGACCAAGGTCCGAGTCCCACTGCGGGGGAGGATCTCACTGGCGCCTGTGCTCGGATCGGTTGACGGTATCCGTCCTCACAGCTCATTGCAGTTTCAGGTACAATTCTGTCGTGACGGCAGAGCAGGCGATTGTTGCTCTTTTTGAAATGACCCTTCCGTTAAGGAGACCTTTCTGAAGATCAGCCAGGGGCTCGCCCGGAGATTTGCGCCGTGCATCCGGTGCAGCCAGGACGTGGACTGCTGTGATCTGGCGGGTCCGAGAACCAGGGTCGGGCGTCAGTTGCACAGCGGTGATTTCAACGACGTGGCATGGGCCTGGTATGGCCTTGCGGCAGCCGGGCGCCAACCGCCGTTATGGCCGGTGGCGCTGGATCTGATAGGCGAAGGCTTTGCCCCGGTGCTCGTGCCCTCATTTGCCGTGGGCGCCTGGCGAGACTGGGCGAACCTCGTGCTATGGCAGTGCAGTGACCGGCTTCCTCATCGGATCGCCGAGTACAATCCCAGTCGGCGGCGTCCCACCCATAACGCTCTTGGACCGAAACGCGGGTTTGTGAGCAGGTGGAGACGGCATGATGGTTGGTGCGGCTCCTTTGAGCGCTTCACCCCCGGGGTGTTGCCCTTCTGGTGCACCGGTGCCGGTGAGGTCCGCACGGGAGCGGGTCATCCGCCGCCGTAAGGTCGGATGGGTCCACGCCTGGGTCGGGGCAGTCAAAGCAGGTCACGAAGGCCGGGCGTCCTGGCGGTGACCAGCCGAGTCCTGCAAGGACTGCAGGGGAATGTCGCTGCTGGCCAAGGCCGCCGAGGTCGTGCCGCTGGCGATCTCGCGCAGGATCGTTTGACGGATTTGCTCCTTGAACGCAAACCAGGAGCCGAGCGTCGCGTCGCACCCGGCGCAGGATAGATCAGCCGCATCATGAATCTCGTCCGGAACCCGGATGGAGGGGCTGCCGCATGCGGTACAGGCAAAGGACGCGGTGGCACGAGAGCCGTCACCCATCACTGTGTCCTCCTCGGTGTGGCTGCGCAGGGCCTGAATCCTTGCCCGAGCCAAACCGGTTCGTCAAATGCGACGGGCATTCAGGAGCCTATGGTCTGTTCAGCCGATGCCTGGATTGGAAAGGATGCCCGCATGGGATCAGGACCGTGTCGGCCATCCGTGGCTGCCTGTCCCAGATGGATCGGCGGGGCTCAGGTTGGCTTCCAGCCAAGAAGCAGGATCAAGGATGCTTGACACCGCCCTATAAACGTTATATCGTTTTTTGGCGTAGTTCAGGGAGATTGTCATGGCACGAAGATCACGGGCGGGCGGTTACAATGCAAGAGTTTCGGGCACCCACCCGGGCTCGGAGGCCGTGCCGGCGACGGTGGCTTCCTTGGGTGTGCAGGTGCGGTTGGTCGCAGTTGAATCGGAGGGCGAGCCTGAGCTCGCGGGTCTTCTGCATCGGTATCAGGGCGTCTGCGCGGAATGGGAGCGTCTGATCCGGCAGACGCGCGACCTTCTGGGCCTCGATCAATCTGCGAATGCCGGAGCCAACCTCAAGAGCGCTCCAGCCCCGGCTGCTCACGCGGGAGATGATCGAACCGCAGCCAGCCCAACACAAAAGCACGCCGTGGTCGCGCCGGACGCGGGGCCGGACTCGTCCTCGTAATCGTGGCCAGGGCCAACGGCGCACGACGCCGGCGCCGTGCCGGCTGGAATGGCGCAAGCGGATGCCCCGCCGCGGCTCACCGGGATCCATCAGGTTCCAAGCTCCATCGTGGAGGTCTGCTCATGTCCTACCATCGTCACGTTAACTGGTCTGCTGCCATGCGAGACTTGCGGCGTGAGAGGGCACCCCGACCAGCGGTGAATGCCCTGACGGCGCAATCGATCGCATTCGCCAGGGCCTGCGATGTGCTCAGAGATGCGCAGGCCAGGCCTCTCAGCCGTGATGGCGTCTACGACCGATCCGCGATCATGGCGCTTGCGGTTGCTCTGGCCCGCAAGGAACGCGCCAAGCGACCACGGGCTGGATGGCGAACGCTGATGAGCACGGCGCTGACATTCGCATGGGCGCAGGCCAAGGTCCGCCGCGGAATTGGCGCGCACTGACCCAACAGCGATGGGTTCATGCAAGACCTGGAGATCCCTGAACGGGGTGTGTTTCCCTTTCCATAAGGACTATGGCCGATGACGAGAGCACAACGGGGGTGGCGCCCTCAACGGCAAACTGTATCGCACGAGGTATCCGACACGAAGCCTGCGGCCACCGTCGCCTCATTGGGGGTGCAGGTCGATCCGGAGCGTGACCGCGCTGTGGCCAACCTCCTTACGGGCTGCGAGCGCTTGCGGGAGGTGGGGGATCGGCTGCTCACCCGTGTGGCCGATCTGCTGCGCGCGGAGGCGTCTGGCAAGTGCCTGGGCCAGGTTCCTCATCCTCGGACCTTGGACTGAGGTGCGCGATGCCGTTCGTCGCAGTCGAGGATGTGGGCACCACGGCACGCCGCAAGCTGACGCCCCATCGGCGGCTCAAAGTGTGGGAGAAGACGGGTGGCGTCTGTGTGCTGTGTGACGGCAAGATTGATGGCGTGCGCGAGCGCTGGATCGTGGAGCACATCCGAGCCCTGGAACTCGGCGGGGCGGATGATTTCGCCAATCTTGGGCCGGCCCATGAGGCATGTGCCACGGACAAGACACGCGACGATCATCGCCAGGCGGCGCGGGCCAAGCGCCAGAAGATCCGGCACCTGGGCGCGGAGGCGGCCAAACGGCCACTGCCCTTCGGCCGGGCCAGCCGTTGGAAGCGGACCTTGTCGGGCAAGATCGTCCCACGCGAGTAAGGCGGGACGGTGCTCAACGCTCCAGGCGGGGACAGCCTCATGGCATGGCTAATGATGTGGGGCCCCGACGGTCGCGGGTCACAGGTCGATGGCGCGACCTGCGGTGGGTTCAGAGCGGAGATCGGCTCAATGAGAGGGGATGCACGCAGCGCGCCCAGCATACCACTCCGCGGGCGGTTGGCCGCTGAGGCTGCAGCCGAGTTCAGTTCGAAGCCGCGGCACCTCGCTCTCTGGCCAAGCGCTTGGCCAGAGAGCCAATGGGATCCTGATTCGAAAAGAACCCGAGCACCTCAAACCGGGCCAAGCCATGTTGGCTGAGACGCTGCGGGTAACGCCGGGCGGTCTGCTTTTGAGCAGGACTCTCCATGACGTCCGATTGCTGGCGCATCATGCGCGAAAGTGGAGCCCGGTTCTTCGCATTCAACGATGCGCTCCTTGGGGGCATAAGCATCAGAGGACAAACCAGCCCTTCTGCACGTCGATAGCACCCTTGAGCTTGATTATTCCTTCCGCGGTCTTGTCGTTGTCAGTGTTGAGATAAATGTAGGTGGCCAATTTCGTCTTCTCGTACTGCACTTGGCCAGCTTTGGTGAACGTCTGGATGCCAGTGAAGGTGAAGGCTTGGTCACCCTTCTTCGTGGCGTCGGCGTCGATGGTCTTCAAATCGATCCGGTCGCCATGCTTGCCGGAGAAGTCTGTAATGTAATCGGCATTTTTCTTGGAGGGGCTCGTGTCCTTGCTGCTGAAGATGAACACGTCCTTACCCAAACCGCCCGTGAGCCAATCCTGACCAGCACCACCCGTAAGTCGGTCGTTGCCTGATCCGCCGTCGAGGACGTCCTTGCCGGCTCCGGCATTCAGCGCGTCGTTACCTGCGCTGCCCGAGAGCTTGTCTCTGCCCGAGCCGCCTGCCACCACGTCTCTCCCGCTCGTACCGGTGATGATCTCATTCCAGATATCCAGCACTGTGAGGGTCAGGACTTTGTCCGCGCTGGCGCCATAGCTGTCGCTTGCGCGGACGGTGATCTGATGGCTTCCGGCCTGCTCGTAGTCGAGCCGAGAGCCATTGGTCACCACCAGTTGCTTGCCCGAGAGAGCGAACCTGCCGCCGGCATCATCCAGCAGGCTGAAGCTGAATGCGTCACCATCCACGTCCCTGGCCGATAGCGAGCCGACAACCGTTCCTGGTGCGGCGCCCTCGGCCACAGCACCGCCGGCCAGCCCAAGACCGGCTGGCGCATCATTCAGGGGGGTGACCGTCAGAGTAAAGGTCTGAGGCTCGCTCTTGGCACCCGACGCATCCACCACACAGTAGCGGAAAGTGCTGGTTCCGTTGAAGTTCTCCCTCGGCATATAGTGAAAGCTGCCGTCGGCGTTGAATGTCAGTCCCACAACAGGCGCCACCAGCTCATACGTCAGGTGGTCGCTGTCCTCGTCAAAGCCTGGCGGAACACGGCCTGTCATGACCATATCCTCAGCGACCGAGGCATTGTTGCCGACGGTCACAGCGACGGGGGCATGGTTGTTCGCACTCACGGCTACCGTAAAGGTCGAGAGGCCGATAAAGTTGGTTCCGGCAGCGACCACTGTCAGAGACAGCAGTCCAGTGAAGTTCGGCGGAGGTGTACCGGAAAAGCCGCGGTGAACCTCATCAAACGTAATCCAACGCGGCAAAGATGAGCCGTCGGTCAGCATTGCGGTGTAGTGGATTTCCCCCCGGTCCTCGGGATAGATGCCGGCTGGAAGTTGGAACGACCACGGAGTGTCTTCTGCCACAGTCTGATCAGCAACGTCGACGCTGATCAGTTCGACCGATCCATCAAGGAACTCCAGGATCTCGGAACCGTGAAGGCTATCTCCCCCGTCCCGGCCAGTCAGACGATCACGGATGGTGATCGTTCCGTCGGGATCTTGGGTGATCAGATAGTCAGACCGGCGACCGGCATAAACAGCAGTGTCGGTTCCAGCACCTCCAAACAGCGTGTCATTCCCTGCCCCCCCATGGAACGTGTCGTTGCCACGCATACCCCAGAGGCTGTTGTCTGCGGAGTTCCCAATCAGAAGGTCGCTGCCATCCCCTGCTATCGCATTCTCAATCAGGGTGTCAGCGGCTATTACGAGCGTGCGACCAGCAATTTGGCTGGTCTC
>NZ_JAEQMY010000164.1 GCF_016743775.1 Microvirga aerilata | reverse complement strand
CTCGCCATGATCCGGCTCATGACCCGCAGGATCGCAAGGCTTTGTCAAAGCTCATGAATCGCTCGGACCGACTCTCAGCATGGCTGGCAAACTCCTCAACCACTTCCACGGTCCAGACCTGGCGAGCAATCTCGGCCAGGACGGCCGCCTGGTAGCCGAGACCGGTGCCGATCTCGAGCACAGTCTCCTGCGGATGCAGGTCCAGCAGGTCCGTCATGAGGGCGCAGATGAAGGGCTGCGACACTGTCTTGTTGAAGCCGATCGGCAGCGGTGTGTCCTGATAAGCAATGGCTGCAAGCTGTGGTGGGACGAAGAGATGGCGTTGCACCCGCCGCATAGCCGCCAGCACCCGCTCATCGAGTGAGCTCTTGCCGATCTCTTCGCTCATCAGATCGGCCTGAAGGGCGATCAACTCCACCATATGGCGGCGCAGGATCGCGAGATGCGTCTCGGTCATGGGCTTCATGGCTGCCAATCTCCTGCCTGGTCTGGTGGGCTGAGGGGTGAAGCCCATGACTGTACGCCCACGTTGAGGATCCCAGAAGTGAAGAGCGTTCAGCGCAACAGACAGACTGATACTTGTCCCGCGGTCAGGCTCCTTCGGCCGCTGAGGGGAGTGCGGACAAAACTGATCTGCGGCGGAGCTTTCCGGTGCTATAGTTCCCCTGCTTTGCTGAGATCCTGAACAGGCAGTCCGATAATTCGAGCGGAAATCCTCCAATGCCTTGATGAAGAGGGAGGGACACCATGCGGCCGAAGAGCAATCAGAACACGCTCCATCAGCCGCGACCGACCATCATGGCACCGGTCTTTCCAACCTCGTCAACCGAGTTCATCACCGTCATGGCGCACTACCATCGCGCCGAGATCGCCCGCATGGCCGGCTGGCGCGACCGGATCGACCGCACCACGAACTGGGCCATTACCGTCGTGGCGGCCATGCTGTCGGTCTCGCTTTCCACGCCCACAGCCCACCATGACGTGCTGCTCTTTGCCATGGTCCTGGTTCTGCTGCTTCTGGTGATTGAGGCGCGCCGCTACCGCTTCTTTGACGTCTACCGCAGTCGCGTGCGCCGCATGGAGCGCAACTACTATGCTCAGATCTTCTCGCCAGAGGAGGGAACGACAGATGACTGGATCCACAAACTGGGCGATGATCTCAGGCAGCCCGTATTCCTGACCAGTCACAGCCAGGCCATCTCGCGCCGCCTGCGGCGCAACTACTGCTGGATGTTCCTGATCCTGCTGTTTGCCTGGTTGGTGAAGACCACCTTCATCCGAATGCAGGAGAATGCCGTGGAGGCTCATCTCGTGACCTCGGTGAGCGAGCGGGTGCGCAACGCCGCCATCGGCCCGGTGCCGGGCTGGATTGTGATCCTTGCCGTCACACTCTTCTATGGCTGGATCCTGTATGCCTCACTGCGTCGGCCGAAAGGGGAGGGCGAACTGGCCTTCGGCAATGTTCACGTTTGAAGGAGCGGATTGATCCGCCGTTCAGCATGACCTGGAGGTAACCGCTCGGTCAGCGGTTCGATTGCGAATAGCGGTGTCGAACAACTGTCTTCAGAGTATAGTGGCATTGAAGCGTCGGCTGTCAGGCTACTGAGGTGGTTGTTATGAAAGCCATTCTGGCTCCAGTTGAGCCGCACCCCTTCATCCGCTCTGTTCTTGATGCTGCCTTAGTGGTTGCGAACCACTTCGGTAGCCATATCGAGGGCCTGGCGCTTGGCCCTGACATCCCTGACGTCGTTGCCTTCGATGTCCCGGCGGTCTGGACTGTCCTGAGCGAAAAGGAGCAGCGCGAACTCGTCGAGCGCTCCCGGCAGATCTTCGAAGAGTTCATGCTCTCCTGTTCGGTGCCGCGCAAGAGTGAAGCACAGGACGAGGTCTCCTGCGGCTGGTTGGGCCCACAGCTGTACGGGAACCGCTACATCGACAGCTTCAGCCGGATTTTCGATTTGGTCGTGCTGGGACGACCCGCACGACACGATGAGCCGCCGCGGCAAGCTACCCTTGAGGCTGCGCTGTTTGAGGGTGGGCGGCCGGTTCTGATGGTTCCGCCCTCCTCGCCAGCATCGATTGGAACAACGATCGTGATCGCCTGGAATGGCAGCACAGAGACAGCCAGAACGGTGGCGCTTAGTCTGCCCATTCTGGAAAAAGCCAGCCGCGTCATCGTGCTGACATGGGAGGGCTGGAGCATGGAAGGGCCGAGCGGAGCGGAACTGGTCCTTCGCCTGCGGAGAAAAGGCATCGTGGCCGAGGCAGTGACACGGAGGCTGAACATGCGTTCCCCGGGCGAGGCCATTCTGGAGGACGCGACTGCACTGCATGCCGACATGGTCGTCAAAGGGGCCTATACCCAGAGCCGCCTGCGGCAGCTGATCTTCGGTGGGGCGACAAGCCATATCATCACGCATGCAGAACTGCCGGTGCTGCTGGCTCACTAGGTGAGGCGTGGCATTGCCCCAAACCTCGACAGCCGCCGTCAGGAAGGACCACGCTTGGCGAGCGCCTCAAAACCGCCTCTGAGCTGCTGGATGCGCTCCTGATAGGCGTTACTCAAGCAGGCTCGGTCGGCTCCACAGGCGGCACGCCGCTTGAGCCAGGCCGCCTGCTCGTCCTCCATGTCGCCACGGGCGCCCATGCCAAGCAACGGTTTGAGCTGGGTGTAGAGGACTGCCATCTCGACATCCTCATCGTTCAGCTGCCGATCGGCACAGATAGCCTTTTCGTCCGCAGCCTCGGCTTTGGAGCAGTCGAAACTGGCAGCCCCGGCAGGCTGCCATGCGGCAATCGTCAACAGAGCAACAAGACCCTTGAGGCAGAGAGCGTTCCTGATCATGGGATCATCCTCGAAAACCTGACTGCTGAGCAAACCACCTCAATCGATAGAGGCTCCCGGTCATCGGGAGCTGTTGGGAAGCAGGGTTAACGGACGGTGAGGGGCTTGGGTCACGGCCAAGACGATCCGCAGCCGGGCTCCGCTGGACAGGTGTCTGCTGGTTTGGCGTATGGCACCCACTCAGCACAGCCTCCCTATTTCAGTGAGCCGGCCGCCTCACGGATTTCTGCTGATGTCAGCTTGGGAGCGACCCACGCTACTGCCGGCCATGATCCCATTTGTCAGCGGGTCGAAGCTGGTCAGGCGGCTGTAGTCCCCTCCGGCACCATTCGCGCCTGCCAGCCTGGTGCCGATCGGGTCCATCCCGGTGATCTCGACCCGCGTGTTCTCGGGTCCCTCCACCATGACAAGATCGAACAGGATGCTCGCGTGCCTGGGCGCCAGTCGTACGCAGCCATGCGAGGCCGGTGTGCCGAGGTGTGATATGGCGCGGCTGCCGTGAATGGCATGGCCCGCATCGGTGAGGAAAATCGAGTGCGGCATGGGGGCGTTGTCCCATTCCCGTGAGTAATGCGCCCTGGCCAGCCGTGACGGCGTGAATGTGCCGACTGGCGTCGAGTAATCGGCAGTGCCCGTCGACACCGGCCAGGAATAGCGCTGCTGCCCGTCAACGAACACTGTCATGCGCTGGGTCGTCTTGTCGACCACGATCGACACCTCTGCCACCGCTGGACCGGCCAGGACGATGCCGCCGAGCAGTGCAATGATGGATGAAATGGCCCTACGCATCGATCAGCCTCCAGTGTCGCTCCAACCCGGGTTGGGGCACCGCACAGGGATGACTGCCGAGAACGGCTAAGGTTCCAACCCCAAGCAGGTTGTGCCACCGACTCATGGCACCGTGACGGTACGTGCACGTTGTCATGAACATAAAAATTCACGGCTCGTGATGCCCGCAGCCGCCTGAGTATAGCAACCTCTGACGGATTGGGTCGGGAGAACTATCGATGCAGCCATCACACCTCCTCAGCCGCCGCAGTCTCCTCTGCGCCATGGCGGCGACCGGTGCCACGGCGATGTTGTGGCCCCTGACCGGAGCCGCACAGCCAAGTCCGGTTCTCACCAGACCCATTCCCTCGACTGGCGAGGCCCTGCCCCTGGTCGGGCTCGGCACCTGGATCACGTTCAATGTCGGGCGCGACACCGAAGCACGGGATAGCTGTGCCGAGGTCATGCGGGCGTTCTTCGAAGCCGGTGGGCGGATGATCGACTCCTCTCCCATGTACGGCTCCTCGCAGGAGGTGGTCGGCCATGGCCTGCAGAAGCTCGGCCACCCATCCCGCCTGTTCTCGGCCGACAAGGTCTGGACCTCGTCTGGCTCAGCCGGCCCAGACCAGATTGCCGAGTCGCGGCGCCACTGGAGGGTTCCCCGCTTTGACCTGCTGCAGGTCCACAATCTCCTCTCTTGGGAGGCGCATCTCAGGACCCTGCTTGCCATGAAGGCGGCCGGGGAGGTGCGTTATGTCGGGATCACCACCTCGGAGGGACGCCGGCACCGGGAGTTCGAGCAGGTAATGCGTCAGCATCCGCTCGACTTCATCCAGGTGACCTACAACATCCTCGACCGTGAGGTCGAAGAGCGCATTTTGCCTCTGGCCGCAGAGCGCGGCATCGGGGTGATCGTGAACCGTCCGTTCCGGCAGGGTGCCCTGATCGACCGCCTGGAACGCCACCCTCTCCCGCCTTGGGCGGCCGCGATCGACGCGAGAACCTGGGCGCAGTTTGTTCTGAAGTTCATCGTGTCTCACCCGGCCGTGACCTGCGCCATTCCGGCAACCACCCGCGTCGATCATGTGCGCGAGAACATGGCTGCTGCCACCGGAAAGTTGCCGGATGGCGCGATGCGGGCCCGCATGATCGTTTATGTTGAGAGCCTCTGATGGGGGACTGGCTGTCCTACACCCCATCGGATTTCCTGCTGTTTTCGGCCCGCACCTATTACCGCCTGTTCGAGCTCTACAACCGGGCAATCTGGCCAGCACAGATCCTGGCACTACTGCTCGGAATCATTGTTCTGTGGCGGCTGCATCGTTCGTGTGCCTGGCAAGGTTCGGTGGTCACGGTGATCCTTGCGGTGGGGTGGCTTTGGACGGCGTGGGCTTACCTTGTGGAGCACTACGACACGATCAACTGGGCGGCGCGCTACTTCGCCATCGGCTTTGTCATCGAGGCAGTGCTGCTGATCTGGACAGGGATCGTTCGCCATCGGCTCTCGTTTCGGCCGTACAGGGATTGGACCAGCCGGACTGGAATGGGACTGTTTCTGTTTGCGCTGGTCGTCCACCCATTGATTGGCCCGCTTGTTGGTCGAGACTGGATGCAGGCCGAGATCTTTGGTGTCGCGCCTGATCCCACTGTGCTTGCCACGATTGGGGTCCTCCTGACAGTGGACAAGCAGCTCCCGTGGGCGCTCATGATCATTCCGCTGCTCTGGTGCGCGCTCAGCGGAGCAACCCTTTGGACGATGGGCTCAGCGAATGCTTGGATCATGCCGGTGGCAGCTCTTGGTGCTCTTGGGCTGGCCCTTTATCGGGTGCTATCTGCGCGAGGGGAGGGCAGGGCACAGGCCGAACCCTGAGGGCAATAATGCAGTTTGCATCCTAATGGATTTGTCTGCCTAACGGATGCAGTTCTTACCGGACGGCTGCCACGCAGAGCGTCCATGCTCGATCTATCGGGATCGGCACAAGAGGTAACATCCGCTTCCGTTGAAAAACTCCTGGGTGCCGCTGCGTCGGTCTATTATTAGCGTCAGCGTACAAGATCAGGCCCAGCATCCTGTATGCGGCCTGCGCAACAATCGGCAGTTGCGGACTTTTTCAACAATCTCAGCCCACAGGATAACCTCTGACTTTTAATCAGAGGGTCCTGGGTTCGAGTCCCAGCGCGTTCATTAACTATATCAAAGGTTTACCGGCTTCTGCCCTTTGATAGATTTTCTTCCATGTAGCTAATAGGTAGCCAGACGTTGCACCGGGCAGGACTCGCTCAGGTCCGACGTCGAGCCGACCTTAGGAGCAGGAACGGCGACGTGAGTCGTTCGAAGCCGACCATCCGTCCACTCCCAGCTTATTCATATTATTGGCACCGACCGGGCCCGAGACGAGGCGATAAAGGTCAGGTCTCTCGCGGTGAGCGGACCGTTAACGGGCATGCCTAAACTTCACAAATTGACCCAGAGCTGACTCTAGCTTTTTCAACGTCGTTCGCGTTTGCCACGGTTCCGTCATTCCCGTCCCGCGAAATGACAGACAATATGCGTCTCGGCGGAGGGCGCTTCAGTTCCTGTTCGGTACATCCCTCTCCACGAAAAAGCTCCCTCGCCGCTGAGGGAGCAGGAGGGAGTCGAGTTTCAGGAGGAAACGCCCGAAGTCGGGCTAATCGAGCCTACGTGTCTGCCCCAAACCTCCCACCACTTAGAGCATCGGACGAGAACTCAGATCCGATGAGTTCTGCATCTCACCAGCCCTGGAACCATCTCGAAGTCGCTGGTGGTGCGTCCACTAAAAGGTCCGATGCTCTAGTACTACAGCCGTGGTTTGCGCCGACGTCGGGTACGCTTGCGCCAGTGACACTCGCGGGCACGCTGCTGGTGTC
>NZ_JAEQMY010000163.1 GCF_016743775.1 Microvirga aerilata | reverse complement strand
GGACGACCGCGCACCAAGACGCGCGTGACCCGCTTTGCGGCGTTGGCGCCGGCCTTCTGAATTCGCCGACAGTATCTACGAGATATCCGCCGCCCATTTCTGGTTCGGACCCTCGGCCGAGAAGTCCTGCTCGAGCAGGTTGGGCGCGATCGGAAAGGCGTGATGGCTGTCGGTGGTGCGCTTAAACCGGCGCATCAGCCGGACGGTCCAGCGCCGACCGACCTCTAGCCTTCGTCCTGCAACTCGCGGGTCACGCGTGGGCTGCCGTAGGTGCCGTTCGAGCGGACAAAGGCCGAGCGGATGTGGGCCAGCAGCACCAGGTCCTCGCGCTGGCGTGGACTGGCCGGACGGGATCTCCAGGCGAGATAGCCGCTGGGGCTTACTTCGAGAACCTGGCACAGACGTGTGACGGGGAACTCCTCTTTCGCCGCATCGATGAACTGGAATCTCATCGACTTCCCTCCTTGGCGAAAAACTATGGACCGGCCGTGCGTTGCAAGAGGGTTGTGGCAGATGGGTGAGTGACGGTTCGCATCAATCTATCCGGCCTCTGGATGGAGCACCTGCTCCGGGCCATGATGGAAATCCGCGCGCACTGGGCCTTTTTAGCGGTGAGACCTCAACGGGCCATTTTTTCGCTCAGGCTTCCAGTGCGCAGGGCGACCGTTCATCCATCCTGTCACATCCTTCCCGCAAACCTCGGTGGGAACTCGATAGCCGAAACGCCTGCTGCTCAAGCGGCCTTACGGTATCTGGGCGGCAATCCCCGCGTCATAGCCCCTTTCGCGGTACAACACGCTCCAGGCGATGCGCGCCAGCTTGTTGGCCAACGCGGCAGCCAGCACATTCCGATGCAGCCGAGGGGCCGCTGCCATCAGCCAATGGCCGAAGCGATATCTCGGCCAGTTGTGTGGGTGCTGCAGAACAGCCTGGGCGCCCCCCACGAACAGGGTGCGCAAGTAGCGGTTCCCACGCTTGGAGAGGCCGCCCAGGATGGTGCGATTGCCGGTGGAGATCTGCTTCGGCACCAGCCCGAGCCAAGCAGCGAAGTCGCGGCCTTTGCTGAAGGCGGCTCCGGTTCCGATCGCCGCCACCATGGCGCTGGCGGTGATCACGCCCACCCCCGGGATATCCATCAGCCGCCGGCAGCCCGTGTCGTCTCGCGCCAGGGCCGTAATGTCCCGGGTCAGCGTTTCGATGCGTTCGTCCAGTTGCCGCCAATCGTCTGACAGATCCTCGATCAGATGGATCATCCGCGGCGAGAGCACGTCCGTGCGTTGAGACAGAAGCGTGGGCAGGGCCTCGCGCAAGCCCGCAAGCCCCTGCCGCACTGGAAGGCCGCATTCGAGCAGGAAGGCGCGGATCTGGTTGATCACCGCCGTGCGCTGGCCGATCCGGCGGCGGCGCACCCGATGAAGCGCTTGCAGATCAAGTTGTTCGGCGGACTTCAGCGGCACCGGCCGCATGGTCGGGCGCTGGACCGCCTCGGCAATGGCCTCGGCATCGCGGTAGTCGTTCTTGTGGCCCTTGAGGAATGGCTTCACGTACAGGGCCGGCAGCAGGCGCACGTCATGCCCAAGAGCCGCGAGCTGACGCCCAACATGATGGGCGCCTGCGCAGGCCTCCATGCCGATCAGGCAGGCCGGGACGTTGGCCAGGCAGGATTGCAGCTGCCCGCGCGCGATCTTCCGGCGCAGCACAATCTTGCCGCGGGCATCCATGCCGATCAGGTGGAAGGTGTTCTTGCCCAGGTCGATTCCGATGGTGGCGATGGCCTCAGTCGTGGTCTGGTGTGACATGGCATGGCTCCTTGCCTGCGGGACAATCCCGCCCTCCCATGCTCCACCCGGGAGCACGGCCGGTCCATGCCATTAGCGGTGGCTCGCTTCAGGATCTCCCGTTCCTGGCGCAGGATCTCGTTCTCGCGCCGTAGCCGCTTCAGCTCGGCGGCCATGTCCTCCTGGCGCTCCTCGGGCGGATGGTCGATCTCACGCTCGCGACGGCGATCAAGCCAGTGCCGCAGGGTCGACAGGCCAACCCCGAGATCTGCGGCGATCTCGCGCCGGCTGCGGCCGCTCGTCAGAGCAAGCCGCACGGCCTCATCCTGAAACTATTTCGTAAAACGCGTGTGGGGCATGGAGATCCCCCTGGGCTATAAGAGTGCTCTCCATCTTTCCGAAGCAAGACCAGCATGGGCGTTGCCTGTTCTTATGCGTTGTCGCCTTGGATAGCGGCGATGACGGCGTCCGTGACCTGACAGGTCGTGGCTTGGCCACCGAGATCCGGCGTATGCAACGACGGATCGGCTGTCACGCGCTCTATGGCCCGCATCAGGCGATCGGCCGCGGGCTTTTCACCCAGATGCTCCAGCATCATCGTTGCCGTCCAGAACGTGCCGACGGGATTGGCGATGCCCTTCAAAATGGGCGTATTCCCAAGCCTGTAGTTGACCTAGCCCCTCTCTCGCAACTGCTTGCGGCTCTGATACACGTCCGAATCCGCCCATGGGCACCAGGCCTGTAAGGGAGGGGCGTATGTCTTCAGGAACTGCCACTATGGCCGTTATTCTCGCCGCCAGCCTGCCGCTGCACGCCCACGCCCTCCAATCGCACCCGATGTTAGATGCAGATCTTGCCAGGCTACAGGACCGATAGACCGCCCCATATACCCGTGGAACTTTGCCGCCTGCAATCGAAGTAAATTGCTGAAAGATACACGAGCATACTTATGTATTCCTATTGAAATTACTTATCTCGACTCCCAAATACTGGAGGCGCAGGCCATTTGGCTGCGTGATACGGACGGTCAGGCCCTCAGGGCGAACCCTTCGCATGTCCCTCAACCAGTGAGGTCATGCTATGCGTACATTCGATTTTGCTCCTCTTTATCGTTCAACCGTCGGCTTCGACCGGATGTTGTCAATGCTTGACCAACCCGGCGGCGTGGAAGGCTCAGCGCCGAGCTATCCGCCTTACAACATCGAGCGGACCGGTGAGAACACCTATTGCATCTCAGTCGCGGTCGCCGGCTTCTCGCAAGCTGATCTCTCGATTGAGGCAAAGGAGAACAGGCTGACGATCCGCGGCGCGCGGCAGCCCAAGGAAAAAACGTCCGATATGCTCTATCTGGGCATTGCGGCACGAGCTTTTGAGCGCAGCTTCCAGCTCGCCGACCATGTCACAGTCGAGGGTGCAAGCCTGGATAACGGTCTCCTTCACGTCAAGCTCGTGCGGGAGCTCCCGGAGGCGATGAAGCCTCGGACAATCCCAATCACGAGCCCAAGCAAGCTTCTGGAGGCCGCACCGGCTCAGATCACGGCCTGAGATGCTGCCAGTTTGAATGTGGGGGGTGCCTCGGAAACCGGGGCGCTTTGTCCATGGACGACCCTGGTCTTGTGTGGTTTGACCCCTTCCGCAGCTCTGCTCCACAGATCGTCATACTTCATGAGAACCTGTGCGACGATGGCTGCTCAACGGCGATGCACTGACGGCCGATTTGGACTCCATGCCGCTGCCGACAAGGCTTTGTACGGTCTCCGATCGAGACGTTTGCAAGACGGTGCCATACTGATCCCCTGCTGCGGCACTGGCTTGGAAGAACTCGGAAGCTCAAGCCTGGTCTCAACTGGAAAAGGAAAACTCTGATGCTCCAGAACATCCACAGCATCCTGATCGGGTTGACGGAGGAAGGAGATGGAGGAGCGATCCTCGGCCCTCGCCTATGGCCTCTCGCTAGCCAAAGAGGCAGGGGCTCACGTCACCGTCCAGGCCGCCTCGTTGAAGCTTTCCCTGACACATGCCTTCATCAGCAACATCGCCGAAGACCTCGTGGCGGCCGAGAACCGCCGGCTTGATGCTTTAGCTCACGCCGCTGCGGATGCATCGCGGCAAGCTGCGGCAGCCTCGGGCCTCGCCTGCACCACCCAGGCACCGCAGCTTGCCTATCCAGACCTGGTCAAGAGCTTCACCGCCCTGGCACGAGCCCACGACCTGACGGTTCTGGACGCCGAGCCGATTTCCCTGGCCGTCGACCGCGGGCTGATCGAAGCGGTGCTCACCGACAGCGGGCGCCCGCTCATCGTGGGGCCCCAAGGTCACGAGGTCTTCGCTGGAGACAGGATCCTCGTGGCGTGGGATGGCAGCGCCAAGGCGGCGCGGGCGCTCAATGACGCCCTGCCTCTCCTGCGCGAGGCCTCTCACGTCGAACTGGTCAGCGTCACGGGAGAGAAGGATCTGGCGCCGGCTGTCTTTGGGGTTGACCTTGCCCCGCATCTCACCCGCCACCACATCAAGGTCGGCGAGCTGACCGTGCCCGCCCCTGGAGGGTGACGTCGCCGAGACCTTGCGCAATCATGCTGACCTGATCCGGGCCCACATGATCGTGATGGGAGCCTATGTACATTCGCGGCTGCGTCAGATGATGCTCGGCGGCACGACGCGGTCGCTGCTCAAGAACTGCCCAGTGCCCCTGTTCCTGTCGTACTGAACGAAAGAGGGCACAGTGTTTGGGGCTTCACTCCTCAACAAGGGAGGCCTGCATGTATAAGAACATTTTGATTGCGACCGACGGCTCATCCTTGTCGGCCCGGGCCGTCGAGCATGGAACCAACCTGGCAAAGGCTGTGGGAGCGACGGTCCTGCTGCTCACGGTTGCTGAGCGGTTCCACGTCTTTGCGCTTGAGGCTGATCAACTCGGGGAAACGCCAGCCTCGTTCAGAGAGCATATGCAAAGGCACGCCGAGCGCACCCTGGAAGAAGCCTCCGAGATCGCGCGCAAAATTGGTGTTGATGCCACGACCCTTCACATGGAGGACGACGCACCCTATCAGGCGATCATCCGCACGGCGGAAGGACAGCGCAGCGACCTGATCGTCATGGCCTCGCATGGACGCGACGGGGTTTCGGCCCTTTTCCTGGGAAGTGAGACCATGAAGGTGCTCTCCCACTCAAAGATCCCAGTCCTCATGGTGCGCTAGCCCTGGATGACGATCAAACAAGTGATCAAGTCGTTAATCAGGGCGGGGCGAGCTGAATTGGGGCATGGAGGGGTGGCCTGTCGAGATGCCTTCCACAAAGGCTTTCTGCCAAATCCCCACCGGATAACGGGTATGCAGGGTCTGGACGGGGCGGCGCATGAAACGGGGATACTGCGAAACACAATGCGGAACAACCTTCAGCGTGTGGGCAGGATCATACGAACTAAATTGAGACAGGATCGCCCATACATAGTAAAAGATCCTGGTGGTCGCATTATGAACGTAATGTTCTGCGATCTCTCTTAAGAGGAAATAAACAACAATTAAGTACAAGCTGTTTCCGATTTGGCCCGCAAGGCTGGGATTATGCGTACTTGTATTTATCAGTGTTAGGATAATCCATATGTCTGTCGCTCACAATACAAACAACCAGGCGAACAATCGCGCTAAACTTGCGGGTGAACACATTCGCGACAACGCAGAGAAGGCACAAGACGCCATGCGGTCTGGCCTGAACTCTGCCTCTGAGAACACCCAGCGCTTCACAGATCAAGTCACTCAGGCTTATGGCATCACGGGGGAGGGCCGCGAGGAACTCACCCGTCAGGGAGCCCAGAGCCTTGAGATAATGACGCAGGCCAGCACCATGCTGACGCGTGGAGTGCAGGACCTCTCGCGCGAGTGGTTCAGCCTCACGCAGGAGCGGTTGCAGAAGAACGTCGAGGATTTCGCCGTGCTGGCACGCTGCCAGTCCCTTCCGGATTTTATGGCAGCCCAGAGCACTATCATGCGGCACAACCTCGAGCAGACGATTGAGGGCACGCGCCGGATCGGTGAGGTCGCCACACGGGTGGCGAACGAGGCCGGCCAGACACTCAAGGCTGAGACGAAAAAGGCCAGCAGCGCTGCCTGATACGTTTCAGCACTTCGTGCTGAGAAAACCAGAAAAGAGCCGAGGCAACACCTCGGCTTTTTCTGCGTACTGTCGACTGGGCTTTTACGAACTTTGTTGGCCTGGAAGAGCCCTAGGCTTCGCAGAACGAGGCCTTATGGTCAAAGCGGAGGCCTGTGCTCGTTCATTGACGAAGCGGCTCCTCGACGAACACGGCCTTTCCAGCACACGGCCCCACGTGGTTCCCCGGAGGATTGATGATCAAAAGCGCAGTCATTGTTGGGTTGTTTGTCCTCGCTACCCAGGCGATGGCACAAGAGACCCCGCCAGCAACGTGGCGCGACCCGGATACCCGGTGCGTGTATCTCAAGGTTGGAGATGCCCTGAGCCTGCGCTACCGTCGTGACGGCACCCCGGATTGCGCCAGCGTTCAGCAGGACAGCACTGACGCATCGATCGCACGCGGTGACTTGCGGGAAGCGACGCAACAAATTGTACGCTCGATCGAGGAGTTGCGCCGGGATATCGGAGCAGTCCGGCGAGAGATGGAACGTACCCGCAACGAGCTGGAAAATATCCGTCGCGAAGCGAGGCAGCCTCGAGCGCAGTAGTATGGCCACTGCCTCTTAAAGTTGGCCTGCACCAAGACAGATCGGTCTAGTGGTGATTTCTGAGGAGGTTGTTAATCCCGTCTGAAGGTCTGAAGGTGCTCGTTGCGACACAAACCCCTGACGGACCTGAGGAATGAACAACCCGCACCAGAATGCCCGCACGACCCGGCTGGGTC
>NZ_JAEQMY010000162.1 GCF_016743775.1 Microvirga aerilata | reverse complement strand
CCCACCACAATCGCCTGTTCGATGGTAAGCGCGTCCAGCAACTGGACGGCATCCTTGGCAAAATCATCGGGCGTATAGCCCTCAGCCGGCTGGTCGGAACTGCCATGGCCACGCTGGTCCGGAACGATTGCACGTAGATCTCGTGGAAGGAGAGGGAGAATGCGGCTGAAGGAAAACCAGGAGTCGGTGTAGCCATGCAGCATCAACACAGCCGGGCCGTCCCTAGCCCCCTGCTCGGCAACATGCAGGCACAGGCCGGAAGGAAGCCGAAGCTGCGTGAAGCGAAGGTCATCCAACATGACCCTATGATATCGCAGATGGCCGAGGCCAGGCAACGGCGGCATTGCCTTGAAGGCCACTGTTGGCGTCGCCAGCAGGGTGCAAGGCGATCCGGAATGAAACGATGTCTAGTGTGCTTGGACCAGTGCAAGGCCACAAGCCAAGCGAGCAAGGCATTCACTGCGGGTGCGCACCGCGCCTTCCTCTGCTCAGCGCTTGCTCTCACCAGGTGCAGCCTCCGCCTGTGCTGTGCTGACGCGACGTGCCGGCGCCTGTGGCGGAGTGGGTGGTTTGCGCGCAATCAAGCCGGCCTGAGGAGCCACGGTCTGCGGCTGACGACCTGCAGATGAGACAGCTTGAGACGAAGGGCGAGCCATGACTGGCTTGGGCTGAACCGGGACCTTCTCTTGGGCCAGGCGAGCCATCTCTTTCTGGGCAAAACCGGACGCCAGGCTGAGACCTGGGACCTCAGTCGCTGGACTTTGGGCTTTGTCCCGTTCGGGCAATATCGTCCTCTGACCTGCTGGAACTTCGGCAGCCGGTGCCGATGACTGACGCTCAGGCTCCACAATCAACCCACGTGATCCGGAAAGCAGGCCCCATCCCACGACAGCGCTCAATCCCAGGACCACCGCGGCGGCTTGGTACCGGCGCGGGAGAGTTCGCGTGAAGGACTGAAACATCGAAGCTCCTGGAACAGTAAGGCCATAGGGGGAGGGCAACCATTTGGATCAGAATGACGGCTGATAGCGCTTACGAGACTGGCGTCTGTGTATCAGGATAGCTCCATCTTGGTAGCTGAACCATTAAGATACGATGCCGCGATAGATCCGCTGATGCGGCAAGCTCCTTGAGGTCAAACTTCCTGGTGCCGCAGACTTCTTGTTAAAACTCATACTGTTCGTAATCTTATATCGAGTAATTTCTCCCCTAAAGCGAACCTAGTTGAGGCAATTGCGTTTTATCTCTATCGGGATATAATCCATATTCGGACACAGAAGATATGATCATGGCACAGCCTCTCAAGCAACAAGCGGCCGCTGCACCACAGGGCCTCCCTCACCTGGAGCAGACCCGCTTCGAGCCCACAAACCGGAGGCGGCTGAGCGCTCCCGGAATGCGCACCTTCCTGGCCATTGCTGATCTATGGGGATTGACCGAGCAGGAACGCCTCCGGATCCTCGGGTATCCGCCTCGCTCAACCTATCACAAGTGGGCCAAACAGGCTCGTGAACATGCAGAGTTCACCCTCGACGCCGATGTTCTGACCCGGATCTCAGCAGTCCTTGGCATCTATCAGGCTCTGCGGGTTCTTTTCGCGACGGAACAGGAGGGCTTGTCGTGGCTTCGCGGGCCCCACCAGGCCACGGCATTCGGAGGTCATCCGCCGATCGATCTCATGACTGATGGCACCCAGGACAGCCTCCTGACAGTGCGGCGCTTCCTCGATGCGGCCCGGGGCGGCCTCTACATGGAACCCAATGCGGCAGATCAAGACTTTGCCCCCTATGACGAGACAGAGATCCACTTTTCGTGACCAACACCTATTCCGAAGCGCCCTTCCCGACTTATCGCCTGATCCCGTCCCAGTTTCCGCCCATTGGCCTGTTCGACACTGTGGCCACCGCCGCCGATCTCTCCGCGGTCATGGAGCTTGTTGGGTGGACCAATGACCGGCTGGTGGCCAGTCGCATTGCGCGCCTTCCGCAACAGGAATGGGTTTACGGCCGACCGAACGCCAGCATTGTGATGGCAGCGTTCCTGCACGTCAGTCCCACAGGAATGCGGTTCAACTCACCTGAGCTCGGAGCTTGGTATGCCGCTGGGGAGATCGAAACGTCGGCAGCCGAGGTCGGGCATCACCTCCGACGTGAGGCTGTGGCACGGAACGTGCCGGAACTAACACGGGTCTATCGCAGCTATTCAGCGCGGCTGAGTGGCCTCTATCTGGATATTCGCGGCCAACAGGCCGAGCGCTCTGATGTTTATGCATCTGATCGCTATGAGGCCTCGCAGCAATTCGGAGAAGTGGTCCGCCGTGCCGGTGAGGCTGGCATCCTCTATGATAGTCTGCGGCGCCGTGGAGGAACCAACATCGTGGCGCATCGCCCCACCAACATTCTTGAAATCACCCAGGTTGATCACTTCGAGATCCGCGTCCCGGCTGTTGGACGTCAAATTGATGTGCGTAAACTCACTGCCGCTTAGAAGTAGAACTCGCTAGACCGGAGTTCTGTTCTTTGATCAGCACTGATCCGGTCTAGCGCCACTGCCCGGCAGCATTACCGGCGGTCGGCGCGGTCTTCTTCATACCGGAGAAAGCACCAATAAACCGCTGACCTTCGCCTACACGGTCCTTGAGAAAGCACCACCGGGCAGTCTTGTTGTAGGTATACGCCCTGCATTGAGCCTCTGATTGACACAGCGACGTACAAAGCTCCAATGGCACCTCCTTCTCAACCCGATAATCGCCACCCGGAATATCAAATTCGTCGGCTGCGACGAACTCCTGTTGTGGAAGGGGTTGCGATACAGAGGGAGCCGGCAATCGAGGCTGTGACACAGGTGGGAGAGGTTTCGGCCCTTTCACGCTCGGCGGAACCTGAAGGTCTGAAACGCTGAACTCCCGGTCAGCCCAGGGGCATTTCGAGGCAAGGGTCAAGACGTCGTTGATGTCCAACTCCGCATGCTGCATCGTCGCCAAGTTGGCAGTTGGTGCTATCGGTTGAGCGGCCGGGGTCAATCGGCTTGCCAATTCGACCTTCACCTCGACGCCATTGACATCGGTCAAGGTGTAGCACCAAGCCCTCTTCCATGAGGTATCGGCTTCGTTGTCGAAGTGATGGCCTACGCTGACAGTCCAGTTCCTCCCCAAAAGCTCAACCTGACGATTGGCGAATTTGGTAAAGTTCGTCGTGACGATGTCGGGTTGTGACGGCGGCTGGCCCGGTTTAGGCGCATGGATATCCTGCGCACCCAGAGCCACCTTCGGCAGTTGTGGTGTCGGATCAGGCCGAACCTGAGCCTCGATCTGAGGCTCTGGACTAGCAAGCGTCAGATCACGGTCGAGGGCAAACTTGATCCCGAGGCCAAGACCAATCGCCACTAATGCGATGGCAGCTCCAGTGGCAATCCGCCGGATAGCAACGGCCTTGTTGGTTTTCTCGAGCGCTTCCGCCTGGGCCTGCAGGGTCGGGATTGAAGCACGGAGCAGAACCTGCTCGATAGCCTTCTCGAGCAGTGAAGTGTCATGCCGCACTTGCATTGGGAACGCCCTTGAAGTTTACCCGCACCAAGTCCGCAATGTCAGTTGGGAGATCCTGCTGAAGAGATCTGCGAACAGCCTCCGGATCGTCGGTTAGGATCGGAATGTAGAGAACCTCCTTGATGATCTTCTCGACAGGAACCTCGACGCGCTTCTCCACTTCCTTCTCGATGGTGACTTCAACCGGCACCTGAACCTTGCGCGTTCGCTTGAAACGCCACCGGATGAGCCAACGACGCAGATAGTCGGAGAGCGTTCGGGTTCCTTTCGTCTCCCGGACCTCTGCCGATCGCTGCAGGCCCAGAGCCACGATAGCCGTCAGAGGACCCGCAAAGGCTGCTAAAGCACCAAGTGACCCGAACCAAACAACCGAGATGAAGCCAGCCTCCTCCACACTCACGGCTTCCGGGTTTTTGCCGTAGAACCTTCCTGCCAGACGCCGGATCTGATCATTACGGGATGTGACGACGCGCTCCTTCTCAAGAACAGTGAGTTCATTCTGCAGTTGGGAGACCTTCGTCCGAAGGCGGTCGGCTTGAGCGCCGTTTTGGGCCGCTTTCTGCTGGGCATCTTGCAGCTGGGAGAGGGTCCGATTGCGACGGTCTTGCCATGCTTGCCGAAGATCTCGCAATTCCTGCTCGAGTAAGTTCTGACGTTCCACAAGGCGACTACGGGCTAGTTTCTCACCTTCAGTCTCGCTGTTTTCCAACGCGGTCTGCTGCTCTCGCAGACCACGCAGGTCCCCTTGGAGCCTTTGCTCTTCTATATTAAAACGTTCTCGGATCGCCGGAAGGGGATTTCTCAGTCGTGCCAGTTCCTCTTCCAACCGACGGACGGTCGCCAGATCACTCTTTTCGCGTGCCGCTTCGATGCGTTTGGTAAAGCTGTCTCTTTGTCGCTCAAACGGCTCGAGCTGAACGCGGATCTCGCTATCCCGTCGCTCCATGAGCTGTTTGAACTCCGCGTCCTTCGCCGCAATCTGTCGGGCAAGCGATGCGTAGGGCGGGTTCTGCATCTTCAGGTTTTCAACCTGGCTTTGGAGCTGCTGAATTTCCCCCTGTTTCCGCTGGACTTCGGAAGCCTCCATCTCGTTGAGTCTATCGACCTCCGCTTTGACGTCGGCGACGTGGCTTGCAGCCGCAAGGCTGGCCAGTGACTTATCGGTATTCTGAAGGTCGATTTGAGCCGCATGCTTGCGGGATTGAATCTCTTCGTACTGGATCTGCCGTTGAGTAGACGCACGCTCCAGACCCAGAAATACGGTTTCGAACGTGATGAGTGCCAGAAGGCACAGAGCAATCGCAAGGAACGGCTTCCAGATCCATCTGACTGAAAACAGCAGGGTCGCAATCGGGATTTTGGTCAATTCCGCCAGAGCGACCATGAAGAATGGGGCGCTCGCCAAGGCTAGATCCAGGCCACTGACCGACAATTCGGTACTGAGGCTGGCGCTATAAGCCTGATAGCCGAGGGCAATACCCGTCGCCAATCCGATGGAGGCAGCAACGATCTCAAGCGCCCACGCCACGCGGTAGGTCCACTGACCATAAACCGCCAGTTTCGCATTAAACGCCGATACCATTCATGCCCCCATCCCGAACGGAAATTTCACCATCCGGAAAAAGCTTAGCCATTTCAAGGGAGCCTAACCGAACTCTGAAGGTTAGTTGGGGACTCATTGGTATCAGGGTTAAGCGGGTGGTCTGGATAACTCCTCCTGCCCGCGCGGAATGCGGAGGGTCAGGACAGGATGCCACCTCCGCCTGCGTGGGTATGCTGCAAGCGTAGAGCTACGTGTAACCTTGAAAGCACAGTCTTTCTGCAAGAGATTGGGCCCTTAGGAATGTTGTTGTCCGACGAATACCCTCCGCTTTAGCTTCGAATGTGAGCTCTTGAACAGCGCCTTGTGCTGAAGCAAGAGCCATCATTTGGGGGCATTATGCGCATTTCTCTCCTCGCACTGATCGCGGGTACCCTGTCGTTGGGCGCCTGCGCAACGGTTACCCGTGGCACAACCGAACAAATTACCTTCGACTCCGAACCGCCGGCTGCCATGCGGACGTCAACAGGCCTGACCTGCCCGACGACGCCCTGCACTCTTCAAGTCGACCGGAAGTCGGAGTTCGTCGCAACCTTTTCCAAAGAAGGTTACGCGAGCCAAGACGTGGCGGTCCAGACGCGGGTCGCGGGCGGTGGGGCGGCAGGCTTTGCTGGTAACGTTCTCGTCGGTGGCATCATAGGGATGGGCGTTGATGCTGCGACGGGTTCGACCTTGGAGCACTATCCCAACCCAGTCACCGCCAGTCTCGCCCCGCTTGCCGTTTCTTCGCGCTATCGGAGCCGCAAGCCGGCCACTCAACGCGGACCGGTCAAGGAAGCTTCTCCACCGACATCCTGACCTTCAAGGATTTCTGCGAAAGAGAGACACAGCTGCACAGTGAGGTTTTTGCTTCTGTTGAGCCGAAACTGTCAATGGGCCTGAGCATTACCGCGATTGGAAGCCAGTAACTTAAGTCTGGCTCTCCGGAGTGGGAGGCATCCTCATCAACCTGGCAACAGCGGGTGGGGAGGCTTCTCCCTTTAGTGGAACAGGTTACGCCTCGGCAGTTGAGGGGACGCATCAGCCTTCTTATCAGACGGCTTGACCTCAGGCTCTGGCGATAGATGCACGATAGCCAGCAGAATCGTGGCTGGCCGGATCTTCAGCTCCTGATCAATCGCCTTCAGCAACTCGTCGTCCTTCGCTACGTACTCGAGCACGCCCAGCAGGAAATGCGAGGATGTGGCTGACGCGCGGATTGTTTCGGGCTGGAGGCCAGTAAGGTTCAGGAACTGGATGGTCCGATCAACGTCCGCTACGATGAAGTTCAGCACTTGGATTGCGACACTCTCGGCATCGCTCCGGCCGGCAATATTCCTGCCCTGGAATGTCTCAGTCATATAAGCCTCCGCCGACTCCGGCATCTGCCAGTACCTTGATATACAATGCTGACGATCGCGGCACAGGCATCCTGGAGTTTCACTTCTACCGCGTGCTTGGCAACCATTCCGGCCCTGCCAGACGCCTCCTTTACGCGGTAAGGGGCATCACGACCACTTATTGATCTTCACGCGACAGGTGTAACGTAGTCGGCCCTGAACAATGCCGTTTGATCAGGCGGCGATTGGCTTCCAGGGATCGTTGGGCTTATCCGATTGCGCG
>NZ_JAEQMY010000161.1 GCF_016743775.1 Microvirga aerilata | reverse complement strand
AACACCCGGCTGCTCTCTTTGTTCTTCGGACAGACTGATCCTCCTGCAGAGGCCATTTCATAGACATCGGCCTAGATCAGACACTCGTCCTATGGCAGGTGCCGTAGTCCGGCACTGCATCCACTAGGGTTAAGTGATCGGCTACTCGGCAAAGCGCTCGTCCGGGACTTCTCCGGTCGTAGCTAAGTTTGCTTAGACCGCAGTTGCTATCGGAGCATCCTTCACTGTCTCATCGGAGCGTTACTGACCGTGTTCGTTAAGCTCGCCCAGCGCCCCAATGACGGGCACAGCTTGCGCCACGACCTTCTGCGAGACCACGATCCCGAAGCGGGTGGCGATCCCCTGGCCCAGTCGGATCAATACCGGTGCGCCCTGCCCAACGAAGCCATGCTCAGTGATAAAGCGCGCCGCCTCCGCCATGGACTGCGCCGGCGCCGCCCGTACAGCAACTCGCCGCGCCACAAGGGCTTCGCGGTCAAGGTCGTCATCACCAGCCGCAACGCCACCATCAAGGCTTTCTGGCTGGCGCGCGGGACCAGCCCAGTGACTACTTTAGGGGACAGGTTGCCAATCATCTCCATCGGCTTGCCAGCCAGCCCTGCCAGCCAGCTGATCCAGTTTGGTTGCTCCAAGACAGCGACGGCCTATTCCAGGGCGGCGCGGTCATCCTTGGCAATGTCCAACCTCAGAATACTCAGGCTGGCTCAGCGCGCCGACAAGCGGAATTTTTCGCATTGAAGCCCTGCCCTGCCCTGTTCGTTCGAGCGGCCTAAGAGGATAGGAGTGTGTCAAGGCGCGACAAAGGATCCGTCGCGCCTGCATAAACCGGTGTAAATACTATTTGACGGATGAAAACGACGTCGGGCTCAGGAACGAATTACTGACTGAGGCTACGATGGGCCCATCCCTTTCACTTTCGGTGCGGGCGGCAATCCAAGTAGGATCAGTTTGAAAGGCATTCCACTTGGTCTCGCACTCGCCCCTTGAGTCCCAGGCGAGCATATAATAAAGATCCTGGTTAGACTCGCCTACCTTCACGGTCCAGAACCCAGCCTGCCGTATGCCGTGCTTCTCCCACAAGCCTAGCGTGGTGTTTTCGAAACGCCTCAGCAACGCGGGCAGGCGGCCGGGAAGACAGTGGTAAATGCGCAGTTCGTAGATCATGCGGAGTCCTTCATTCTGCTGGACCACCACTTTAGGCCGAGAAGGTGCAAAGTTCTTGATATTTGCACAGAATGGCCGCAGTGCGATGCCAGCAATGATCATGGTTCAAGGGCCAATGCAAATCCTGATCGCGCTGCTGGACCGCAGTCCGACGATTGCCGAGGAAACTTTGATGGACTGATCTCTTGTGATCAGGCCCAAGATGATGGGACAGGCAGCAATCGCGCGTAGGTCTGGCGGATCTTAGCGTAACATTCGCAGGCGATCTCCTCGAGACCGGCCCGATCCGCGATGATGATGCCCCCGCGCTGCTGCGTGATTAGGCCCTGCATCTGAAGCGTGCGCAGGGTGGTGCTGACCGTGGAGCGCTGCACCCCCAGCATTTCGGCCAGATCGGCATGGGTCAGGGGCAGGACATCCTCGTCAATCCGGTCCCGCGTGCTGAGGAGCCAGTTGCAGCAGCGGGCCTCCACCGTGTGAATGGCATTGCAGGAGACGGTCTGAAAGGTTTGGGCCAGAAGTGCCTCGGAGTAGCCGAGGATCAGCCGCCGCAGCTTGGGCCGGGCCTGCATCGCCTGCTGCATCCGGTCGATGGGGATCCGAGAGGCAGTGCCGGGCACTTGCACCTTGTAGCGCCCGAAGGCCTCGCGGGAGACGATGGCGCTGATCAGGCCGAACAGCCCCTCCCGTCCGAAGGAGGCGACCTCGACGAACTGGCCCTCCTCCATGATGTTGATCAGGCACACAACGGCATCATGCGGGAAGTAGGTGTAGCGGATCGGATCATGAGGTTCGTAGAGGATTGTCCCCTTCGGCAAGATCACGATCTCCAAGTAGGGTTCAAGGTGCGCCAGATCCTCGGGTTCCAGGGCAGCCAGGAGCCAGTTCCTGCGATGATCAGCCTTGGACGCGGAGAACACCATGACGGCCCTCTGGGATCACGATTGGCAAGCTGAACAGTATGAGAGCCACGAAGCGACCGCTGCAACCCAGGTTAAGATCACGAAAGTATTACCGGCTGCGCCAGCTGAGCTGAAAAGATATGGTCTACTGGCCCTCTACATGGTCACGGTGGATACTTGCGAGTCCATCCTCCGAGTACATTCAAATGATACATTATCCGGTTCCATACATGGCGTCATCGGAATCACACAGATAAACTTCATATGCAGGACGCCATCTGATCTGCCGCAGTGACATTCTTTGCCACAGCCTGATATTACAGCCTATCCTCTGATATCATCTATCCATGTCCCCTAGATCTACCCTGAACGTTACTCTGACCCCTGAACTCCTGCGCCTCATCGGCGAAGATGTGTCCTCCGGCCAATACCAGAGTGCCAGCGAGGTCGTGCGCGAAGCTCTACGGGGCTTCTACGGGGGACAAGCCAAGGCTAACCAATCCGGCACGCCCGATACAGCCTTGACTAAGAGTGAGCAACAGGTGGAAGCCCTCTTCGCTCAAGCGGCGGCAGGGATAGCCCAGGTCGACCTGACGGGTCGCTTCGTGCGTGTGAACAGCCAATACTGTGCCATCCTGGGTCGCCCTCGCGACGAGCTCCTGCAACTCCGCATGCAGGAGCTCACCCACCCGGACGACCTCCTGCACAACATGCTCCTGTTCCGCCGGGCCTTGGAAACAGGTGAGGCATTCGAGATCGAGAAGCGGTACCTGCGCCCAGACACATCGGTGGTCTGGGTGCGCAATGCCGTCAGCCCCATTCTTGATGAATCCGGCAAGCCAGACAGCATTCTGGCTGTGTCCATTGACATCACCGGCTACAAGACCGCCCAGGAGGAGCTGCGTGAGAGCGAGGCCCTCAAGAGTTCCATTCTTGACGCCGCCCTCGATTGCATCGTCTCCATCGACGTGGACAGCCGGGTCATTGAGTGGAACCCCGCCGCCGCGCAGACCTTCGGCTATGCCCGTGACGCGGCCCTGGGCCAGGACTTGGCCGAGCTCATCATCCCACCCGAGTACCGGGACGGTCACCGCCGTGGCATGGCACATTATCTCGCCACTGGCGAAGGACCGGTGCTGAACCGGCGCGTCGAGCTTGAGGCACTTCGCGCCGACGCCTCTCGGTTTCCGGTCGAGCTGACCATCAGCCCAATTGGGGGTGGGGAGAGACCCCGGTTTACCGCCTACTTGCGGGACCTTACCCTTAGCAAGCAGGCGGAAGCGGCCCAGCGCGAGAGCGAGCAGCGCCTTCGCTTAACCTATGAGCATGCCTTCACCAGCATTGCCGAGGTGGACGCCAGCGGTCGCTTTTTGCGGGTGAACGAGCAGTTGAGCAGCATCACCGGCTACAGCCGGGACGAGTTGATGCAGATGACCTTCACCGACATCACCCATCCCGACGACCTACGGGTGGATCTTGATCAGTTCCGCCGCCAGATGGCGGGCGAGATCGACGCCTATGCGCTGGAGAAGCGCTATGTCCACAAGGACGGGCACAGCATCTGGGTCGAGCTGTCCGCCTCCCGGGTGGATGATGTGAACGGCAAACCACTTTATGGCATCCGCGTTGCGCGCGACATCACTGGGAGCAAGCGCGCCGAGGAGCATCAGCGGCTGCTCATCAACGAGCTGAACCACCGGGTAAAGAACACCCTCACGACAGTGCAGTCCATCGTGTTCCAGACCTTGCGCAATGCGCCCACCCCGGCGGACGCGCAAACCGCTCTCGCAAGCCGCTTGATCGCCCTGTCGAAGGCGCATGATGTGCTAACTCAGGAGAGCTGGGAGGCGGCTGGCCTGCATCAGATCGTTGCGGAGGCCATGGAGCCGTTTCGGGCTCAGGGGGAAAACCGGATCAAGGTTGTGGGGCCTCAGGTCCGCCTGCCGCCCTCGATGGCGCTGGCGGTTGCCATGGCACTTCAGGAGCTGGCGACGAACGCGGTGAAGTATGGAGCCCTCTCGAATGAGACCGGCAAGGTGGAGATCCACTGGAGCTTGGATGGGACGAGTGGCCCGGCTCACCTCCATCTACGCTGGGAGGAGAGCGGTGGACCGCCTGTGCGCCCCCCAAGCCGCAGGGGATTCGGCACACGGCTGATCGAGCGGAGCCTCGCTGGCGACCTCCATGGAGAGGCAAAGATCGATTTTGCCTCGGCGGGTCTGGTCTGCACGATTACAGCCCCGGTGCCTGACCCGCTGGCCGTAGCGGCATAGTTCTGCCGGATGCTGTGGACGCCTTGTCCTGTTCCCATGCCCGCTTCGGCAGATCTGAGGCAAGTTCTATAAAGGCAATTATCGGAAATTCAGGTGCCTGGAAGCTGCTTATAGGCGGCATGGATCACACGCCAGCCGAGCTGCTTCGGCCCTGCCTCGATGAAGGCACCATAGCGCCGGTTTCTCGGCATTGTTTCCACCGCATAGCGAATTGCCTCATCGAGGCAAAGGAACGAGCGGCATTACCGGCGCACATGGTAGTTCAGCCTGTCTTCCTAGGGTGAACCGAGAACCAGTGTCACTGGCGCATCCATGTCGAGTGTGGCCTCCTGTCGAAAAGGCGCTTCACTCAAGCTGCCCATGTTTCCAAGACGCCGACCACCTTGGCCATCCTGTACGGCTTCGAGATAATGATCCCTCCAGGGACAGGCTGCATCTTCTCCGCATACCCTGTCACATACGGGACAGGCGGATCGGGGAAGCGTTCCCGGTAGGCCCTGGCCACCACCCAGCCGTCGGCCTCCGGCAGGCGAATGTCGGTCAGGAGGGCATCAAGGGCGATCCCAGCTGGCAGGAGCCTCAGAGCTTCTCCACCGCTGGCCGCTTCGATGACCTCGTACCCAGCGTCTTCCAGCCCCGTCACGGCCACTTCACGCACGAAGGCATCATCTTCTACGACTAGAACTTTCATCAGGTCCGCACTTGTCGGAGTTTCCTCCGTTGTGGAGGGTTTTAGCTCTGGACGCAATTCAGTCCCGTAAAGGCGCTTGTGCGAAAAGATCAGCGCGATCAGCTATCTGCTACGGTCTAATGAATATAACATAGACCAAGCCTCGTGGCAGGCTACGCCTTCACCGGAGCAACGTGGCTCATCATGAAAATTGAAGGCGTCCTGCAACGCCGGGCCGTGGCTTGGGCTCGCGGCTCATGGCCTGGCTTACAGTCTCTTCCCGTACACCGTGCCGGATAGGCTGACGGTTTGGCAGGCTGCCGCCACGCCCGAGTCTTTGTTGATCATCCTCGTGAGCGCCCTGGTGGTCCTGCCGATCATCGGTGCCTATTCGGCGTTCGCTTACCGCATCTTCTGGGGCAAGGCGACGGATCTGCGCTACTACTGAGGCTTACCGCCAGAAAGAAGATCGCGTGTCGCCGCCCTTTTTTAACGGCGACGCGACTGACATCTAAGACTGAAAGAGAGCAGTGCGCCTAACGGTCGGCCCTATCGCCGCTGGTCGTCAACTCCACATAGCGGCGGGTGACGGGCTCGATGAGGCCAGCAACCTCCTGGGCCGCCTGCTCCTCCTCTTGCACCGATTGCTGGAAAGCCGAGATGTGGGTGTTCTCGCTGGCAGCCTCCGCGATGGTGATCAGGGACCGGTAAGCGCCGATCTGCTCATACTGGTAAGCATAGCCCGCATAGAGGTTCTTGAGCGTTTCGTCCTGGAACAGCCCGTGAACCGTGGCCCCGATGGTTCCGGCCACGGTGGTCACGGTTTCCTTGATGGTGGAGATGCTTTCACCAGCAGATTGCAGCGCCTGCTCGAGGCGAGCCAGCTGCTGGCGTGTGGTTTCAATATGGCGCTGGAGAAGGGCTGCGTAGTCCGGATATCGTTCCAGGCGTGAAACTTGAGCTTCCATCTGCTGCAGGCCCTGCTGCTCCATCGCATGGGTGTTGCGCAGTGCTGTGACGTAAATCGACCGGGCATCAGTCGCCATGAACATGCTCCTCAGTGGGGTGATGCAACGACAACAAACTGTCGTCCGCGAGGTTCCTGCCGCCTTGGCCGACCCCGAGTCAGGTCCAGTACAGGACCCGGGCTGCAGGAAGGTACTCGCTGACTGCTTCTTCGAAGAAGGCGCGCATCTCCTTCATGACATCGGGCGTGTACACGTACTTGACCGTATTGAACTTGGTCGTCTTACGCGCCCGCGTTGACTCGTCCATGTCAAGGCCGGAGCCAGGGTACCACCCAGTCAGCACGCTCTTTGACCCCGGCGTGAAGCGATGCGTGATCAGCTCCACCGTCAGGTCCAGCTCCCGAATACAAGCAATCTGCTGAGCCGCCGCCTGCAGAAGACCGCGATGAGCGTCCCGCCAGTCTTCCACCGGCATGATGGGAGCAATTGTCAGTCCCACCGGGTACCCTGCGAGGGCTACCTGACGCAGGGTACCCGGTGGGCTGCAATAGGCGACGTGCCCCCGCTGCTTTAGCCGACATTCGCTTAACCTCCGGGAAGTTCCATCAGCGGATGTTACCACCCGGCCTTAAGGTGGGGATGCAAGGCCTTAAACTCGCAGGGAAGCCTTGGCTCCCCTGCAGCAGTCCATTTTGTTACTCGCTCGACTTCGTCTTGGGCACGTAGGGGCCGTTGCCGTCGAAGGTGTAGGCGGTCTTCACCGTGGTGTAGA
>NZ_JAEQMY010000160.1 GCF_016743775.1 Microvirga aerilata | reverse complement strand
CTCTCGTAAAACGGGTCTTCGGCATGGAGATCCTCCTGCTTCATACAGAGCTCTCCACTTTCTCGATGCAAGTCCAGCGAATGTTGCCCCACCTTCCGGGCTCAGCAACAGGCCATCGGATCGTGCCACGGACTCAACCGCTGCCATAATCGCTTCGTCCGGCACAGCAATGGCAAAGCCACCGCTTTCGCGAACCGCGCGAAGGATGAGAAAGTCGCCAAGCGCTTGCGGTACGCGTATGCCAGACGCCATTGTATGCGCACCCTCCCAGCGGACTGCGGTTTTGTCTCCGGCCTCAAAGGCTCGCACCATGGGCGCGCAACCGGCTGCCTGCACAGCAACCATCCGCGGTCGCTTACTGCCAATGAAGCCAATCGCCTCCAGTTCGGCGAAGGCCTTCCACATGCCGATCAGACCCGTACCACCGCCCGTTGGATAGAAAATCACATCCGGAAGCTCCCAGCCGAGTTGCTCGGCCAACTCCAAGCCCATCGTCTTCTTGCCTTCGATCCGGTAGGGCTCCTTCAGGGTCGAGACGTCGAACCACCCCGTCACCTCCCTGCCCTGCCCCACGAGCTTGCCACAGTCGTCGATCAGTCCGTTGACCCGGTAGACAGCGGCCCCCTGGAAGGCAATCTCGGAGAGATTGATCTCAGGCGTGTCTTCCGGACAAAAGACCGTGGCGCGGATGCCGGCGCGGCTCGCATAGGCGGCCAAGGCCGCCCCGGCATTGCCGTTGCTCGGCATCGCCAGGTGTTTGATGCCGAATGTCTTGGCCATGGAAACGGCCATCACCAGCCCGCGGGCCTTGAACGATCCTGTTGGAAGCCGACCCTCGTCCTTCACGAGAACCTCCCCTCCTCCCAGTTCCTGCACAGACCATGTAAGAGGAATGAGCGGGGTGGCGGCTTCTCCCAGACTGACAATATCGGCAACCCGGCGCACCGGAAGCAGTTCGCGCCACCGCCAAAGGTCATCAGGACGTGCTGCGAGTGCCTCCTTGCTGAGCGAGCCACGAATACCGTCCAGATCGTAGCGCACCAGCAGGGGCTTGCCTGCGCGAGACAGGTTGTGCGGCCGATCTGCTTCATAGATCTCACCCGTCCAGGAGCACTCAAGGTGAGTGACGAAGGTTGGTCGCTCGGTGGTCAGATTTGCGTTGATGTTCACGGGATTGCCTCTCGATGCCATAGCGGCATGCAGAATAAGGACGTTCTTCCCTCTAACTTAGACCACATGACAGCCAGCTAAACAGCTCCTTGTAGTGATCAACACCGCTGCTTTGGCACACCATGACCGTTGAGGGTGTGCGTTCCACAAGCCGCATTCGGATCTCTGGGGTTGAGACCCGCATTCGGGCTTTCGACGATGTACCTCGAGCGACGATCGTTGATCCGCCTGCCATCGTCTTCACCAAAAATCATCCGGGGCTCGCCTTGAGGATCCCGAATGATCTGCTGCCGATCGGTGCCGGGCAGGGCAATGGAGAGGGTCCATTGTGACGATGGGCTCACGGACTATTCTTCTCGTGAGCTTCGGTGAATACCTTGAGCAAAGCAACGTCTGTGCATCAAACCACGCTCCTTCCTGTCCGGGACACTTTTGTTGTGACAGCTTACGAGGTTGCAGCGTGAGCCATCTCGTGGTCGACCAGCACCGCAATCAAGCGTAGAAGCTCCTAGTGTTCGGGCCCACATCCGGAGCTCAGAAAGGCTCCGATCTCGATGTGGGCTACATGGCCGCCCGAGGCGCGGCTCGCCTCGGGCCGCACGAACACATCCCCAGAGGCATCTCCGATCGGATACCCACGGTCACCGTTCGGGCTACAACAGAGCTTTCACACCCTCTTCATGCTGCAGGCTCCTGTTCTACAGGCAAGATACTATGGAGCAGTCTGTCGGTCTTCTATTGTACCCTGAAGCAGCGGCAGACGCGCATAAGCGAGCATGTCACTGAGGTGTCTCAGGTGCCAGGGGAGCTGCATCGGCTGGAGCACCTGCTCCGGCTGTGTTCCCAGTAGCAGGTGGCGTGGCGAGTTGCTGACGTGCTTCGGCAAGTTGGCTCTGAGCATCAGCGAGTTGCTGACGGGTCGTCTGAAGCCGCCCCTCCAGCTCTGCAACCTCTCGGTTGCGGGCAGATAGGTCTTCCGTTGCCCGGGCGAGTTGGGTCTGTAGTTCAGCCCGTTGCTGGGTTGCCTGGTTCTGGATTTCAGCGTGCTCCCTCGTCAGGCGCTCCCGCTCCGAACGAAGGTTGGCAAGATCCGTCTGGTGGATGTTTGCGCGTCACGCGTCTGCTGGAGACGTTGCTCAGCTTCCGTAAGTTCTGCTCTCCGAGATGACAGCTCCAGAGTAGCTTGGGATACCGTCTCGCGGGCTGCCGTCGCCTCACGGCGGGCCTCCTCCATCTGACGGCTCAGATCCGCTAACTCCTGTTGGCGTGCCATAATCGTTTGATCGCCTGTTGCAACCTCCCCCTTCACAGCAGCCAGCCGCTGCTCCGCCTGCTGGAGCTGGGTCTGGATCTCCGGCAGGCGCTGGGACAACTCCGAGACATTGCGGTTCAGCTCAGCGGCTCGCTGCTCATTAGTCTGCAGGGCTTGTTGAGCAGTGGAGGTCTGGGTCTGAACCTCGGTTCGGGCTTGGGTGAGCTGCGTCAGCTGCTGTTGTTGCGCCTGTAGGTCCTGCAGAGTAGCCGTCAGCTGCGCCTAGGCTTACTCGCGCGCTTGTGTGACCTGAGCCAGCTGTTGCTGGGTTGTCTGAAGCGATTGCTGCAGGGTTGCAAGCTGCGCCTGGGCCTGCTCGCGCGCCTGTGTGATCTGGGTCAGCTGCTGCTCCGCGCCAGCGACCCTGGCCTGCAGCTCCGCTAGGGTTCCTGCGATGCGCTGTTGCTCATTGAGCTGCTGTTGCAGGGTGGCTTCGGCCTGCTGGAGGCGGGTTATTTCCGTTTGGGTTTCCTGACGCTGGTCAGAGGAAGAGAGCCCAATGCCGAGGGCCAGAAGCCAGCCCAGGATGGCAGCCCCAGCCAGCGCCAGAGACACGGGCCGCTTTACTTCGGAGCGGTAGTCGAACGCCATCATGGTCCTCCTGCACGTTGAGTGCTCGATCTAACGCAGGACCGTCACGAGCGTTGCCCGCTCCGGTGCACCAGAAGCAATCCTTCTGTTCAGGTCGACCATTGACTGCTCCCAAGCCAGAGAACCGCATGCGCCATTGCATGTTCCTCTAGTCCCGTCAGGTGCACTTTCGCAGGATCATCCTGCCGCGTCTGGCTAAGAGGTCAAGCGCCCGACGACTGGACGTGCGTACCTCAGGCTCGGTTCACCTGCCAGAGCGGCGCCCTAGCTTCAGAGCGGAGTGGTTCCGGAGCCGAGCAGACCATCTGCACGGGACGACAACACACCACTTAACAGAGAATAATAGAACCTTGAGCTTTGGAGACAGGCGATGGAAAAACACCTGGAGCAGAGAGTCCGTGAGCGGGCGTATGAAATGTGGGAGAGCGAGGGCCGCTGTGGTGATCCGGAGGACCACTGGGCCAGAGCAGAGCAGGAGTTGAAAAATGCTGGTACCCTGCAGGGGCAGGATGCTGCGGGAGCGAAAACGCCTGATGACACAATCATCGACGAACTTGGCGATTTTGCGTAAGCGCTGGTGACGTTTCGCTCTGGTGCTGACGCTTGCCCCGAATTCGACTCTTCCGAGGGCAGCCGTCGTCGGAGGCTCTGAACGTCAGTGCAAGCTCACGCAGGGGTAGGCTAGCATTAACAGCCTCCAAGGGCCGAACCTTTGTTTGTGACGGAAGTCGCGTTTCAGAATAGAACCGACCAATAATAGAGAACGCTTTGCATTAAGAATTTTGGCAGGAACTCTGTAACCAGTGCTGTGGTAGCCGAGCTTGGCACGTTGTATGCTCAGCCTTATTGAGCCGCGTGCATATGGGCTGCATCAATGTCCTCCATCACAAGCGAACTGGCAGCTGTTCTGGCCACAGTCCGTCGCCCCGGCGACTTCTTCGCCTCTGGCGCGATCGAGTTCCTTGCGCCGCAGCTGGAGGTGGAGGGTGTCGGTCAGATTGCACTGCCGCTTCTTTCGACCCAGGCCAAGCAGCTCATTGCAGCCGCCGAGCGGGCCCCCTACGGGCGGGGAGAGCAGACCCTGGTCGACACGGCAATTCGTCGGACGTGGCAGATTGGCCCGGACCAGGTTCGGATCCAGGGCCGCGGCTGGGCCCGGACGCTGAGTGCAATCCTGGCCCGTGTCTGTGATGGCCTCGGCGTCACTGAGCCAGTGCAGGCTGAGTTCTACAAGCTGCTGATCTATGATGAAGGCAGCTTCTTCGCGAGCCATCGCGATACCGAGAAAGCACCCGGGATGTTCGCCACGCTGGTGGTTGTGCTGCCCTCCCCATCGGCTGGGGGTGAACTTGTGGTCCGCCACAAGGACCGCGAGGTTCGGCTCGACCTACACTGCCCTGATCCATCGGAGGTGGCGTTTGGCGCCTTCTATGCCGATTGCGTTCACGAAGTCCTTCCCGTCACGTCGGGTGTTCGGTTGGCTTTGATCTACAACCTGCTGCGTCCCGAGCCGGGGCGGCTGCCCGAGCCCCCCAGTTATGCCAGCCAGCAAACCCGGCTTGCGACACTCCTGCAGGCCTGGGGCGCTGAGCTGAGCCGTTCAACCACTGATGCCCCAGAAAAGCTCATCTTTCCGCTCGAGCATGCCTATACCTCCGCTCAACTCGGGTTTGGAGCGTTGAAAGGCGCCGATGCCGCGGCGGCAGCCGTTCTCAGGGCCGCTGCTCAGGCGGCCGACTGCGATCTCCACCTGGCGCTGATCTCGGTTCAGGAAAGTGGCAGTGCGGAGTACACAGGCTACGGCTCCTCGTACCGCCGGTGGTCGGAACCAGACGAGGACGAATTCGAGGAGGTTGAGGTTCTCGATCGCTATATTGCCCTGTCAACATGGCGCAGGCCTGATGGGCAGCCCTCGGTGCTGGGTGTGATCCCGGTTGGAGATGATGAACTCTGCCCGCCTGATGCGCTCGAGGAGCTGGAACCGGACGAGGAGCACTTTCATGAGGCAACCGGCAACGAGGGCGCATCTTTCGAGCGAACGTACCGCCGTGCGACTCTGGTGCTCTGGCCGCGCCAGCGCTTCTTTGCCGTTTTGTGTCAGGCCGGCGTGGCAGTCACCCTTCCCTATTTGGCTGACCTGACCGAGCGCTGGTTGAGCAGCGACGAGGATCACACGTCACCTCTGTGGGGTGAGGCGCATGAACTCTCCGGCCACATGATCTCCTCTTGGCATGGGCAGGACGGATACCCATCGCGGGAGAAGGCTCCCACTCATGCCACCCAGATGCTGATCCTCCTGATCCAGCTCAGGAATAAGAGCCGACTTGAGGCATTCCTGACAACCATCGCAGCTGGCAGCGGCGTCTACGCCGAGGGCGACAATGATGCAATTGTTCAGGCGCTCGGTCTCATGTCGCCCCAGAGAGCCGCAGCACTGACCCAACAGATCATCACCGGGAATGCCACGACCTCCCTGACTGCCTGCGGTAATCTGCTCGCCCGGTTGGTGGCCTCAGGGGAGCACGGCCGAGGGGGCGACCTCAGAGGGGCCGCAACGGCTTTGGTCGAAGCCTTGCCAGGTGATCCGCAGCGCGCACCGGCTCAGGGACCGTGGTGGCAGGATCAGAGCTTGAAACCTCGTCTCGTCATTGATCTCCTGGAGGCTCTCTGCTGGATTGATCCGCGCTTGGCCGATGATGCAGCAGGCTACATGCTGACGTGGCCCCAGACCTATAGCCTGGATACGGTTCTGATCCCGGCAATGCGGACCCTGGTTCAGTCGAGTATTGCCCGAGAGCCGCCGGTTCAGCGGCTGCGTGATGCCTGTCTTGACCACCTGCGCGCCCGGATTGCCCGACCGCTGGTGGCGCCTAGTAACTGGAGCCGGGCCACTGTACTGCCTTGTCAATGCCGTCACTGCACTGAATTGAGCCGCTTTCTTGCTGATCCTGAGCAAACGACATGGGCCTTCAAGGCCGTTGAAGCAGACCGTTCCCATGTGGAGCAGACAATCCAGCGGGCTCACTGTGACGTGGACATTACCACTGATCGTCGTGGTCGGCCTTACACGCTGGTGTGCACCAAGAACCATGCGAGCTATGACCGCCGGGCGAAACAGCGCAGAAAGGATTTGGAGGACGTGATCCACCTGGGTGGCGGAGATGTCTCGTAACAGTAGCTAGAGAGGTCTTGATCCAAGAGGGATGATTGGGACGCTCATGATGTAAGCAGATCTTGGAGCCTCACCAGTGATGATCTCACGTTCAGCTGTGTGCAAACTCTGACGGCAGCCAGAAGGAGAGAATACCTGCTCCACGCTGGATGCACGTTAGCACCTGAATTTCGTTGAATAAGGCTTCCACAAGAAGTCTGCGGCACTAGGAAGGTCTGACCTCAAGGAGTTTGATCTGTCAGTCAACCTATCGCAGCATCGTATCTTAATGGTTCAGCTACCATGATGGACCTAGCGTCAGGCACATAGGCGCCGGTCTCATGAGCGCCACCACCCTTCTATTCTGATCCAGATGGTTGTGCTCATCCATAGTCTTATTGCTCCAGGAGCTTCGATGTCTCAGGCCTTTATGCGAACTCTCCCGCGCCGGTACTGATCTTCCCTCGTTTTGACGGATACCTCTGATACGCTCCTGCGGGAGCGGGAAGGTGTTTGATGACGAAGACGAGGCGGGAATTTACACCCGAGTTCAAG
>NZ_JAEQMY010000015.1 GCF_016743775.1 Microvirga aerilata | reverse complement strand
GGCTGCTGACCGGCCGCGTTGACGAAGTAGAACTTGACTTCGCTGTTGCTGGAACCCGCCCGGTCGTTAGCAAAGTAGAGCTTGCCATTCTCCCAGTAGAGACGGACCAGCTCGTCGTCCTGGCCGTGGATCTGGCCGACGATGATCTTGCCTCCGGCGCCTTCGCGGTTGGGAGCCGCATCGACCTCTAGGGTCGCGCTCATGAAGCCGCCGGTGGAAAGCGACCACGCCGCTTTCTCGGTGCCCTTCATTTCACGCAATTCCGAGCGTGCGTAGGAGGAGCCGCTGGTGGTTGCTCCTTCGACAGGAGCGTAGAAAACCATCGCGCCGTCGGAGCCGGTATAGAAATATTTGCTGTTCTGATAGCCGGTGAGGCTTTTCACTTCGACTGCGGTGCCGGACATGCTGCCGGAGGCGTCGACAGGAAGCGTCAGCTTCCAATTGGACAAGTCAAAGTTGCCGCTGGGAGCGACACTAGAATTCAAAGCCATGATTTCTGCCCCAAATCTATCGAGCCTCTTTTGCGAGGCTTCTGAATAGAGTTTTTGATTAATATGAAGAAGTTACTGTTACTATGAACTTAAGAAACGCAGTTTACATTTTGGTACTGCCATCGATCCCATTTAGGGTTGGCAATACTTAGAATCACAAGGTTTAATCCTTGCTTCATGTTGATGTCGTTCTGCTTGCTGAATAAGGCAAGATCGTGGCAAGAAAGTCAATTGTTCTATAATAACAGATTTAACGTTGCTTTATCGCATTGAATGTAAACCTATCATCAAAGGATGGAAGCACAAATTCTGCAGACTTTTTGAGCGATGTTTCCTTATCTCAGCCGCATTAAATCTTATAAGTAGGTAAAAAGTCTTAAAAGATCAGGGTGCTTTGGATACAGTCGGACGATCTATTCGAGGTGCCCCGTTGTGGTCCGAGGAGAGCGCCATAGTCAGACCAGCACTCCACGAAAGCAACTCGCCCATATGATTGGTCTTAATCGGATAAGGTGCGTGTATCACATAGGCTCACATGCAGTTGGGCGCTGCTGCGATCAACGGCAGGTTCTCAGGAAAGCTGCCCATCATTTATCTTGGTATCGATTGCAGCCTGCTCGTTTCCATCAGCGGCCGGACGGCACCTGTGATCTGCCGCGGCATTGATACCCCGCGAAGCACTGGGGGTTGTCCGCAGTCGGAACCCATGCGGGATCGGGGAATTCGCCATGCAAGCACGAGTTCGCGCCGCTCACATAACGATCATATGTGTATGGGCCTGTACTCAAGACAATCGCGCCCTGAGAGGCTACGCGGCCCGCAACCTGTGAGCATGTCATCGAGGTCGTCAGTGGTCTGTTCTGAGACGATGCAGCGGTGCTAAGGATGATGGCGGAGAACGTTATAAGCAGTCTCAGCATGGCGCACCTTTTCCCTCTCGAGAGGATACACAAAGGCTGGCGTATGAAGGCGAATGATCAAGGTCGAGACCTATCACAGGAGCGTTAGAAGCAGGCTCGGCTCAAGGTGAGGCACGAACGCTGTCAAAGAAAGAGCGCCCGTTCGACTGGCGCTCAAGGTGGGTCGCATGTGCGACCACTCAGGGAGGACCGTGCCTGACAGGCACACAAGAAAGTTGCGCCCGAAAGGTAAAGAGAGCGTTAGGAAGGCTACGGGTTTCCGGTCTTTCAGATCCATGGTCTGCCGTATCTCAGTGTCAACGGAAGGCATATCTCCAAACCGATCTGCAAGGGTGCGGAATGACTTGCTGGCCCCAAGCCCGCTTTTCACGCCATGACGGACGGCAATAGATCAGTGCAGGAAGATCAGCCAGCTGACCAGAGCCAAGGGTGCGATGATGCCGAGGGCGAACGAAACCGCATCTTGAGCCAAGGGAGCCTCCTGCCGATGCTGTTGACTTTATGACAGGACAGACGGGTCGGCGGTGTGCTGCAGCACGTAGGAGCCAGACGGTATCGTCTCCAGTTCAGGCACCGTCTTCCGGTGAAGGCTTCGTGTTGCGTGTAAGGTTATCAACAGCCTCCGCTTGGCCGGAAGCTGTGCTCTGAGCCTTGCGTTTCCGGCCCATCCACTTGTACAGCATCCAACCCACCCCTGAACTCAGGGCTGCGAACACGACGAGGGCGGAGCTTGGATAATCGCGAAAATTGACGCGGTTTTCCTGTTCGAGGTCTTCGAGGTCGGCTTCAGATTGCTTGTCGGTGTCGGGCATGGAACGGACCGCTCTGGGGATGCCCCAGATATAAGGGTCGCGAGCCCGGTGTCCATGGATGCCGTCGTGGGATTGTTAGGAGGCGCAGCCCATAGGGCCGGCAAATCCCTAGAGTGGGTTTGTAGCTTTGGACAGTGTGCTCGGGAGCGCCGGAGTCGTTCGTCCGGCGCTCCCTACAGGGATCCGATGAAGTGCTACGCCTTGTTTAAGCGAAGTCTCTGGAATGCTGTGCGGTCTTCCCGGCCTGCCGCGCAGTATTCCAGGCCGTCTTCTCGGCTAATCGAACCGTGAGATCCGCCAGGCGGAAGCCATTGCTGAGCGTCTGCTCGAGGTTCTCCTGGAGGAGCGACATCTGGATCTTGGCGGCATCCTGAATGGACCTGCACTGCGCGAGCTTGCTGAACGCGTCGAGGTTCATCTGCAGACGCCGCTGGCTCATCTGGAAGCATTCGCGGGAAAGGTCCTGAACGCCAACGGTCACCGCCTGAGCGCTCTCCGCTCCTGCCCGCATGATGTCCGCCACACCTTCCGGAGCCTTCCCGAGTGCTTGGCCCTGCTCGGCCGGTGCGGTGGATTCAGCTCGCTTCATCTCCTCGAAGCTTGCCATTTCGTCCTCCACCCTCTCGACGACGGCCTGAGCCTCCTCATCGCTGAGCACCTTCAGAACAGCCGGAAGCAATTCTTTCTTGTCGTCGCGAATATGGCGCTGGAAGGCTTTTCTGAGCTCGGCCACCTTGCCGAGGAACTCGCCACCGTTCTTGGGCATACGCTCAAGCTCGTCCAGGAGCGTACTTGTCTCCTGATTGTCGCTGATGGCTGCACTCAGCAGATCCTGCATGTTGTGCCTTTGCAGGATAGGGAACAGGTGCTGCTCCTGGAGAGCTGCAAGGAGCAGCAGCTCGTCCTTCAGATCCGAGAAAAGCCGCTCACGGCTCTTTGTTGCGCTGTCGGAAGTGGCGAGGAGCTTGTCGAAGAGCTCATTCGCCTTATCGGGCGGAGTCTGGCTGAAATGTTTCGTGGTCATCATTTTTCCTTAGGAAAGGGAAGGCGGCTTGCTTAATCACGCAGTGTTCATACGTCAGGACACAGCCTCATCCGTTGCTATGTTGGAGCTTTGAGGATCCAGGCACAACTCTCGAGTCGCTTTTTGTCCTGCAAGGCCGCACTTAAGCAATAAACATTGACCTGAATGCGGCGCGGCCGTCACTTCAGGTAGTTGCTAAAGCAAGAGAAGCCCGGTCTGGTTCCATCGGATCAGGCCGGGCTTCAACTGGATCACTCCGTAGGCTTAAGATTGAAAGCCTAGCGTCGCCTTATCGCCCCCAGCGCAGCACCGCCGGGTCAAGACGGCGGGCGACCTCGATGAGGCCCTTTCTGGTCTCAGGATGCAGGGGCTGAAGCGGGTGGCGCACGGCGTCCGATCCGATGATGCCGCCTTCCTTCATCAGCACCTTGGCGGCCAAGAGCCCGCACTGCCTGTTTTCATAGTTGATGAGAGGGAGCCAGCGCTCATAGGCGGCTGCAGCCTCCTCCCGGTCGCCGGCAAAATACGGGTCGATGATCTGGCGGATGCCGTCCGGATAGGCTCCGCCCGTCATGGCGCAGGTGGCGCCCGCATCGAGGTCGGCCATAAGAGTGATTGCCTCCTCACCGTCCCAGGGGCCCTCGATCGTTTCCCCGCCCAGCGCGATGAGATCGCGCAGCTTGGTGGCCGTGCCGGCTACTTCGATCTTGAAGTAGGAGACGTTCGGGATCTCCTTTGCCATGCGGGCCAGGAACGGCGCCGACAGGGACGTGCCGGCCATGGGCGCGTCCTGAATCATGATCGGAATGCCGATGGCGTCCGAGACCCGGCGGAAGAAGTCGTAGATGCCGGTCTCGGAAACCCGCAGGGTCGCGCCATAGAAGGGCGGCATGATCATGACCATCGCGGCGCCGGCGTCCTGCGCGCGCCGGCTGCGCTCGGCGCAGATGTCCGACGAAAAGTGACTGGTGGTGACGATGATCGGAACGCGCCCGGCGACGTGCTCAAGAACCGCGTTCATCACGGTCTCGCGCTCTTCATCGCTCAGCACGAACTGCTCGGAGAAGTTTGCCAGAATGCAGATGCCGTCGGACCCTGCATCGATCATGAAGTCGATGGCGCGCTTCTGTCCTTCGAGATCGAGCTGGCCGTTCTCGTGGAAGATGGTCGGGGCGACCGGGAATACGCCGCGATAGGGGCGCGTGGAACTCCTGCCGGACAAAGACATGGTTTCTCCCTTCGTTAGCTATGGTGTCGTGTTCAGTGGTTGTCCCGAGGAACGGGCGATCCTGTCCGTCCAACAAGAAAGTCCAGATCGACACCTTTGTCTGCTTGCAGAACGTGATCGACATAGAGCTTCGCCCAGCCGCGGGTTGCATGCGGCTCCAGCGCCACCCAGGCGGCACGCCTGCGCTCCATCTCCGCAGCGTCCACATGAAGATGCAGGCTGCGGGCTGCAACATCAAGCGTGATCAGATCGCCGCTCTCGACCAGCGCCAGCGGTCCGCCTGCCGCAGCCTCGGGCGCCACATGCAGCACCACCGTGCCATAGGCTGTGCCCGACATGCGTGCATCCGAAATGCGGATCATGTCACGGATGCCCTTCCGGAGCAGCTTGTGCGGCAGCGGCATGTTGCCCACCTCCGCCATGCCAGGATAACCCTTCGGGCCGCAGTTCTTGAGCACCATGATGCAGGTCTCGTCGATGTCGAGATCTTCGTCGTCGATGCGGTGGTGGAGGTCCTCGATGGTCTCGAACACCACCGCCCGGCCTGTATGCCGCATGAGCTCGGGCGAGGCGGCGGACGGCTTGATGACCGCGCCGTTGGGGGCGAGGTTGCCCTTGAGGATCGCAATGCCGGCCTCGGGCTTGAAAGGCTCCTCGAAGGAGGTGATGACCTCCCGGTTCCAGCACGGCGCGTCCTTGACGTTCTCCCAGATGGGCTTGCCGTTCACGGTCAGCGCATCCTTGTGCAGCAGTCCGCGCTCACCGAGGGTGCGCAGAACCACCGGCAGACCTCCCGCATAGTAGAAGTCCTCCATCAGGAACCGGCCGGACGGCATGAGATCGACCAGGCAATGGATATCACGTCCAAGACGGTCGAAGTCGTCGAGGGTGACGTCGATACCCATGCGGCCGGCAATCGCCAGAAGATGAACAACCGCATTGGTGGACCCGCCGATGGCCGCGAGCGTGCGGATGGCGTTATCGAATGCTTCGCGCGTCATGATCTTCGAGAGCACCAGGTCTTCGTGCACCATCTCGACGATGCGCCGCCCGGACATGCGGGCCAGCTGGTTGCGGCGGGCATCGCTTGCCGGAATGGCGGCATTCTCAGGCAGGCCGACGCCCAGCGCTTCGACCATGGAGGCCATGGTGGAGCCGGTGCCCATGGTCATGCAGTGACCCGCCGAGCGGTTCATGCCGGCTTCCGCCTCATGGAACTCCTGCAGGGTTACCTCGCCCGCGCGAAGCTGCTCGCTCATGGAAATGATGTTGGTTCCGGATCCAATCATCTGGCCGCGGTAAACGCCGCGCAGCTGAGGGCCGCCCGAGACGCCAATGGTGGGAAGATCGGCCGAGGCCGCACCCATCAGGAGGGCAGGGGTGGTCTTGTCGCAGCCCATGAGAAGCACGACGCCGTCGAGCGGGTGAGCGCGAATGGCCTCCTCCACGTCCATGGCCGCGAGATTGCGAAACAACATGGCGGTCGGCCGCATGGTCACTTCGCCGAGGGATGAGACAGGGAACTCCAAGGGGAAGCCACCGGCATCGAGTACGCCGTACTTCACGTGCTCAGCCAGGGTACGGAAGTGAGCGTTGCAAGGGGTGAGCTCGGACCAGGTGTTGCAGATGCCGATGACGGGGCGGCCGTCGAACTGGTCCTGGGGAAAGCCGCTGTTTTTGAGGAATGAGCGGTAATAGAACCCCATTTTGTCCTGGCGCCCGAACCAGGCTTGGCTGCGCAGAGGGCGCTTTTCGTTGTCGCTCATATCCGTGGCTTGCCTTTGATATTGTATGGCGCTTTTCCGGTTCGGCTCCTTGAGCCGGGACTTTGGTCGAATAGGCGCTGAGTTCGATTCATATAATAGTACTAATAGTCAGCTGTTAAGGCTGCTAAAGTCGAAGAGCAACGAAAATCCAGGGAGAAAACGCATGAAAGCCCGTCATCTTCTGACGACAATCGGCATGGCCGCTCTGATGCTGTCATCGGGTGCCGCCTACGCCCAGAGCAAAATGACGATCGGCTTCTCGCAGGTCGGGTCGGAGTCCGGCTGGCGCGCTGCCGAGACCAAAGTCTCGAAGATCGAAGCCGAGAAGCGGGGCGTGGACCTCAAGATCTCCGATGCGCAGCAGAAGCAGGAAAATCAGATCCGCGCCGTTCGCTCCTTCATTGCCCAGGGTGTCGATGCGATCTTCATCGCTCCCGTCGTATCCACCGGTTGGGACTCGGTGCTGAAGGAAGCCAAGGATGCCAAGATCCCGGTAGTGCTGCTGGACCGCTCCATCGAAACGAAGGACGAGTCGCTCTACCTCACCGCCGTGACCTCCGACACCGTGTATGAGGGCAAGGTCGCCGGCGAGTGGCTGGCCAAGGAGACGGGCGGCAAGTGCAACGTGGTCGAGCTGCAGGGCACCGTCGGCTCAAGCCCGGCAATCAACCGCAAGAAGGGCTTCGATCAGGTGGTTGCCGCCAATCCCGGCATGAAGATCGTCCGCACCCAGTCCGGTGACTTCACCCGCACCAAGGGCAAAGAGGTGATGGAGAGCTTCATCAAGGCTGAAGGCGGCGGCAAGAACATCTGCGCCGTCTACGCCCACAACGACGACATGGCGATCGGCGCCATTCAGGCCATCAAGGAAGCAGGCTTGAAGCCCGGCAAGGACATCAAGATCGTCTCCATCGACGCCGTGCCGGACATCTTCAAGGCCATGGCCGATGGTGAAGCCAACGTCACGGTCGAGCTGACCCCCAACATGGCGGGTCCTGCCCTCGATGCGCTCATGGCCTTCAAGAAGGACGGCAAGCAGCCGCCGAAGTGGATCCAGACGGAGTCCAAGGTCTACACGCCCGAGACCGCGAAGGCCGAGTACGACAAGCGCAAGGAACTCTACTGAGCCCAGGCGTCGGCAGCAGGCGGCACCCGCCTGCTGCCTCGAAGGCCGCCGGTTTTGCCCATGAGCTGTCGAGGAATGGATGCAGCCAGCAACAGAACGAGCTCAACTTCTTGAGATCCGAGGTCTCACGAAGGGCTTCCCAGGCGTGCAGGCGCTCGACCACGTGGACTTTACCCTGCATGCGGGAGAGATCCACGGCCTGCTCGGGGAAAACGGCGCCGGCAAGTCGACCCTGATCAAGGTGCTGACTGGCGTGTTCCGGCGCGATGCCGGCACCATCCGTCTCGACGCACAGGAGATCGCGGCCCGCGATCCTGCCGATGCTCTCTCCCTCGGGATCGGGACCGTGTACCAAGAGGTGAACCTGCTGCCGAATCTGTCGGTTGCGGAGAATCTCTTCATCGGACGCCAGCCGCATCGTTTCGGTCTCGTCCGCACGGGCGAGATGCGCCGCCGGGCATCGGATCTTCTCGCAGGTTACGGCCTCGATATCGATGTCGCCGATCCTCTGGGCAGCTTCTCCGTCGCTGTGCAGCAGATCATCGCCATTGCACGCGCGGTCGATCTTTCGGCCAAGGTGCTCATTCTCGACGAGCCCACCGCAAGCCTCGATGCGCAGGAAGTGGAAACCCTCTTCGGCATTCTCCAGCGCCTGAAGAGCCGCGGCATCGGCATCGTGTTCGTCACGCATTTTCTTGATCAGGTCTATGCCTTGTGCGACCGGATCACGGTCCTGCGCAACGGGCGCCTCGTGGGCTCCCGCCCCATTGTGGATCTGCCGCGGATCGAGCTCGTGTCCATGATGCTGGGGCGGGAGCTTGCAGCCGAAGCCCTTCATCGCAACCACTGCACCGCTGTCACCGGAGAGCCGCTCGTCGCATTCAAGGCCTATGGCAAGAAGCGTCTCGTGGAGCCGTTCGATCTCGCGGTTCGTTCCGGCGAGGTCGTGGGGCTTGCGGGCCTTCTCGGCTCCGGGCGGACGGAAACGGCAAAGCTCATTTTCGGCATTGAGAGGGCGGACAGTGGGCAAGCCTTTGTCGATGGCAAGCCCGTGCGGATCGCCTCGCCCCGGGATGCAGCCCGGCTGCGGTTCGGCTTCACCCCGGAGGACCGCAAGACGGAAGGCATCGTCGCGGAATTATCCATTCGCGAGAACATCATCCTGGCCCTGCAGGCGCAGCGCGGGTGGCTTCAGCCTCTGCCAAGGAGCAAGCAGGATGAGATCGCCAACCGCTTCATCAAGCTTCTCGATATTCGTACCCCCGACGCGGAAAAGCCCATTGGTCTTCTCTCCGGCGGCAACCAGCAGAAGGCGCTCCTGGCCCGCTGGCTCGCCACCGAGCCGCGCTTCCTGATTCTCGATGAGCCGACGCGCGGCATCGATGTCGGCGCGCATGCCGAGATCATCCGCCTGATCGAGCGCCTGTGCGAGGACGGGCTTGCGCTCCTCGTCATCTCGTCGGAGCTGGAAGAGATCGCGTCCTACAGCGACCGCGTGGTTGTGCTGCGGGACCGCCAGCATGTGCGCGAGCTGTCCGGCTCGGACGTGAGCGCCGATACCATCATGACAACCATCGCGAGCCACTGAATGAGCAGCGTCGTACAGGCGGGCGCTCCCCGCGTGCTTCCCAAGGGGCTTCCGCAGGTTGCGGCGCTTCTGATCGTCTTTCTCGTCAACTGGCTCGTCTTCCGGGATTTTTTCGCGCTGCGCCTCCAGGACGGACGCCTCTTCGGCAGCCTGATCGATGTGCTCAACCGAGGTGCGCCGGTCGCCATCCTGGCGTTGGGCATGACGCTCGTCATCGCCACCCGCGGCATTGACCTGTCAGTTGGTGCCGTGATGGCGATTGCCGGCGCGACGGCCGCCACCTTGACGGCGCAGGGCTACCCGCTGCCCACGGCCTTTGCGGCTGCCGCCGGCGTTGGTCTGGTGTGCGGCCTGTGGAACGGATTCCTTGTCGCGGTGCTCGAGATTCAGCCCTTTGTTGCAACCCTGATCCTGATGGTGGCAGGGCGCGGATTCGCGCAGCTGATTACGGAAGGCCAGATCATCACCTTCGTGAGCGAGGGCTTCGCGGCCATCGGCGGCGGCTCCTTCCTGATGCTGCCGATGCCGGTGGTGATCGCCCTCATCGTCTTGCTCGTCACGCATCTGGTGGTCCGATACACGGCCCTCGGCTTGTTCATCGAAGCCATCGGGGCCAATGTGCGCTCCAGCGCCTATGCGGGTATCGGCACGAAGGCCGTGACCATTGCGGTCTATATGTGGTGCAGCCTGTGTGCGGCTGTTGCCGGCCTTATCGTGACGGCGGACATCCGAGGAGCCGACGCCAACAATGCCGGCCTCTGGCTCGAGCTCGACGCCATTCTGGCGGTGGTCATCGGCGGCACATCCCTGTTCGGCGGGCGCTTCAGCCTTGGATTGTCAGTGGTAGGTGCCCTGATCATCCAGGCCATGAACACGGGCATCCTGCTCAGCGGCTTCCAGCCCGAGTATAACCTCATTGTGAAAGCCATCGTGGTGCTGGCCGTGCTTCTCGCCCAATCGCCCGTTCTGTCGGCGGTTCGTGCCGTTTGGAGGAAAAAGGCATGACGCGGCGCCACCTTCCGGTTCTGATCACGCTTGCCGTTTTCATCGTGGGCTATCTGATCTGCCTGGCGCAGTTTCCGAGCTTCGCGTCGACGCGCGTGATCGGCAATCTTTTGACCGACAATGCATTCCTGGGCATTGTCGCGGTCGGCATGACCTTTGTAATCCTGTCCGGCGGCATCGACCTGTCGGTCGGCTCGGTGATTGCCTTCACGGGCGTCTTCCTAGCAGTTGCCATCGAGCGGTACGGCCTCAACCCTTATCTGGCCTTCCTCCTCGTCCTCGGCATCGCAGCCTTGTTCGGGGCAGGCATGGGGCTCCTGATCCATACCTTCCAGATCCCCGCCTTCATCGTGACATTGGCCGGCATGTTTCTGGCCCGCGGCCTGTGCTTCGTGCTCACCACGGATTCGATCCCGATCAACGCCCCGGCCTATGGCCAAATCACGGACATTGCCGTCTCCCTGCCGGGCGGCGGCCGGCTGACATTCATCGCCATGATCATGCTCGCGACCTTTGGGGCCGGCATCGTTCTGGCGCACTACACCCGGTTTGGCGCCAATGTTTATGCGCTCGGAGGCAATCGGGCCTCGGCGGAGCTCATGGGGGTTCCGGTGGGTAAGACCACAATCAGGATCTACATGCTATCGAGCTTTCTGGCGGCGCTCGCCGGGATTGTCTTCTCCTTCTACACTTCGGCAGGTTACTCCCTGGCCGCGACCGGTGTCGAGCTCGATACGATCGCGGCGGTGGTCATCGGCGGCACGTTGCTCACGGGCGGCTATGGAACGATCATCGGCACTCTTGTGGGCGTGCTTATCCAGGGCTTGATTCAGACATATATTACATTCGAGGGGACGCTGAGCTCCTGGTGGACTAAGATCGCCATCGGCGCCCTTCTGTTTGCATTCATCGTTCTGCAGCGGGGGCTGTCGGCGGCATCCCTTCGAGCGCGATAGAGCAGAAGAGCAGGATCATGGTTTTGGTGAACGGTTTCCAGCGGCCCTCAAGAACCAGATCGGCCCACGATCTCGTGGCCCACGGTATCGGCCAGAACATCATGCAGGGGCGCTTTCCGGTCGGCAGCATCCTCCCGGGCGATGCCGAGCTGATGGAGCTGTTCGGCGTGTCTCGCACGGCACTTCGGGAGGCCTTGAAGACGCTCGCGGCCAAGGGCCTGATCGAGTCCAAGACAAAGGTCGGCACGAAGGTTCTGGATCGGCACAACTGGAACATGTTCGATTCCGATATCCTCGAATGGCACCTCGAAATGGGGGTCGATGCCCGCTTCCTCGGCTGGCTGTTCGAGATCAGGCAAACCTTGGAGCCGCTCGCTTGCGCCACCGCCGCCCTGCGCCGCACTCCGGAGCAGCTCAAGGTGATGCACAGGGCGCTGCAAGCCATGTACCAGTGCGAGAGCAACCGGCAGGGCTTCACCAAGGCGGACTTGGCTTTCCACCAGGCCATTCTCGAGGCATCCGGCAATCCCTTCCTGCAGTCGATCGGATCCGTCATTGGGGCAGCCCTGGCGACATCCTTCACGATCAGCTCTCCCGTATCGAGCGACGACCGCTTCAACGAGGTCATGCGGCAGCATCAGGCGGTATTCGACGCAATCGAGCAGCGCAACCCTTCGGGAGCGAGCGATGCCATGGCCACGTTGATCCTGCAGGCTGCGGAGCGGGTGCGGATCAAACGCGCGGGCAGTTCGCTCGCGGCGATCCAGACACATGCTTTCTCCAGTGCCGAGTGAGCGCCAGCAGCCGCTCCCAACTTCCTAAAAGCATGTTGATAAAAATATTATTATAGTATTATTCTACTGGCGCTTTATGGATACGGATAACACTTGAATTGCCGGTTGGACCGGACAATGCTGCATAAAAAAGACGGGACCTAAACCCGTTATGAAGAGCCGCAGGGGAAAACAGCACAGCCGCAGGGGCTGCAAGTGCTTGAGTGGAAACGCCGAACAGGTGCCGGGCGGGAAGTCACAACAGCCCGAGCATGAACAAGAGGGAGACCGACCTTGAAGACATTCACGACAACATTGGCGGCAGTGGCTCTCGGAGCCTTCGGCCTGCTTGGCGCCGCTCAGGCGCAGGATAAGGGTACCGTCGGCGTGGCGATGCCCACGAAGTCATCCGCACGCTGGATCGACGACGGCAACAACATGGTCAAGGTGCTGAAGGAGAAGGGCTACAACGTCGACCTGCAATATGCGGAGGACGACATCCCGAACCAGCTGGCCCAGATCGAGAACATGATCACCAAGGGCTCCAAGGTGCTCGTGATCGCGGCTATCGACGGCACGACCCTGTCCGATGCGCTGCAGCAGGCTGCCGACAAGGGCATCAAGGTGATTGCCTATGACCGGCTGATCCGCAATTCCAAGAACGTCGACTATTACGCGACCTTCGACAACTTCCAGGTTGGCGTGCTTCAAGGCGGGTACATCGAGAAGGCGCTCGGCCTCAAGGAGGGCAAGGGTCCGTTTAATATCGAGCTGTTCGGCGGCTCGCCCGACGACAACAACGCCTTCTTCTTCTACAACGGCGCCATGTCCGTTCTCGACCCCTACATCAAGAGCGGGAAGCTGAAAGTTGCCAGCGGCCAGACCGGCATGGACAAGGTCTCGACCCTGCGCTGGGACGGCGCGGTCGCCCAGGCCCGCATGGACAACCTGCTTTCCGCCTACTACACCGACAAGCGCGTGGATGCGGTCCTCTCTCCCTATGACGGCCTGAGCATCGGCATCATTTCGTCCTTGAAAGGCGTAGGCTACGGCACGCCGAAGCAGCCCATGCCCGTGATCACCGGCCAGGACGCGGAGGTTCCTTCCGTGAAGTCGATCCTCGCCAAGGAGCAGACGCAGACCGTCTTCAAGGATACACGCGAGCTCGCCAAGGTGACGGTCAACATGGTCGATGCCGTGCTCTCCGGTAAGCAGCCCGAGGTCAACGACACGAAGACCTATGAGAACGGCGTCAAGACCGTGCCGGCCTATCTCCTGAAGCCGGTCAGCGTCGATGCCGCCAACTGGAAGGACGTTCTGGTTGGGAGCGGCTACTACAAGGAAGACCAGTTCAAATAAGCCGATACGAGACGTGGACCCTGCGCGCGCGCAGGGTCCTTAGCTCAAGTGAGGATGATGCAGCGTCACCTTTAGAGACGCCCGAGGTTGTGCGATGAATGCGATCCTTGAGATGCAGGGGATCACCAAGACGTTTCCGGGCGTCAAGGCGCTGGACAACGTCAACATCACCGTCAAGGCCGGCGAGATCCACGCGCTGGTAGGTGAGAACGGCGCAGGCAAATCCACCCTGATGAAGGTTCTGAGCGGCGTCTATCCGCACGGCTCCTATTCCGGGTCTATTGTCTACGAGGGCCAGGAGCGCCGCTTCAAGGGCATTTCCGACAGCGAAGAGCTCGGCATCATCATCATCCATCAGGAACTGGCCTTGGTGCCGCTCCTGTCGATTGCGGAAAACATCTTTCTCGGCAACGAGCAGGCCGAGTATGGGATCATCGACTGGTCGGCGGCATTCTCGCGTACCAGGGAATTGCTCAAGGTCGTTGGCCTCAACGAGTCGCCGGAGACCCTGGTCACCAACCTGGGTGTCGGCAAGCAGCAACTCGTCGAAATCGCCAAGGCGCTCTCGAAGAAGGTCAAGCTCCTGATCCTGGACGAGCCGACCGCCAGCCTGAACGAGAAGGACAGCGACGCGCTGCTGAACCTGCTGCTCCGGTTCAAGCAGCAGGGCATCTCCTCGATCTTGATTTCGCACAAGCTCAACGAGATCTCGAAGGTGGCCGACTCCATCACCGTGCTTCGCGACGGCGGCACGGTCGAGACCCTCGACTGCCGCGCGGAGGCCATCAGCGAGGATCGCATCATCCGGGGGATGGTGGGCCGCACCATGGAGGATCGCTATCCCAAGCGCGAGCCGAAGATCGGCGAGACCATCTTCGAGGTCGAGAACTGGTCGGCCTATCATCCGATCCACACCAACGTGCAGGTGGTCAAGAACGTCAACCTGACGATCCGGCGCGGCGAGATCGTCGGGATTGCCGGCTTGATGGGGGCAGGGCGCACCGAGTTTGCCATGAGCCTGTTCGGCCGCAGCTACGGCCAGAACATCTCCGGCCGGGTGACCCTGCACGGCAAGGAGGTTGACGTGAGCACGGTGGAGAAGGCCGTGTCGAGCGGGATCGCCTATGCCACGGAGGATCGCAAGACCTATGGCCTAGTTCTTGCCGAGGACATCCGCAAGAACGTAACCCTGGCAAATCTGGAGGGCGTCTCCAAAAGCTTCGTCATCGACGATATTCGGGAGCTCGCGGTCGCCAACGATTACCGCGCCAAGATGCGGATCCGCAGTCCGAGCGTCTTCCAGGAGACGGTGAACCTGTCGGGCGGCAACCAGCAGAAGGTCGTGCTGAGCAAGTGGCTCTTCTCCGACCCGGAGATCCTCATTCTGGACGAGCCGACCCGGGGCATCGACGTCGGCGCCAAGTACGAAATCTATACGATCATCAACAAGCTGGCCGATGCCGGCAAGGGCGTTCTCATGATATCCTCGGAGATGCCGGAGCTGCTCGGCATGTGCGACCGGATCTATGTGATGAACGAGGGCTCCCTGATTGCCGAGCTCGACATTGCCGAGGCATCCCAGGAAAAGATCATGCACGCTATCGTCAAGTCGGGGAGACGCTGAGATGGACACGAGAACCGCCGACGAGCTTCAGGTTTCCCAGCAGAAGACGTCGTGGATGGAGTTCGTCAAAACCCATTTCCGCGACTACGGCATGCTTCTGTCGCTTCTGGTCATCATGCTGTTCTTCCAGGTGGTGACCAACGGTACGCTCCTGCGGCCGCTCAATCTCACCAATCTCGTTCTCCAGAACAGCTACATCGTCATCATGGCGCTGGGAATGCTGCTTGTCATCGTAGCGGGGCACATCGATCTGTCGGTGGGCTCCATTGTCGGCTTCGTCGGCGGGCTGGCGGCCATGATGATGGTTCGATGGGGCATCGATCCCGTGACGACCACCATTGCCTGCCTGATCGTAGGCGGCCTGATCGGCGCCGCCCAGGGCTATTGGGTGGCCTATTTCAAGGTACCGTCCTTTATCGTGACGCTGGCCGGCATGCTCGTCTTCAAGGGCCTGACCCTGGCGTTGCTCGGGGGAATGTCGGTCGGCCCCTTTCCGGTGGTGTTCCAGCGCCTGAGCTCCGGCTTCATTCCCGACGTCTTCGGCGGGGAGGGATTCAACTACACGGCCCTGTTCCTGGGCGCTGCGAGCGTGGCGGTGATCATCTATTTCAGCTTCCGCAGCCGCGCCAACCAGCTCAAGCACGCAGTGGAGACGGCGCCTTTCGGGCTCTTCGCCTTCAAGAACGCTCTCCTGGCCGTTCTCGTGGTGGCGTTCTGCTATCTGATGGCAACCTACCGCGGCCTGCCGAACGTTCTCGTCATCATGGCCGTGCTGATCGCGCTCTATGCGTTCGTCACCAATCGCACCACGATCGGTCGGCGCATTTATGCGCTCGGCGGCAACGAGAAGGCAGCCAAGCTCTCCGGCATCAAGACAGAGCGTCTGACCTTCCTCACCTTCGTCAACATGGGCGTGCTGGCAGGCCTTGCAGGCCTGATCTTCGCGGCCCGCCTGAACACCGCCACGCCAAAGGCAGGTTTGGGCTTCGAGCTTGATGTGATTGCTGCCGTCTTCATCGGCGGCGCCTCGGCTACGGGCGGTGTCGGCAAGGTCACGGGCGCCGTGATCGGCGCCTTCGTCATGGGCGTCATGAACAACGGCATGTCGATCCTCGGCATCGGCATCGACTACCAGCAGGTCATCAAGGGGCTCGTGCTGCTCGCTGCCGTGTCGCTGGATGTCTACAACAGGAAGAAGTGAGCCGCTTGAGCCCGGCTGAAACAGCGACGGCGAGCCCAAGGCTCGCCGTTTCACGTTCGTCTGATCAGACCCGGTTCAGCGCGATGCCGACATTCCCGCTGCTTCGGGAACAGGGCTCTTGGTCAGGGTGATCTTGTTGTCGCTGCGATTGCAGGACATGGTGACGAAACCGTCCGAGGCATTGATCCGAACCGTCACCACATCGCTGGTGCTCACGAGCTTGACAGGCGCCTCGTCCACCTCCTGCGCTGCCTCATCGATGATCGAGAGACACTCGTCAAAAGGCATCGATGCAATGCGGGTGTCGGCGGACTGAGCCTGCGCGGCGGAGCTAACGGCAAGAGCCCCGAAAGCTGCAACCATAACCGTGATCATAAAGGGGCGCATCGACTGATCCTTCCAATGCTCGGAGATCATCACGCCCGAGGTCTTTCCGCTGTGTCCTATCGCACAGGATAGCAACGTGCCTCAGCATGCGCCGTTCCTCGCTGTCAATGTCGCAGGGGGTGGCAAACCTTGATCATCGACGGGGATCTGTTGGCTGTGGTTAGCGGAAGATAAAGGGCTTAGCCGCTGGATTCCTTCTCTCTCCCGGAAATCTGGCGTCCACGCCGCTCCGCCGTTGCCAGAGCCTCGGCCAGAAGGCGGCTTTGGTCATCGGGCCGGGACGAGTTCAACGCCGAAAGAATCTTCTCCGCTTCCGCTTCGTGGCGAGTGTCAGGCATCGATCTACCTCTCTCAAGCTCTGCCGATGCAACTGCCGAACTTTGCATGCGGTTCCTGCTTACGATTGGCGATTGGAGTGCAGGCCATCGGAGAGGCTTATCTGTGTCTAAAAAGCGCCCACCTTGGCAGGCAAGCCCACAGGCAGGCGCATCACGGAGTCATAAGAACTTGTCTTCTCAGGCCGGACGTAAGAGAGTTGCATCGAGTGCCGGGAGAGACCTATGACGGGTGGTCAATCGGTGCTGGTTCTGAAGTCCTAAGTGATCCTGCCTCTTCTTTGCCATAGCTTTCCGGGACAAGGGTTCCGGCCAGCAGACCTCATTCATTCCAATCGTTTCAGATCTCGCGTTCAGACATGATTCATCCCAAGATTGTCAGGGATGGTCCCATGACGACCGGCGGACCAGACCCTTTAAAGGATGCTCTCGATCTCCAGGCTCGGATTAGGGGACTGAAAGCCCTGCTCGAACTCCAGCGCTGGCAGGTGGAGGTGCTCAATAGCAGGCTCTACTCATCCGAGCCGGGCGGAGTCGCAGCCCGGCGGCTCCTTGCTCTCAAGCGGAGCGAGGACGGGGCGCCAGCCCTGCAGGTGCCTGTGGGCATGAACGATCCTTGAGGAGAACTTCCTGAAAACGGGGTCCTTGTCCAAGGCAATGCCCCAGAGGCTGTTCGAGGGCGGATGTCAGCATCGCTCCCCTGAATCGAAAAAGCCCGGCGCTGCCGCCGGGCCTTTCCGTTTGAAGCGCGTAAGGTGCTGTCAGTTGAACTTGTAGTTCACGCCGGCGCGAAGCACGCCGAACTCCGCATCACGATCGATGTCGACGCGGCCGCCGAGGGTGTAATTGTCCTTTGTGTCGAGATCCACGTAGAGACCCTCCACCTTGGCGGTGAAGTTGCCCGTAATGGCGTATTCCACGCCGGCGCCGAGGGTCCAGCCCCAGTTGATTTCGTCGCCGCTGTGGTGTCCCAGCACCGTGTCATAGCCTCGGTTGCCGCCGACATCGCCGTAAGCGAAGCCGCCGGTGCCGTAGACGAGGGCGCGGTCGAAAGCGACACCGGCGCGGGCACGGATCGTGCCGAAGAATCCATCGGAGTCGCCCGGGTAGTACGTGGTGCCGTAGGACGCGCCCTTGTTGCCGACGGCCGCATACTGAAGGTCCGTCTCGGCGCCGACTACGAACATGCCGAACTGGTAATTGTAGCCCGCCTGGGCGCCGCCAACGAAACCGCCGCTCCGTCTGCCGCGGGCCGTGCCGAATGCGGGATCATAGTAGCGGCTGTCGCCCACATTCCAGCCGTAGCCGACGTTCAGGCCCGCGTAGAAACCAGTCCAGGTGAAAACCGGAAGGGCGTTGTAGGTGGATGCGGGCGAATAGCGCGATGGCAAGTCAGCCGCATGGGCGGTCGAAGCCGCAATGGCGAGAGCCGCTGTGGCAGCGAACAGTCCAAGAGCAGAGGTACGCATAGCTGGAATCCGTGCTTAGAAACAGAAATGGCGAGGCAATCATTGCCTTTCGGGGTAACTAATAAGAGAGCCGAGAAGGTATTTGCAATATGATTGCATGTTACCATTTGGAACATGCTTGATGATTTATGAACGTTTACTTTCCATCAACCATAACGCCGCTGGTCGGCTTGAGCTTGTGAGCCGATTATGCGCAGATCCATCCGTGAAGTTCGGCCGTGAGGCCTCAAAGCTAGAGACAAACTCGGCCCTGCTTTTTTCTGAAGGCAGGGCCTTTTTCTTGGGCTCGGGTTGGCTTGACCGTCACGAACTCTCAGGAGTTCCCGCTAACCTGAGACAAGGGCTTGAGCACGCCTTGCGATCACATCCACATCCGCGCTCATGGGAAGTTTGTCGGGATCGAGATCGCCGATCGGAAACCAGCGCGCCTCGAGAGCATCGTCACCTGCCAGCGGAAGACCGGAGATCCACCGGCACTGGACGGCAATCAGGATGTAGTGCTGCTGCACAAGGCCGGAGGCATCCCGCACCAGAATGTCGAGAGTGGTGAGGATGTCTTGAGCCTCGGCATCGATTCCGGTCTCTTCCCGAAGCTCGCGTGTGGCCGCAGCCTTGACGGTCTCACCGAATTCGATCTTCCCGCCCGGAAATCCCCATAGGCCTGCGTCCGGCGGGTTGGCGCGCCGCACGAGCAGCGTCTGGTCTTCACGGATGACGACGGCGATAACTGCCGGGACAGGGGAGCGGTTCATGAAAAAGGCTCGGCCAGTGATGGCCGAGCCTTAACGCATCAGATCGTCTTAGGGTAGCGTACTTAGCGCACTTGACGGTGGAGGGTCTGCAGGGGCTCGAGGCTTCTGGTGAACCAGAGCGCCGTCGTTTCTGCAACGTCCTTCCACTGAGCCGAGGCCGCCTCGTAGGCCTGCCGTGTTGCGCTGGTCTGCGCCTGGAAGGCCTCGGGGAGGGGAGAAGGCTTGATGGCCGAACGCCACAGGTCGAGAGCGGCGCTGCTCTGGATGTTCAGAGCCTCGATGATCTTGCCATTCACCTCCAGGGCGCCTTTCGCCGAAGCTGCCACAGCCTCGCTCATGGCCTGCCGGATGGCATCACCCTGCTTGCGCGCGGAGGAGAAGATGGCTCCGGCCTCGATGGGCTGAACCGTTGCGGCCGGAGGCTGCGAAGCAGGGCTGGCATCCACCAGGGTCTCCGTCGCTTCGGCTGCCGCGTGAGCTGCCATCTCGACCAGATCGGCCTTGTGAGCGATCTTGGTGCTCTTGGCTGCCCTCTTGGTTTTTGCCGTCTTAGCTTCCGCCATCGTCACATCCTCGCGAAGTTTTTGAGAAGGGTCTTACTTCTTGCCGCCCGGTTGCTTCATGGCGGACTGGGCCATGGAGCCGAATTCCTTCATCTGGGACTGCATCGCCTCGAATTGAGAGCGAACGAATTCGGCCTGGATCTGCATGGCTTCCTGCATATCCTTCGCACGCACCATCCTCTGGGCGAGGTCGAAAGCGGCGGAGAGGTTCTGCTCCGTATAGGAGAAGGTCTTGCGGGCGGCATCCTTGGCACTGGCCTGGACCGTATTCGCCGAGCCTTCGAACGTGTCGGCGGTCTTCTGAGCGGCGCTCATGAAGCCGTCGATGGCCTTGCGGGCCTGCTCGACGCTCTTCTCTGCGAAGTCGCGCATTTCCGGGGGAATTTCATAACCTTGGGGCTGGTTCGTCGCCATGGATCACTCCTCGTTGTAAGGCATTTGTGCAGTGCAATATCACATTGTGCGATGCAAAATCAACACCTTCATGCCTGCCTTATTAAGGTTACCTCAAAGTAAAAGGATTCAAGTGTTCCGCCTTGCATGCTTGGCTGCCGATATTAGTCTAGAACCCTTGCAGTAGGTGACTTGAGACAGCTTGAGGCAAAAGGCCGTTCATGACGGATGCCCCCACCCCGTTCGAAGCCATGATCGCGCGGCTTGCCGCCGAGCCGGGCCTGAGCCTTTTGGCAAAGCCTGGCGCGGGTGTGCTCGTGTGGGATCGGGCGGGGGGTCGACTGCTCTGGACATCGCCGGCTGCTGGCGCTCTTCGGGATGCCCTGACCGATGAGACCGGCCACGTTAAGGCGGATCTAAAGGCCCGGGACGGTCTCAAGGCATTGGCCGAGGGGCTTGCGCCCAGACAGGGCAGCCGGCTGGAGCGTTTGCGACTCGATCCAACCCGCCCGTGGCTGCCGGTCGCTTGCGCCTGTCGCCTGGCCACCCTGGACAGCGGCGAGACGGTTCTCGTGACCGCCCTTGTCGGGCCGGTTCCAAAGATGGCCACACGCTCCCGGCCTGCTCAGGCGCAAGAAGGATCCGTCGGTCCTGCGGCGCCTTCGTCCGAAGCCGCTCGTGGGCCCGCCCCATTGCCGGAAAGGCCCCTGGGACCGATCCGCTTCATTTGGCAGGCCGATGGGCAGACCCGTTTTACCGAAGTTTCTCCCGAGCTGGCCGCAGCCGTGGGGCCCGCGGCCGGCGACATTGTCGGGCTGACCTGGGAGGAGGTAGCCCGATCTTTCGTCGAGGATCAGGACGGAGCTGTGGCTGCCCTGTTCGCGCGCCGTGGGACATGGAGCGGACATACCGTTTTCTGGAACATCGATCATTCGACGCTGCAGGTCCCTGTCGACTGGGCCGGGATGCCGGTATTTGCCGCAAACAGGGACCTCATCGGATTTCGAGGGTTCGGACTCCTGCGCATGGATGCCGCCCGCGAGCGGAGCGCACCGGAAGAGCCTCGGCTCCACATCGTCGTCCCGAGCTTGCTGGCCGACGAGACGCTGCCGTTTCGCCCGCCGGAGGAGCCTGCCCCGGAGGCGGAGGCTTCGGATGAGGATGGCTGGTTCGCCGATCTTCGGGACCAGGTGGCCGAAGCTCTCTCAGTCTCGAATCCGCCTCAGCCCAAGGATGAGCATGGCGGCGCTGGCAAGCGGCCCGTAGCCGCCCCGCCGTCGAGCCTCTCCAACGCGGAACGCAGCGCCTTCCGTGAAATCGCCCGTGCTCTGGGAGCCCGCCTGGAAGAGGACGCCCCTTCGCAAAGCGAGCGCCCTGTCGAGGCAGTCTCCCCCATCGAGCCCGCATGGGAGGCGGAGAACGAGGCGCTTCCGATAGCCGCCGCTCCGGCTGATGGCGACAAGCTCCTCGACCGCCTGCCGATCGGAATCCTGGTTCATCGCGGAGAGCAGGTTCTGTTCGCCAACCGGTTTCTCCTGGACCTGGCTGGCTACGATGATGTCGAGCAGATCCAGGCTGACGGCGGCCTCGTGTATCTGTTTCGCGGCTCCCCTGTCCTTGGGGGCTCGGGCGAGGAGGATTCGGCCCTCGCGCTCACCAGGCGCTCGAACGAGAACATTGCCGTGACCGTGCGTTCCTCGTCCGCCGAATGGAATGGCGAGCCGGCGGACCTCATGGTCATCAGCAGGGTAGCGAATGGGGAGGTGCAGCCCTCCCGCGAAGACCGGGTACATGAGCTGGAGGCCATCCTCGACACGGCCACCGACGGCGTGATCGTGCTCAACGAGACGGGCCGTATCCTCTCCCTCAACCGCTCTGCCGAAGCGCTCTTCGGCTACGATGAGCGGGACGTCGCCGGAGACGCCATCACGGTGCTTCTGGCGCCCGAGAGCCATATGGTCGCCCTCGACTACCTCGAAGGGCTGCGCTCGCCGGGTGTCGCATGCCTGCTCAACGATGGACGCGAGGTGCTCGGTCGGGAACGCCAGGGCGGCACGATCCCGCTGTTCATGACCATGGGCCGCTTGGGCGATGGGCCGGACCGCAAGTTCTGCGCGGTGCTTCGGGACATCACGGCCTTCAAGAAAACGGAGGGCGAGCTCATCGGCGCCAAGCATGCGGCCGAGGAGGCCAGCGCCCAGAAGTCCGATCTGCTGGCCAAGATCAGCCATGAGATCCGCACCCCCCTCAATGCTATTCTGGGCTTCGCCGAGGTCATGCTGGAGGAGCGTTTCGGCGCGATCGGGAACGAGCGGTACAAGGAATATCTCAAGGACGTCCACGCCTCAGGCTCGCATGTGATCAGCCTGGTGAACGATCTCCTGGACTTGGCCAAGATCGAAGCAGGCCGGCTGGAGCTGTCGTTTTCCGGGGTCAACCTCAACGATCTCGTCTCGTCCTGCGTCACCCTTCTCCAGCCGCAAGCCGCCCGCGACCGCATCGTCATGCGCATGAGCTTCGCGCCCAAGCTGCCCCCGGTGGTGGCCGATGAGCGCTCCATGCGCCAGATCGTGCTCAACCTTGTATCGAACGCCATCAAGTTCACGGATGCGGGCGGGCAGGTGATCGTTTCTACGGCCCTGACCGACCGGGGCGAGGTGGCGTTTCGGGTGCGCGATACGGGGATCGGGATGACGCCGGAGGAGGTCGAGGCTGCCCTCGAGCCGTTCCGCCAGCTCGCCACCTCGCGCAAGCGCGGCGGCACGGGACTGGGGCTTCCGCTCACCAAGGCCCTGGTCGAGGCGAACCGGGGCGCGCTGCAGATCGCGAGCCAGCCTGATGAGGGCACCCTCGTGGAGGTGATCTTCCCGCCTACCCGGGTGCTGGCGGAATAGTGCCGGGCTTCACGCTGCGTCGTGCTGTCTTGTCGGATATGCGGGCCGTCGCTCGCCTGCACCGCCATGTGCGCACAGCCTGCCTGCCTTACCTGCCGGACCTCCACACCCCGGACGAGGACCTGGCCTATTTCCAGGATATAGTCTTTCCGGGCAGCACCATCCTGTTGGCCGAAGCACGAGATCACCCGGTCGGCTTTGCAGCCGCAAGGGACGAATGGCTCGATCATCTTTATACCGAGCCGGCTTGGCACGGCCGGGGTGTCGGATCTGCCCTGCTGTTCGCGGTGCAGGAGGGGCGCCTCCGCCTGGACCTGTGGACCTTCCAGCAGAACGCCGCAGCGCGCCGCTTCTACGAACGACGCGGCTTCAGAGCCGTCGAGATGACGGATGGTTCGGGCAATGAGGAGCGCGTGCCGGATATCCGCTACAGATGGATCCGCGATTGAACCCTGCCGGATCGGCATTAGCTTTGTGCCATCACCCAGGTTCTCGCGAGACGAAGGATCCCCATGTCTACCTATCGCCTCGACAAGTTCTTCTCACCCCGCTCCGTGGCGGTCATCGGGGCGAGTCCGCGGCCCGGCTCGCTGGGGCTGATCTTCCTGCAGAACCTGGCAAAGGGCGGCTTCAAGGGTGCGGTCTACCCTGTCAATCCGCACCACCGGGAGATCGAGGAGAGGCCCTGCTTTGCGTCCCTCGGCGCCTTGCCCGAAACGCCCGATCTCATCGTCGTGGCGGTGCCGCCGGAAAGAGTGCTCGGGGTTGTCGAGGAAGCCGGGAGCAGGGGCGTCAGCGCCGCGATCATTGCAACCGCTGGGCTTGGCCATGGTCCGGGCTCCCTCGGCGACAAGGTGCGGCTTGCCGCCCGGCGCCATGGCCTTCGCATCATCGGCCCCAACTGCATCGGCGTGATCGCCCCTCGGGTGCAGATGAATGCAAGCTTTGCGGCGCACAGCGCGAAGCCCGGCGACCTGGCGCTCGTATCCCAATCGGGTGCGCTGGTGGCAGGTCTTGTGGAATGGGCGGCCCAGCGGCAGGTGGGGTTTTCGGCCGTCGTATCCCTGGGCGACAAGGTCGATGTGGATTTCAGCGACTGCCTGGATTTCTTCTCGGCGGACAGCGGCACCCGGGCGATCCTGCTGTACATCGAATCCATCGACAACGCGAAGAAGTTCATGTCGGCGGCCCGCGCCGCCGCGCGCATCAAGCCGGTGGTGGTCATCAAGGCGGGCCGGCATGCGCAAGGGGCCAAGGCCGCTGCGACCCATACGGGCGCGCTCGCCGGTTCCGACGCCGTTTACGACGCGGCCTTCCGCCGGGCCGGCCTGCTGCGCGTGCTCGATCTCGATCAGCTTTTCGCCGCGGCCGAGACCCTCGGCCGGCAGAAGCCGTTCCCTGGCAATCGACTGGCAGTTCTTACCAATGGAGGTGGTATCGGCGTTCTGGCGGTCGACCGGTTGATCGATCTCGGCGGGCGGCTCGCTGCCCTGTCGGACAAGACCCGGGAGGCTCTCGATGCCATCCTGCCGCCGACCTGGTCCCACGCCAACCCCATCGACATCGTGGGCGACGCGACCCCCGCTCGCTATGCGGGAGCCCTTGAGGCCCTGCTGGCCGATCCGGAGAACGACGCGGTTCTCATCCTCAACGTGCCGACCGCCATCGCGAGCGCATCCGATGTGGCCGCAGCGGTCGCCGATGTGGTCAGGCGGGACCGCTCGCGAGGGTACCGGCAAAAGCCCGTTTTCGCGGCCTGGATCGGCGAGGACCCGGATTCGGCGCGTGCGTTCGAGGAGGCGCGCATCCCGCATTTCGCGACTGAGGCCGACGCGGTGCGCGGCTTCGTCCAGCTCGTGCGCTACCGCGAGGCGCAGAACCAGCTGATGGAGACCCCCGACAGCCTGCCGCACGATTTCGAGCCCGACGTGGCGGCCGCTCAGGCGGTGATCGCCCACGCCCTGGCGCAGGGCCGGCGCTGGCTCGATCCCCTCGAGGTCAATGCGCTGCTCAAGGCCTATGACATCCCCACGGCCCCGGTGATCCTGGCGACGACGCCGGAGGAAGCCGCCGAAGCGGCCCGGCCCATCATCCGGGAGGGCGGGACGGCGGCGGTCAAAATCCTTTCCCCGGACATCGTGCACAAATCCGATATCGGCGGCGTGAAGCTCGACCTGACGACGGAGGAGGCCGTCCGGAAAGCAGCCGCGGACATCTTCGAGCGGGCTGCCCGCCTGAAGCCGGGCGCTCACGTGACGGGCGTCACCGTTCAGCCCATGGTGCGGCGGACCAAGGCCCGCGAGCTCATCGTGGGCCTGGCCGACGATCCGTCCTTCGGCCCCGTGGTGCTCTTCGGGCGGGGCGGCACGGCGGTCGAGGTCATCAACGACAAGGCGCTGGCGCTGCCGCCGCTCGATCTCAAGCTCGCGGAGGATCTCATCGCCCGCACCCGCGTGTCGCGCCGGCTGAAGGCCTATCGCGACGTTCCGGCCGCCGACGAGGCGGCGATTGCGCTGACCCTCGTGAAGCTCGCGCAGCTCTCCGCCGATCTGCCCGAGGTGCGCGAGCTCGACATCAACCCGCTGCTTGCCGACCATACGGGCGTGATCGCGGTGGATGCCCGGGTGGCGGTTGCGCCCGAGACCCGGAAAGGCAGCGGCCATCCCCGTTTTGCGGTGCGGCCCTACCCGAAGGAGTGGGAACGCACGCTCAGGCTGCGCAACGGCCGCGCGGCCTGCGTGCGTCCCGTCAGGCCCGAGGACGAGGAGGAGTTCAGGCAGTTTTTCGAGAAGATCACGCCGGAGGACCTGCGCCTGCGCTTCTTCGCGCCGGTCCGCGACTTCAGCCACACCTTCCTGGCCCGCCTGACGCAGCTCGACTACGCCCGCGCCATCGCGTTCGTGGCGTTCGACAAGGATACGGGCGAGATGATGGGCGCGGTGCGCCTCCATGCGGACGCCAATCACGAGACCGGAGAATACGGCATCCTGCTGCGCTCCGACCTCAAGGGCCTGGGTCTCGGCTGGGAGCTGATGCGGCTGATGATCGAGTGGGCGAAGGCGGAGGGCCTGCGCGAGATCGAGGGGCAGGTGCTGCGCGAGAACTCCACCATGCTCGACATGTGCCGCAGCCTCGGCTTCTCGGTGCGGATCGATCCGGACGATCCGGAGCTGCGCCTCGTGACCTTGCCGATCGCCTCCATCGAGGAGCCGGGGAAGCTCGCCAAATCGACCTGACAAGCAAAAGGCCCGCCGTGGGGCGGGCCTTCGGTTTCTCCAGGAGCCTCGCCCTTCGAGACGGATTGCTGACGCACTCCTCCTCAGGATGAGGTCGGTTCTATAGACTAGGGCCTAGTGATCGTCGTCGAGGCCGCCGATGTGCTTCTGGGCGTAGAGTTCGACGCCGATCTGCTCGACCAGGTTGATCTGGGTCTCGAGGAAGTCGATATGGCCTTCCTCGTCCGTCATGAGCTCTTCGAACAGGTTCTTCGACACCCGGTCGCCGATGCTGTCGCAATAGCCGGCGGCCTCGCCGTAGAGGTTGCGGGCCTCGTATTCCGCAGCAAGGTCGGATTCGAGAATTTCCTGGATGTTCTGGCCGATGCGCAGGGGATCGAGCACCTGCAGGTTGGCAAAGCCTTCAAGGAAGATGATGCGCTCGATGAAGCGATCCGCGTGGTGCATCTCCTCGATGGATTCCTTGCGCCAGGTTTTCGCAAGCTCCTTGTAGCCCCAATCGTCCAGGAGCCGGTAGTGCAGCCAGTACTGGTTGACCGCCGTCAGCTCGCTGCGCAGGCCGCGATTGAGATACTCGATAACCTTGGGATCACCCTTCATCCTAACCCTCTCGACCAATCGGCGCCGGACGCGCCACACCACTCTTTAGAGGATTTGTGAACTAGGGTGAAAGCCCCTTTGTTCAAAGGGTGGGTTCGGCGGCGGCCCTTTCGAGGGCCGTCGGGCAGCAGCCCCGCTGGCAGGCCGCGATGGGCTCCACGCCCGCAGCGGCAAGAGCCTGATCCATGATGGCGCGGATCGTTCGTGCGCAGCGCCCGCAATTGGGGCTGCACCCGAGGCAGCGGTAAACTTGCGCCGGCGTGCGCGGGCAATCGGGCCCCGGCTTGAGGCAGGCCTTCACGTCGCCGTCGGAGAGGATGTTGCAGGAACAGACGATCATTTGTTGTTCTAGTTTAGAATTACTAAAAACTACGTGTATTATCAAAGACTTACCCGAGTTCGACGGCGGGCGCCAGCACAATCCCATGTGCCCAGATGTCACGGTTCGGGAAAGAAGCGTCAGCCCAGGCGCCTGAACAGGCCGGGATAGTCGAGGACGAAGCCGTCCTGATCGACGGGCAGATCGGCGGTGAACCCGTCCTCCAGGCTCTCGAAGCGGTAGAGGGAGCCTGCGTCCAGGGCCGTGTAGCGCTGGCTGGCCGCCGAGACGATGAGCTCCGGCATGGAGATGTAACAGAGGCGGATCTCCATGCTCTCCCCGGTCTCCAGGTCGAGGCGCCGGACAGGCAGGGTGTTGGTGAGCGGCGTCGCCTGAATGTCGACGTCGATGCAGCCCTGGAGCGCCGGCTGATCCTTGCCGTTCTCCTGCCAGTGCCCCTGGCCGTCGCTCTCCAGATGCAGCACGTGCCCCGATGTGGTTCTCAAGAGCGCCTGCCGGGTGCGCCACAGGGCATCGAGCTTGAGACGGTAGGAGAGGCCGAACCTGGCGCCGTCCTCCTGGGCGATCACCACGCCGGACATGCTGAGCCCGCCATCGGCCGGCCGCACATCCGCATGCTCAAGCCCTGCCTCGCAGCCGTCCCAGGCCGACCAGCGGATGGTGCGGAAGATCAGGGTCGGGATGGACATGGTTGGGCCTCCAGGCTTCACCGCCGCTTTGCGTGGAAAGATTATGGCCCAGACGCGGGGCTTGTCGATTCGGATGCTCCCGAGGGGCTGGCGCGTCGAAGCCATGCTGCCCCTGAAAAGGGGAAGGGGGTGAGGTCTGAGACCGGCTCGCCGCTTCTCCCTCTGCCGTGCGGGAGAGGGAGGCGCCGTGTCCGCCTCGTACTCTTCCGATGAAGGCCCGTGCTCTGATTTTTCGACCCCCCCTCGATCCATCCCGCAAGGGAAGGGAAGAGGCGCCACCCTGTCATCCCCGGCGCGCGAAGCGCGGGAAGGGGATCCACCTATATGCACAGCGGTATGGATTCCCTTCCCCTTCGCTACGCTCCGGCCGGGAATGACACCGGGGTAGGTGCAACGAGGTCAGCGGCACGAGGTGAGCGCTACCTTGTCATCCCCGGCGAGCGGAGCGAGGGAAGGGGATCCGCTCACGCGCGCCGAGCCCTGTATCCCCTGACACCTCGCTCCGGCGAAGGAACGCCAAGGCTGTTTCCCCTGTAACGGGGAGGCAAGCATCCGTGGCTCTCTTGATCGAGCGGACTTTTGGTGGGGACGTCTGACCGGCCTGCTTATGCCCTCGGCCGGAAAGGCCGGCTGGAGCCTGTTGAACTTTGCCTCTACTCCCGCACCACCACCACATGCAGCCGCCGCGGCCCGTGGGCGCCGAGCAGCAGGGTCTGCTCGATGTCGCCGGAGCGGGAGGGACCGGTGATCCAGTTCACCGTGCGGGGCATCGAGCCCTTGCCGAAGGCGAAGCGCACCCGGTTCCAGACCGATTCATAGTCGCTCGCGATGTCTTTCGCCGAGACCACGATGATGTGGTTGTCGGGCAGGAAGTTGAGCGTCGAGGGGTTCTCGTGCCCCGACACCATCGCCAGCGTGCCGGATTCGGCGATTGCCCCGAAGGCGTGGCTCACCGCGTTGAGGTCGCGGCCCTCGCTCGGCCCATGGGCGATATCGAGCGTCGTCTCGGACCAGGGCATGGCGCCGAGGCGCGGGTCGTCGCCCATGCGAAGCGTCGCGGGCAGGTTGTGGTTGCGCAGGAAGAGCGCGATGGATTGCGGCACCTCCGCCGGGGAGGCGACCTCCGTCACCGTGGCGAGCGACACCTCGACCATGGTCTTGAACAGGGCGAGCCGCTCCTCGCCGGACACCTGCCCGCGCTGGGGGATCACGCCCCTGGGCGAACGCTCCAGGCGATCCGCCACCATCTGCTTGCGGATGGTCTCCTTGCCGTTGACGCCGAGGGACCGGCGGATATTGGCGAAGACGTCGTCGCGGGCGCTCATGCGGCCTGTCCTTTGCGCTCGCGCTTCCAGCGCTGCTGGAACGTCTCGCCCTGCGGGGCCGGGAAGTCGCGATACTTGGTCCAGCCCTTCGCCATCGGCAGCCAACTGAAGCGTCCGCGCTGGCGGCCTGCGAGCGCCAGGGCTCCCATGGCGATGCGCGTGGCCGTCCGGTACAGGGCCGGCCGCTTGGCGAAGAAGCCCCAGAGCTGGAGGCCCGAGCGCACGGTGGCAGGCGTCAGGTGGCGCTCGAACTCCCGCTCGCGCCAGTGGCGCATGAGCTTGGGCAGCGGAATGCGCACCGGGCACACGCTCTCGCAGCGGCCGCAGAAGGTGGAGGCGTTGGGCAGGTGGCCCGCCTTGTCGACGCCGATCAGGGACGGGGTGAGCACGGCGCCCATGGGGCCGGGATAGACCCAGCCGTAGGCGTGCCCGCCGACCGCGTGATAGACCGGGCAATGGTTCATGCAGGCGCCGCAGCGGATGCAGCGCAGCATCTCCTCGAAGGCCGTGCCGAGCATGGAGGAACGGCCGTTGTCGAGAATGACCACGTGGTAGTTGTCCGGCCCGTCCGCATCCTGGCTGCGGCGGGGGCCGGTGGAGAAGGTGGTGTAGACCGACAGCTCCTGGCCCGTGGCCGAGCGGGCGAGCACGCGCAGGAGCTGGCTCACGTCTTCCAGCGTCGGCACGAGCTTCTCGATGGAGGCGAGCACGATGTGGGTCTTGGGCAGGATCTGGGTCAGATCGCCGTTGCCCTCGTTGGTGACGATGATCGAGGTGCCGGTCTCGGCCACCAGGAAGTTGGCGCCCGTGATGCCCACATCCGCCGCGAGGAAGCGCTCGCGCAGCACGGCGCGCGCTTCCGTCAGAAGCTGCACGGGCTCGGAGAGGTCGCGCTTGGCGTCGAGATGGGTGTGAACGCGCCGGAAATCCTCCTCCACCTGGGTGGCGTTGAGGTGGACGGCGGGCGCGATGATGTGGCTCGGCAGCTCGTTGCGGAGCTGGATGATGTACTCGCCCAGATCCGTCTCGACGGGCGTGATGCCGTTTTCCTCGAGATGGTGGTTGATCCCGATCTCTTCCGAGATCATGGACTTGCCTTTCGTCACCGTCTTGGCGTCCACCTCGCGGCAGATGCTCAGGATGATGTCGCGGGCCTCCTGCGCGTCGCGGGCGAAGTGCACGTGCCCGCCGGAGGCCTTCACCTTCGCCTCGTAGGATTCGAGGTAGAGGTCGAGGTGCTGGAGCGTGTGGTTCTTGATGTCGCGCGCGGAGTCCCGCAGCGCCTCGAACTCGGGCAGCTTGTCGGCCGCCATCTGGCGCTTGTCGATGAAGCCCTGCTTCACGTTGCCGAGCGCTTTCTGGAGCTGGCTGTCGTTCAGCGCCTGCGCGGCATTCTGCTTGAACTGAGGGGAGGTGGAGTGAACGGTCATCGGACCTCTTTCTGTCCGGCCCGCAGCCATCGGGCATAGGGCGGATGCGTGTTCTTCATCTCGTCATAGAGCCAGACCATGCGGTCGCAAAACCACATCTTGGCGAACCAGGCAATGAGACCGCCGGCCACGGTGGGGAGCCAATCGTTCAGCAGCGCCCCGACAAGTGCGACGACAAAGCCCGCGGCGGACACGGCGGTCAAGATGTTCGCCGCCCGCGCGTGGTGATCCGGGATCGGCACGGCCTTGCGGTTGAGCCAGACGCGCTCGCCGAAGGTGGCCCTGGCGCTCCAGGTGTCGGTGCGGGCGGGCGCGGGAAACAGGCGCGGATTGAGCCACAGCCACAGGATCACGAGGGCGACGGGCGCGAGCGCCCAAAGGCCGAGCCATGCATGGCTCCAGATGGCCGCAAGCAGAAGCGGCAGGGAGGCCACCCGCGTCCACACGCTCCACGGGCTCGCGTGGCGCTCCCAGGTCTGCTCGTCCATCCGGAAGAGGCGGGCTGCCATGTGGCCGTGATCCGTCATGGGCCCCGCGGTTGCTTGCCGGCGCCGATCGGCGGCTCGTCCGTCATCCCGGCCAGAACCTCGGCCACGTGGCGAACCTGAACGGGCTTTCCGTCGCGGCTGAGCTTGCCGGCCATGTTCATGAGGCAGCCGAGATCGCCCGCGAGCAGGGTCGGCGCATGGGCCTCCTCGACGTTTCTGGCCTTGGCGTCGACGATGGCGCCGGAGATGTCGCTGTACTTGACCGCAAAGGTGCCGCCGAAGCCGCAGCACACGTCGCTGTCCTTCATCTCGACCAGGGTCAGGCCTTCCACGCTGGCAAGGAGCTTGCGCGGCTGGGCCTTGACCTTGAGCTCCCTGAGCCCCGAGCAGGAATCGTGGTAGGTCACGGCCCCGTCGAAGGACGCCTCGACCCGCGTGACGCCCAGCACGTCGACCAGGAAGCTCGTCAGCTCGTGGGTCTTGGCCGCCAGGGCGTCGGCCTTAGCGCGCCAGTTCGGATCCTCCTCGAAGAGCTCCGGGTAGTGCGCCTTGATCATCCCGGCGCAGGAGCCGGAGGGCGCGACCACGTAGTCGAAGCCCTGGAAGGCCTCGATCACCTGCATCGCCAGATCGCGGGTGGTGCCCCGGTCGCCCGAGTTGTAGGCGGGCTGGCCGCAGCAGGTCTGGACGGGGGCCTCGACGGTGCAGCCGGCGTCCTCCAGGAGCTTCACAGCCGCAAAGCCCACGGAAGGACGCATCAGGTCGACGAGGCAGGTGACGAACAGGCCCACCCGGGGTTTTGCCGGACGATCCTGGAATTGCACGGCGCTCATTGGGTGGCCTTCTGCCCTTGCGCGTTGAACTGCTTCAGATAGGCGACGAGATCGTTGATCCGCTGCTCGTCCTTGAGGCCCGCATAGACCATCTTGGTGCCGGGGATCTTGGCGCGCGGGTTCTTGATGTAATCCCGGAAGGTTGCCTCGTCCCAGGTGAGGCCGGAATTCTTGTTGGCCGGGGAGTAGGTGTAGCCTTCCACCGATCCGGCGGGGCGGCCGAACAGGCCGTTCAGCACAGGGCCGACGGCGTTCTTCGCATTCTCGCCAACCTGGTGGCAGGCCCGGCATTGCGCAAACACTTTTTCGCCGGCTGCCGCGTCCTGAGCCTGGGCTTGGCCGAAACCGGCCAGGAGCAGGGCGGCGGAAAGGACGAAGGAACGCATCAAAAACTCCTTTGCTGGACAACCGTCCGATCTTAGAGAGATTCTACATTATTGGAAAACGCCCGCAGGGAAAGCTGCCTTATTGTTAAGGTAGCCATACCGTGAGCGCAGCCAACGATTCCAAGGAAGGGTGCCATGACCATTGCATTTCCAAAACCGGACGAAGCGGTTCTGGCGCGCCGGAGGGAGATCATCGAGGGGCTGGGGCGCCTTGTCGCGTCCGAGGCCCTGATCGTGTCCGAGGACGAGCGCCGCGCTTTCGAGACGGATGGCCTGACCTCCTATCGCCGGATCCCGCTCGCGGTCGTGCTGCCGTCCACCACGGACGAGGTTTCCGCCGTCATGCGGTTCTGCCGCGAGCACGGGGTCAGGATCGTGCCGCGCGGCGCCGGAACCTCCCTGTGCGGCGGAGCGATCCCGCAGGAGGACGCCATCGTGCTCGGCGTCGCCAAGATGAACCGGGTGATCGACGTGGATTTCGAAGGCCGCACGGCCCGGGTCCAGTCGGGCATCACCAATCTGGGCATCAGCCAGGCGGTGGCGCATGAGGGCTTCTTCTACGCCCCCGATCCGTCGAGCCAGCTCGCCTGCACCATCGCGGGCAACATCGCCATGAATTCCGGCGGGGCGCATTGCCTGAAATACGGGGTGACCACCAACAACCTCCTGGGGGTGACGGTGGTGCTCCTCGACGGCACGGTGGTGGAGATCGGCGGCGAGCATCTGGACAGCGCGGGCTACGACCTGCTGGGCCTCGTCTGCGGCTCGGAGGGGCAGCTCGGCGTGGTCACGGAAGCCGTGGTGCGGATCCTTCGCGCGGCGGAAGGCGCGCGTCCCGCCCTGTTCGGGTTCGAGAAGGCGGAGGATGCGGGCGCCTGCGTGGCGGCGATCATCGGGGCGGGCATCATCCCGGTGGCGCTCGAATACATGGACAAGCCCGCGATCCAGATCTGCGAGGCCTTTGCGCATGCGGGCTACCCGCTCGACGTGGAGGCCATGCTGATCGTCGAGGTGGAAGGCTCGGACCAGGAGATCGAAGACATGCTCCGCCGCATCGTCGCGATTGCCGAGCCGTTCCGGCCGAAGACCATGAAGGTGTCGCAGTCGGAGGCCGAGAGCGCGGCGATCTGGAAGGGCCGCAAGTCGGCCTTCGGGGCCACGGGGCGCGTCGCCGACTACATCTGCATGGACGGCACCATCCCGACGGGCCAGCTGCCGTACGTGCTCCGGCGCATCGACGAGATCGTGAAGTCCTACGGGCTCGGCGTCGCCAACGTGTTCCATGCGGGCGACGGCAACCTGCATCCGCTGGTCATGTTCAACACCAACCAGCCGGGCGAGATGGAGAAGGCCGAGAAGGCCGGCGAGGACATTCTCAGGCTCTGCGTGGAGGTCGGCGGCTGCCTCACCGGCGAGCACGGCGTGGGCATCGAGAAGCGCGACCTGATGACCTGCCAGTTCAACGCGGTGGACCTGGAACAGCAGATGCGCGTGCGCGGGGTGTTCGATCCGGGCTGGCTTCTCAACCCGGCAAAGGTGTTCCCCCTCGAAGGAAGGCTCGTCGCGTGACCGTTCATACCCCCCGCGACGAGCAGGACGCATCGGCGATCATCCGCGAGGCCGCCGAGAACGGCACGCTTCTGAACCTTGCCGGAAACGGCACGAAGGCGTCGATGGGCCGTCCCAACCAGACCGACGCCACGATCTCGTCCACGGCCCTGACCGGCGTCACCCTCTACGAGCCGGCCGAACTGGTGATCTCCGCCCGCAGCGGCACGCCGGTTCTGGAGGTCATGCGGGTTCTGGCCGCGAAAGGGCAGGAGCTGCCCTTCGAGCCCATGGACTACCGCTGGCTCCTCGGCAGCAAGGGAGAGCCCACCATCGGGGCGGTGGCGGCCATGAACATCTCCGGCCCGCGCCGGATCATGGCGGGCGCCGCCCGCGACAGCCTCATCGGCGTGCGCTTCGTGAACGGGCGCGGCGAGGCGGTAAAGTCCGGCGGACGCGTGATGAAGAACGTCACCGGCCTCGACCTCGTGAAGCTCATGGCGGGCTCCTGGGGCACGCTGGGGTTTCTCACCGAGGTCACCTTCAAGGTTCTGCCCAAGCAGGAGCGCATGGCGACCCTGGTGATCCGCGGCCTCGACGACCGGCAGGCCATCGAGGCCCTGTCCATAGCCCTCGGCTCGCCCTTCGACGTGACGGGCGCCGCCCATATTCCCGACCGCGACCGGCGGGGCGGGAGCACGCTGATCCGGCTCGAAGGATTCAGGGTCTCGGTAGATTACCGCATGAACGAGCTGCGCCGCCTTCTGAAGCGTTTCCGGTTCATGGATCTTCTCGAAGGCAACGGGGCCGAGGCGCTCTGGCAGTCGGTGCGCGATGCCTCGCTGCTTCCCGACCACGGGGATCGGGCGATCTGGCGGGTCTCGACCGCGCCGACCAAGGGGCCCGAGTTTGCAGCGCAGGTTGCGGGGGCGCTCGACGCGCAGTGGTTCTACGATTGGGGCGGCGGTCTCCTGTGGATCTCGACGCCTGCGGACGGCGATGCGGGCGCATCCGTCCTGCGCGAGGCGACCAAAGCCTTCGGCGGCCATGCAACCCTGGTGCGCGCGCCGGCCGAGATCCGCTCCACCCTCGACGTGTTCGAGCCGCAGCCGGAGGCGCTGATGGCGCTGTCGCGCGGCATCAAGGCATCCTTCGATCCGGCCGGGATTCTCAACCCGGGACGCATGTATGCGGGGGTTTGACGGGCAAGGCCCTTGGAACCGCGCGAAATTGCCGTAATCTGAAAGCCATCTGTTGGCAGAAAAGTATTTTTAATCCGTCATGCAAACCAATTTCACGCCCGATCAGCTGAGAGATCCCGCCATGGCGGCGTCGGAGAAGATCCTCCGCACCTGCGTTCATTGCGGCTTCTGCACGGCCACCTGCCCGACCTACCTGCTGCTCGGCGACGAGCTCGACTCGCCGCGCGGGCGCATCTACCTGATGAAGGACATGCTGGAGAGCGGAAAGCCCGCCTCGCCCGAGGTGGTCAAGCACATCGACCGCTGCCTGTCCTGCCTGTCCTGCATGACCACCTGCCCGTCGGGCGTGCATTACATGCACCTGGTCGACCACGCCCGCGCCTATATCGAGGCCACCTACACGCGGCCCTGGCACGACCGGCTCCTGCGCTCCGTTCTGGCCAGCGTGCTGCCCTATCCGAACCGCTTCCGCTTCGCGATCGGCGCGGCGCTGCTGGCAAAGCCCTTCAAGGGCCTGATCGGCGCCCTGCCGCTCCTCGGCAATCGCCTGCAGGCGATGATCGAGCTGGCGCCCGCGCAGGTTCCGGCCCGCTCGCCGTTCGATCAACCCGGCACGTTCCAGGGCCATGGGGAGCGCCGGGGCCGGGTGGCCATCCTGTCCGGCTGCGCCCAGCCGGTGCTGAAGCCCGGCTTCAACGAGGCCGCCATCCGCCTCCTCAACCGCCACGGCGTCGACGTGGTCCAGCCGAAGGGGGAGGGGTGCTGCGGGGCGCTCGTCCACCACATGGGCCGCGACGACGAGGCCCATGGATTCGCCAAGCGCAACATCGATGCCTGGATCGCCGAGATGGACGGCGAAGGACTGGACGCCATCGTCATCACGGCGTCCGGCTGCGGCACGACGATCAAGGATTACGGCTTCATGTTCCGGGAGGACCCGGATTATGCCGAGAAGGCCGCCCGCGTGTCGGCCATCGCCAAGGACGTGACCGAATACGTCACGTCCCTGACCCTCATGGAGCCGGTGCGCGAGACGGATCTGGTGGTGGCCTATCACTCCGCCTGCTCCATGCAGCACGGGCAGGCCATCCGGACGGAGCCGAAGACGCTTCTGAAGCAGGCGGGCTTTACCGTGAAGGACGTGCCGGAAGGCCATATCTGCTGCGGCTCGGCGGGCACCTACAACCTGCTCCAGCCGGAGATCGCCGCCCAGCTCCGCGCCCGCAAGGTCGCCAATATCGAGCGCACCAAGCCCGACCTCATCGCCACCGGCAATATCGGCTGCATGACCCAGATCGGGAAGGGCACCGGGATCCCCATCGTCCATACGGTCGAGCTTCTCGACTGGGCGACGGGCGGACCCATGCCGGAGGCGCTCGAGGCGGCAGGCCTTCAGAGCCGCGTCTCCGGGCCGTTAACCATCGCGGCAGAGTAGGCCTGCTACACTCTTACGCAACGAAATTTTGTTTCTATCCCCTTCGGCTCTGCGCTAAAAGGTAAGGAAAGTGTGAATTTCTAGGGGCGCAAGGGGCGGCACCATGTCTTCGGGTTGGACGTCTTTCAGAAACCGTTTCGGCAAGAAGCAGGACGACGCTGTCACGGGCTCCTTGTTCGAGGGCAGCGAGCCCGCAGAAAATTCTGCCGCACCCGCGGCTCCGCCCGAGAGGGGCGAAACCATCGTCGTCCGCCCGAACGGCACCCTCGATTCCGTGGGCCAGAAGAACGAGCTGATCCGCGTCCGCTTCGCCAACATGATCGACCGCCTGGAGGAGATCCGCAGCCTCAAGGAGGATTTCGCCCTCTTGAGCGAGCCGGTGAGCGACCTCATCCGCAGCTACCCGCAGCTCCAGTCGCGGCTCCTCGAAACCGAGGCCGTGCTCAAGCAGGAGACGGAGACCGCAACGGGCCTGCGCCGGGAGCTCGGCGATCTCGGGAGCCTTCATGCCCGAACCGTGGACGACCTGAACGCCGCCGTGTCCCAGCTCCGCAAGGCCGAGGCCAAGGTCCGCGAGCAGGACAGCTTCATCGAGGACCTGCGCCTCAACGTGAAGGACAAGGAGGCGATCGTCGCCGACCTTGAAAACCAGCTCCCCATCGAGACCGAACGCGCCCGCAACATCACGGAAGAGAACCAGGCCCTGCGCCTCGAAGCGCAGGAAGCCGACCAGACGGTGGCCCGCGCCGAGCGGGAGCTCATCGAAACCCGCGAGCGCAACGGCCTGCTCGATCACGAGGTCAAGCGCCTGCAGAAGGTGGCGGAGGAGCAGAACTACCGCCTTTCCAGCCTCACCAACCGCTACGGGGAGGTGGAAACGCAGCTCGAGGCCACGCGCCAGCGCGCCTCCGAGCTCGAAACCAAGCTCATGGCCGAGCAGGTGCTGCGCCAGCGCCTGGAAACGCAGATCGATTCCGAGCGCTCGGCGCACCAGACCGATTTGTCTTCCCTGGACATGAAGATCGAGGGGCTCAACTCGCGCCTGTCCGCCACGGACAAGATCCTGGCGCATACCCGCGATCAGCTGCGCGACAAGAACGAGGCCCTGCGCGGGGTCGAGCGCAGCCTCAAGGAAACCACCATCGAGAAGAACACCCTCGACCGCCGCCTGGAGGCAACCCAGCAGGAGGTCGAGCGGCAGGTGGCCATGGTCAACGAACTCCAGCGCTCGCGCATCGAGCTGCAGGAGCGGGTGGAGATGCTGGGCAAGGCCATCGCGGCCAAGGACTTCCAGATCGAAAGCTCCGACAACAAGGTGGCAAGCCTCTCCGAGCGCATCGACCAGCTCACCAAGCGCTTCGAGCAGGAGCGCAGCACCCTCGAGGCCGCCAACCGCCGCCTTACGGAAGAGCTGCAGAACGAGAAGGCGGAGCGCTCCCTCATCCAGGGCGCCCTGGAGATCGCCCGCGAAAGCCGCGTCAAGATCCAGAAGAAGTACATCGCCTTGCGCAAGAAGACCCGCCTCGACGCGCAGGAGGACGATCCGTCCCTGTTCGACGAGGACGAGCTCGAAACGAATGTCCGGCCTTTGAAGTCCTCGGACGGCGAGTAACGCGGTTACCTCCACAGCCCCGCAGCGATGCGGGGCTTTTTTCTTGCGCAAGCCGGGAGCGCCATGCCGTGGGGTGTCGTCCCCGGAGGTCCTTGAGGACCGGGAAGGGGATGCATTCGGATGCGTGGAGCGATGGATTCCCTTCCCCTTCGCTGCGCTCCGGCCGGGAATGACACCGGGGTGAGAGCACCACGGTCAGCGCTCCGCTGTCATCCCCGGCGAGCCGCAGGCGAGGGAAGAGGATCCATAGCGCAGCGGTTCCGGGTGGATTCCCTTCCCCTCCGCCGACGGCCTTGGCGAACGAACCGCCGCGCGCCACGTTGGGCCTATTGTCGAATCGCAAGCGCTTCACAGCAGAACCAAGGACTCCCAGCGATGGCCCAGCACCCTGCAATCGCCCGCGACCGCGTCGCCGTCGTCACCGGAGCCGCGAGCGGCATCGGCTTGGCCGCCGCCAGGCGGTTCGCGGAACTCGGGATGAAGGTCTGCCTTGCGGATCTTGCGGGCGATGCCCTGCAGCAGAGCGCAGACGAGGTGGCGCGTGCCGCGGGTCAGCGGGAGAACGTGCTCGCGGTGGCAACCGATGTGAGCCGGCGCGAGGATGTCGAAGCCCTCAGGGACAAGGTCTATGCCGCCTTCGGCGAAGTCTCTCTCCTGATGAACAATGCCGGCACCGAGGGCGGCGGGACTCTTTTAGGCGATCCGCAGCGCTGGCGCAGCATTCTCGACACCAATCTCTGGGGCGTGATCAACGGGGTGCAGGTTTTCGCGCCGGCCATGATCGGCCGGAAGGCGCCGGGCGCCATCATCAACACGGGCTCGAAACAGGGCATTACCACCCCGCCGGGCGATACGGCCTACAACGTCTCCAAGGCCGGCGTGAAGGTGCTGACCGAGGCGCTGGCGCATGAGCTGCGCAACACGCCCGAGGCCCAAGTGACGGCGCACCTCCTCATCCCGGGCTTCGTGTTCACGGGCTTTACCAAGGCACGGGGCGTCACCGAGAAGCCGGCCGGTGCCTGGGCGCCGGAGCAGGTGGTCGATTTCCTGCTGCCGGCGCTGGCGCGAGGCGACTTCTACGTGCTGTGCCCCGACAACGAGACGACGCGGGAGATGGACGAGAAGCGCATCCGCTGGGCGGCGGAGGACATCATCGAGAACCGTCCGCCCCTGTCGCGCTGGCATCCCGACTACAAGGACGCCTTCGCGAAGGTGATGGAAGGCTAGGGCGCCGCCTCCATGAGCTTCGACCCTTCGGCCTTCCGCGCGCATGTGGGCGCGATCCTGGACGCTCATGCCCGGGCCTTCGACGTGCCCGATGACAGGCATGCTCTCCTGCGCAGCCAGATCGCGGCAGGAGACGACATCCATTCCCGCCGCACCTTTCCCGGCCACGTCACCACATCGGCCTTTATCCTCGATGCGGAAGGGCGCAGGATCCTGCTCATCCACCACCGCTCCCTCGCGCGCTGGCTGCAGCCGGGCGGGCATTACGAGCCGCCGGGGGATCTCGCAGGCTCAGCCTTGCGGGAGGCCGTGGAGGAAACCGGGGTGCAGGGGCTCGCGATCGATCCATGGCATGGGGTGTCCGGCCTGCCCGTCGACATCGACAGCCACCGCATTCCGGCGCGACCGGCGCGGGATGAGCCGGAGCACTGGCATCACGATATCCGCTATGTGGTAAGGGCAGGGGCAGGCATCGAGCTCCGGCCCGACTTGAGGGAGGTGCATGGCGCCGAATGGCGCGAGCTCTCGGCCCTCGAAGGCATCGCCCCGCAGGCCCTGCGCAATATGCGCAAACTTGGCCTTGCGGCCCCCTAACAAACCGAAGGGCCATGCTTACATCAGCTTCCAACGACCCTTTGCCGAAGGAGGCTTGCCATGAACGATCAGGAACGTCAGATCATCAGCGATATCTTCCGACGTCTCGAGCAGGTGGCGCATCAGCCGCGCGATCCGGAGACCGAGCGCTTTATCGCCGACAAGCTGCGCCAGCAGCCCTATGCGCCCTACGCCATGGCCCAGGCGGTCTACGTTCAGGAGCAGGCTCTGGCCAATCTCCAGGCGGAGAACGAGCGCCTGCGGTCGGAACTCGATCAGGCCAGCCGCCGGCCGCAGGCGGGCGGCTTCCTGTCCAGCATCTTCGGCGGCGGCTCACGCCCGCCCGAGCCTGCCTATAATGCGCCTCCCGCCCGCCAGGCCTCGCCCTGGGGCAGCCCCCATCAGCACCATCCCTCCCAGCCCCATTACGGTTCGCCGCAGGGCGGCATGATGGGCGGCGCGCCCGGTGGTCCGTGGGGCGGAGGCGGCATGATGCAGCGCGGCGGCGGCAGCGGGTTTCTCGGGACCGCGCTCTCGACGGCAGCCGGCGTCGCGGGCGGCATGATGATCGCCAACGCCCTCACCAGCGCCTTCGACGGGAACAACGATGCCGCCGGCGACAAGTCGGCCTTGGCCGATTCCGGCGGCGGCGACCAGGCAGCCGATGCGGGCAATGCCGGCATCACGGACTCGCTCTACCAGGATGCCAGCCGGCAGGGCGGGCAGGACGACTTCTCCGACTTCGGCGGCGATGGCGGAGACCAGGGCGACTGGGCCTGAGCCCACACCAAAGATTCAGAGCACGCCCGCCTGGTGGCGGGCGTTTTCACTTCGATGGCTCGCCGCCTTCAAACGCGAATGGCCGGGGCGAGCCCGGCCATCGTGAGACATGGGTGACGGTGACGGATCAGATCACGATCACGGTCGCTCCGACCTTCACGCGGTTGTAGAGGTCGACCACATCGTCGTTGAGCATGCGGATGCAGCCCGAGGAGACGGCCTGGCCGATGGTGTGCGGCTCGTTGGTGCCGTGGATGCGGTAGAGCGAGGAGCCGAGATAAAGGGCGCGGGCGCCGAGGGGGTTGTCCGGTCCGCCTTCCATGAAGCGCGGAAGGTCGGGACGGCGGCGCAGCATGTCGGCCGGCGGACGCCAGGACGGCCATTCCCGCTTCATGGACACGGTCTGGCGTCCGCTCCATTCGAAGCCTTCGCGGCCGACGCCGATGCCATAGCGGATGGCGCGGCCGTCGCCCTGCACGAGATACAGGAACTTGTTGCCCGTATCGACGACGATGGTGCCGGGCCGCTCCCTGCCCTGATAGGACACGAGCTGGCGCTGGAACTGCGGCGCGATCGCATAGTCGATGCTGTTGTCGTAGCCGGTGCCGTTCCCGTAGTCCTGGGGCAGGGACGCCGTCACGCTGCCGGTGGAGCGCACGTCGTCGGGATAGCCCGCCAGGCGCTCCGCCCGGCTGGCGCGGGTGCGGGGGGCCGGACGGGTGACGAGCGGGTAGTCCTCGTCGTAGCCGTCTTCCGCCTGGGCGTAGGGGTAATCGTAGCTCGGGGAGATATAGGTGTTGCCGTAGAAGCCGCCGTTCCTGGCCATCGGCTGTGCCGAGGCGGCAGCCGGGAGAAGGGCGGCCAAAAGCATTGCTGAGCAAGGGATCCAAGCGCGCATCGAAGCATCCTGTGTGTGTTTTGCTGAACTAACGGCAAGCGGAGCATTTGTTTCCGCCAAGCTCGCTGAATTTAAACAGGCCCTAAAGGAGCGCTTTCCTGTCGACAGGCCGAAAGGGTGGGTGAACCCTTCGGAAAAGTGCTGTAAGAGCGTTGCGGCTCGGGCGGCGTCCATCCCGGATGCGGCCATTCATATCGTTGTGAGATCATGCAATTCGGTCCCGCCCTGCGGGCTGCTTCCGGCATCGCGGTCCTGTCCATCATGGATGCGGTCATCAAAGGGATGGCTGCCTTCTACCCCATCTTCCAGGTTGCCTTCCTGCGCTTCGCCTGCGGGAGCCTCATCGTGGCCGGCGTGGTGTCCGTGATGCGGCCCGGCTGGCCCAGCCGCGAGACGGTGGTGGCCAACGCGATCCGGTCCGTGATCGCCGTGGTGACCGCGGTCAGCTTCTTCTATGCCCTGGGCCAACTGGCCTTGGCCGAAACGCTGGTGCTGTCGTTCCTCTCGCCCATGTTCATCGCCCTGTTCGGGCTTCTCATGCTGAAGGAGAGGGTCGACGCGAGGATCATCGGCGCCATCGTCATCGGTTTCGCCGGAACGCTCATCGTCGTCCTGGGCCAGACCGCGGAGGCGGATGCGGCGCGCTCCTGGACAGGGGTCGCGGCGGCGCTGACTTCGGCCGTCACCTATGCGCTCAGCCTTGTGCTGCTGCGCCAGCGGGCGCTGCGCGACAAGTTCCTCCACATCGTGGTGTTCCAGAATGTCGGCCCGGCCGTTCTCGTGGCGCCCTTCGCCGTCTTCGTCTGGCAGCCTCTCGATCTCGCGCACATGGCCTGGTTCATGCTCATGGGCCTGCTGGGCTTCATGGGCCACATGCTCATGGTGACCGCCTATGCCAAGGCCGAGGCGGCGCGGCTGGCGCCGCTCGAATACACCGCCCTGATCTGGGCGGTGCTGATCGGCTATGGGGTGTTCAGCGAGATCCCGACCTGGGCGACCCTTGGCGGCGGCCTCCTGATCGTCGGCGCCGCCATGCTGACCTCCAAGCGTTAAGACCTCCAAGCGTTAAGGATTGCAGGCCTCAAGCGGCCTTGCTGGCGGCGGCACCGAAGATCATGCAGGTCTCGGTGCCGTGGGCCAGGAGCTTGCCCTGGCCGTCGAAGAGCTTGCCCTCGGAGGTGGCGAGCGTTCCTCCGCGATGGATGAGAGTGCCCTCGCAGGTCACCTTGCCCCGGTTCGGCAGGATCGGGCGGACGAAGTTGAGCTTCATCTCCACGGTGGTGTAGCCTTGGCCCGCCGCCAGGGTGGTGTGGACCGCGCAGGCCATGGCGCTGTCGAGAATGGCCGAGGTCCAGCCGCCATGGATGGTGCCGAGGGGATTGAAGAAGCTCTCCGTCGGCTCGCCCTCGAAGACCACCCGGCCTTCCTCCGCCAGCACCATGTAGACGTTGGTCGAAAGCGAGAAGGGCGGAGCCGGATGGCGGCCCTCCAGCATGCCGCGCAGGAAGGCGAGCCCCGGCTCGGCCGTCAGAACGTCCCGTGACACGATTCCATGAACCCGCTCGACCATCGTCGCCTCCTTCTGTGCAGATACACACTACGCTCCCACGGTGCGCAGTCAATGCTCTCCAGGCTCCAGCCGATGAAGGAGCGGTGCCGTCTTTCTCCTTCTTGCGGGCAGGGGCGGGGACGAGGGTGCCATCCCTGGCGGCGTATGGCCGGGAGGAGGATCCAAGGCCGTACGCGTGCGGGTGGATTCCCTTCCCCTCCGCTGACGCTCCGGCCGGGAATGACACCGGGGTAAGAGCCCCACGGTCAGCGCTCCGCTGTCATCCTAAGGCCAAGCGGAGCGAGGGAAGGGGATCCACGATCAGGCGCTGTGGCTATGGGTTCCCTTCCCGAATCTGGTGGCCGCCGGGCAGGTGCGTCCCCACAAAGGACGAAAGGCATCATGGTGTTGCGGCCAAACTCTCAGCGGGTATAGGCCGCCTTGCGCAGGGCCCGCATGGCGAGGCGGGCCTCGTCCGGCTTGGTGTCCATGAGCTTGGCCTCCAGGTCGCCCTGCGCCTGCTGCCAGAGCGGAATGGCCGCCTCCAGGATGGCTTGCCCTGAGGGGGTCAGCCGGTGCCGCAGGCCGCGCCCCCCGGCCGCGACGGGCTCGATCCAGCCGTTCTGGGTGAGAACCTTCAGGTTGCGCACCAGGGTGGTCCGCTCCAACCCCAGCTTCTCGGCCAGGGCCGTCTCCGAAATGGCGGCGCCATGGCCGATGGCGCCGAGGATCCCGAATTGGGGCAGCTTGAGGCCGACGGGCCGCAAGGCGGCCTCATAGGCGCGGCTCAGGATCCGGGCCGTCATGCGGGCATGGAGGGCAAAGCAGGTTTTGCCGATGGCTTCCAGGTCGGTCATGAAACGATCATGAACCCCCCTTATGAGCCGTCAAGATCCCCCGTTCCCGGATCAATACGGATCAGACGGCTTGACTCCCCGATTGCATATGCCTATCTCGCGGCCAGCGTTAGCACTCGTCAACGAACAGTGCTAACAGCCGAGAGACCAGGGTGCGGCCATTGGGGGCCGCGCCAACAGTCAAAGGGGAAGTTCCATGAAGTTCCGTCCGCTGCACGACCGTGTCGTCGTCCGCCGCATCGAAGCCGAAGAGAAGACGGCCGGCGGCATCATCATCCCGGACACCGCCAAGGAAAAGCCGCAAGAGGGCGAAGTTATCGCCGTCGGCCCTGGCGCCCGTGACGAGAGCGGCAAGGTGGCTGCCCTCGATGTGAAGGCCGGCGACCGCGTTCTGTTCGGCAAGTGGTCCGGCACCGAGGTGCGGATCGACGGTCAGGACCTCCTGATCATGAAGGAATCCGACATCATGGGCATCGTCGGCTAATCAGGCCCGCGAACCCATCACAGATTTTTCAATTTAACTGGAGGCTAAGCCCATGGCTGCCAAAGACGTTAAGTTTTCTTCCGACGCTCGCGACAAGATGCTGCGCGGCGTGGACATTCTCGCCGACGCCGTGAAGGTGACGCTGGGTCCCAAGGGCCGCAACGTGGTGATCGAGAAGAGCTTCGGCGCTCCGCGCATCACCAAGGACGGCGTCACCGTCGCCAAGGAGATCGAGCTCGCCGACAAGTTCGAGAACATGGGCGCCCAGATGGTGCGCGAAGTGGCCTCGAAGACCAACGACATCGCCGGTGACGGCACCACCACCGCGACGGTTCTGGCCCAGGCTATCGTCCGCGAGGGCGCCAAGGCCGTGGCCGCCGGCATGAACCCCATGGACCTCAAGCGCGGCATCGATCTTGCCACCGCCGAGGCCGTGAAGGACATCCAGTCCCGCGCCAAGAAGGTGAAGTCCTCCGACGAGGTTGCCCAGGTCGGCACGATTTCCGCCAACGGCGACAAGGACATCGGCGAGATGATCGCCCATGCCATGCAGAAGGTCGGCAACGAGGGTGTCATCACCGTCGAGGAAGCCAAGACCGCCGAGACCGAGCTCGACGTGGTCGAGGGCATGCAGTTCGACCGCGGCTACCTCTCCCCGTACTTCATCACCAACGCGGAGAAGATGGTTGCCGAGCTCGAGGATCCCTACATCCTCATCCACGAGAAGAAGCTCTCCTCGCTCCAGCCCATGCTGCCGATCCTCGAGGCTGTCGTTCAGACCGGCAAGCCGCTGCTGATCATCGCCGAGGACGTGGAAGGCGAGGCTCTCGCTACCCTCGTGGTGAACAAGCTCCGTGGCGGCCTGAAGATCGCCGCCGTGAAGGCTCCGGGCTTCGGCGACCGCCGCAAGGCCATGCTCGAGGACATCGCCGTCCTGACCGCCGGTCAGACGATCTCCGAAGACCTCGGCATCAAGCTCGAGACCGTTGCTCTCCCGATGCTCGGCCGCGCCAAGCGCGTTCGCATCGAGAAGGAGAACACCACGATCATCGACGGCGCCGGCCAGAAGGCCGACATCGAGGCTCGCGTTTCGCAGATCAAGGCGCAGATCGAGGAGACCACCTCGGACTACGACCGTGAGAAGCTCCAGGAGCGCCTTGCCAAGCTCGCAGGCGGCGTCGCGGTGATCCGCGTCGGCGGCGCGACCGAGATCGAGGTCAAGGAGAAGAAGGACCGCGTTGACGACGCCCTGAACGCCACCCGCGCTGCGGTGGAAGAAGGCATCGTCCCCGGCGGCGGCACGGCTCTGCTGCGCGCCAAGGGCGCCGTTGCGAAGCTCAAGACCGAGAACCCGGACGTGCAGGCCGGCATCAAGATCGTGCTGCGCGCGCTTGAGGCTCCGATCCGCCAGATCGCCGAGAACGCCGGCGTCGAGGGCTCCATCGTGGTCGGCAAGATCAACGACAACACCTCGTCGGACACCTTCGGCTTCAACGCTCAGACCGAAGAGTTCGTGGACATGCTCCAGGCCGGTATCGTCGATCCGGCAAAGGTGGTCCGCACGGCTCTGCAGGACGCGGCTTCGGTTGCCGGCCTGCTCGTGACGACCGAGGCCATGGTTGCCGACGCTCCCAAGCGCGAGTCCGCTCCGGCGATGCCGGGCGGCGGCATGGGCGGCATGGGCGGCATGGACTTCTAAGTCCTCGCACGCAGTCCTGGAAATGAAGAAGCCCCGGAGGAAACTCCGGGGCTTTTTCGTTATCCGAGATGGCTCGGATGAAAGCTTAGGCCGCCTTCTTCACCAATCCCTCAGCCTCGAGCGCCTGCTGCACGCTTGGGCGGGAGGCGACCCGGGCCTGGAAGGCCTGCAGGTTCGGGAAGGACGAGATGTCGATGCCGTGGAAGTTGGTCCAGTTCACCACCGTGAAGAGATAGGCGTCGGCGACCGTGAACTTGGAGCCCGTCAGGAACGGGTGCTGGCCGAGCTTCTCGTCGAGATAGGCGAAGCGGCTGGCGAGGCGCTCCTTGGCGGCGGCCTTCACGGCGTCCGGGGTGGCCGGGTTCCACAGGGGGCCGAAGCCCTTGTGGATCTCAGTGCTGATGAAGCCGAGCCATTCCAGCAGGCGGTAGCGCTCGATCGTGCCGTGGGCGGGCGCCAGGTCCGTTCCGGGCTGGCTGTCCGCCAGATACTGGACGATGGCGCTGGCCTCCGTGAGCACCGAGCCGTCCTGCAGGCCAAGGGCCGGAACATAGCCCTTGGGATTGATGGCCGTGAAGCTTGCGCCGGTTTCCGTGGTGCGGTTGGCGAGATCGACCTTCTCGAGGGTGAAGGCGACGCCGGCCTCGCGGGCAACGATATGGGGGGCAAGCGAGCAGGCGCCAGGATAGTAGTAGAGCTTCATGGGTTTTCTCCTGAGAGGGGGGTTAGGCTGCGGTCTTGAGCGTCACGGCTGCGGGAGACAGCGTGAGCGAACGGGATGGCTTCAGGGCATAGGCCCCGTCGCCCAACAGGGCTTGTGCAACGGAGAGCACGATCAGGTAAAGGGGATATTCCCAGCCGCCGCCTTGCGCCGAGAACACCCAGCCGTTGCCGATGTGAACCCAGGCGGCCCCGACGAGAACCGGCAGGAGCGCGAGAGCGACCCAGCGGCTCTGGATGCCCAGAACCAGCAGGACGCCGCCGACGAGCTCGGCCCAGAAGGTCGCATAGGCGAGGGCGCCGGGCAGGCCCAGCGATTCGAAGTACTGCGCGGTGCCGGCAAGCGTGAAGGTCATCCACTTCAGGATGAGGCTGTGGGCGATGTACATGAGGCCGAGCGACACCCGAAGGAGCAGGGCGGCATAGTCTGAATTGGTCGGATGAGCGTGTGTCATTGCAAATCTCCATGCAAGTGCATATAGATTTGATGCAGATGCATGGATTTGTCAATTTCAATGCAATTGCATCAAAAACAGGAAGGGTTTGCCGGAATGCAAGAACCATCTGCCGCGGTGATCAAGGCCTGGGGCCGCCTGATCCGCACTCAGCGGGCGCTGGTGGGGCGCATCGAGGCGGAGCTCAAGAGCGCCGGCTTTCCCACCCTCCACTGGTACGACGTGCTGCTCGAGCTCAAGCGCGGTCCCGAGGGACGCCTGACGCCGCGGGAGATCGAGGAGGCGGTGCTGTTCGAGCAGTACAATCTCTCCAGGCTCCTCGACCGCATGGAGGCCGAGGGGCTCGTGCGCCGCATTCCCTATCCGGGCGACAAGAGACGCCAGCTGGTCGAGATCACACAGGAGGGCAGGGCGCTGCAATGGCGCATGTGGGGCGTCTACAGCGCCGCCATCAACCGCTTCATCGCGGCGAAGCTCACCGAGAAGGAGGCCGGGCAGCTCGCGACCCTGCTCCTCAAGCTCATGCAGGACTAGAGCCGTTTCCCCTTGCGCGGGATCGTCTCTCCTTCTTTATGCGCGGCAATTTTCGGCAAACCGGATCCCCTGTGCCGAAAGATGCTCTGGAGCGCGCCCGTTCCCAAAGCCGTGAGGTCCGATAAAACGATCTGCCCTTCCGTGCGTTCATGTGTATACGGCTAAGTGATAGGTGGCTAAGCGAGGGCTGTAACGTGAGAGCAGGGCAAGGAATCTTTCCGGAGTGGCGGCGTCTGCTGGGAGCGGGTCTGGTCGCCCCCCTCATGGCCGCCTGCCTCGGCCTTGCCTCTCCCGGGCACGCCCGGGCGGCCTCCGAGCCGACGCCGACCTCGGCCGCCATCCGGACGCCGGACTTCGACGAAAGCGTCCGGTGGTACAGGGACACCCTGGGCTTCCGGCTGATCGGCAGCCAGAGCCTCGTTCCCGGGCGCAAGGCCGTCCTGGAGAAGAGCGGCTTCCTGCTCGAGATCAACGAGACCGATCACGTTCTGCCGCAGGATCCCGATGCCACCGCGGCCGTGCGGGCAACCGGCGCCCCGGTGATCAGCCTGATCGTTCCCGACGTGGACAAGGAGGTTGCCCGCCTGAGCGAGATGGGTGTGGACATCCTCCAGCCGCCCGAAGACCAGCTGGAGGACAGCTACCGGGTGGCGCAGATCCGCGACAACGGCCGCCACAGGATCGAACTGCGCGAGCCGCTCGACGATCCCGCGCGCTTCAACCCGATGGGGCGATAACAGCCGAAAGTTCTTGCGGGGTGGGGGAATAAAGCCGCCCTGAGAGGTGTCTTTGAGGATGAGGTCATGGTCTCGACCTCGGGAGGACACCCATGAAGCAGATTTTGCGCCCCACCATCCTGGCAGGACTTCTGGTCGCCGCGACCTGCGCGCTGGCCCAGACGGCCGCCCCGGCGAAAATGGCGGACACGAGCAAGGGCAAGGCTCTGGTCGACGCCAAGGGAATGACGCTCTACACCTTCGACCGCGATGCGGCCGGCAAGTCGGCCTGCAACGGTCAATGCGCTCAAAACTGGCCGCCGCTCATGGCGGATGCGTCCGCGTCGGCCTCCGGCGATTGGAGCGTGATCACCCGTGACGACGGCGCCAAGCAGTGGGCCTACAAAGGCAAGCCGCTCTATACCTGGGTGAAGGATACCAAGCCCGGCGAGGTCACGGGCGACGGCGTGAACAATGTCTGGCATGTGGCGGCACCATAGTCTTGCCTGACGGGGCATCTCATCATTGAATGAGGCCCGACGGATGAAAGTTTGACCTTGGACGAGATCGCCTCGCTGCTCGAACCGCAGATTCCGGCCTTAAGGCGCTACGCCTGGGCCCTGCTGCGCGACGACCAGACCGCGGACGACCTCGTCCAGGACACCCTGGAGCGCGCCATCAGCCGCTGGAACCAGCGACGGCTCGACGGTGACCTGAGGGCCTGGCTCTTCGCGATCCAGCGCAACCTGTTTCTCAGCTCGCTGCGGCATCGCAGGAGCCGCGGCGTTCACCTGGGAGAGGATGCTCTGGATGACGTTCCGGCCCCTGACGGCGGGCCGGAGATCCGCGCCGACTTGCACGATGTTCTGACCGGGCTCGACGCCCTGTCCGAGGAGCAGCGTTCGGTGCTGCTTCTGGTCGGCGTCGAGGACCTGTCCTACGAGCAGGCGGCGCAGGTGCTGGACATTCCGCTCGGCACGGTGATGTCCCGGCTCAGCAGGGCGCGGGCGAGATTGAGAGAGTTCATGGAAAACGGGCGCAGCGCCGTTCTCAGGAGAGTGAAGTGACGGGCGAGCGACCCATCGGAGAGGACGATCTGCAGGCCTTCGTCGATGACAGGCTCGCGCCCGCGCGGCTGGAGGCCGTGAAGGCCTATCTTGCGGCCCGTCCGGTCATGGCCGCCCAGGTCGAGTGTGAGATCGAGCAGCGCAGGGCGCTGCGGGAACGGCTGGCGTTCAAGGCCGAGGAGCCCATTCCTTCACGCCTGCGGATCGCCAATCTCGTAGCCGCCCGGCGGCGCCGCTCGCTCGTTCGGCCCGCGACCGTGGCGGCCGCCATGGCGTGGCTCGCCATCGGTGCGGTGCTCGGCGCCGCGGGAGGAGCATGGTGGTCGTCGGGCCGGCAGGGACAAACGATCGCGAGCGCGGCCGACAGTGCGATCGCGGCCCACCGCATCTATGTGAGCGAGCGGCTTCACCCCGTCGAGGTTCCTGGCGATCAGGAGGCCCATCTCGTGCAATGGCTGTCGCGCCGTGTGGGCAGGCCCCTCGTGGCGCCCAACCTGGGCGCCCAGGGCTATCGTCTGATCGGCGGGCGGCTTCTGCCGGATAGCGGCCAAGCCGCCGCTCTTTTCATGTACGAGAACGAGGGCGGCAACCGCCTGACGCTCTATGCCCGGGCCGGCGGCGGCGCGGAGCAGACGTCGTTCCGCTTCGAGACGGAGGGCGACGTGTCCGCCTTTTCCTGGATCGACAACGGCCTGTCCTACGTGGTCTCCGCGAGAACGGAGCGCGCGCAGCTCCTGCCCATCGCGGAGGCGATCTACAGGCAGTTCGAGGCTACGGGCGATCCTGCAAAGAGCCGCCTGTAGCCCCTGCCGTCAGCCGAAGACGGCGGGATCGGGGCCGACGCGGCCGCCCTTGTCGTCGAGGCCCTCGATGACGCGCATATCGTCCGCATCGAGCTTGAAATCGAACACGTCGATGTTCTCCCGCATGCGGGAGGGCGTCACGGATTTCGGGATCACGACGAGGCCGTTGTCCAGGTGCCAGCGCAGGATGACCTGGGCCGGGGTCTTGCCGTATTTGCGGCCGATCCCCGCGAGGGTCTCGTCGGTCACGAGGCTGCCCTGGCCGAGCGGGCTCCAGGATTCGGTCGCGATTCCGTTCGCCGCATGAAAGGCGCGCAGTTCCTTCTGCTGGAAGCGCGGATGCAGCTCGATCTGGTTGACCGCAGGCGTCACCCCCGTCTCGTCGATCAGGCGCCGCAGGTGCTCCACCATGAAGTTGGACACGCCGATGGACCTTGCGCGGCCATCCTGCTTCAGCTTGATCAGGGCGCGCCAGGTGTCGCGATAGGCGTCGCTTCCGGCCACGGGCCAATGGATCAGGTAGAGATCCACAAAATCGAGTTGCAGGCGCCCCAGGCTTTCGTCGAACGCCCGCAGGGTGTTGTCGTAGCCGTGATTGTTGTTCCACACCTTCGTGGTGATGAAGAGCTCGTCGCGGGAAACAGACGCGGCGCGGATGGCTTCTCCCACGCCCTCCTCGTTCCCATAGATCGCAGCCGTATCGACGGAGCGGTAGCCGGCCTTGATGGCCTCGCCCACAGCCGCCGCCGCTTCCTCGTTCGAGACCCGCCAGACGCCGTAGCCGAATTGCGGCATGGCGTTTCCATCGTTCAGGCGGATCGTGGGTATGGCTGACATCGGCTGCTCCATTGAAGTTGCGGCAGGAAGGTAGGGCCGCCGCCCGATAAGCAAATAGTGATGGCATGACGGGAGAGGTATGCCGGAACGGACATGGGAACCCTGCGTTGCAAGCTTAGCGTTCGGTCCCTCTCGGCAGGAGAGCCTCTTGATCACTCCAGAAGCGCGGAAGGGCACCCCCGATCCGACCCTCGACGAGGGCGAATTCCGAAAAAGATTCCTCCAGCAGTTCCTGGATCCCGCCTTCGAGCCGCTCAAGGGCGAGCTCCAGCGGATCGCCGACGCGGCCTGGGATGCCTACAGCCATCACCGCAAGAGCCCGAAAACCCGCAAGGCGGGGCCTGGATTCACCGACCCCGATTACGATTTTTCCGTCGACTGGATTGCCGCGAAGGAGGCGATCGACGAGGCGCAGAAGCGGCACGAGGACCAGGCAGGTCCCGACCGGTTTCTCCTGATCGTGGCGTCTTCGCGCAGCGAGCACACATGCCCCGGCGAGATGTCAAAGAGCTATCGCCTCGTCGACGTGGCCCGGCAGGTTCTCGGGAGCGCCGAGAACACAGAAGTCGAGGTGCTCGAACTCAGCCGTCTCACCTCCGAGTACGGCCGCCACATCCACCCGTGCAAGGCCTGCTTCTCGACCGCGGCGCCGCTCTGCCATTGGCCGTGCTCCTGCTATCCCAACCACTCCCTCGGGCAGGCGCATGACTGGATGAACGAGATCTATCCCCGGTGGGTCGCAGCCCATGGGGTCATGATCGTCACCCCGGTCAACTGGTACCAGGTCTCCTCGCCCCTGAAGCTGATGATGGACAGGCTCGTCTGCGCCGACGGGGGCAACCCGGACCCGACCTCCACCCACGGCAAGAAGACGGACCAGGCCAAGGAGATGGAGCTGAAGGGCTGGGATTATCCCAAGCACCTGGCGGGCCGCATGTTCTCGGTCATCGTTCACGGGGATGCCGAGGGCGCCAGCGACGTTCGCCGCAGCCTGTCCGATTGGCTGCGCGCCATGGATCTGGTGCCCGCCGGAGCCCTGGCCGAGGTCGACCGCTACATCGGCTACTGGAAGCCTTACGCGACCAGCCATGAGGAACTCGACCGGGACAATGCCGTGCAGGACGAGGTGCGCAACGCCGCCTGGACCCTGCTGGAGGCCGTGAGGGCCAAGCGGTCCGGGCAATTCCTGTCGGCCGGGGAGCGCTTGCAGGAGCCGCGCCAGAAATAGGCGCATGAAAAAAGCCGGCCCCATGGGACCGGCTTCCTAAAGGGCTATAGAGCGGCGCTTACCAGGAGGTGAGCACCGAGCCTTTGAACTTCTCCTCGATGAACTTCTTCACCTCGGGCGTGTGGTAGGACTCGACCAGAGCCTTCACCCAGGGCTTGTTCTTGTCCTCGCTGCGCACGGCGATGAGGTTCACGTAGGGACCCTTCGGGTTCTCGCGGGCGATCGGATCCTTCACCGGGTCGAGGCCGCCCGATGTGGCATAGTTGGTGTTGATGACGGCCGCATCCACGTCGGCGAGCACGCGCGGTCCCTGGGCTGCTTCGATCTCGACGAATTTCAGCTTCTTGGGGTTGTCGGTCACGTCGAGGGGCGTCGGCTTGTAGCCTGTGCCTTCCTTCAGCTTGATCAGGCCCTTGTCCTGCAGGAGGATGAGGGCGCGGCCGCCGTTGGTCGGGTCGTTCGGGATCGAGATGGTGGCGCCGCTCGGCAGGGCGTCCAGGCTCTTGTGCTTCTTGGAGTAGATGCCGATCGGGAAGTTCACGGTGAGCCCCACGCTCTCGATCTTGTAGCCGCGGTCGGCGACCTGGTTGTCGAGATAGGGCTGGTTCTGGAACGAGTTCGCCTCGATGTCGCCGGAGGCCAGGGCCGTGTTCGGCACCACGTAGTCGGAGAACTCCACGATCTTGATGTCGATGCCCTTCTGGGCCGCGATGGGCTTCACGGCTTCGAGGATCTGCGCGTGCGGGCCGGGGGTGGCGCCGATGCGGACGGTCTGCGTCTGCGCGGCGGCGGGCAGGGCGGCGAGGGAGAGCAGGGCGGCGAGGCCCAGGGTCTTCAGGGACATGGGGGTGCTCCTAGGATTGAACTTGAAAAAGCGGTCAGGCGTGCCGGATGCGCTTGTTGAGGTGCCGGGCCAGGCGGTCGCCGATGGTCTGCACCGCCTGGACGAGGACGATGAGAACGACCACCACGGCCAGCATCATCTCGGGCATGAAGCGCTGGTAGCCGTAGCGGATGCCCAGATCGCCGAGCCCGCCGCCGCCCACCGCGCCCACCATGGCCGAGAAGCCGAGAAGCGACACGATGGCGAGCGTCAGCCCGAGCACGATGCCGGGCAGGGCCTCCGGGACCAGAACCTTGAGGACGATCTGGAGCGGGCTTGCGCCGAAGGCGCGCGCCGCCTCGACGAGGCCCTGGTCGACTTCCCGGATCGCGCCTTCGATCAGGCGGGCGATGAAGGGCGTGGCGGCGATCGTCAGCGGCACGATGGCCGCGCTGGTGCCGATGGAGGTGCCGGCGATCAGGCGGGTGAACGGAATGATCGCAACCACGAGAATGATGAAGGGCGTCGAGCGGGTGGCGTTGACGACGACGCCGAGCACCCGGTTGACCCAGGGGGCCGCGAACAGTTCGCCCTTGCCGCTGGTGGCCAGGAAGATGCCGAGCGGAAGGCCGAAGGCGGTGGCGATCAGGGCCGCCACGGCGACCATGTAGAGGGTTTCGCCGGTGGAGGCGGCGATAAGGCGGATCATCTCAGGCGACATGGCCGAGCACCTCCGTGTCGAGACCGTACTGCTTCAGGAAATCGAGGGTGGTGGCGAGCGCGGCTTCCGGCACGCCGACGACGAGAGTGCCGAAGGGGCGGCCTGCGATCTCATCCACCGAGCCCGACAGGATGTTGGTCTCGATGTTGAGATCGCGCGCGAGGCGCGACAGCACCGGATCCGTCGCGTGCGGGCCGCGAAAGCCGATCCGGACGACCGCCTGGCTGCCCGGCGATGCCTCGGAGCGAAGGCGGCCTGCCACATAAGGCGGCAGCGCGCGCCCCGCCTCGTCGGCCAGGAAGGAGCGGGTCACCTCGTGCTGCGGACGGGTGAATACCTCGAACACGTCGCCCTGTTCGACGATGCGCCCGCCCTCGATCACCGCGACCTCGCGGGCGATGGAGCGGATCACGGCCATCTCGTGGGTGATGAGCAGGATCGTCAGGCCCAGCTCCGCGTTGATGCGGCCGAGCAGGTCCAGGATCGAGCGGGTGGTTTCCGGGTCGAGGGCCGAGGTGGCCTCGTCCGACAGGAGAACCTTCGGCTTGGTGGCGAGCGCGCGGGCGATGCCGACCCGCTGCTTCTGGCCGCCCGACAATTCGGACGGGTAGCGGTTGCGCTTGTCGGTGAGGCCCACGAGGGCGAGCAGCTCCTCGACCCGCGTCCTGATCTCCGCCTTGTCGTAGCCCGCCACCTCGAGCGGCAGGGCCACGTTCTGGGCGGCCGTGCGCGAGGAGAGCAGGTTGAAGTGCTGGAAGATCATGCCGATGGAGCGGCGGGCATGGCGAAGGGCAGCCTCGGGAAGGGCCGCGATGTCCGCTCCGTCCACGATGACCTTGCCGGTGGTGGGCTTCTCCAGGCCGTTCACGAGGCGGATCAGGGTCGATTTGCCGGCACCCGAGCGGCCGATCACGCCGAGGATCGAGCCCTGCTGCACGGAAAGATCAGTTTCCCGCAGGGCCGTGACAGGCTGCCCGTCGCGGCCGGGGAAGGTCTTGGAGATGCGCTCCAGCCGCACGATGGGCTCGGCAGGGATCAGTCGCTGCGACGGCCGGTCGCCAATATATCCGAGGGGGGCATTCATGGGGTCGCTCTCAGTTCGATGGCCGATAGATGCGACGTCTTGTTCTCTAAGTCAACCTTTTCGTTCTTTAAACAGGACAATTTGTTTTGAAGAACGTGTGCGGCTTCTTAGCGGCCTGTTCCAAAGGTCACAAGACTGCTATCGCTTGCCCAAGGAGGAAGTTCCTCCTTTCTTTCGCCACAAGCACGATTGATCCGGCTGCTCCCAGGTTTTGGCGCCGAGGACGGGATCTCGGCAGGAGAAGTGTATGATCAAGGCGAGCATCGCGCTGGCACTTATAGGTTTGAGCGTCCTGGCAGCCTCCCTGTCCGGAGCCGTCGGGGTTCCGTTCTATCTGCCGCTCTCGACCCTGGCGCTGGCCGGGATCCTTTATGTGGGTCGCGGCATTCCGAAATTCCTGCGCATCTTCCTCGTCATGCTCGCGGCCACGCATCTCGTGCTGCTTGGGCTGATCTTCGGAGCGGTGCTGGGCGCGATCACGGGCGATTACACGGGCTATGTTCCGCCGCCCTCGGCGGCGCTGGGCGCGACCGCCTTCGGGGCCATCATCTACGGCCTCTCCTACGTGCCCGTGGTGCGCACCATCTGCCGCATCACCGACCGCTATCTCGACTCCCAGGCCGACAGCCTGATCCAGATCCCGTTCATCGGCCTGGTGCGCGCCCGCGAGGGCACGATCGGCACCTGGATCATCGGCATCCTGATTGCCCTCAACCTCGCCCAGGTCGCCCTCAACGTCCGCCTCAGCTTCTTCTCGCGCGATATGTTCAATGCGCTCGAGGCCAAGGACGCGGCAGCCTTCTGGTATCAGCTCTTCGTCATCTTCACGCCGCTTGCCGTGGTGTTCGTGATCGCCGCCCTCACGGAGGTGCTGCTGCAGAACGTGCTCACCATCCGCTGGCGCGCCTTTCTCAACACCTATTACGTGGGCGAGTGGCTCGGCGACGGGGCCCATTACCGGATGCAGCTCATCGGGCGGGGCGCCGACAACCCGGACCAGCGCATCTCGGAAGACCTGCGCAAGTTCGTCGAGAGCACCTATTCGCTCTCCGTCGGCCTCATGAACCAGGCCGCGACCCTGGTCTCCTTCGTGGCCATCCTCTGGACGATCTCGGCGGGCTTCACCTTCCCGGGCACGGATGTGGAGGTGCCGGGCCTGCTGGTCTGGGTCTGCGCGGGCTATGCGATCCTCGGCACCTGGATCACGCACCTGATCGGGCGGCCGCTCATCGGCCTCAACTTCGAGCAGGAGCGGGTGGAGGCGAACTACCGCTTTTCCCTGGCGCGCCTGCGCGAGTACACGGAGCAGGTGGCGCTTCTGTCCGGCGAACCGGCGGAGCGCGAGGGCCTTGCCCGGCGGTTTCGGCAGATCGTCGACAACTACATGCAGATCGTGGTGCGGCTGATCAAGCTCAACACCTTCACCTCGGCCTATTTCCAGGCCAACGTGGTGGTGCCCTACATCCTGACCGCTCCCTACTACTTCGTCGGCAAGATCTCGCTCGGCCAGATGCAGCAGGTGGTCGGCGCCTTCTCGCGGGTGGAGTCGGCGCTCACCTACTTCATCACGATCTATACGACCTTGGCCGACTACAAGGCCGTGCTCGACCGCCTCACCACCTTCGAGGGCGCGATCGCGTCGGCGCAGCGCGTGGGCGGCGAGAGCAAGCTGGCGATCACCCAGGCCGCCGGCCGGGAGCTGCGCCTCAACAACCTGGACGTCCGCCTGCCCGACGGCAGCGCCCTGCTGCGCGCGGACGGGCTCGCCTTCCGTCCCGGCGAGCGCACCCTGATGACGGGGCCCTCAGGGTCGGGCAAGTCCACCCTGTTCCGCGCCATCGCGGGCATCTGGCCCTTCGGCGAGGGCGAGGTGCTGGTGCCGGAGGGGCAGACCATGATGCTCCTGCCGCAGCGGCCCTACATTCCGATCGGCACCCTGCGGGACGCGGTCACCTATCCGGGCAAGATCGATGCCTACACGCATCCGGAAATGGCGGAGGCCCTGCGCTCCGCCAAGCTGCCGCAGTTTGCCGACCGTCTGGACGAGGAGCGCAACTGGGGCCAGACCCTGTCGCTCGGCGAGCAACAGCGCCTCGCGGTCGCCCGCGCGCTCCTGACGAAGCCCGACTGGCTGTTCCTGGACGAGGCGACGGCGGCCCTCGACGAGCCCACGGAGGCGGAGGTCTACCGCATCATCAAGGAGAAGCTGCCGGACACGACCGTGGTCTCCATCGGCCACCGCTCGACCCTCGCGGCCTATCATGACCGCCGCATCGACATGAAGAAGACCGAGGGCGGGCTCTCGACGCCTGTGGACATGCGGCAGGCCGAGCCTGCGGAGTAGCCGGATCGGCTGCGCCGTCCGGGATATCAGGACCGAAACGAGAAAGGCCGGCTTCGCGCCGGCCTTTCGCATTCATATCGGATCGGGCGTCTTACAGCGAGCGTTCGAACAGCAGCTGGCCGCCGTTCTGGGTGCGGATGATCAGGTTGCGGCCCTGGATCTCCCATTTGCCGGAGGAGCGGAGCGCCACCAGGAAGGCCTGCTCGATGGCCATGGCGGACTTGTCGCAGCTCCTCTTGGTCAGGGCGAAGGGGCCGACGGCCAATCCCTGCTCGCGCAGCGGATAGGCTGCGGTGGCGTAGGTGTTGCAGCCGCCGAAGCCCGTGGCCCGCAGCTGGTCGTCGAGCTTGAAGCTCGGGCGCTCGCCGGTGAACGGCTTTCCGTTCAGGCTGACGGCAACCCAGGAGGAGTTGAGCGGGAAGACCTTGCCGGCCGGGCCCTCGCCCGCCTGGGGCACCTTGGGATCCACCTGACGGGTGGGGCCCACGGGCCGGCCAAGGGTCGCGGCCGATTGGGCATGAGCTCCCGAGACGGCGGCCATCACCGCCAGAAATGTCGCAAGTCGAAGTGCGTTCATCGGAACCTCTTCATCGGAAAAACGCCGGGACCATAAGGGGCCTTGAGCGTTCAGGCAACGCCCAAGGTGATGTTGTGCCGTCTCTTCCCGTGAGAGAACACACCTAAACTGAAGCTTTCGTGAAAGAAGGCCCCGACCGGACCTTCACCCGATGCGCCTCAGCAGCCGCTCCGTGAGCGCGTTCGTGGGGCGGAACAGGTAGTCGAAGGCCCGCACCGAGATGTCCTGCGCGCCGATTCCCTGCAGGGCCGCCACGATGTCGAACACCGTCGTGGCCCGGCAGTGCAGAACAACCTCGCGGCCGAGCGCATTGCCGTAAGGCAGGCTCGCTCCCAGGTCCCGCGCGAGGGACAGGAGGGCGGATGCTCGCGCCGGATCGAGGGCCGCGCGCACCTCGCGGCTGGTGCGCGCCTCTTCCTCGGCGGCGATGCGCGTCAGCACGGCGGTGGCGGCCGCGCGGGCCTTGTCGGTCCATGGCGCGCGGGCGGAGGCGACGAGATTGGCCTCGGAGCGCAGCATCACCCCGTCGTCGAGGATTTTTAGGGCATTGGCCGACAGCGTCGCCCCGGTGGTGGTGATGTCCACGATCAGCTCCGCCGAGCCCGCCCCCGGCGCTCCCTCGGTCGCGCCCAGGCTCTCGACGATCCGGTAATCCGCCACGCCCTTCTCGGCGAAGAAGCGGCGGGTGAGGTTCACGTATTTCGTCGCGACCCGCATCTTCTGGCCATGGCGGGCGCGCAGATCGGCCGCGACCTCGTCGAGGTCCGCCATCGTGCGCACGTCGATCCAGGCCTGCGGCACCGCGACCACCACGTTGGCGTGGCCGAAGCCCAGCGGCGTGAGCATCTCCACCGCCTCGTCCGCATCGGCGATCTGCTCGCGGATCAGGTCCTCGCCGGTGATGCCCAGATGCGCCGTGCCGGAGGCAAGCTGGCTGACGATCTCGGAGGCCGACAGGAAGGCCACTTCCACGTCGGGCACGCCCTTGAGCGTGCCGCGATAGTCCCGCGCGCCACGGGACTGGGTGAAGACGAGGCCGGCGCGGGCGAAGAACGCGGCCGCGTTCTCCTGCAGGCGTCCCTTGGACGGAACGGCCAGGATGAGAGGAGCGTCGGACATCAGGGCCTCCCCAGGATGCGGTCGAGCCAGAAGGAGCAGCCGACCGCCGGGATCGGAGCCTCTGCGCCCAGGTGCTCCAGCAGCCGGTCATAGCGCCCGCCGCCCACGATGGGCTTGCCGTCGCTGCGGCGCGGGTCCTGCACCTCGAAGATGAAGCCGGTGTAGTAGTCGATGTTGCGGGCGAAGGTGGCGGCAAACGAGAAGGCGCCCACATCGAGGCCCCGCGCGGCCATGAAGCCGGTGCGCTCCTCGAAGGTCGTGAGGGCCGGATCGATGTCGAGGCCCGCGTCCCTGGCAAGCGCCCGGACGGCGCCGGCGGCCTGATCCGGATCGCCCGCGATGGTGAGATAACGCTCCAGAACCCCCCGGGCCTCGTCGGCGAGGCCGGTCCGGTTCGCGGCGCGGGCCAGGAAACGCTCGGCGATCTCGCCGGCGCTGCGGCCGCCGACGCGGGCGATCCCCGCGATGGAGAGAATGTCCTCCACAAAGGCTTTCGCCGCCTGGGGCGCCTGTCCTTCGATGGCGGCGAGGAGGCCCGCATGCTCTTGGCTTCCCGGCCCATCGGGCTCGGCGAGGCTCGCCAGCCCCTGACCCGACACGATGGCGCGGATCACTCGTCTTTTGGCGGCGGGCGCGATGCCCAGCGCATCGATCAGGGCATGGAGAAGGCCCATGTCGCCGAGCTTCACCACAGGGGCGGGGCCGCCGATCTGCGCGAGGCCTTCGAGGGCAAGGCTCAGGATTTCCGCGTCCACGGCCGAGACATCCGTCCGGCCGATGGACTCGAGGCCTGCCTGCAGGAACTCGCCGCTCTCGCCCGCGCGCATGCGGAAGACGGGACCGCCATAGGAATAGCCGGAGGGCTGGGCGCCCCGGTGCGCCAGATGCTGGAGGCAGACCGGTATGGTGTATTCGGGCCGCAGGCACAGCTCCGCGCCGGACGCATCCTGCGTCACGAACATGCGCCGCCGGATATCCTCGCCCGACAGGTCTATGAACACGTCCGCTGGCTGGAGCACCGGCGGCTCGACACGCGCATAGCCCTCGCGCTCGAAAAGCGCGATCAGCGCAACAATGGCATCCGTCTCCGTCACTGGCCCTGCCCAATCCTCATGCTGGCCTGCTCTCTAGCAATGCTGGGCCGGGAAGGCGATTGTTTTCGACCGGAAGGGTGAACGGGTGAGGTTGAGCTGCTATCCCGGACGGCGCAGGAGATCCGGGACCGTGCACAGAATGATGCGCTGATTTCCCCCCTTGTGGGGAGGGCCAGGGTGAGGGCGCCTCACGGTCATAAGGCACTCGCTCACAGCCCCACCTCCAACTCCTCCCACAAGGAGGAGGGCTCGGTGTGTCCCGCCTGCCCGATTTGCGCAGAAGGAAGCGCATCCCCGTCAAGCCCGAGGCCTGTACGGAGGAGGGGTCCGGCGCCACGTTGGTCCAACGATCCCGGGTTCTGCTCCGCAGCCCCGGGATGACGCTTTATGAAGAGGCTCAGTGCTTCTCGGCCGTGTCGCCCTTGGGCGCCTTGGCCTTTGTCGTCTTGCGCTTGCTGTCGCCGCTGGAACGGTTGACGTATTTGACCTTCTTGGCCTGCGACTTGTCGCTCTCGCCGCCCTCTTCGCCAACCAGGCTGGCGGGCAGGAAGTGGCGGGCGGCTTCGGTCACGACGCCCGCAACGGCGCCAGCTGCGGTCTGGGTCAGGTCGGCGGCGTCCAAGCCGGCATCGGCCACGGCGGTGCCGGCCTTCTTGGCGGTGCGGGTCCTGGTGAGGGCAGCGGCGGCGGCGCCTGCTGCGGCGATCAGGGCGTCCGCCAGGATTTCGCGGCCGAGGGGCGAGTTGACCAGGTCCATGAGGCCGGATTTCTTGGCGGTTTTCGCCAGCTTCGTCCCGGCGCTCTTGCCGGAGCCCTTCTTGGATTTCGTCGTGCTCTTCTTCTCTTTGTCCTTGGCCTTCGCCATGTTCATCTCCTGATGGTCAAGCTTGCCAGACAACCCCGATGAAAGCACAGGGGTTCCCGAAAGGCCAAGGTTATCCGAAATGCCGCCCCAGAACCTCGCGGACGGCCTCGACGAGACCGGCCTCGGACACGGAGAACTGCGCCGGGCGGGCCGCCTTCCACTCCTCGTTGGACGCAATGGCCTGGGCTGCCTTGGCGCCTTCGATCAGGTCCTTGATCTCGACCTCGCCGCGCTCGCGCTCGTTGGAGCCCTGGATGATCACGCACGGGCTCTGCCGCCGGTCGGCATATTTCATCTGCGCCTTCATGCCCGACGAACCGAGATAAAGCTCGGCCCGGATGCCAGCCTGGCGCAGGGCCGAGACCATGCGCTGGTAGGCGGCGATCTGGTCCTTATCCATTACCAGCACCACCACCGGGCCGGGCTTCTCGTTGCCCGATACGATGGGGCTTTTCACCATCTGCAGCGCCGAGAGAAGGCGCGACACGCCGATGGAGAAGCCCGTCGCCGGCACGGGCTCCGAGCGGAAGCGGCCCACGAGCCCGTCATAGCGCCCGCCGCCGCCCACCGAGCCGAAGCGCACGGGGCGTCCGTCCTCGTCCTGCACCTGGAAGGTCAGCTCGGCCTCGTAGACCGGCCCGGTGTAGTATTCGAGGCCGCGCACCACGGACGGATCGATGGTCACCCGATCCTCGTACCCGGAGGAGGCCACCAGGGCGGCGATCTCCGCGAGCTCGTTCGCACCCTCGAGGCCGCGGGCCGAGGAGCCGACGACCTGGCGCAGGCTCTCGACGGTGGCTGCGTTGTCCGCGCCCTTGGCGCCCGTGAAGGCCAGCACGCGCGCGATGGCATCGGCATCCAGCCCCGCGCCTTTCGTGAAGTCGCCGCTCTCGTCCTTGCGGCCCGAGCCGAGAAGCTGGCTCACGCCCTCCGGGCCGAGGCGGTCGAGCTTGTCGATGGCGCGAAGAACCGTCAGGCGCTGGCCCGCTTGCGTCTCGCCGCCGAGGCCGATCGCTTCGAGCACGCCGTCCAGAACCTTGCGGTTGTTGATCTTGATGATGAAGTCGCCGCGCTTGAGGCCGAGCCTCTCCATCGTGTCGGCGGCCATCATGCAGATTTCCGCATCCGCCGCCACGGAGGCGGCGCCCACCGTATCGGCGTCGAACTGCATGAACTGGCGGAAGCGCCCCAGGCCCGGCTTCTCATTGCGGAACACCCAGCCGGCCCGGTAGCTGCGGTAGGGCTTGGGCAGCGCATCGAAATTCTCGGCTACGTAGCGGGCGAGCGGCGCGGTCAGGTCGTAGCGGAGCGACAGCCACTGCTCGTCATCGTCCTGGAAGGAGAACACGCCCTCGTTCGGGCGGTCCTGATCCGGCAGGAATTTGCCGAGCGCGTCAGTGTACTCGACGAAGGGCGTCTCCACGCCCTCGAAGCCGTAAAGCTCATAGGACTCGCGGATGGCCGCCAGCATGCGCTCGGTGGCGGAAAGATCGGCGGGGGTGCGGTCGGCAAAGCCGCGCGGGGCGCGAGCCTTGATCTTGTCGGCCTTGGACATGGGTTTAACAGCAGCCGTTGGATGGAGAAAACGTGCTGCGGTCCTACTCCCTGCGGCGGGGAGGGGCAAGGGTTGTTGCGATTTCCGCAACACGGCCCGTCATCCTGGACGAAGCGGAGCGAAGATCCGGGATCCCGAGACCAGTCCGGTGCAGGAGCCTCAATGCTGTCATCCCCGAGCAGGCGGGGACCCATAAACGCTAACGCTGCCGGACTGGCCGCAGGCTGTGGTTATGGATCCCGGGCTCTGCTCCGCAGCCCCGGGATGACAGTTGTGGTTAGTATCTTAAGCCACCGCCTTGATCACGCGGGTGAGCTTGTCGACGATCTCGCCGATCTGGTCCTCGGTGATGATGAGCGGCGGCGAGAGCGCGATGGTGTCGCCGGTCACGCGCATCATCAGGCCTTCCTCCTGGAAGCCCCGCTCCATGGCGTCGAAGGCGCGGCGGCCGACCGCATCGGGGCGCGAGGCGAGGTCGATGGCGCCCACGAGGCCGATGGTGCGGATGTCGAGCACGTTCGGAAGATCCTTCAGCGAATGGATCGCGTCGGCCCACACCGGCTCGAGGGCCTGCGCGCGCTCGAAGAGCTTCTCGTCCCGGTAGATGTCCTGGGCCGCGAGCGCCGAGGCGCAGGCCAGCGGATGGCCCGAATAGGTATAGCCGTGGAACAGCTCGATCATGTGGTCCGGGCCCTTCATGAAGGTGTCGTAGAGCCCCTCGCGCACCATCACGCCGCCCATGGGCACCGTGCCGGAATTCACGCCCTTGGCAAAGGTGATCATGTCCGGAACGACGCCGTAGCGCTCGGCCGCGAACGCGGTGCCGAGGCGGCCGAAGCCCGTGATTACCTCGTCGAAGATGAGCAGGATGTCATGCTTGTCGCAGATCTGCCGCAGGCGCTGGAGATAGCCCTTCGGCGGCGCGAGCACGCCCGTGGAGCCCGCCATGGGCTCGACGATCACGGCCGCGATGGTCGAAGCGTCGTGCAGCGTCACGATGCGCTCCAGCTCGTCTGCCAGATGCGCGCCCCACTCGGGCTCGCCGCGGGAGAATGCCTGCTCGGCGCGGTTATAGGTGTGGGGCAGGTGGTCGACGCCGGCGAGAAGCGTGCCGAAGAACTGGCGGTTCTTGACGATGCCGCCCACCGAGATGCCGCCGAAGCCGACGCCGTGATAGCCGCGCTCGCGGCCGATGAGGCGCGTCTTGCTGCCCTGGCCCTTCACGTTCCAGTAAGCGAGGGCGATCTTGAGGGCCGTGTCCGCCGCCTCTGAGCCCGAGTTGCAGAAGAAGGCGTGGTTCAGGTCGCCCGGAGCGAGCTGGGCGAGGCGGGAGGCAAGCGCGAAGCCGCCCGCATGGCCGAACTGGAAGGCGGGCGAGTAATCGAGCTCCTCGGCCTGGGCCTGGATCGCCCGGGTGATCTCGTCCCGGTTGTGGCCCGCATTGCAGCACCACAGTCCCGCCGCGCCGTCGATCACCTCCCGGCCCTCGGGGGTGTAGTAGTACATGCCCTTGGCGCGGGCGATCATCCGGGGGCGCTGCTTGAAGGAGCGGTTCGCCGTGAACGGAAGCCACCAGGCCTCCAGGTCGTTGGGCGCTGAAAGATCGTTCGCGGCTCTGGATGTCTGGGCGGTCATGATGGTCCCCGGAAATAGCTGGCGAGGGGGAACCTAGCAGCCGTTTCCGGAAGCGGCAAAAAGAACTTTGCGCCAGGCCATGAGCTGCCGGGGCTCAGCCCGTCATGGCGGTGGCCTCGAAACCGGCGGCGTCGATGGCGCGCGCCACCTCGACGCTTTGCGCCTGGGTGACCACATGAACCCGTCCATGCTCCAGGTCCACCTCGACCGTGGCGCTGGGATCAAGCCGCTGGACCGCCTTGGTGACGGAGTTGACGCAGCCCTGGCAGGTCATTCCCTCGACCTGCATGAGCAGATCCTTGCGGGGCTCTTCCATGCAAAATCCTTTCTGTTCCTCTCAGGCATCGGACGAACGCTACAGGCGGGCAACGCACCGCTGCGGGAAAATGTCCATTGTGGGAATACGAAGCTTGCCGCCCGAATCGCCCTGATTCATTGTCTGTTAACACACTGATTCGGGCGTCAACGCCGAACCAGGGGGAGCGGGGGCACCCATGGTCACGAACAAGAAGAAAATTCCGGTCCTGCGGGACGGGAAGGCGGCGCTGCTTGCCTTCACGCCGGCCTTTCTGATGGCAGCCGCGTCACCCTATGTGCCGATGGAGGCCGGGCTCGTGATGCCGGTGACGGCCTTGCTGATCACGGCCGTTTTCCTCGGCCCGATCATCCTGTGGCGGCGGGCGGAACGCGACCGGTCCATCCTGTCCCGTCAATCGGCAGAGTTGGATCGCCAGGTCTTGAACCTCAAAGACCCGAACCGTGCCGCTCCGCTCGTCCTGCGCCCGGCCAAGGCGGATGCTCGCTGTCCGGCAGGCGTTCTGCGCGAGCTTGCGAAAGCTGCGGGCGATCAGGACCTCGCTCAGCAGGCCGCTTCAGGGGTGCCGGACAGAACGCGCCCCGCCAAGCCCGTGCTCACGCTCGTGCCGGACGGGCCGCCTGCTCAGCCGAAGTTTCCCGAGCCGACCCTCCTGCCGTCCATGTGGAATTCCACGGACGAACAGGTCAGCCGCATGGGGCTGGTCACGCAGGCCTTCGAGGCGGACCGGATCGAGCTGCACCTGCAGCCCGTCGTTTCGCTCCCGCACCAAAAGATCCGTTTCTATGAGGCGCTCGCCCGCCTGCGGCTTGCAGACGGGACCCTGCTCGGTCCATCCGAATTCCTGCCCGTTCTCGAATGCCTCGGCCACGCGCCGGAATTCGACCGCCGGGTCCTGACCCGCGTCATGGCCGTGGCCGGCCATCTCGCGGCTCGCGGCAGCGAGGCGATCGTCGGCCTGAACCTGTCCGCCCACTCCATCGCCGAGCCGGGCTTCCTGTGGTCGCTCGAGGGGCTTCTGGACAGGTCGCCGGAGATCCTCGGCAGGATCGTGCTGGAACTGCCCCAGCACAGCTGGCGCCATCTCGACCCGGATCAGAAGGCGGCTCTCGCCGCCTTGCGCGACAAGGGCGTGCCGTTTTCGCTCGATCGTGCCGCCGATCTGCGTTTCGATCCTCGCGTGCTGGCCGATCTGGGCATCCGCTTCATGAAGCTGCCGGCCGACCTGATGGTCGCGGCCGCCGAGCAGGACAAGGGCCTCCATGCGGGCCCCGAACTCAGCGTATGGGATTTCGCCTCGGCCCTGCGCCGCCAGGGCGTCAAGCTCATCGCGGAGCGCGTGGACCGGGACGAGATGGTGCCGGTTCTGTGCAGCCTCGGAGCGCCGCTCGCTCAGGGTTTCGCCTTCGCGGCGCCCCGCCCGGTCAGGGCGGAGGTGGTCGAGCGGGGAGCTCGTCCGCAGCCTGTCGCGTCGGAGGACATGCGGCCGCTCCTGCGGCGCGCGGGCTGACCGGACCCGGTTGACTTGAGAGGCGCAAGGGCCTACCCGCCCGGGTTCATCACTGAAGCATCGGGTCTGAATGTGGGGCCCACTTCCAGGCCCGATGCTCATCTTGACGTGCGCATCGTCTGGCGCGGAAAACCGGCTCCACTTTTCCACGCGATGCGCTAGGGAGAACCCATGACCGCCTCGTCCCGCCTCGTTCTCGCCGACGGTCTGCAGCCGCTTGCCGGCCGCTACGATCTCATCCTCTGCGATGTCTGGGGCGTGCTGCACAACGGCGTGAAGGCCTACGAGGCCGCAAGCGATGCGCTCACCCGTTTCCGCCAGAAGGGCGGGCGGGTCGTGCTCGTCTCCAACGCGCCGCGTCCCGGCGCTTCGGTGGGAACGCAGCTCGACGGATTCCAGGTTCCCCGCACGGCCTATGACGCCATCGTCACCTCCGGCGACCTGACGCGGCTTGCGATCAAAGAGCGGATCGACCAGGTCGTCCACCATGTCGGACCGCCCCGCGACATGCCGATCTATGCCGGCCTCGACGTGCGCTTCGGCTCCATCGAAGAGGCCGATTACGTGGTCTGCTCCGGCTTCGACAATGACGAGGAGGAAACGGTCGAGGACTACCGGGCGTCGCTCGAAGCCATGCGGGCGCGCAACCTGCTGATGGTCTGCGCCAACCCGGACCTCATCGTCGAGCGCGGCCACATGATCCTGCCCTGCGCGGGAACGATTGCGCTGGCCTACGAGGAGATGGGCGGCGCGGTATTTTACGCGGGCAAGCCCCATGGCCCCGTTTACGAGCGCGCGCTCGCCGTGGCGGCCGACCTGAGCGGCCACGCCATCCCGAAGGAGAGGGTGCTTGCCGTCGGTGACGCGATCCGCACCGACATCGCAGGCGCCGCCGGTTTCGGCATCGATTCCCTGATGATCGCCCGCGGCATCCATGCGGAGGAGCTGGGGCTTCACCGGGGCGCTCTCGTGTCCGATCATGTGCAGGATTGGGTGGACCGGCAGCCCGTCCGGCCGACCGCGATCATGGACGTGCTGTCCTGGTAGGCCGCGATATGGACTGCGGGCGTCATCACCGGCGAGCATAGCAAGGGAAAGGGATCCACGATCAGGCTCAACCCTATGGATTCCCTTCCCTTCCGCTGCGCTGCGGAAGGGAATGACACTGAAGGTGGTGCCGCTGTCATCCCCGGCGAGCCACAGGCGAGGGAAGGGGATCCACTCCCAGGCACCGATCCATGGCTTCTCTCCGACCGGAGATGGCACCATGGGCAATGCCGCGCCTCCCTTGACCCGGATGCCGGTTTTCGACAGGGTCGCGCCCATCGATCGTCTCACGAATGAGTTCCGAGGTTCTTCCCTGATGCCCACCCCGTTCGCGATCTGCCGCGATGGCGAGCCCGTGCCCGAGGGCCTTAAGGGATCCGTGGCGGCCATCGGCAATTTCGACGGCGTGCACCGGGGGCATCAGCATCTTCTGAGCATGGCTCTGGCCTCGGGCCGGCCTGCGGCCGTCGTCACCTTCGAGCCGCATCCCCGCACCTTCTTTCAGCCCGACAGGCCGCTGTTTCGCCTCACCCCTGAACCCGTCAAGCTGGCGATCTTCGCGCGGCTCGGCCTCGCCGGCGTCTTCCTCAGACGCTTCGATGGGGATCTCGCCAGGCTGACGGCGGCCGGCTTCGTCGATCTTCTGGCGCGGGAGCTGCAGCTCTCCGGCGTCGTCATCGGCCACGACTTCCATTTCGGCCGCGGCCGCGAGGGCAACCCCGAGCGCATGGCGGAGCTGTGCCGGGGGCGGGGGCTCGATTGCCTCGTTGCCCCGGCGGTCGTGGAGGGCACGGAGCCGGTATCCTCCAGCGCCATCAGGGCGGCCCTGGAAGCAGGCGAGATCGGCACCGCCAACAGGCTTCTCGGCTACTGCTGGTTCGTTCGCTCGCCCGTTCTCCACGGGGACAAGCGCGGCCGGGTGCTGGGCTATCCCACGGCCAACATGCGCCTGCCCGACGACAGCCGGCTCCGGCACGGCATCTATGCGGTTCGGGCATCGGTCGGCGGCAGGCTCGTCGACGGCGTCGCCAGCTTCGGCCGCCGGCCGACCTTCGACAACGGGGCTCCGCTGCTCGAGGTGCATCTCTTCGATTTTGCGGGCGATCTCTACGGCCGGACCCTCGACGTGGAGTTCGTCGGCTGGATCCGGGGTGAGGAGCGCTTCGACGGAATCGAGGCGCTGGTCGCCCAGATGGACCGAGATTCTTTGGAAGCGAAGCTGATGCTAAGCGAGGATCGCACGGTTTCGATGATCGGTTAACGCGTTGGTGTCATTCCAGGGCCGCGAAGCGGAGCCCGACCCGAAGGGCCGCGCCGAAGGCGTGGAAATCCATAACCACGACGATGCTTCATCCTGGCGCTGTCAGCGGTTATGGATTCCCGCCTGCGCGGGAATGACACTGTGGAGGATCTTCGGCTCTAGCCTGCACACGATCCCGGATCTAAGCCGCGCTTCATCCGGGATGACGTCAATCCTAGACAACCGGCTTCAACGACCGCGCCGCCATGGCATAGCCGCCCATGGCGCCGTCGACGAAGTGGATGTGGTCGCTCCGGGTCGGCGAGGGCACGAAGCAGGTCATGAGCGCGGCTTCCTGCCGGTGCAGGCCGAAGCGGGCGACGCCTGTTTTCTCCGCGTCCGACAGCAGGGCTTCCAGCCGGCCGGCGAGGGCGGGGGTGCAGTCCAGGGTCATCCGCAGGCCGTCGTCGAACTTGCGGAAGTCGGTGTTCTCCACAAGCTGGTGCCGGTACTTTCCCGGATCGAAGCTGCCGATGGGCCGTCCGAGCCGGAAGATCAGGAAGGCAGCAAGGCGGTTTCCCGCCAGGCGCGCCAGCGCCGTCAGGCCCCCGCGGTCGCGCTTCAAGGTTTTCGCCTCGATCCCGAAGCCCTTGAAAGGAGATGCCAGCGCAGGTCCGCCTTCGGGCAAGGGGCGCCCGGCCTCCGGACCCTCCGCAAGGGCGAGCACCCGGCCCACGAGGGCGTTGAAGGATTCCGCACTCGTCTCAGGATCCGGAAGGACGATCAGGGAGAGGATGACGCCCCGCTGCGGGGTGATCTCGTCGAAGCGGCAGCTGAGGCCCGTCAGGTCGGGCAGGGTACCGGGCGGTGCCGGCTGAAGGGTAAAGGCTCCGGCCTTCATCTGCCGCTCCGCATAGGCCAGGCCCCCGCCCGAGAACATGGCATAGGCCACGTCCGGCGAGGCCGCGAAGCGGGCGATGCGCACGTCGTAGCCATGCGCCCGGATCTGCGCGACCGGCACGAGCGCGATGCGAAGCTCGAAGCCGAACGCGTCCCGCACCCAGGCGGCGACGGCGGCCAGCGCTTCCCGGGCAAGGTCCGCCTGCGAGGCCGGCAGGGCGAAGCTGGCCCCGTCGCCGCCGAACACGAAGGGAAAATCGCTCGTCCCCAGGGTGTTGGCGATGGCGGCGATCACGGAAGCCGCCGCCGTGTTGACCTCCTTGTACCGCCCCGCCTCGATGGCCGAGGTGGAGCGCACGATGTCGCTGAGGCCGAGAACCCAGTCCTCGGGAAGCGGAGCATAGAGCCCCGGATCCGTCAGCTGGGAAAAACGGCTGAAGACCGGCAGACGGGCGTAGAAATCCGCCTCGGCCTCCCTGGCCGGTTCATCTCGGCCCGCCATGGGCCTTCAGCCCGCCATCTCGCCCTCGGGCGCGCCCCGGCCCAGGTCGTCGGGCAGCGGATCGCCGTCGGCCACGAAGCGCATGGAGACGGAGTTCATGCAGTAGCGCTCCCCCGTGGGCGGCGGGCCGTCATTGAACACATGGCCGAGATGGCCCTCGCAGCGGGCGCAGCGGATCTCCGTGCGGACCATGCCGTAGCTGGTGTCGCGCACGAAGGCGATGTGCGAGCGGTCGATGGGATCGAAGAAGCTCGGCCAGCCGGTGCCGGATTCGAACTTGGTGCCCGCATGGAACAGGGGCAGGCCGCAAAGGCGGCAGCAATAGGTGCCCTTGTCCTTGGCCTCGTTGAAGATGCCGCAGAAGGGACGCTCCGTGCCGTGTTCGAGGAGAACGCGGCGCTCCTCGTCGTCGAGATCGGCGACGAGCCTGCGCATCTCCTCCGGGTTCGGGGGGGTGAGGTCGAAGCCTGCGCGGGAGCGTTGTCCTGCCGTGATGGTCGAGTCTGCCATGGTGCGATCCTTCCTGCCCGTCCGTGCCGGTGCGGGACTATAAGGCTGGTTCCTGGCGTTTAAATAGGGAGCGGCCGTTGGAAGCGGTAGTGACCCGGGTTGCCGTTCGCTGTCATCCCCTGCGCACGAAGTGCGGGAAGGGCGCCATGGGTTAGGTGCCTGTATGGATTCCCTTCCCCTCCGCTGTGGCTCGCCGGGAATGACACCCAGGGCAGCGCCACCGCTGTCATCCCCGGCGAGCCGCAGGCGAGGGAAGGGGATCCACTCACAGCCTCAGCCCTATGGATTCCCTCCTCCGCGATGGCTTGCGCCGTCTCCGGCCGGGAATGGACACCGGGGGCAGGGATCGCCCAAATTGAGTCGATGCCCCGGTATCACCACGCTTTATTATCCGGCCCGGCGCTGCTAAAAGGCTCCCCATGTCCAAGGTTTTTCAGGCTTGCCGTGCTGCCCGCATAGGCGCGGCGCGAATTATCGGCCCGGCTTTCGCATAGCCTGCGAAGGTCCGGGATCTTAGCCGTTCGCCCCTGAGACAAGCCTGATGCGCCTGCCTGCCCGCGGGCCACACAAGACCGATTGACCCACATGACCGACAAGACCCAGAGCGCCGCCCGCGACTATTCCGAAACCCTGTTCCTGCCCCAGACCGAGTTCCCCATGCGGGCCGGCCTGCCGCAGCGGGAGCCGCAGTTCCTGCAGCGCTGGAACGAGCACAGGCTCTACGAGCGCCTGCGCGAGGTCCAGAAGGGGCGTCCGCGCTTCGTGCTACACGACGGCCCTCCCTATGCCAACGGCAACATCCATATCGGCCATGCCCTCAACAAGATCCTGAAGGACATGGTGGTCCGCTCGCAGGGCATGCTGGGCTTCGACTCCAACTACGTTCCGGGCTGGGACTGCCACGGCCTGCCGATCGAGTGGAAGATCGAGGAGGAGTACCGCGCCAAGGGCAAGAACAAGGACGACGTGGACATCGTCGAGTTCCGCCGCGAGTGCCGGGCCTTTGCCGAGAAGTGGATCGACGTCCAGCGCGAGGAGTTCAAGCGCCTCGGCGTCGAAGGCGACTGGGCGAATCCGTACCAGACCATGAGCTACGACGCGGAAGCGCAGATCGCCCGCGAAATCATGAAGTTCGCGGTGAGCGACCAGCTTTATCGCGGCTCCAAGCCCGTCATGTGGTCCGCCGTCGAGAAGACGGCGCTGGCCGAGGCCGAGGTCGAATATCACGAGAAGACCTCAACCACGATCTGGGTGAAGTTCAAGGTCACCGACACCCTCGACGGCGATCTCGACGGCGCGTCCGTGGTGATCTGGACCACCACCCCCTGGACGATCCCCGCCAACCGCGCCATCGCCTATGGCGAGACCATCGCCTACGGCCTCTACAAGGTCACGGACGCCGCCGACGACAACTGGGCCAAGGTGGGCGACCGGCTCGTCATCGCCGACAAGCTGGCGGCCGACGTGTTCGCCGCCGCGCGCGTGGCCGGTTACGAGCGCGTGAAGGACGTGCTGCCGGTGATGCTCGAGCGCTGCGCGCATCCGTTCCGCGGCCTCGAGGGCGCGAACGGTTACTGGGATTTCGGCGTTCCGGTGCTGCCGGCCGACTACGTCACCGACGATGCCGGCACGGGCTTCGTGCACACGGCGCCGGGCCACGGCGCGGACGACTACAACACTTACGTGAAGCACCGCGACGTGTTCGCCGCCTGCGGCACGAAAGAGGTGCCGCACACCGTATCGCCGGACTCGTCCTACTTCCCCGACGTGCCGTTCTTCGCGGGCGAGCGCATCTATGACGACAAGGGCAAGGATGCGGGCGCCAACGAGGCGGTGATCAAGAAGCTTGTCGAGGTCGGCGCGCTCATCGCGCGCGGCCGCCTCAAGCACCAGTATCCGCACTCCTGGCGCTCCAAGGGCCCGCTGATCTTCCGCAACACGCCGCAATGGTTCATCTCCATGGACAAGCCGCTCGGCGGCAAGGGCGGCGCTCAAGGGGCGGCTCCCCTGGTGCTTCAGCCGCAGCCTGACGAGACCGCGCGCGATACGCTGCGCACCCGTGCGCTCGATGCCATCAAGACCGTCGAGTGGGTGCCGCAGGCGGGCGAGAACCGCATCAACGGCATGATCGAGAACCGGCCCGACTGGGTGGTGTCGCGCCAGCGCGCCTGGGGCGTGCCGATCGCGGTGTTCGTGCGCAAGGGCAGCAACGAGATCCTCAAGGACGAACGCGTGAACAACGCCATCGCGCAGGCCTTCGAGCAGGAGGGCGCGGATGCGTGGTATGCCGATGACGGCTCGCGCTTCCTGAAAGCGGGCGGCTACGATCTCGGCGATTTCGACAAGGTCAATGACATCCTCGACGTGTGGTTCGATTCAGGCTGCACGCATGCCTTCGCGCTTGAAAAGCGCGAGGACCTGCAGGTTCGGCGCAAGGTGGACGGCGGGCCCGATCAGGTGATGTATCTGGAAGGGTCGGACCAGCATCGCGGCTGGTTCCACTCGTCGCTCTTGGAGAGCTGCGGCACCCGTGGGCGCGCGCCCTACGACATCGTCGTCACCCACGGCTTCACGCTCGACGAGCAGGGCCGCAAGATGTCGAAGTCGCTCGGCAACACGGTCGCGCCTCAGACCATCATCAAGGAATACGGCGCCGACATCCTGCGCCTCTGGACGGCTTCCGTGGATTACTGGGACGATCAGCGCATCGGTCCGGAGATCATCAAGACCACGGCCGAAACCTATCGCAAGCTGCGCAACACGATCCGCTGGATGCTGGGCTCGCTGGCGCATTTCCGCGAGGCCGACAAGGTAGCCTTCGGCGAGATGCCGGAGCTGGAGCGCTTCGTGCTGCACCGCCTCGTGGAGCTCGACGGCGAGATGCGCGAGGCCTATGGCAGCTACGACTACAAGCGGGTGGTGGCGCTCCTCAACTCGTTCATGACCACGGACCTGTCGGCCTTCTATTTCGACGTCCGCAAGGATGCGCTCTACTGCGATCCGATCTCCGGCAAGGTGCGCAAAAGCGCGCTCACCGTTATCGATCAGGTCTTCCGCTGCGTGGCCACCTGGATCGCGCCGATCCTCGCCTTCACGGCCGAGGAAGCCTGGCTCGCGCGTTACCCGCAGGCCGAGTCGGTGCATCTGGAAACCTTCCCGCAGGTGCCGGCGGAGTGGCGCGACAATGCCTTGGCCGAGCGCTGGTCGAAGGTTCGCCGCGTCCGCCGCGCGGTGACCGGCGCCCTGGAGATCGAGCGCGCGCAAAAGCGCATCGGCGCGAGCCTGGAGGCTGCTCCCGTCGTGCACATCTCAGACGAGAGCCTGCTGAAGGCCGTGCAGGGCCTCGACCTCGCGGAGATCTGCATCACGTCCGCCATCCAGGTGGTGCCCGGCGAAGGACCGGCCGAGGCGTTCCGGCTCGAGGACGTGAAGGGCGTGTCCGTGGTGCCGGCGCTCGCGCAAGGCCGCAAATGCGCCCGCTCGTGGAAGGTGACGCCGGACGTCGGCACCGATCCCGATTACCCGGACGTGACGCCCCGCGATGCGGCGGCCTTGCGTGAGTGGGACCAGCTGAAGGCAGCCGCCGAATGAGCAACGCTGACGAGCCGGGAGCGCCGATGACGGGCGCTTCTCCTCAAAACGGTTCGCCGCGCCCGCGTGCCGCGAACCGCCCTCGAGCCGCCAAGGCGGCGGGAAAGCCCCGCGCCCGGCACACGGGCCTGTCGACGGCGGCGATCCTCGGCTTCTCCGCCGCTCTGATCACGCTCGTCCTCGATCAGGCGTCGAAGCTCTACACCCTGTTCGTTTATGACCTGCCGGTAAAGGAGCCGGCGGAGATCGGGCCCTTCATCAACCTGATCGTGGTCTGGAACCGAGGCATATCCTATGGGCTGTTCCAGCAGAACTCGGAGCTCGGCCGCTGGGCGCTGGTGGCGATCTCCATCCTCGCCTCGATCTGCCTGGGTATCTGGATCCGCCGCACCACGGCCAAGCTTCTGGCGACATCCCTGGGCCTGATCGTCGGCGGGGCCATCGGCAACGCCATCGACCGGATGGCCTATGGGGCCGTGTTCGATTTCATCCAGTTCCACGTGGGGTCGTGGTCCTGGTACGTGTTCAACGTGGCGGATGCGGCCATCGTTGCGGGGGTGGCCGGTTTGCTTTATGACTCCTTCGTCCTGGAGGGACGGCGGGCCAAGTCATAGTTATCGGACGATAGATATCATGTAGCGCCCGGCTGCCATATGTTCGCCAGAATGAGCGATCAGGCCTTCCGGCTACAACGAGAAACAATGGTGGGTGCCATGAAGGGAATGAACATCTTAGGCTGCGCGGGGGCTTTGGCTCTTCTGGTCGCCGCCACCGGCGCTTCGGCGCAGGAGGGCGAAGCGGTGAAGAGCCTTCTCGGCAGCATCGGCATCATTCCCAAGGAAAAGGCGCCCATCGTCTATAACGAGCGCGCGCCGCTCGTGCTCCCGCCCAAGATGGAGCTGCGCGCTCCTGCCGCGGGCGGCGGCCAAGCCCGCAACGGCAACTGGCCCAAGGACCCGGACGCGGAGGCCCGCCGCAAGGCCGCCGTCGAGGCGCGTACGCCCTGGACCAGCTCCGAGCTCTACAAGACCTCCGAGGGCAAGCGGCTCTCCATCGAAGAGATGCGGGCTGGGCGCAACCCGAACAACATCGCCACGACCGCTCCGGCGCGCGTGGGCTCGCAGGCGGACATGAGCCGCATGACCCCCGACGAGCTGCGCTCCTATGGCCGGGACGAGAAGGTGGAGCTGGCAGGCGACGGCATCGAGCGCCGCTATCTCAGCGATCCTCCGGGCCCCTTGCTCAAGGCCCAGGGCGGCGGCCGCATCAAGGCCTCCGTCGATCCGGTGCCGCTGGGCAACGATCCGGACAACCCGCAGGTCTATCTCCGCCAGCAACAAGAGCGCAGGCAGTAAGGCTTGCCCTTCTCTTCCTTCTTCAGGCGAACGGGATCCCCCGCTTCGCCTGAAAACGTTATAGGGGCCTCGAAAGGCCAAGCATGGACCCGCCCTCCGGCGCAGACCATGCCGCATCGGAAAGATGCGCCGCCTCGCTTGCATGCCCTCCCGATTTGACTATCCCCGTAGGAAATCTCCTGCGAAACGCATTCGATGTCGCCAAGGTTGAAACGTCATGGACACTGCCTCAAAGCCCATTCTTCGCGCCGATGCCGCCTCCTTCGGGCGGACGGAGGGCAGTGGCCCGAACCTGTCCGCGTTCACCCTCGACAACGGCCTCGATGTGGTGGTGATCCCGGATCGCCGGGTTCCCGTCGCCACCCACATGATGTGGTACCGCAACGGGTCGGCGGATGACCCGATCGGCCAGTCCGGCATCGCGCACTTCCTCGAGCACCTGATGTTCAAGGGCACCGAGAAGCACCCGGCCGGCGAGTTCTCGAAGGTGGTCTCAGGGTTGGGCGGCCAGGAGAACGCCTTCACGTCCTTCGACTACACGGCCTATTTCCAGCGCGTCGCCCGCGAAAACCTCAAGACCATGATGGAGTTCGAGGCCGACCGCATGACGAACCTCCTCCTGGAGGAATCCGTCATCGGCCCGGAGCGGGACGTGGTGCTGGAGGAGCGCCGCATGCGCGTCGAGACCGACCCGTCGGCCCAGCTCTCCGAGGCTATGGCCGCATCGCTGTTCGTGCATCACCCCTACGGCATCCCGATCATCGGCTGGATGCATGAGATCGAGACCCTCAACCGCGAGCACGCCCTCGACTACTACCGCCGCTTCTACACCCCTGAGAACGGCATCCTGGTGGTGGCCGGCGACGTCTCCGAGGACGAGGTGCGCCGCCTCGCCGATGCCACCTACGGCCGCATCGCCCCGCAGGGCAAGCGCCCGGTGCGCGTCCGCCCGCGCGAGCCGGAGCCCGTGGCCGCCCGCCACATCACGGTCGCCGACCCCAAGGTCGAGCAGCCGACCATGCAGCGGCTCTACCTGGTGCCCTCCTGCCGCACGGCCACGGAGCGCGACTGCTACGCGCTCGAGCTGCTCGCCGAGGTGATCGGCGGCGGCCCGACCTCCTACCTCTACCGCAAGCTCGTCATGGAGCGCGGCATCGCCGTGAACGCCGGCGCCTGGTACATGTCCTCCGCCATGGAGGATACCCGCTTCTGCGTTTATGCGGTGCCCGCCGAAGGCGTCTCGCTCCAGGCGCTTGAGGAGGCGGTCGACGGCGTGCTCAAGACCATCGCGGCCGAGGCGCTGGATGCGGATTCCATCGAACGCGCCAAGACGCGCCTCATGGCCGAGACGATCTATTCCACCGACAGCCAATCCTCGCTCGCCCGCATCTACGGCTCGGCGCTCGCCATCGGCGAGACCATCGAGGAGGTGCGCCGCTGGCCGACCGAGATCGAGACCGTTCTCAAGGACGACCTGGCCTCCGCCGCCGAGCGCTATCTTGTCACCCGTCGTTCCGTGACGGGCTATCTGCAGAAGTCGGCATCCTGACCGCCTGCTCAAATCCTGAGGTAAAGATGACCGCTTCCGTCGAAACCCTGTCCTCGTCCCCCACCCAGGTAAAGGCGCTGACCTCGGCCGGCGGGGTCGAGGCCTGGCACGTGGAGTCCGACGTGGTGCCGCTGATCGCCGTCTCGTTCATCTTCGAGGGCGGCTCGGCGCATGATCCCGAGGCCAAGCCCGGCGTGGCGCAGATGCTCGCCCGCCTGCTCGACGAGGGCGCGGGGGACTACGATTCCGATGCGTTTCAGGAGCGTCTCGCGGCCCGAGCCATCGAGCTGTCCTTCAATGCGGGCAACGATGCCCTAGGCGGCTCGCTGAAGACGCTGGTCAAGCACGCGGACGAAGCCTTCGACCTGCTGCGCCTGGCGCTCGCCGAGCCGCGCTTCGATCAGGACTCCATCGAGCGCGTGCGCGCCCAGACCATCGCGGGCCTGAAGTACCAGCAAAACGATCCGGGCGTCATGGCCACCCGCCGCTTCTTCGAGGAGGGTTTTGCGGGCCACGCTTACGGCCGTCCGACCTCCGGCACCCCCGAGAGCGTGGCGGCGATCACGCGGGACGATCTCGTGGCCATGCACCGGGCGATCATCGCCCGCGGCCGCGTCAAGGTCGCGGTGGTGGGCGCCATCGGGTCCGACAGCCTTGCGGGCTTGCTCGACAAGGTGTTCGGCTCCCTGCCGGAGGCCAAGGCTCTGGGCATCGTCGAGCCGGCCTCGCTCCAGAAGATCGGATCGCGCATCGTGGTCGATATCGACGTGCCGCAATCGGTGATCCGCTTCGGCACGCCGGGCATCGCCTGGCGCGACCCGGGCTTCATCCCGGCCTACGTGCTCAACCACATCCTGGGCGGCGGCGCCTTCACGTCGCGCCTGTTCCAGGAGGTTCGCGAGAAGCGCGGCCTTGCCTACAGCGTCGGCACGTCGCTCGTGAGCTACCGCTCGGCGGCCATGACCTGGGGCTACACCGCCACCAAGAACGAGCGCGTGGTCGAGGCCCTCGACGTGATCGCCGAGGAGATGGCGAAGCTGACGAGCGAAGGACCGAGCGACGAGGAGCTGCAGAAGGCCAAGGACTACCTGGTCGGCTCCTATGCGCTGGGCTTCGACACCTCGACGAAGATCGCCCACACCCTGGCGCAGATCGCCTTCGAAGGCCTTGGCATCGACTATATCGGCCGCCGCAACGCGCTTGTGGGCGCGGTCACCCAGGCCGACATCCGCAAGGCCGCGGAGCGCATCTTCGGCGACGGCAAAATGCTCACCGTGATCGCAGGACGCCCGACGGGCGTGTGACGCCGCGTCGATGGCAGGAAACGCTCCCGCCATCGACCACAATAACCAATGTCCGGCGCAGGCTTAACAACCGTGGCATCGCGCGCGACCCTAGCCTCGGACCCCGCTCTGTCCTAATCTTGGCTCCCTCTTTGACCGAGTCGGAGTACAGTGATGGCCCTGCAGCAATCGATCGATCTTGCCCTTGAGTCCAATATCGGGGGAGGTGGTCTGCCGCAGGCGGCGCTGGATGCAGCACTTGGACTGGTGGGCGATGCCATGAAGCGGCTCGCCGAGGACGATGCCTCGGGCCGCCTGCCGCTGCTCCACATGCCCCGCACCTCGGACGATCTGGCGAGCACCCGCGAGGCGGCGGCCTTCCTGCGCGACGATGCCACCGACGTGGTGTTTCTCGGCACCGGCGGATCGAGCCTCGGCGGGCAGACCCTGGCCCAGCTCAAGGATTTCGCTGTGCCCGGCGCCGGCCGCTTCACCGAGAGCCCGCGCGTCCACTTCCTCGACAATCTCGATCCGGTCACCTTCGACCGCGTCCTGCACAAGCTGCCGCTCTCCTCGACGCGGTTCGTGTCGATCTCGAAATCGGGCGGCACCGGCGAGACCCTGATGCAGACCATCGCGGTGCTCTCCGCCCTCGACAAGGCCGGCCTCAAGGCCCTCCCGAAAGACATGTTCCTCGGCCTGTCGGAGCCGCGAAAGGAGGGCGGCCGAAATGCCCTGCGCGATCTCCTGGAGCCGGAGGGCGTGCGCTTCCTCGATCATCACACCGGCATCGGCGGGCGCTATTCGGTGCTCACCGATGTGGGCCTGCTGCCGGCGGCCGTGCTCGGGCTCGACATCGCGGCCATCCGTCAGGGCGCGGCGGACGCCTATGAGCCGTTCCGCAGCGGCGCCGCCACCAAGGACGCGCCGGCCGCGCTGGGCGCCGCGCTCAATGTCGCCATGGCCAGGGAGGGCAAGGGCATCACCGTTGCCATGGCCTATGCGGACCGGCTGGAGCGCTTCACCCGCTGGTGGGTGCAGCTCTGGGCCGAGAGCGTGGGCAAGGACGGGCACGGCACCCAGCCCGTGGCCGCCATCGGCCCGGTCGATCAGCACAGCCAGCTTCAGCTTTATCTCGCAGGCCCTAACGACAAGCTCTTCACCGTCATGACCACGGGCGTCGAAGGGCAGGGGCCGCTCATGGACGAGAAGCTCGCCAAGCGGGCCGGCGAGCCCGGCTTTGCCGGCAAGCGCATCGGCGATCTTGTGGCGGCCCAGGGCCGCGCTACCGCCGACACGCTCGCCAAGAACGGCCGCCCGACCCGGCAGATCCATGTGGAGAAGCTCAACGAGCGCGCGGTGGGCGAGCTGCTGATGCATTTCATGCTGGAGACGATCCTGGCCGGCTACGCGCTCGGCGTCGACCCGTTCGACCAGCCCGCGGTGGAAGAGGGCAAGATCCTGGCCAAGCAGTATCTGGCGCAGGGATAGCTCCCTAGGCCATCCTAGGCCTGCGGAACAGCACCCAAGAACGCTGGGCGAGCGTGGCGCAACTAACTCTCCTCCCCCTTGTGGGGAGGAGTTGGAGGTGGGGGTGTTGGCGCCAGTGCCTCACAGGCTATCGCTCACACCCCCACCCTGGCCCTCCCCACAAGGGGGAGGGGAACCAGCGTTCTACGCGTCAGGCGATCCCGCATCGACTTACGCTGCCCAGGATGACGAATCGAGTACGGGAACAACGTCGCGCATTCTGGTTTCCGTCGCCTTGAACCCCTATCTTCCTTTCATCGAATCCTGAACAGAAGGCCCGCATGCACGTTCGCCGCCTCGATCCCATCCTCGTCGACCGCATCGCTGCGGGCGAGGTTGTCGAGCGCCCGGCGGCGGCCGTGAAGGAGCTGGTGGAGAACGCGGTCGATGCGGGCGCCACCTCCATCGAGATCGCGGTCGAGGCGGGGGGGCGCCGCCTGATCCGCATCGTCGATGACGGCCGGGGCATGACGCCCGAGGATCTGGAGCTGGCGGTGGAGCGCCATGCCACCTCGAAGCTGCCGGACGGGGATCTGTTTTCCATCAACACCCTGGGCTTTCGCGGCGAGGCCCTGCCGTCCATCGGGGCGGTCGCGCGTCTGTCCATCGTCACGCGCACGGCAGAGGCCGAGACCGGCTCCTCCATCGTGGTCGAGGCGGGGGTGAAAGGCCCGGTGCGGCCCGCGCCTGCGCCGAAGGGAACGCGCGTCGAGGTGACGAATCTGTTTGCCGCCACGCCCGCGCGCCTGAAGTTCCTGAAGAGCGACCGCTCGGAGGCGCAGGCCGTGGCCGAGATCGTCAAGCGGCTTGCCATCGCGCACCCGACGATCCGCTTCACCCTGTCGGGCGAGCACATCACCGCCTTCACCTATCCGCGGGAGGAGCCCGGCGAGCACGGCTTCCTGCGCCGCCTGTCGCGGGTGCTGGGGCCTGAGTTCCACGAGAACGCCATGTCCATCGGCGTCGAACGCGAGGGCGTGCGGCTTGCCGGTTTCGCCAGCCTGCCCACCTTCCATCGCGGCACCGGAGCCTCGATCCATTTCGTGGTCAACGGCCGTCCCGTGCGCGACAAGCTGCTGCTCGGCGCCGTGCGCGGCGCCTATGCGGACGTGATGGCCTCCGACCGGCATCCGGTGCTCGCCGTCATGATCGATCTCGATCCCCGCGCCGTCGACGTGAACGTGCATCCGGCCAAAACCGAGGTGCGCTTTCGCGACCCCGCCTTCATGCGCGGCTTCGTGGTGGCGGCCCTGAAGGAGGCGATCACCCGCCACGCCTTCCGGGCCTCATCCACCGGCGGCACCCGCACGCTCGAGAGCCTGCGCCCGCAAGGCGCGTTGCCCTCCCGCCCGGCCTATCCGCACCGCGCGCACGCGATCAGGCCCACGAGCGCCTTTGCGGGCTGGCAGGCGCCTCTCGATCCGCCGGAGCGCGCTTACGCGTCAGGTCTTTCCGAGATGCAGGCGAGCCTGCCGGATCTTGCACATCCCTCCGCCGACAGCCGCGCGGCGCTCCACGAGGGCGAGCCTGAAGCCGACGAGGCGCCCCTGGGGGCCGCCCGCGCACAGCTCCACGGCACCTACATCGTCGCGCAGACCACAGACGGCATCGTCATCGTCGATCAGCATGCGGCGCACGAGCGCCTCGTCTATGAGCGCCTGAAACGCGAGCGAAATGCATCCGGCATCGCGCGGCAACTGCTGCTGATCCCCGAGGTGGTGGAGCTCGATCCCGTGGATGCGGACCGCGTGCTGGCGGAGGCGTCGGCGCTCGAGAGCCTCGGCCTTGCGGTCGAGCCCTTCGGCCATGGCGCGCTGCTCGTGCGCGAGGTGCCGTCGGCGCTGGCGGGCGGGCGCATCAAGGCGCTGGTGCAGGATGTGGCCGATGCGCTCGCCGAATGGGAGCAGGGGGCTGCCCATCCGCTGGAGGAGCGCCTCGACGCGGTGCTCTCCCGCATGTCCTGCCACGGCTCGATCCGCGCCGGGCGGCGCATGCGGCCGGAGGAGATGAATGCGTTGCTGCGAGAAATGGAAGCGACGCCGCTTTCCGGCCAGTGCAATCACGGGCGGCCCACTTACGTGGAGCTCAAGCTCACGGATATCGAGCGGCTGTTCGGACGGCGCTGATTTTCTGTCGAGTGAGGCGCCGGCTCAGGCGCTGTTGCGCAGCGCCGATCCCCGCCGGCCCCAACCATGACGGTCCACTTCCACCGCAACTTTCGCGGCCTCGTCCGACGCCGGAGCCTCGCGGCTCGCCACGAGGCGCACATGCGATTGATGATCCGCGATCAGGAATGGCTGCGCCGCGCCTTCGCCGGCCGTGTCCACGTCGAATGCTACGCCGGCGCAATCGCCCTTGCGCCAGCATACGCGGGCGCGGCGGACCTGGAGGTCGTGGGCTGCGATGAACAGCTCGAAGTTCTCGGGCAGGGGCATGTGCGGCGTGACCGCGATCCTTGCCCCGCCCGTCGAAATGTCCCTGACCATGCAGGAGATCATCGACTCCGGCCCGAACACGATCTTCGCCGGATGATGGGCGCGAAAGCGCCTGGCGTTGCGGCGATTGTCGGTGGCGATGACGGGGAGCATGACGTCGGCCTAGGTCAAATGGTCTATGAACCTTAGCATTAACCATTTGTTAACCGGCTTCTCAAGGGCCCCGAAGAGGTATTCACCGAAAAGGATGAAACCGTGGAAGGGCGCTCAGCGCCCCGGCCCCTTCCGCTCCGCCGAGGCCGCCCAGATGTTCAGGTTGCCTTCGCCGGCAAACCGGTCGATCTCGGCGAGCTCGTCCGCCGTGAAGGAGGGGTTCTTGAGGGCGCCCACGCAGTCGATCACCTGTTCGGGGCGGCTTGCGCCGATGAGCGCCGAGGTGACGCGCCCGCCGCGCAGAACCCAGGCCAGCGCCATCTGCGCCAGGGTCTGGCCACGGCTCTCCGCGATGCCGTTGAGGCCGCGGATGCGGGACAGGTTGTCCTCGGTGAGGAAGGAGGTGCGCAGGGACTTGCCTTGCGCGGCGCGGCTCTCCTCGGGGATGCCGTTCAGGTATTTCGTCGTCAGCATGCCCTGGGCGAGCGGCGAGAACACGATGGAGCCCATGCCGACATCGTCGAGGGTGTCGAGCAGGCCGTCATCCTCGATCCAGCGGTTGAGCATGGAATAGCTCGGCTGATGGATGATGCAGGGGGTCTTGAGCTCGCGCAGGATCGCGACGGCCTCGCGGGTGCGTTGGCTGTTGTAGGAGGAGAGGCCCACATACAGCGCCTTGCCCTGCCGCACCGCCGAATCCAGGGCCAGCATGGTCTCCTCCAGCGGCGTGTCGGGATCGAAGCGGTGGGAATAGAAGATGTCCACATAGTCGAGCCCCATGCGCTTGAGGCTCTGGTCGAGGCTGGAGAGCACATATTTGCGGCTGCCCCACTCGCCGTAAGGGCCCGGCCACATGCGGTAGCCCGCCTTGGTGGAGATCACCAGCTCGTCGCGCAGGCCGTGGAACTCGCTGCGCAGGATCTCGCCGAACAGGGTTTCGGCCGAGCCCGGGGGAGGGCCGTAGTTGTTGGCGAGATCGAAATGCGTGATGCCGAGATCGAAGGCCGTGCGGCAGATCTCCCGCGCGGTCGCGGCCGACTTGTCCTCGCCGAAATTGTGCCAGAGCCCGAGGGAGATCGCCGGGAGCATCAGCCCGCTGCGGCCGCACCGATTGTAGATCATCTCGTCATAGCGGTTCTCGGCGGGCAGGTAGGCCATTGTCGTCTCCCGGGCATGCTTTTGCAGAACGCTTACATAGCGCCTCTCGACCGTTCAGCAACGGCGAATGCGGAGCGGTCCCGGGTCGTTCCCGGGAGGGCGCGAAAGCGGGGTAGAATCCGTATGCCGAGGGTGAACATGGATCCCCATCCCGCACTTCGTGCGCCGGGGATGACAGGGGCGTGCTGCCCCCGGTGTCATTCCCGGACGGAGCGGAAGCGGAGGGGAATCCATAGCGCCAAGCCTGGAACCAAGCGCGTCAGAACCGCGTGACGACGCTGATGCCGAGTCCTTCGAATCGGTCCATGGCCATGAGGGCGGCGGGCGCCTCGTCGAGGCTCAGATGCTTGCCGACCAGCTTCTCGGGCGTGAGCTTGCCCGTGCGGATCATGTTCATCATGTCCCGGTAGCGGAAGGCCTGCATGCCGTGGCTGCCGTAGATCTCCAGCTCATGGGCGATCACCTGAGCCATCGGCACGGGCGCGTGGGCATGTTCCCCCACCATCAGGCCGATCTGCACGTGCCGTCCGCGGCGGCGCAGGTTGGCGATGGAGTTGAAGCAGGTGGCAGGATGCCCCAGCGCGTCGACCGACACATGCGCGCCGCCCCCGGTGATTTCCTTCACCGCGCCCACCACGTCGGCGGCGGCCCGCGCATTGACGGTCGCCACCGCGCCCATCTGCCTGGCAAAGGCAAGCTTCTCGTCCGTGAGATCGACGGCGATCACGTTCGCCCCCATGGCGCTTGCGATCATGATGGCGGACAGGCCGACGCCGCCGCAGCCGTGCACCGCCACCCACTCGCCGGGCTTCACCCGGCCCTGATCGACGATGGCGCGAAACGACGTGACGAAGCGGCAGCCGAGGCTGGCGGCCGTGGCGAAATCGAGCTCTTCCGGCAGCGCCACGAGGTTGGTGTCCGCATAGTCGACCGCCACATATTCGGCGAACGATCCCCAGGCCGTGAAGCCCGGCTGGAACTGCTGCTCGCATACCTGATGGTTGCCGGAGTTGCATTCATGGCAATGCCCGCATCCGCCGACGAACGGCACCGTGACGCGATCACCCTTCTTCCAGCGCGTGACCTGGCTCCCGGTGGCGAGAACCGTGCCGGCCAGCTCGTGTCCGGGCACATGCGGCAGCACCACGTCGGGATCATGCCCCATCCAGCCATGCCAGTCGCTCCGGCAGAGCCCCGTCGCCTCCACCTTGATCACGACGCCCTCGGTCGAGGGTGCCGGATCCGGCACGTTCTGCACCCGGGGCGGCTGGCCGAACTGCTCGAAGAGAACCGCTTTCATGATGAGCCTTTCCTCCGCAACAGGTGACGGGGAGCGGTATACCGGTTGGGGAAGGAGAGGGCAAACGCGAGAGCTGCCGGCACCGTGCGCAGGCTCAGCCGGTGAACCGCCCGAACACCACCTTGGTCTCCCCATAGTCACGCCGCTCGATCTCGTCGAAGCGCTCCGGCAGCGTGACCTCGACGCCCTGCGCCTCTTCCACGATCACCAGGGCATCCGGCACGAGCCAGCCGCCTTCGGCGCAGGAGCGCAGGGCCTTGGGCGCGAGGTCCTTGCCGTAGGGAGGGTCGCAGAACACCACGGAGAAAGGCGCGTTGGGCGCGGCCTCGCCCATCCGGGTCGCGTCGCGGCGGAAGAGGCGGGTGGCGCCGCCGGCGCCGAGCGCTTCCACGTTCTCGCGGATGATGCCGCGGGCCTGCGCGCCGTCGTCGACGAAGAGCGCGAAGGCGGCGCCCCGCGAGAGCGCCTCCAGCCCCAGGGCGCCGGTGCCGGCGAACAGGTCGAGCACGCGCGCGCCTTCGAGGGGGTCGTCGTAGGAATGCTGGAGGATGTTGAAGAGCGTCTCGCGCAGGCGGTCCGAGGTCGGGCGGATGGCGTCCGAGCTCGGCCCCTTGAGCGAGCGGCCGCGCCAGCGCCCGCCCACGATTCTCATGGCTTAACCCCTATCAGCGGCGGCCGCGGGGGCCGCCCTTGGCACCGCCCTTCGGGGCGCCGCCCTTGGACGCGCCACGGGGGCCGCTCTTGAAGCCGCCGCCGGCACCGCCTCTCGGCCCGCCGCGCGAGGGTCCATCGCCTCGCGGAGGGCCGCGACGGGGACGCTCGTCGTCGCCACGGGTGCGGAACGGCCGGTCCCCCTCGGCGCGGCGAGGGCGATCGTCGCCTCCCTCGCGGGCGCGGAACGGGCGATCGCCTTGGCTAGCGCGCGGACGGTCATCGCCTCCTTCGCGGGACCGGAAGGGACGATCCCCTTGCGGCCTGCGCGGACGATCCTCGGCTCCTTCGTCCCTGGAGCGGAACGGCCTGTCGCCAGCCGGGCGGCGGGGACGATCCTCGCCTTCGCTGCTACGGGCACGGAATGGCTTGTCGCCAGCGGAGCGGCGCGAACGGTCGTCGTCGCGGCCTGGACGGGCTGCACCCTCACGCCCGCGACGGGCGGGGGCGGCATCGCGGTCGTCGCGGCGGCGGGGGCGATCTTCGCCCGAGGCGGCGCCGCGGCTCCTGCGCGGCGGGGCCGCTTCCTCTTCCTGGGGCTGACGCACCAGGCGTTCCACCACCACCTTGCGGCCTTCGCCGGACGAAATGGCGCCGACGCGCTCGCGGGCGCGGGCGCCGGTCGCCGCGCGGGCTTCCTTCGGGTCTGCGCCACGGCGGGGCGCCCGCTTGCGCGGCGCGTCCTCGTCGGTCTCGCCGGCGCGCCAGACGCTCGTCTTCGCTTCGAGGCGCGAGGGGCGCTTCTTGGGCTCCTCCTCCTCGTCGCGGCCCCGGCGTTCGCCATCGCGGCCGCGCATGGGCCTGTCGTCGTCCCGGCCGCGCCGCGGGCGCTCGTCGTCCCGGTCCCGGCCAAAGCGCGAGGGGCGCTCGCCGCGCTCTTCACGCTCCTGCTTCTTCGGGGAGCCGAAGGGGGCGATGGGCTCGCGCACGGGGCTTTCGAAATCGACGCCCGCTTCCGCCGCAAGGGCCGCGCCGAGCTGATCCTTGAGCACCTTGGTCTTTACCTCTTCCACGAGGCCGACCTCGAGGTCTCCGAGCTGGAAGGGGCCGAAGGACATGCGGATCAGGCGGTTCACCTGCAGGCCCATATGCTCCAGGATGCGCTTGATCTCGCGGTTCTTGCCCTCGCGCAGGCCCATGGTGATCCAGGCGTTGTCGCCCTGCAGCCGGTCGAGGCGCGCCTCGATGGGGCCGTAGTCGATGCCGTCGATGGAGATGCCGTCGCGCAACTTGTCCAGATCGGCCTGGTTCACCTCACCGTGGGCGCGCACCTTGTAGCGGCGCAGCCAGCCCGTGTCCGGATGGGCGATGACGCGGGCGAGGCCGCCGTCATTGGTGAGGAGCAGGAGCCCTTCCGTGTTGATGTCGAGCCGTCCGATGGCCACCACGCGGGGCAGGTCTTCCGGCAGGTTCTCGAACACGGTGGGGCGCCCTTCCGGGTCCTTGGCCGTAGTCACGAGGCCGCGGGGCTTATGGAAGAGCCACAGGCGGGTGCGCTCCTTGGTGGGCAGGGGCTCGCCGTCCACGGTGATCGCATCGGCCGCCGTCACGTTGACGGCCGGGGATTCCAGAACCTTGCCGTTGAGGGTGACGCGGCCTTCCGCGATCATCGCCTCCACGTCGCGGCGGGAGGCGATGCCGGCGCGGGCGATCACCTTGGCGATGCGATCCTCCACCGGCTCCTGGGGCTCGGCCTGGACAGTGGGCTGCTCCTCGCGGGCGCGGCGGGGGCGATCCTCAGCCGTTTGGTCGAAGCGGCGCGGGCGGTCGTCGCCGCTCCGGCCCCGGAAGGGCCGGTCGCCCTCGTCGCGGCGGGGGCGGAAAGGCTTGTCGCCGCCTTCGCCACGGGGGCGGAACGGCTTGTCCCCGGTGCTGCGCGCACGGAACGGCTTGTCGCCTTCGGAACGGCGCGGGCGGTCGTCGCTGTCACGGCTGCGGAAAGGCCGGTCGCCTCCCTCGGCCCGGGGGCGGAACGGCTTGTCCCCGTCGCGGCTGCGGAAGGGCTTGTCTCCGGCGTCGCGGGGCTTGCGCGGCCTGTCGTCGTCGCCACGGGCCCGGAAGGGGCGCTCGCCGCCTTCGCGTGGCTTGCGGGGGCGGTCACTGGCGGAGGGGCGGCCACGGTCGGAGCGTCCCGGCGGACGGCCCTTGCGATTATCGTCGTTGCTGTCGGTCATGGGAGCCTGATAGCAGAGGTGCTCAAGAGAAGCGAGGGCCAAGGGAACTGCGATAAAGATGGACAACGCCGATCACAACCCGCTTGATCCGGTAAAGGCCGATCCCATGAGCGCGGCCTTCGACGAGGCCCGCGCCGCCGCAGCCCGAGGGGAGGTGCCTGTGGGCGCGGCAATCGTCAAGGACGGGCGCATCGTTGCCGCCGCCGGCAACCGCCCGCGCGAGCTGCGCGATCCGTCGGCCCATGCGGAGATGCTCGCCATCCGCCGGGCCTGCGAGGCGCTGGACGACGAGCGGCTCTCCGGCTGCGATCTCTACGTGACGCTCGAGCCCTGCACCATGTGCGCGGCCGCCATTTCGTTTGCCCGCATCCGGCGCGTCTATTACGCGGCCCACGATCCGAAGGGCGGCGCGGTGGACAGCGGCGTCCGCTTCTTCCAGCAGCCCACCTGCCACCACGCGCCGGAAGTCTATGGCGGCATCAGGGAAAGCGAGGCGGCCGCATTGCTGCGGGCGTTTTTCGAGGGGCGGCGGTGAGGCACGCCCCTCCCTTTAGATGACGAAGAAATCCCAGTGGGCGAGCATGCTGCCTTTTTTCACCGTGGCGATCTCCACGGCCTTCTTCGATCCGGAGCCGTCGGCATCGTAATAGATCGTGGCCTTCTTCTTGCTGTAGATGATGTAGTCGTCCTTGTCCTTGGCCTTCTCGGAGGCGAAGAAGGACTTCTTGATCATCGCGGGCTTTTTCTCGGAGCCCTTCTTGCCGAGCTTGGTGAACACCTTGTTGTCGAGCCAGATGCTGTCGAACAGATTGCTGAAATCGACAATGGTGTCCTTGTTCGTGCTCTTGTTCGGCTTGGTGTCGAGGACGAAGACGTCGAACCCGTCGCGGCCCATCAGAACGTCGTTGCCCGTGCCGCCCCAGATCTTGTCGTTGCCGCTACCGCCATCGATTGTGTCGTTCCCGCCGAGGCCACGGATGCTGTCCCGGCCGCCAAGGCCGTTGAAGGCTTCGGACGCGGCACTGCCGGTGTGAACGTCATTGCCCTCCGTGCCGGTCCAGGTGGTGGCGGGTGGACGATGCGGCTCGCCGGGTCTCCCAGGATCGCCGGGGCCAGTTGGCCCGCCGCCAGCGGGCGTGATCGGCGTCGTGACATCCGTTCCTTCCCGGCCGATCACCTCAACGATATATTGCGGGCCGCCAGCTTCACCCGAACTCTGCCAACTCACCGCATAATCAGTGCCGGAAAGGTTTGAGATAGACGGGTCCCACTGGTCGCCGCTCGAGCTGATCCCGACAAGGGTCCTGCTGACAAGAGGCTGACCTGTTGAGGTCACGGCCTCCGTATACAAGTTGTAGTCGCCACCTGCATCCACGACGTAAGCGATGGCGAGGCCGCCGCTATCAAGCTGCTCGATGACAGGATTCCCTACAATCGATCCATTCGCCTTCGTGAAAGTGATTGGCGTGGTGGTGGTCGGTTCGCCGCTGCTATCGAATGTTTGCGCGCGGATTACATGAACGTCATTCTCAGCAACGTCCTCCCAGGCCACGACAAATCCGCCATTCGCCAGCGCACTGATCGCGGGCTTGATCCCGCTGGAAACGCCCGGAACGCCATCGGTGAAGACCGTGATCCAGGTTCCGTTAGGTCCTAGAATGGCAACGCCAACATTGGTGCCACCCTGAGCCGCAACGGAAAAAGCAACTACGCATGTTCCATCTTTCAGTACCGTTGTGGAATTGCTTCCGTCATTAGGAAGATCATTCAAACCACCGTGATAGTCCGATTGCCAGCCTGCTCCTTGGGGGCTGAAGGAATTTGCGATCACTCCTGTAAAGGCCTCACCGTCGAAAGTGCCCGATCCTCTGTAGAGCACCGCGAATTCTCCATCCGCCATGGCATGAATCTGAGGTGCTTCCTCTGCTTGCGCGCCGGGGCTGAATGTCAGAAGTGCATTGGGGGGCACGAAGCTGGTGCTCAAGACCTTGCCGACGACCGAAGCACCCGAGCCATCGCTCTTGACCCAGGCCACAACGGTCCTTCCATCGGTCAAGGTTTCGGCCGTGATCTCGCGGTAGCTTGCCTTTGCCGAGTAGTCGATCAGGAAGTGGCTGCCTGCGGCTGTGCCATCAGCATTGAAGACCTTGCCATAGACATAAGCCCCGCCGCTTCGGTCGAAGTCCGTCCAGACTGACAGGAAGCGACCATCGTCATAATGGGTAAGATAGCCGCTGTTTCCCGTAGATCTGAGATTGATGAAACTTGGAGCCGTCGATGCCATTGCCGTAAACCCATACTAGCTTCATTTTATATAATTACATTTCGTATGGGTTTTTTGAAGCTATCACAAGGGAAAAGCTGTGCGGCAACGCACCAATCAAGCGTGATCTTGGCTTGGAACGAGTCTCCGATTTCCGTTGCGGAATAGGCGATCCCGCTGGTTCCCGAAAATCCATACAAAAAGCCCGGAGCGAAGCGCTCCGGGCTTTGTTTTGAGCTTATGCGGCCAAGTTTAGCGGTTGGTGTCCGTGGTGCCGGTGCGGGAGACGGTGCTGCCGCGCTCGTCGTCCACCTCGACCTCGGTCTTGCGCACCGTGTCGGAGATTGTCTCCGTGCGCTGGTCGGCTTCCTTGCGCACGACCACTTCCTCGACTACGCGGGCCTCCTTGGACACGACCGCTTCCTCGGAGCGCTCCTCCATCTCCACGGTGCGCTCGCGGAAGAGGTCGCCATCGTTGACGGAGCCGGTGCGCATGGTGCCGTCCACGGGACGGCGCTCGACGGATACATGCTCCTCACGCAGGGTGACCTGCTCCTGAACCGGGCGCTCCACCACGTGCGAGCGGATGCGAACGCGGCCGCCGCCAACTTCGCGCTTGCCCACATGCAGCTCTTCCTCGGCCACGGGGATGACCTCATCGCCCTGAGCTGTGGTGCTGCCCTGAGCATGCATGCGGTCGCCCTGCATGCTGGTGCGCTCGGTCATGTCGCTGCCGGTAAGAGCGCTGCCGCTCGCCCCGCCCATCATGCCGGCCGAGGTGGTTGCCGTGCCGCCGAGATCCGCAACGCCCGAGCCCTGGTGGCTCCAGCCCTCGGAGCGCCAGGTATCCTGCTGCTCGTCGAGATCCAGCACATCGTCATCGTCGAGAATGTCGACCACGCGATCCACCTCGTCGTCATCGCAGCGAACCGCGATGAGAGCGTGGCCGCGGCGCACGCCTTCCGCATAAGCGCGAGCGTCGTCATGGGGCACGCCGTTGTTGGTCAGGTAGTGCTCGACGCGATCGTGATGCGAGCCGCTCGAGCTCTCGTCGAAGCTGCTGGTGCCTTCCCAGAAGCGATTGTTGCCCGAGTTGCTGAACAGGCAGATCTTTCCCTGCGAAATGCCGGACTGCTCCAGCTCGCGAACGATCGAGGACGCTTGAGAGTCGCTGCCGAAGAGGCAGGTCACGGTTTTGGCCATTGCTGTAATCTCCAAAGTACCGCCCACGCATGACGGCGGTGTTTTCAAGTGTTCGGATGTCTCAAGAAAGACCGTTGCCCATTGTTCGAATATCCCTGCGACAACGGGCACACTGACCTACCAATTGTTGCTCGGCGACTTCGTTCCCAAAACCATTGGAAACAACGGCAGGAATTCACTCGTGGCCGTTTGTTCCATTCTCGTCGGCGGGAATGCGCTCGACAACAGCGCTCTGCTTGCGAAGCTGAACGGGAGCTTCGAACTCCTGCGCTGTGGTTCGCTTGCGCACATGCAGTTCTTCCTTGAGGACGAGGCGCTTCTCGACCACAAGAACTTCTTCCAGAATGGGAATGATCGTCACGTCGTTCTCGGTGCGGATGCTTGGCGCTTCATCCACCATCCTGTCGACGGGAACGCGCATAACCTCGACGGTTTCCGTATCGAGCGTGGCCCTGGCCAGTTCCTCGACGACATCGACCTTCGTGCTGACGCGAACCTTGCCCGTCGTGATCTGCCGCTTGCCGACGCGCAGCTCCTCCTCCGCAAGCGGAATGACCTCCGTCTCGGCAATGGCGTCCTGCGCGGCTGGCGAGTCTGGGCTGTGCTTTGTCATGAAAGGAAATCCCGTCTGCAGCTGTGAACGTGCCGCTTGCAACACGGGTTCCTCCCGGGCGCGGGCGGAAGCGTGAATGCTTCGACCCGGCGGGCCTTTGCGGCCAATGCTTCAGGCGCGCAGAAACGCCTGCAGCGCTTCAAGCGTTGCGCTGGGGTTCTCCTCAGCCACGAAATGTCCGGACGCCACTCCAAGTCCTCTTGCGTCCGGTGCGAAACTTTGGCGCCAGACTTCAAGGGGCTGCTTGCTCTCGCCGGCGGGCCCGCTGACGAGATAGAAATCGCTCCAGATCAGATAGGTGGGGCACCCGATCGTCTTGGCTGCGGCGAGATCCGCCTCGTCGGCTTCGATGTCGCGCGTGGCGCCTGCGCGGTAATCTTCGCAGAAGGCGTGAATGCGCGTCGGCTCGTTGCAGCTCTGCCAATAAGCCTCCAACGCGCGGCGGTCGAAGGCGTCGAGGTTTCCCGCCGCCGACCACTTCCTCATCAGGCCCTCGAAATAAGGGATCGGATCGCGCACGATCTCCTCCTCGGGCATGGGATGGGCTTGTGAAAGATAACCCCAGTGAGCCTCGGGGATCCGGCCGGACCTCATCTGCTCCCACACATGGTAGGTGGGGAGAATGTCGAGAAGCGCGAGGCGCTCCACCCGACCCGGATGGTCGAGCGCCAGCCGATAGGCGACCCGCGCGCCCCGGTCATGTCCCGCCACGGCGAAGTGAACATGGCCCAGGGCCTCCATGACGCGGATCACGTCCCGTCCCATGGCGCGCTTGGAATAGGTCTCGTGCTTCGGGTCCCCCTTGGGGGCGGTGGACCAGCCGTAGCCGCGCAGGTCCATGCACACCACCCTGTGGGTCTCGGCAAGCGCCGGGGCGAGGTGGTGCCACATGGCGTGGGTCTGCGGAAAGCCGTGCAGCAGAACCAACGGCGGGCCGTTGCCCTTCGAGCGCGCGAAGATGCGCCCGACCTCCGTATCGATCCAGTGGCTCTGGAAACCGGGAAAGAGATCGTCGCTCATGGGTAGCCGCTCGCTGGTTGTAACAGAGGCCTTCTCATAAGCTAGAGCGTCCTCAGGTAAAGAGGATCAGGAGTTTATAGGAAAATAAGTTGCAACCCTAAGGAGAGTCATTCCCCTGCGTCATCACCCTGTAGGGTTAACCGGGTTCAGGCCTGCTCCCGCTCCACGGCGCGCCAGCCGATATCCCGGCGGCAGAAGCCTTCGGGCCAGTCGATCCGGGAGACGGCCTCGTAGGCCTTGGCCTGGGCGTCGGAGATCGTGGGCCCGAGCGCCGTGACGTTGAGCACGCGCCCGCCATTGGCGAGGATGCGGTCGCCGTCCTGCTTCGTGCCCGCATGGAACACGATCACGTCGTCCGGCCTCTCGGCTTCCCCGATGCCCCGGATCTGCGAGCCTTTCTCGACCGCGCCGGGATAGCCCTGCGCCGCCATCACGACGGTAAGCGCCGCCTCGTCCGACCATTGCAGGGAGACGCCGTTCAGGGCGCCGTCGCAGGCGGCGAGCAGGGCGGTCACGAGATCGGATCTCAGGCGCGGCAGGAGCGCCTGGGTTTCCGGATCTCCGAGCCTCGCGTTGTATTCGATGAGCTGCGGCCCGTCCTTTGTCAGCATCAGGCCCGCGTAGAGGATGCCCGTATAGGGCGTGCCCCGCGCCCTCATGCCGGCGAGCGTGGGCTCGATGATCTCCCGCATGGCGCGTGCCTGGAGTTCCGGCGTCAGCACGGCTGCGGGCGAGTAGGCCCCCATGCCGCCGGTGTTCGGGCCCTTGTCGCCGTCGAACACGCGCTTGTGATCCTGCGCGGTGCCGAAGGGGATCGCATGGGTGCCGTCGCACAGGGCAAAAAAGCTTGCCTCCTCGCCTTCGAGAAAAGCCTCGATCACCACCTCGGCACCGGCAGCGCCCAAGCCCCCGCCGATCATCATGTCGATGGCCTCTTCCGCCTCCTCGAAGGAGGCGGCCACCACCACGCCCTTGCCGGCCGCAAGGCCATCGGCCTTCACGACGATGGGCACGCCGTAGCTGCGCAGGTAGGTTTTCGCGCTTTCCGCATCCGTGAAGCGCCGATAGGCGGCGGTGGGGATGCCGAACTCGGCGCAAAGGTCCTTGGTGAAGGCTTTCGAGCCTTCGAGCTGGGCCGCCGCCTTGCTCGGCCCGAAGGCCTTGATGCCGGCCGCCGTCAGGTCGTCCACGAGGCCCGCCACAAGGGGCGCCTCCGGCCCGACCACCACGAAATCGACCTTCATGACCCGGCAGAAATCGATCACCGCCCGATGATCGGTGACGTCGAGCACCACATTGGTGCCGTGCTGCGCCGTCCCGGGGTTGCCGGGGGCGATCAGAAGCTTGCTGCACAAGGCGCTCGCCGAGAGACTCCGGGCCAGGGCATGCTCCCGTCCGCCGGAACCGATGAGAAGAATGTTCATGGCAAGGCCCTCCTGTGCTGGCTGCGCTCTTAGCGGCTGAGGGCTCTCTCGCCTACCCTGAAATTGCGCGGCTGAGGCTTTGGCCGAGGGCGCGGCGAAATGCACAGGGGATAGCTTGCGCGATCCCGGGCTTCTGTTGCGCCGCTGCCCTTGGCAGGCCTGGGGTGGGCGGATTAGGTTCACCTCATGTTCGCAGACAAAGCCCCCTCGAATGCTCCCGAATGGTCGGTGTCCGATCTGGCGGGCGCTCTCAAGCGCACCCTCGAGGATGCGTTCGGTCATGTGCGCCTGCGCGGCGAGGTGTCGGGCTATCGCGGGCCGCATTCGTCGGGCCATGCCTATTTCTGCATCAAGGACCAGAACGCCCGCATCGACGCGGTGATCTGGAAGGGCGCCTTCGCCAAGCTGAGGATCCGCCCCGAGGAGGGGATGGAGGTCATCGCCACCGGGCGCATCACCACCTTTCCGGGCTCGTCCAAATACCAGATCGTGGTCGAGACCCTGGAGCCTGCCGGCATCGGCGCGCTCATGGCGCTTCTCGAGGAGCGCCGCCGCAAGCTGAACGCGGAGGGGCTGTTCGCGCCCGAGCGCAAGCGGCGGCTGCCTTTCCTGCCCCGCGTCATCGGCGTCGTCACTTCGCCCACGGGCGCGGTGATCCGTGACATCCTCCACCGGCTGGAGGACCGTTTCCCGCGTCAGGTGCTGGTATGGCCCGTGCGCGTGCAGGGCGACACCTGCGCGGCGGAGGTGGCGGCGGCCATCCGGGGCTTCAACGCGCTCGAGCCCGGCGGCAGGATCCCCCGTCCCGACGTGCTCATCGTCGCCCGCGGCGGCGGGTCCATCGAGGATCTGTGGGGCTTCAACGAGGAGGCCGTGGTGCGCGCCGCCGCCGAGAGCGGCATCCCGCTCGTCTCGGCGGTCGGCCACGAGACCGACTGGACCCTGATCGATCATGCGGCGGACGTTCGCGCGCCGACGCCCACGGGCGCGGCCGAGATGGTGGTGCCGGTGCGCGTCGAGCTCATGGCCGGCGTGAACGACCTGTCCCGCCGCCATGTGGAGGCGACCTTGCGGCTCGTGGAGCGGCGGCGCTCCGACCTGCGCGCCACGGCCCGCGCCCTGCCGAGCCCCGAGGCCCTGTTCTCGCCCAAGCGGCAGCGGCTCGATCTTGCGGCCACCAAGCTTTATCCGGCGCTGGCCCGCAACGCTCGCGGCCACGAGGAGCGCCTGCTCAAGGTGTCCCGCCAGCTCGCCCTCGTGTCGCCGGTGGCCAATGTGGCCCGCATGCGCGCCCGGCTCGATGCCGTGGGGCCGCGCCCCTACAATGCGGCATGCCGCTCCATCGTCCTGCGCACCGAGACCCTGAAGCAGATCGGGACCCGGCTGGTGGTGTCCCGCGAGGCGCTGCTGCGCGCCGAGCGGCTCCGCATCGCCCGGGCGGGCGACGCGACGAAGAGCGTCGCCGAGCGCCTCGGCCCCGCCCTTGACGGCCAGATCGCCCGCAAGGCCAAGCAGCTCGAGGCGGTGTCCAAGCTGTTCGACAGCCTGAACTACAAATCCGTGCTCAAGCGCGGCTTCGCCCTCGTGCGCGACACGGACGGGCAGCCCCTGCGGTCCGCCGATGCGGTGCTGGACGGCCGGTCCCTCGTGCTCGAATTCGCTGACGGCAAGGCGGACGCAACCGGCGGGCGCATCGGAACCAGGCCCAGGATCGCCAAGCCCAAGCTCGTCGCCGTGGAGGAGCAGGGGGCCCTGTTCTGATCCCGGATTGGCAATTCCCGCCAGGATCTCCTATGTGAAGAACGGCGCAGCGATTTTGATGTTTTTCCATGATGAACAAGTTCGAACGCAGCGGCGGTGAAGCCGTCGTGCAATATCTCGACAGCAACCTGCGGGTCGTAAAGCCCGGTGCTTTCGTGCGCTGCGCCGTCACAGGCGCCGAGATTCCCCTGGACGAACTGAAGTACTGGAGCGTCGAGCGGCAGGAGGCTTACGCCTCGCCCGAGGCGGTGATGATGCGCCTTACCGGGCAGGCCGCGCCCGGGCGCTGACGCCGCCTTCGATGCCATGACGCCCGCCTCCGGAGAGCCGGTCAGGCGGTGCGCAGCCGCCGATCGTTGATGCGCCGCAGGAGCAGGTTGCGAAGGGCCACCTCATTCTCGATCTGGAGCCGGACCGGCAGCGCCATCAGGTCCGGCCAGGAATGCAGGTCCGCGATCCCGGCAATCCGCGCCAGATCCTTTTCCGTCGTGACGGCCTGAAGGCCACGGGCTTCGGCTTCCTGCCTCAAGGCTGCAAGGTCGCCGGCCTTGTAGCGGTGGTGGTCCGGGAAGGGGCGGGCCGATTCGACGATGGCGCCGCAGCCCCGCAGGGTGTCGAAAAACTTGTCGGGCCGCCCGATGCCCGCAAAGGCCAGCACCTTTTTCCCCTCGAGGACCTTGGCCATATCCGGCGCCGGCACGATCCGCGCCTCGAACACGCGCTTGTCGCGCCGCTTCGCCTCCTCCGCAACCTGCCGGCCCGGCTCGCCGTCGCCGATCAGCAGAACGGCGTCGATCAGCGGCCATTGGGTTTCCATGGGGGCGCGCAGGGGCCCAGCGGGCAGGGTCAGCCCATTGCCGATCCCGGTTGCGCCGTCCACCACCGCGATGGTGCAGTCCTTGAGCAGCGACGGGTTCTGGAGGCCGTCATCCATGATGACGACGGTCGAGCCCATCTCGTAGGACAGGCGGGCTCCGGCCGGACGGTCGCGCGATACGATGGTCCGGGCCAGGGCTGCGAGAAGGATGGGCTCGTCGCCCACATCGAGAGCCGTGTGCTTGCGCCGGACCTGGACGGGACCGCGCAGGCGCCCGCCATAGCCCCGCGACAGGAAGGACGGGCTCTCGCCCGACGCGTCGAGGAGGTGGGCGACCACGAGGGCGGTCGGCGTCTTGCCGGCTCCGCCGACCGTGAAATTGCCGATGCAGATGACCGGCAGGTCCGCCTTCTCGCCCTGCCGGAGCATCCGCCGCGTGGCAAGGGAGGAATAGACCAGGCCGGCCGGCCGGAGCAGGCTCGCGGGCAAGGACCTGAAGGGTTGCCACCAGAAGCGCGGCGCGCGCATCAGCGGCGCGCTCCCAGCTTCGCCTGCACGATGAAGGGCTCGATGGACTGCATGGTGCGGTCGACCGCGCCGCCGAGGGCCTGCACGGCCTCTCCGGCCGCCCGGGCCATGTCGCGGGTGAGCGCCGGGTTGCCGAGCAGCTCGCTCACCGCCCGCGCGAGGGCGGCGCTGTCATTCACCATCACGGCGCCCCGCGCCTGATCGATGGCGTCGTAGATTTCGGTGGCCGTATGAACATGCGGGCCATGCAGGATGGCCGCGCCGAGCTTCGCCGGCTCGATGGGGTTGTGGCCCCCGATGGGAACCAGGGTGCCGCCCATGAGCACGATGGGCGACAGGCGGTAGAACAGGCCCATCTCGCCCACGGTGTCGACCACATAGATGTCGGTGGCCCGGTCGGGATGCATGCCGTCCGAGCGCCGCCCGGCACGCAGGCCCGCCTGCTCGACGAGGCCCGCGACCTCCGGCCCGCGATGCGGGTGGCGCGGCGCGATGATGGTGAGCAGGTGAGGGTGGCGCTTCGCCAAGGCGCGATGCACGGTGACCACGGCGCTTTCCTCACCCGGATGGGTGCTGGCGGCAAGCCAGACCGGGCGCCCGGCGATCAGCCCCGAGAGATGGGCCACCACCCGCGGATCGGCCGGCGGGGGAGGGGCGTCGAACTTGATGTTGCCCGTTGCGAGCACCCGGGGGGCGCCGAGCCGGGCGAGGCGCTCCGCATCGTCCGACGTTTGGGCCAGGCACAGGGCGAAGCGCTCCAGGAGCCCCCTGATGATGCCGGGCATCTTCTGCCAGCGCTGGAACGACCGGTCGGACATGCGCCCGTTGACCATGACCAGCGGGATATGGCGCTCGTCGAGAGCCATGATCGTGTTGGGCCAGATCTCCGATTCCGCGATCAGGGCCAGGTCGGGCTGCCAGTGGTCCAGGAAGCGCTTTATATAACGTGGCACGTCGAGCGGGACAAATTGGTGGGCCGCCCCTGGCGGGAGCCGCCTCGCGATGAGGGTTGCCGATGTGCGGGTGCCCGACGTGACCAGCACGGCAAGGCCGCGCTGGGTCAGCCGCTCCACCACGGGGAGCAGGGACAGGGTCTCGCCGATGCTGGCGCCATGCACCCAAATCAGGTGGCCATTGGGCCGCTGGCGGCTGGGATAGCCCTGCCGCTCGCCGAGGCGGGTCCGGTCCTCGCGCCCTTTCCTCTGGCGCCAGTAGAGGAGGCCGAGCACGGCGGGCTCCAGAACGGACACGAGCGCGCGGTAGGTCTTGAAGACGACGGGAAGGCTCATGCTCGGGACCCTCCCATGAGAACCGGACTGGGCTTGGCGCCCGGATCCCGGGAGCCCACGAGCTCATAGGCGCGCTCGTGAACCCGGTCGAGCTCCCGCTCGACGGTTTTTCTGAGGCTTTCCAAGGCTTGCTCGTCCGCTTCCCGGGGCACATGGACGGGATGGCCGAGCACCATGGCCCCGCGCCCGAAGGGCAGGCCGATGCTGGCCCGGTCCCAGCTGTCGAAATCGATCCGGCGGCTCGTCACCACCGCAACGGGCACGATGGGCTGTCCGGACAGCTGGGCGAGCGTGACGATTCCCTGGCCGCAGACCCGCGAAATCTTCGGGACGTCGGCGGTCATCACCACCATCTCGCCGTCGGCGAGCGCCCGCAGCATGGCGCGCATGGCCTGGATGCCGCCCTTCTTGCGAATGTCGCGCCCGCGGGCGCCGGAGCCGCGAATGGCGCGCACGCCCAGATGGCGCAGCGCGATGGCGTTGAACTCCCCGTCGCCGGAGCGGGACACGAGGCTGGCCGCCCGGTCCTGCGGTCGCTTGGCGAAGTGGATCATGAAATGCTGCCCGTGCCACATGGCCGCGATCACGGGCATCTCGATCCGGTCGTAGGCATCCGCCGGCTCCATGACGAACCGGTTCGTGCGGTGCACGAACTTCAAGTAGCTCGCGACGAGGAAGCCCAAGGCCTCCTGAACCGCGCGCGAGCGGGTGATGCGCTTGACGAGATCCATCGTGGTCTGAAAATCAGCCCTGCTGCGGATCGAGCAGACGGTGAAGATGGACGATGAAGTAGCGCATCTGCGCGTTGTCCACGGTCGCCTGCGCCCTGGCCTTCCAGGCGGCATGGGCGGCGGCGTAGTTCGGGAACACTCCGACGATGTCGAGCTTGGAAAGGTCCTTGAAGTCGACGAATTCGAGGCTGGTGAGCTCGCCGCCGAAAACCAGATGAAGGAGTTGCTTGCCAGGCTGGTCGCTCATGGTGATAGGGCTCTTCTGAAGAGGGTTGCAAGGGTGGTTTGGCCGAGGGCCGAAACGTTCAGGCTCTCATGGCCTCAATAGCACGAGGATGCAACCGTGACGCAACGGCAATCATCTCGTCGTGACGGGGCTGCGGCCTGTTGTAGACCGGGACTGCGCCATCCAGGCCGGTGAGGCGGGCGCCGGCCTCCCGCAGGATGAGGTCCGCTGCGGCGATGTCCCAGTCCTGGGCGTTGGCGGAAACCAAACCCACATCGATGGAGCCGTCGGCCACGCGCGCCAGCCTCAGCGCCAGGGAGGGCACCTTGGGCAGGCGCTCGACGGCGCCCATGCGGCGCTCGAGGCGGTCCATCAGGGGCTTGGGGCCCGTAACCCTGGCGAGGTCGAGCGCTTCGGCCTCGGACACCTGCAGCCGTTCGCCGTTGCACCAGGCGCCTTCGCCGGGCCTTGCCTCATAAAGGCGGTCGTGGGCGGGCGCATAAAGAACGCCCAGAACGGGCTTGCCGTCGCGGACCAGGGCAATGGACACCGCCCAGTCCGGATGGCCCGAGGCGAAGGCCCGGGTTCCGTCGATGGGATCGACGATCCAGACATGGCTCCGCTCCAGTCGAGCCGGATCGTCGGCGGTTTCCTCGGACAGCCAGCCCGCTTCGGGGAAGAGGCCGGTGAGATGGCCCTTCAGGAAGGTGTCGAGGGCGATGTCCGCCTCCGTCACCGGGGAGCTTTGCCCCTTGTACCAGAGCCGCGCCGCGGTCTGCCCGCCGGAGCGGAAATAGGGCAGGGCCATGGCCCCGGCCCGACGGGCGGCTTCGCACACGGCCGATGCAAGGGAGGAGGGGGGTATGGAGGACAGCATCGGACCTGAAATGGGGGTGTTTGCCAGGAGATACCATAGCCGTTCGGCTTCGGCCCTGCCTTTTCTGTCGCATGGAAAAGGGAATCCGAGCCGGGCCTTCGAACAGGCGCGCCGACGCTTAAAGGAGGCCGTCGAGGGTCATGGCAGCAAACAGGACAAGGCCCGCATCCCGGTTGGACCGGAAGAGCCGGAGCGCGCCGGCGCCGTCGGACCGGTCGATCCGCGCGACCTGCCAGCCCAGGTGGAGGGCGAAGAGCCCCAGCCCCGCGAACGAGGCCGGACCAGCGCCTGCCAGGACGAAGGCCGCGCCCATGAACGCAAGGGTCAGGCCATAGCAGATCCCGACCCCGAGCTTCACCCGCTCGCCGAAGAAGCGGGCCGAGGACTTGATGCCGGCGATCTCGTCGTCCTCGATGTCCTGCAGGGCGTAGATGGTGTCGTAGCCCACCACCCAACTGATGCTGCCGAGATAAAGAAGCACCGCGGTCCCGTCCAACGAGCCGAAGGCGGCGGCCCAGCCCATGAGGGCGCCCCAGGCGAAGGCGAACCCCAGGACGATCTGCGGCATCCAGAAGAAGCGCTTCATGAACGGATAGAGCGCAACGACGCCAAGGGACGCGAAGCCCGTCGCGACGGCGAAGCCGTTGAACTGCAGCAGCACCAGAAGGCCCACGAGGCCCTGGAGCGCCAGAAAGGCCAGCGCGGCCTTGACGGTTACCTGACCGGACGGGATGGGCCGCTGGCGGGTGCGCTCGACCCGGGTGTCGAGATCCCGGTCGACGATGTCGTTATAGGTGCAGCCTGCCCCGCGCATGGCCACGGCGCCGATCAGGAAAAGAAGGCAGTGAAGCGGATCGGGCCAGGGCTGCCCGGCATGGATGGCGGCCAGCGCCGCCGACCACCAGCAGGGCAGGAGCAGCAGCCACCAGCCGATGGGCCGCTCGATCCGGGCGAGGCGCAGGTAGGGCCTCAAGCCCGCGGGCGCGAGCCGGTCCGCCCAATGGCCCCTGACGGCATCGGGAAGGGACGGCGCTGCGGGGCGCTGCATCGGCCGGCGTGTCCGGTTTTAGAGGGCGCCCTTGGGAACGCTCAAGGTGCCGGTCAGGCCGCCGCCCATCTTGCCGCCGAGGCCGCCGCCCTGCTGGGCCTGCTGCGCCTGCTGCTTGGCACGCTTTTCCATCTCGGCCATCTTGGCGGCAGCCCCGCAGGCCTGCCCCTTGATCTCCTGGGAGCGCTTGTGGTCCTTGCTGAAGCCTTCGACCACCTGATCGGGGATCTGGCACCAGTCCTTGTTGTCCGTCATCCACTTCTGGCCGGCATTGCCGTTCACCACGAGCTTGGAGAAGACGGTGCATGCCGCACGCGGATCGACCTGCTTCTTCTTGCCGGCGCTGAGCTTGTTGATCTGCTGGATGAGGCTCTGCCGCTCCTGCAGGATCTTCTGCCCTTCCTGGCAGGCGCTCGACTGCGCAAAGGCAGGAGCTGTCGCGAGAATGCCGGCAACGGCCAACGCAGCCATGAGGTGAGAACGAATGTGCGCCATGCCCAAAATTCCTTCAGAAAAGCCCGCGACGTCTCGCGTGCCTGCGCTCTGTTAACAGGTAACGGGCCGTCAGGCCAAGAGGCGAATGGTCGCCTTGGCCTTAAGGGGTGCCATTCCGAACCTGAATTTCACGTGACCAAGCCCGAGGCTCCTCTCCCTTCGGGCCGGAGAACTTGGTAAGGCTTGGATCTCCAAGCCCCCGGGATCCCATGGCCGATTACGACTTCAACGCTCCCCGCCTCTTCGTCGACGCGCCCCTTCAAGGGGGAGCGCGGATCGCGCTCGAACGCAGTCAGGCCAACTACCTGCTCAACGTCCTGCGGCTGAAGGCGGGCGAGGCGGTTCTGATCTTCAACGGGCGGGACGGCGAGTGGCGGGCCGAGGTCTCGGTCGAGGGGCGCAAGGCTGCCGATCTCGTCTGCATGGAGCAGACCCGCCAGCAGGGGGCCGCCCCCGACATCGTCTACGCTTTCGCGCCCCTCAAGCACGCCCGCCTCGACTATATGGTCCAGAAGGCGGTGGAGATGGGCGCGGGCGTTCTCCAGCCCGTCCTGACGCGCCGGACCCAGAGCACCCGGGTCAACCTCGAACGCATGCGCAGCAACGCCATCGAGGCGGCCGAGCAATGCGGGATCCTGTCCATCCCGGAGGTGCGCGAGGAGGAGAATTTAGAGCGTTTCATCAAAGGGTTGGACAAGGACCGGCTGGTGGTCTTCTGCGACGAGGACGCGCCGGTTTCCAATCCGGTCCAGGCTCTGGCCAAGCTTGGGAACAAACAGCCTAGGCTTGTTGTTATTGTGGGACCCGAAGGAGGGTTCACCGATCAGGAGAGAGCGCTTGTCGCCGCCCACGAAAGATGTGTTTGCGTATCGTTGGGACCGCGAATCCTGCGTGCTGACACAGCCGCGGTGGCAGCCTTGGCGATCGTGCAATCCGTGCTTGGCGATTGGAACTGACCTCATCGCCCGACGACGGCTCAAGCCCATTAGCCTCTAGCTTCAAAAGCTTAGCAGCTTCCTGCCGATCCGCCCCACTCCTGCCCTATTGGGGGTGAGTTTGGGGCCGCGACTGCAGGCCGGGTTACATGTGCAGCAAGGTCATTCCTAAAATAATAAGATAGAGGATACCGAGGAAATGAGCTGGGATTTCAGGGTCGGCATCGAGGAAGAGTACTTCGTCAACGATGCCCCGAAGCGCGACATCGCCAAGGCGAAGATCAGGGAGTTCTTCGCCGCCTGCCGCGAGGGCGTGTCCGGCGACATCCAGCCCGAGATGCTGGAGCCTCAGCTCGAGGTCGCCACCAAGCCCTCCCTGGATTTTGCCGATGCCCGGGCGCAGCTCGCCGGCCTGAGGTCCTCGGTGGGAGCCGTCGCGCGCGACTTCAACCTGTCCATCATGGCCTCGGGCACCCATCCGCTCGCCGTCTGGGCGCGGGTGCGCCCCAACGCTCAGCCGCGCTACGGCAAGGTCATGCACGACCTGCAGATGCTCGGCAGCCGCACCGTCCTGTGCGGCATGCACGTGCATGTGGAGGTGCCGGATCTGGGGATGCGCGTGGACATCATGAACCGGATCCAGCCCTACCTGCCGCTGCTCCTGGCGCTCTCGACCTCCTCGCCCTTCTGGCAGGCTCAGCGCACGGGCCTTCTCGGCTATCGGCTCGCGGCCTACCGGGAACTGCCGCGCACTGGCCTGCCGGATCTCTTCGAAAGCGCGGCCGACTACCAGCGCTACATCGACACCCTCGTGGCCGCCCGCGCCATCGAGAATTCCACCTATGTGTGGTGGGTGATCCGGCCGTCCTTGAAGCACCCGACCCTGGAGCTGCGCGTGGCCGACAGCTGCACGCGCCTCGACGACACCATCGCGATCGCCGCCCTCTACCGCTGCCTCGTGCGGCACCTGAGCCTGGACACCCAGCTCAACGCCGGCCAGACGGGCGCCTCCCGCGCCATCAACGACGAGAACGGATGGCGGGCGCAGCGCTACGGCATTCACGGCAGCTTCGTCGACGAGAAGACCCGGACCGCCAAGCCCGTGCGGGAAATCCTGGAAGAAACCCTGGACATGGTCGCCGAGGACGCGAAGGAGCTCGGCTGCCAGCGGGAGCTCGACCTCGCCCGCTGGATCGTGGCGCGCGGCACCAGCGCCGACCAGCAGCTCACCCTGTTCACGGAAGCCGTCGGCCGCGGCCTGTCGAACCGGGATGCGCTCGCCGGCGTGGTCGATTGGCTCAGCGCGGAAACGATGGGGGAGACGGCGATCCGGCATTGACCAGGGAGCATGGCTCCCCGTCGTTTTGTCCCCTCGTCCCTCATTGCAGCTTGGCGTTTAGCCCCTTATTGAGTCCCGACCTGAGTCGGCGCGCCTTGAACGCGCTTATTGGATGAGGTGATGCATGGCGCGGGACGTATCCGATACGACCCCCATTGGTGCGCGGTCGGAGCTCGTGGAATGGATCGCCTCGGGCGAGAAGCCGCGCGAGACATGGCGGCTCGGCACCGAGCACGAGAAGGTTCCGTTCTACAAGGCCGATTCCACCCCGGTGCCCTATGAGGGCGGCCGGGGCATCCGCGCCCTTCTGGAGGGGATGCAGGAGCGCACCGGCTGGGCGCCGATCATCGAGGACGACCACCCCATCGGCCTTGCCGATGAGGAGGGCGGCGGGGCGATCTCGCTCGAGCCCGGCGGGCAGTTCGAACTCTCGGGGGCTCCGCTGGCCACCCTGCACGACACGGCTCGCGAAACGGCGCAGCACCTGGCCGACGCGAAGGCCGTGGGCGACAGGCTCGGCATTGCCTTTCTGACGCTCGGCATGAGCCCGCTCTGGACGCGGGGCGAGACGCCGGTGATGCCGAAGGCGCGCTACGGCATCATGACGAACTACATGCCCAAGGTCGGCACCCTCGGCCTCGACATGATGTACCGCACGTCCACCGTGCAGGTGAACATGGACTATGCGTCGGAAGCCGACATGGTGAAGAAGCTGCGCGTGTCGCTGGCGCTGCAGCCCATCGCCACCGCGATCTTCGCCAACTCGCCTTTCACGGACGGCAAGCCCAACGGGTATCTCTCCATGCGGTCGAACATCTGGCTCGACACGGATCGCGACCGCACGGGCATGATGGCCTTCGCCTTCGAGGACGGCTTCGGCTACGAGCGCTATGTGGATTGGGCGCTCGACGTGCCGATGTATTTCGTCAAGCGCGATTCCACCTATCACGACGTGGCGGGCGCCTCGTTCCACGATCTGTTCGCCGGCAAGCTCGCGCAATTGCCGGGCGAGCGCGCCACGCGCTCCGACTGGGCCAACCACGTCTCGACCCTGTTCCCGGAGGTGCGCCTCAAGCGCTATCTCGAAATGCGCGGCGCCGATGTGGGCAACCTCGAGCACATCGTGGCCCTTTCGGCCTTCTGGACCGGCATTCTCTACGACGAGGCGGCTCTCGACGGGGCGTGGGAGCTCGTGAAGAACTGGAGCGCGGAGGAACGCGAACAGTTGCGCGCCGACGTGCCGACGCTCGCCCTCAAGGCCACCATCGCCGGACGCACCGTGCAGGACATCGCCCGCGATGCCCTGGCGCTCTCACGCGCCGGCCTCGCCCGCCGCGCCTGCCTCGACGAGGCGGGCCGCGACGAGACCCGTCATCTCGCCTATGCGGAGGAGATCGTGGATTCGGGCCGCACCGCGGCGGAGCGCCTGCTGGAGCGCTATCACGGCGCATGGGGCGGCTCGGTGCTGCCGGCCTTCAAGGAATACGTGTTCTAGAGGCTTTTCAGGTGAACCGGATCCGGTTCACCTGAGAATGCGATACAGCCAAGAAGAGAGCTGATTTCATGTAAACGGCATCGGCTCCGGAAGCGGCTTCGAGCGCAGCTCCGCTCAGGCGGCTTTCGCCACCGAGACGCGGTTGCGGCCGTCCTGCTTGGCCCGGTAGAGGGCGGCATCGGCCAAGGCGATCAGGTCCTTCGGGGCGATGCGGGACCGGTCCAGGCTCGGCACGCGGGTGGCGCTGCCGATGCTGACCGTCAGGATGCTGCAGGGAACGTTGGCCTCATGCCGCAGGGCCAGGGCCTCGACCCGCGCGCGGATGCTCTCGGCCACGGCTGCCGCACCGGCATCGTCCAGGCCGGGGAGCAGAACGGCGATCTCCTCGCCGCCGTAGCGCGCCACCAGATCGCCGGGCCTGCGGGCGGCGCCGACGATCGCCTTTGCGATGGTCCGCAGGCATTCGTCACCGGCTTGATGCCCGTAGATGTCGTTGTAAGCCTTGAACTGATCCACATCGATCAGCAGCAGGGAGACGGGCGCCTTCTCCCGGGCGGCCCGAAGCCACTCCGTCTCGAGCTGCCTGTCGAACATGCGACGGTTGGCGAGGCTCGTCAGGCCGTCCGTCGTGGCAAGGACCGCAAGCTCGGTCTCCGCTTCCTCCCGTCGGCGCAGCGCCCCTGCAAGGCTCCAGCCGAGGGACCCGATGGTGACGACCAGCAGGCCGATGATGGTGCTGCGGAAAACGAATTCCTCGTTCCAGCGCGCCAGCGCCTCGTCCCGTCCGACGGATGAAAGCACGCCGACGGGAAAGACGTGGTTGCGCTGATGCCCGCCCAGGCGCCTGACCCCGTCGATGGGAGAAACGTACTCATAGGTGCCTGGACGGCTTATATCCCGCAGCCGGGGCTCGCTCGATATGTTGGCCCCGAGCGCACGCTCGATGTAAGGATAGCGCGACAGGATCGTCCCATTGGCATGGATCAGGGTAATGGAGCCCTGCGACCCGACATCGAAACGGCCGAAGAAGTTGCCGAAATAGCGGGGCGGTATGCTGGCCTGCACGACGCCGCCGAAGCTGCCGTCGGGCTTGTCGATGCGGCGGGAGAGGGTGAGAACCCAGTCGCTCCCGAGGGGATCGCGGATCAGGGGACCTAGGAACCATTCGCCGCTGGTCGACGTGCCGTGATGCTGGAAGAAAGCCGTATCGCGGGCGCTCACCCTGGCGCGGTGACCGGGCAGGGAGCTGCTCAGAAGAAAGCCGTCCGGCCCGTAGATCGTCAGGGACTTGATGCGCTGCAGGGACTGGACCCGCTCGACCAGGAAAGTGTCCAACCGTGCAATGGCGTTGGGGAGAACGCCGCCCGTTTCGACCCGGTCGACCACGTCCACCAGGAGGGCGTCCGCCAGTTCGAAGGTGTCCTGGGCGTGCTGGGTCAGGGATTTGGCCAGGTTCAGCGTATCCGCGCTGATCCTGGCGATCTCATGCCCTCGCTCATGCCAGTCGCGCCACGCCTCCAGGCCCAGGATCACAAGGCAGACCACGAGCACGAAGGCTCTGAGCCCTCGCGCCGAGGATGCTGGCCTTATGCTGGAAAATGCAGACATGATGCCCTTAGCCATATCAGCCGAAGCTAGCCCGAGGCTAACTTCAGCCCGAGGATCCCGGACACGATCAGGCCGATGCAGACCAGGCGCATCGCCGTTGCGGGCTCGCCGAAAAGGTAGATGCCCAAAAGCGCCGTTCCCACGGTGCCGATGCCGGTCCACACCGCATAGCCGGTGCCCACCGGAAGGGTCTTGAGGGCCAAGCCCAGGAGCAGAACGCTCACGACCATGCTCAAGCCGGTGAAAATCGAGGGAACAAGGCGCGTGAAGCCGTCGGTGTATTTCAGGCCGATTGCCCAGCCGATCTCGAACAGGCCCGCGAGCCCAAGCCAAGTCCATGCCATGACAGGACCTCCGTCATTGGCAGGGCCGTCCCCACCGGATGTCATGAAGGCGCGAGGTCGTCCTCGCACGCCTTTGTGTATACAGGGTCGGGAATAGCTTCTCAATAGAACGGGGTCGCGGCCAAAAGGCTGCCCTGCCCAAATGGTGGGCATCAGGGAAAAATCGCGCAACTGGCTTAATCCTCGGGCGGTTCCGGTTCCGGTGGCGGAGCCGAGCGCCCGAGCGAGGCGAGCGGGTTGAACGGCGTGTAGATCTGGTGCTTCCATTCGTCGCCGCAATTGACGCAGATCGAGCGCATCATGTGGGTGCTCTGCTCCAGGCGCCTGAGAAGCTTCTGCTGCCGCTTCAGTGCCTCGTTGGCCTCGGCCTCGTAGCCTGAGGGACGAACGGTCAGCTGGAGAGGCTTCTCTTCCGGTGAGCCCTGGGCGAGGCCCAGTCCCGTAAGGAGAAGAAAGCTGGCGGTCAGTGCGAAGCGGCTCATCGGTATCCTGCGGCTGATTTGGCCCGGTCCGACTGGACTCCACCGGACAGTGTTTCGTCAAGGCGCGGTGCCTCGCCTGAGACCTTTGGCAGCGGCGGTCCCTCCAAAGAACAGCGCCGCGGCAGAGGCCCCTGCCGCGGCGCTGTTCTTGGCTTCAAACCGGAACCGGCCGGATCAGATCTGCCGCACGGCGCCCTTGGCGGCGCTGGTGGCCAGCATGGCATAGGCCTTGAGGGCCGCCGACACCTTGCGCTTGCGGGGAGCCGCCGGCTGCCAGCCCTTGGCCTGCTGCGCGGCGCGGCGGCGCTCCAGCTCCGCGTCGTCCACGGCGAGGCGGATGCCGCGGTTCGGGATGTCGATCTCGATCCGGTCGCCGTCCTGCACGAGGCCGATGGTGCCGCCCTCGGCCGCTTCCGGCGAGACGTGGCCGATGGACAGGCCCGAGGTGCCGCCGGAGAAGCGCCCGTCGGTGATGAGCGCGCAGGCTTTGCCGAGGCCCTTCGATTTCAGGTAGCTCGTGGGGTAGAGCATCTCCTGCATGCCGGGTCCGCCGCGCGGCCCCTCGTAGCGGATCACCACCACGTCGCCGGCCTTGACCTTGCCGTTGAGGATGCCGCTCACCCCATCGTCCTGGCTCTCGAACACGACCGCTGGGCCGGAGAAGACCAGGATGCTCTCGTCGACGCCGGCCGTCTTCACGATGCAGCCGTCGAGCGCCAGGTTGCCGGAGAGAACCGCAAGGCCCCCGTCCTTGGAGAAGGCATGCTCCGCATTGCGGATCACGCCGCCCGCCCGGTCCGTGTCCACGCTGTCGTAGCGGCTCGCCTGGCTGAAGGCGGTCTGCGTGGGCACGCCGCCGGGCGCTGCGGCGAAGAATTCATGCACTGCCGGGCTGTTCGAGCGCGTCACGTCCCAGCGGTCGAGCGCCGCCTTCATGCTCTCCGCATGAACCGTGGGCACCGAGGTGTCGAGAAGGCCCGCCCGGTCGAGCTCGCCAAGGATGCCCATGATGCCGCCGGCCCGGTGCACGTCCTCCATGTGGACGTTGGCGATGGCGGGCGCGACCTTGCACAGCACCGGCACGCGCCGCGACAGGCGGTCGATGTCGGCCATGGTGAAGGGAACCTCGGCCTCGTGGGCCGCGGCCAGCAGGTGCAGCACCGTGTTGCTCGATCCGCCCATGGCGATGTCGAGGGTCATGGCGTTCTCGAAGGCCGCGAACGAGGCGATGGAACGCGGCAGAACGCTCGCGTCGTCCTGCTCGTAGTAGCGGCGGGCGAGATCGACGATCAGGTGGCCGGCTTCCACGAAGAGGCGCTTGCGGTCGGCATGCGTTGCCAGCGTCGAGCCGTTGCCCGGGAGCGACAGACCCAGCGCCTCCGTGAGGCAGTTCATGGAATTGGCCGTGAACATGCCTGAGCACGAGCCGCAGGTGGGGCAGGCGGAGCGCTCGATCGCCTTGATGTCCTCTTCGGCGACGTTCTCGTCGGCAGCGGCCACCATGGCGTCCACGAGGTCGAGCTTCTTGGTCACGCCGTTGAGCACGACCTTGCCGGCTTCCATCGGCCCGCCGGACACGAAGACGACCGGGATGTTGATGCGCAGGGCCGCCATCAGCATGCCGGGGGTGATCTTGTCGCAGTTGGAGATGCACACCATGGCGTCGGCGCAGTGGGCATTGACCATGTACTCGACCGAGTCCGCGATCAGCTCCCGGGACGGCAGGGAGTAGAGCATGCCGTCATGGCCCATGGCGATGCCGTCGTCGACCGCGATGGTGTTGAACTCCTTGGCGACGCCGCCGGCCTTCTCGATCTCCCGCGCCACGAGCTGGCCCAGGTCCTTGAGGTGGACATGGCCCGGCACGAACTGGGTGAAGGAGTTCACCACGGCGATGATCGGCTTGCCGAAGTCGGAATCCTTCATGCCCGTGGCCCGCCAGAGGCCGCGAGCGCCCGCCATGTTGCGGCCGTGGGTGGTGGTGCGAGAACGATAGGCTGGCATGGTTTCCCCTACAAATCCGAGGCCTTGTTCGACTGAAATTGCGTAACTTGCAAGAAAAATTGCCATTCCTTGTGGTCGCGCCTGCTTTGCCGCAATGGAATTGCCGAGGCACGCCCCGGGCTGTCATCCCCAGTGGTCCGCAGCCCGGGAAGGCGCTTCATGGCTTTGCGCGCGTGAGTGGATTCCCTTCCCCTCCGCTTTCGCTCCGGCCGGGAATGACACTGAGGTCAGGTAAGCGCCACGCTGTCATCCCCGGCGAGCCGCAGGCGAGGGAAGGGGATCCACGATCAAGCGCTGCTTTATGGATTCCCTCCCCGCCGTGCGCACTCCCGGAAACGACGGCGAAGGACAACGCTCTTGCGGAGGAACGCCTCTGTCGCTAGGCCCCGCCATGTTTGCCGCGTGAGAACCTCATGACCGTCGATCCATCCAGCCAGGCCTTGCGCCGCACCGTCGCCCTCGTGGCGGTCCTCAACCTCGGCTATTTCGGGGTCGAGTTCGCGGTGGCGCTCGCCATCGGATCGGTGTCGCTGTTTGCCGACAGCGTCGATTTCCTGGAGGACGCCTCGGTCAACCTCCTCATCCTCCTGGCCTTGGGCTTTACTGCCCTGATGCGGGCGCGGGTCGGCATGGTGCTGGCCGGCATCCTGCTGGTGCCGGGGCTTGCCACCCTCTGGATGGCCTGGGAGAAGTTTTCCGTGCCCGTTCCGCCCGAGCCCGTGCCCCTGTCGCTTGCAGGCGCGGGGGCGCTCGCGGTCAATCTGGTCTGCGCCGCGCTTCTCGCCCGCTATCGCCACCACAGCGGCAGCCTCACGACGGCGGCCTTCCTGTCCGCCCGCAACGACGCCATCGCCAACGTGGCCATCGTGGCGGCGGGCCTGGTGACCGCGGCGACCCTGTCCGCCTGGCCGGATCTCATCGTCGGCCTCGCCATTGCGGCCATGAATGCCGATGCCGCCCGGGAGGTGTGGGAGGCGGCCCGCGAGGAGCACAGGACGGCCTGAGGTTGCCTAGTTTCGGCCAAGCTGAAACGGCCGAGCCTCGATGAACGTTGTCCCGCCTGAACCCTCTGGACAAGAGCAGGACGGCGACATGGTGATGCAAACCGATTTGAATGCTCCGGCCCATCTGCAATTCGAGCCCATGGGCCCGCAGGGCGGCAGCCAAGGCGCTCCGAGCGACGTGGTGGAATTTCCCTCCCTGCGCGAGGCCGTCCACTGGGCCATGACCAACGAGGCGCCCGCCGGCATGCACGCGGTCATCCGCACCGCATCCGGCGACGTGATCGACCCGGGTCATCTGGAAGAGATCTGGTCGAGCCTCCAGGGGCCGTAAGGCCAGCCTCCACTGTCATTCCGGGGCGGCTCGCATGAGCCGAGCCCGGAATCCATAAACACCACATCGACCTTTGTGATGCTGTGATAGTCGCTGTGTTCTACTGCGTAACGTTAGTGGTTATGGATTCCGGGCTCCGCTGCGCGGCCCCGGAATGACAGCGAAAGCGTTTATTCACATCCACCCCAAGCTCAACCCACCCACGGCGAGATAGCGGCCCGTCTTGGCAAGCGCCACGAGCGGGATGAAGACCCGCAAGGGTTCGCGCAGCACGCCGGCCACGATGGTCAGCGGATCGCCGATGATCGGCGTCCAGCTCAGGAGCAGCGTCCAGCGCCCGTAGCGGTGATACCAGCCCTCGGCCCGCGCCATCTGATCGCGCTTCACCGGAAACCAGGGACGGTCCTGGAAGCGAACCAGGAAGCGGCCCAGGAACCAGTTGACGATGGAGCCGAGGATGTTGCCGACGCTCGCCGCGAGAATGAGCGCCCACCACGCATAATGCTCCGCCACCAGCATGGCGAAGAGCACGGCTTCCGACTGGAACGGGAAGATGGTGGCGGACAGGAAGGAGGCGGCGAACAAGGCGCCGTATTCGGCAAGGTGAGGCATGAGGCTGGATCGCATCCGGGGCGCGAGGGCGCAAGCCCGCTCGTGGCGCCCCGGCATGACGCGGCTGGAAAACGCCTGAGTTCAGATGATGGTCGAGCCGTCCGATCTCACCCGCGCGTCGCCGATCTGGCGCACGAGCTTGTCGGCCTCCTCATTGCTCACGCGGATGCGCACCAGGGTCCAGGCGTTCTCCGATTTCCAGAGCCGGAAGGAGAGCATGAAGCCGTCGCCGTCCTTGTGGGCATCCGCATAGGTGGCGTCGGGCAGGTCGTAGGGCCCGAGGCCGTCGAAGGTGAGATGTCCCACGCTGCGTCTCCCATTATAGGCTTGCCTGATCCAAACGGTCTCGGCTCGCCTGGGTTCACGGCCAGCCCCATCATCCCGCCCTCCCTGCGTCAGGCCGCGTCTTGCGCCGCCTGCCTCCCTTGGATTACGAACGGCCTCCCGCCGCGCCCCTCATGGCAGATGCGCGGCGATATCCGTTGAGGAAAGCATCCCTTGGATCAGTTCGACGTTGTGGTGATCGGCGCAGGCGCTGCCGGCATGATGTGCGCGGCCGAAGCCGGCAAGCGCGGGCGCTCCGTGCTGGTCATCGACCATGCGGCCAAGCCCGGCGAGAAGATCCGCATCTCCGGTGGCGGACGGTGCAATTTCACCAACCTCAACGCGGGGCCGTCGAACTTCATCTCGCAGAACCCGAGCTTCGCCATCTCGGCCCTGCGCCGCTACACGCAACGGGACTTCATCGCCCTCGTGGAGCGCTACGGCATCGCCTATCACGAGAAGACCCTGGGCCAGCTCTTCTGCGACGGCTCGTCGAGGCAGATCGTCGATCTGCTGCTGAACGAGATGCGCCAGGCGCAGGTGACGCTTCGCCTGTCGACTTCCGTTGAGGCGGTGGAGAAAACCCCCGAAGGCTTCGAGCTGCGGCTCCAGCAAGGTGCCGTGCGATGCCAGTCCCTCGTGGTGGCCACAGGCGGCAAATCAATCCCGAAGATGGGCGCCACCGGCTTCGGCTATGATCTGGCGGGGCAGTTTGGCCTCAAGCTCGTCGAGACCCGGCCGGCCCTGGTGCCGCTCACCCTGGAGCCCACCCTGCTGGAGCGCCTCACGCCGCTCGCGGGCGTGGCCGTCGATGCGGTGGCGGGCTGCGGGAAGACGGCGTTCTCGGAGGCGATGCTGTTCACCCACCGGGGCTTGAGCGGCCCGGCCATCCTGCAGATCTCGTCCTACTGGCGCGAGGGCGACGAGATCGTGCTCTCCATGCTGCCGGGGGTGAGCCTGTTCGAGGAGCTGCGGAAGGCCCGGGCCCAGAACGGCCGGCAGGCGCTGCAGACGGCCCTTTCCGGGTTTTTGCCCAAGCGGCTGGCGCAGCTCGTGGCCGAGACCGAGAAGGGCCCCGCCAACCTGGCGGATTATTCCGACAAGCGGCTGCGCGCCATCGACGAGGCCGTGAACCGGTGGCGCTTCAAGCCTGCGGGCTCGGAGGGCTACCGCACCGCCGAGGTCACCCTCGGCGGGGTCGATACCCGCGAGCTCGATTCCAGGACCATGGAGGCGAAGGCGGTGCCGGGCCTCTACTTCATCGGCGAGGTGGTGGACGTGACCGGCTGGCTCGGGGGCTACAATTTCCAGTGGGCCTGGTCGTCGGGCTGGTGCGCCGGGCAGGCGGCCTGAGGGCTGCGCCGATCAGCGCGATGCGGGCGCAACCGCGATGTCGAAATGCAGCACCTCCTCGCGCACCCCGAGCTTGTCGTAGAGCGCGATGGCCGGATCGTCGCCATGATCGGCCTGAACGTAGATCACCCAGGCGCCCCGGCGGGCTGCGATCCCGCGCAGGTGCGCGATGAGGGCGGTCGCGATGCCCTGCCGCCGGTGCGCCGCGCCTACGGCCAGATCGTAGATATATACCTCGCGCCGTGCCTGCTCGAACTTGTCGAGCTCATAGGCCACGAGCCCGCCCAGGACCTCGTCGCCCGAAAGCGCCACGACCGCGAAGACATGTTCCTTGGCGAGCAGGCCCTCCAGGTAGGCGTCGTCAGGCTGGTCTCCCGTGTAGGTCTGGGGATCGCCGAAGGCCTCGCCGAACAAGGCGTTCAGCCCCCGCATGACCGGAACGTCGGCGGGCCCGAGGCGGCGGAGGGTTACGGGCGAGAGGAGCATGGCCGGAGGATAGCACGGTTCGGGCGCCCGTTAAGGCCCCGAAGCACCATGGTGAGCCTTGCGTGAGGGGAGGGCCTTGCGAGCCGCACTCACCGCCATCGCACGACCCAGGGCTGGAAACCGGATGGCTCAGGGCTAGTTCATGCCCTGCCGGCCGCGCGTTCGCGGCGCCACTTGCCCCTCACATCCGGAGATCGTCCATGCAGCAGCGTCAGCTCGGTCAACTGCAAGTATCCGCCCTTGGCCTCGGCTGCATGGGCATGTCGGAGTTCTACGGCACCCGCGACGAGGATGAGGCCATCGCCACGATCCATCGGGCGGTCGAGCTCGGCGTCACCTTTCTCGACACCGCGGACATGTACGGGGTCGGGCGCAACGAGGAGCTCGTCGGCCGCGCCATCGCGGACCGGCGCGACAGGGTGGTGCTGGCCACCAAGTTCGGCAACGTGCGGGGCCCCAACGGCGAGCGCCTCGGGGTCAGCGGCAAGCCGGACTATGTGCGCCAGGCCTGCGAGGCGAGCCTGAAGCGGCTCAAGCTCGATCACATCGATCTCTACTACCAGCACCGGGTGGATCCCAGCACGCCCATCGAGGATACGGTGGGGGCGATGGCCGATCTCGTGCGCGAGGGCAAGGTGCGGTATCTCGGCCTCTCGGAGGCGGGACCGCAGACCATCCGCCGTGCCCATGCGGTTCATCCCATCACCGCCCTGCAGACGGAGTATTCCCTCTGGAGCCGCGATCCGGAGGATGAGCTTCTTCCCACCGTGCGCGAGCTCGGCATCGGCTTCGTGCCTTACTCACCGCTCGGACGTGGATTCCTCACAGGGCAGATCAAGAGCATCGACGATCTGGAGCCGGACGATTTCCGCCGCAGCTCGCCGCGCTTCCAGGGCGAGAACTTCCAGAAGAACCTCGACCTCGTGCGCGAGATCGAAGCCATGGCCGGAGAGAAGGGCTGCACGGCCTCGCAGCTCGCGCTCGCCTGGGTGCTGGCGCAGGGCAACGACATCGTGCCGATCCCCGGCACCAAGCGCCGCCGCTACCTGGAAGAGAATGTCGGCGCCCTCGACGTGACGCTTAACGCCGATGAGCTTCAGCGCATCGACCGCATCATCCCGCCGGGCGCCGCCGCCGGCACGCGCTACCCGGAGCCGGGCATGAAGATGCTGGGGCTCTAGAACAGCGGATGTATCGCGGCGGGCGCAGGCCGGGAAGGGGATCCACTCACATGCTCAGCGGAATGGATTCCCTTCCCCTCCGCTACGCTCCGGCCGGGAATGACACTGAAGGTGTGTCGCTGTCATCCCCGGCGAGCCGCAGGCCGGGAAGGGGATCCAGTCACACGCCCAGCGCCATGAATTCCCTTCCCGCACTGCGGCCGGGAATGGCATGGGCGTCGCCCAAGGGTCCGCACGATGCGCTAGGCCGCCGATGACGTATCCGCCGCCATGGATTCGATCGCCCCGGCCTCGTCGATGCGCCGGACCAGGTCGTCCACTTCCTCTTCCGTCTGGTAGATGCCGAAGCCCAGGCGCAGGCGGTGGCCGCGCACGTCGGTGACCACCCGCAGGTCCTTCAGGTCGCGGTGGATGGCCTGCGCCTGCGGGGTCTCGAAGGTGAGGAAGTTGCCGCGCCGGGTTTCGTCGGCCGGCACCACGAGGGAGGCCTGCTCGAACAAGGCGGAATCGGAGATGCGCCGCAGGAAGTGCTGCTGCAGCGCCTTCGCGTGGGCGTGAATGATGCCCGGCGTGATGCCTTCTTCCGCGAGCCAGCGCATCACCGCGTTGAAGCGGTAGAGGCCCGACGGGTCGAAGGTCGCGCCCATGAAGCGCCAGCCGTCCTGGCTGTAGCCCACCTGTCCGCTCTGCGCGCCCATCAGGTTGCCGAAGGCGGCGTACCAGCCGGTATCGCGCGGGCGCGGGCCCCAGCCGGGCGGGCAGTGCATGAAGCACGCGCCTTCGCCCGCCATGGCGTATTTGTAGCCGCCCGCCATGTAGAACACGCGCTCGGCGATGGCGCTCAGGTCGGTGGGACGCGCCATGAAGCCGTGATAGCCGTCGATCACGATCATGGCCCCGTCGCTGGCGCATTCGGCGACCCTGCGCCCGTCCGGCGCAAAGCCCGAATTGAAGAAGACCTGGCTCACGAAGACGAGATCGTAGCCGTCCTGGGCGGCCGAAAAGAAGCGATCCTCGAAGGTCGTGAAGGGCTCGACCGGCACCCGCGTCACCGACACGGCTCGCTCCTCCTCCAGGCGCGCCATCTGGCGAGTGAAGGAGTGGAACTCGCCGTCCGAGGTAAGGATGCGGATCAGTCGATCCGCCGGGAAGCACGACAGGATGCGCTTGAGAAGCTCATGGGTGTTGGGCGCCACCGCGATGGTGGACGGATCGGGCAGGCCGAGATGCTCCGCCGCATGGCCGCGAAACTCGTCGAGGACGGGGCCGAGCACGTGCTCCCACTTGTCGTCCATCAGGCGGGCGGCATCGTCCCAGGCCCGCAGTTGCGCCTCGCGGGTCACATCGGGCCAGGGGTGATGGCTGTGGGCTGCGAAGTGCAGGCGGTCCGGCTCGGTGTTGAGGAAGCGGGAGAATTGGGAACGCAGGTCAAGCATGATGATCCTACCTGATTAGATCTTGCCGCGCACGGACCAGAGCTCGGGGAAGAAGTACTTTTCCAGCGCCTTGCGCAGGTAGCTCACGCCGGTGCTGCCCCCCGTGCCGCTGCGCATGCCGATGATGCGCTCCACGGTCTTCATGTGCCGGAAGCGCCATTGCTGGAAGGCGTCCTCAAGATCCACCAGTTCCTCGGCAAGCTCGTAGAGGTCGAAATGCTCGCCGGAATGGCGGTAGATCTCCTCCCACACGGCCTCGACGCCCGGATGCGCCGCATAGGGCTGCGTCAGGTCGCGCTCCAGCACCTCGACCGGCACGGCGTATCCGCGCCGGGCCAGCAGGCGTAGGGATTCGTCATAGAGGCTCGGCGCCCGGTAGGCGGCCTCCAACTGTTCCGCAAGATCGCTCCGGTGCCGGTGCGGCGCCATCTTGCCCGCATCCTTGGCCCCGAGCTTGAACTCCACGAGCCGGTACTGCCAGGACTGGAAGCCCGAGGATTTGCCGAGCGCCGGGCGGAAGCTCAGGTAGTCGGACGGCGTCATGGTGGACAGCACCGTCCAGGCCTGGATCAGCTGCTCCTGAATCCGGTTGATGCGGGCCGTGCACTTGAAGGCGGGCTGCAGCTCGTCCGCCCTGATATGGGCGAGCGCCGTGTCGAGCTCCCGGTTCAGAAGCTTGAGCCACAGCTCCATCACCTGGTGGATGGTGATGAAGAGAAGCTCGTCGTGCTCGCCCGTGAGAGGGGTTTGGGCGGACAGGAGGGTGTCGAGCCGGAGATAGTCCCCATAGCTCATGCCGTCGGAAAAATCGGTGTGGATCCCGTCTGTCGCAGCCGACAAATCTCTCTCCCTGTCTGCTTCCGCTTGTGGCGCGGATTATGGTCTCCCGGCCCGGGAGTTCAACGAAAGTAGGGTATCGCGGGGCTCTTGTCACGGGGAGGGAGCCGCAATTGGCTTTCAGGGCACAAGAGGATAGGTTGCCGGCCGACCCCATACCCACGATTGGAGAATTCTTCGCATGACCGACACGCTTCCCGACCGCCTGTCCTCGAACCCGAACAGCCCCTATTTCAACGAGGAGCTGATCGCGAAGGGCGTGGGCATCCGCTTCAACGGGGCCGAGAAGACCAATGTGGACGAGTATTGCGTCAGCGAAGGCTGGGTGCGCGTGACCGCCGGCAATGCCAAGGATCGCCACGGCAATCCCATGACCATCAAGCTCAGGGGCAAGGTCGAGCCCTACTTCCACACCAAGGAATAGAGCATTCCAGGTGAATAAGGCTCTGCCCTAACGCTGGGGCAGGGCTGGACGCGCCGCTCGGCGCGTCCCAAGATCGGGACCAGGCTTGTCAGTCGAGGCTTTGCCTCCCGCAAGAGGTTTGTCCTGAATGGCCGTTGGTTGCGGACGGATGATATTTGTGGCGGCCTGGCTCTGCGCCGGCCAGGCTCTGGCCCATAGCTGGTATCCGGCCTGGTGCTGCGACGAACACGATTGCCGGGAGCTTGTCGAGGCCCGGGGTGAGACCGTGACCGAGACCGCCGAGGGATGGCGGCTCTGGGATGGACGCCTCGTCGGGCGGGAATACGCCAAGATGTCCCCGGATGCCAAATTCCACCTCTGCGAGGAACCCAGGACCCGGGCCATCATCTGCTTTTTCGCCCCTCAGGGAGCGTCCTGAGTTCTTGGCTATATGCCATGAGGCGCTTGCGGGGGGGCGATTTCCCAAAAAGAAAGCGCCCGCTTTTCAGAGGGCGCTATAAGGTCCGACCCGTAGGGGCAAATAAAAGGTCGAGAACCTATCTATTCATGGAGTATTCTGTCGAAAATGTGTCGAATCATGAGATTGATTGCGCATGTCAATAGATTAACTGCGCCATTCTGACGCTCTATGTAGTTTATTTGTAAACTATTTTGCTTGCTGAGGCGGAATGTTTGTTTTATGCAGCGTTAACCGTAGGGGCAAAATACGGTCTTAAGGGTCACGAACACAGTCATAAATGGCTGGTCGTGGCCCTTTTTCTTATGTGCTGGGAAATCTATTCTATCGAAGTTCCCGTTCGTCCTAGTTTTTGAATATTTGCTCTTCCGCCGGGCGCTTTGACGGGTGGGCGCTGCCTGGACTTCCTGGTTTCCGCTGCGGCCCGCAAGGTGCGGATGCTAAGGGGGCGTTCCTTTCGGCTCTCGCCCTGTTGCGCCTTAGGGATCCTTTAAGACGGCCGGGTCTTCAATCCCGCTCCGACCGTCCTCGGCGCGGTTGCCGAGGATCGTGCGCTTGCAGAAGGCGGCGGGGTTGCGGGAATAGGGCGGCTGGCTCGACGCGCAAGTGGCATAGGGCCGGAACCACCCAAATTGCCGTTCGTTTACCTCTTGTGAGGTAGGTTTGTTACTCTGGGTGCCTGAACCTGGCGCGACTGCAACACGCGTGTTCAACAACGTGAGATGTAGGCCATGACAGAACTGGAAGAGTTCAAGACCGTCATCGTAGACACCATACGCGATGAAGAGCTGGCGACGTCCGCCTGCCACGAGGCTGAGGCCTATGCCAAGCTCTGGCCTGTTGTGTTCATGGTCAACGACTGGGATGTCTGGAACGAGGGCCGGCGCGCCCTCAGGCTTCAGGTTGTCCGCTGGCTGGAAGAGGAGGGGGCCTCCTACGACTTCCATCAGTTCGGCCGCGGCTTGGGCCTCGTCGGCTTCAAGGACCGGGAGGCCGCCAGACAATTCAAGCGCCGCTGGTCCGGGGAGCGGAGGGTGCTATCGGCCTCACGCCAGGATTGGAACCCGCACCCCATGAAGAGCACCTTCGAGCCGTACTACCCCAACTGACGCGGTCCGGCAGGGGCGGTCCGGGCGGACCGCGCCATCGGCGCGAAGCCCTCATGCCAGACGATGCCATGAAGGATGAAGGGAGGAGCGCTATGCCTCCTCCCCACCCCCTCAAGCCCAACCCTATGAGGGCCAGCGTTCTCACATGATGTAGAAGTCGTCGGCGGTAATGCCCTTCGGCTTGTTCGTCAGCGTCGCGAACTTGACCTGAGCCACCTTGCCGGTGCCGTCCGGATCGTAATACAGCGCGCCGGTCTTCTTGTCGTAGATGATCCTGTCGTCCTTATCGTGGGCCTTCTTGCCCTCGTAAAAAGCGCTCTTCTTCAGGTCTCCGGCCTTTCCGGCCTTGGCGAAGACGCTGAACTTGCCGCCCAGATCGTCATAGCCATACTTGGACAGCACGATCTTATCGGTCTTATGCTTGAAATCCGTGACTTTATCGACGTTCGTCTTCTTATCCAGCTTGTCGCCGAAAATGAAGTAATCGGTGCCGTTTCCGCCGGTCACAGTGTCGTTGCCGGAGCCGGCGAGGATGAAGTCGCGTCCGTCGCCGGCTTCGATCTTGTCGTCTCCATGGTATGTCATGAAAACGTTGTCGCTGGCGTTGCCGATGATCGCGTCCTGACCCGGGAGTTCCAGGCGGTTCGAGGTCACGATACCTTCGATGCTGCTGATCGTGTGAGTGCCGTAGCCGGTATTCTGCGCAGCCGTCTGGTTCATGTCGAACGTGATGGATCCCTCGTTGAACAGGATCCAGTCGCTGCCGTCGCTTCCATTGATGGTCAGGCTGAACTCGCTTGACATGATCATGAAAACATCGCCGGACGCGCCGCCTTGGAGGATATGGTCCCCTGAATCGATGATCGGCAGCGAGGCGGGCACGGAGGGAGTGACGATTTTGGCCATGGGATAATCCTTCAGGGGAGGGGCCGCAGCAGGGACCGCTATCGGCTCAGGAAAGGCTTTGGATTTTATAACATGGCGATACGGCAGGTTCAACCGGCTGTTACGGGATTGGAGACCTGCTCCCGAGGCCGAAAGGGCGAGACCGCACCGGCAGACGTGTAGACTTCCCTAAAGGAATAAAAGGAAATATAACTTATAATGTAAGTATAATCCTAATGCGTCAGTGTAGCGACATCGGAAACGTATGAAGTTCAGGAGCCCGCCACTGGGGCCTCAAAGTTGCCTGGATTGTTCATGTATGAACCCGAGCCGTGTCGGAAGTGATTTGCGGATCGGATTATCGAACTAATGAGTGGCCTGTCTCAACCTCGGAGCAACTTCAACTTCCCCTGGCATGTCGACGACGAACCGAAGAGCGGCCTCCTTCAGAGGCTGGAGCTATTCTACAAACTCTGTCATCTCCAGTGGCGGCTGGCCGGGAAATGCGGCGACGCGGTGCGCCCGGCCCTCAGCCGGGTGAGCGGAACGCTCGACCAGACCGTTCTGGCCACTGCGCTGATCGTTTTTCCCAAGGTGTTCGCCGGGTGGGATGCGGCCCGCCCGACCATCCTGGCGCACACGCGCACGCTGCTTCCCTTCATCCCCCTCGCCACCCCGGAGGAGGAGGCGCTGGAGCGCGATCCGGTCTGGGAGCTCCTTGCCGAGTTCCAGGCGCTCGATCCGCATCAGCAGGACAAGGCCGCAAAAAACGTCACTCTCCTGTGGGGGCATTTCGAGGACAGCTTCGGCGGCCTGAGCGGCTTCCTGGCCGAGCCGCAGAGCGAGCAGCTGCAGTATCTCGACAAGCTCATGACCGCCTCTTTGCGCATGAGGCCGGCCCGCGGCTCGGACGTGGCCTTCCACTATGTGACCGTGGAGCTGATGCGCCAGTATGTGAGCTGCCTGCGTTTGGAAAGATCCGACCGGGCGGCCCTGTCCCTGGCGGCCTGCGTGGCGGGTTTGATCAACCGCGGACGCATGCTGACGCCGGCGCTCACGGACCGGACAGGCACGCCCTGAACGGACGGCTCCCTCGGGCTCACGCGCGCCCGAGCGGTCCGTCGATGATCACGTGCGGGCACAGGCGCGAGCAGCGCTCGATGCGGCCTTCCACCTTGTAGATGTTCTGCAGCAGCGTCGGCGTGATCACCGTGTCCACCGCCCCGCAGCTCACCATGGTGCCGGCGTCGATCACCATCACCCGGTCGGCCACGCGCAGCACCTGGTTGAGATCGTGGATGGCCAGCACCACGCAGATCTCCCGCTCCCGCGCCAGCGAGCGGATGAGCGCCAGCACCTCCACCTGCCGGTGAAGGTCGAGCGCGCTCGTCGGCTCGTCGAGGAGCAGGATCCTCGGGTCGCGCACCAGCACCTGGGCGAGCGACACCAGCTGCCGCTGGCCGCCGCTGAGCTCCGAGAGGCCCTTGAACGCGATCGCCTCGATCTGCAGGCGGAACAGGACGCGGTCGACCTCTTCGAGATCCTCGTCGGTGACCTTGCGCGCCGTGCCCTGCTTGCGGGCAAGCAGCACCGACTCGTAGACGGTGAGCACCGTGTTCACGGAGGTGTCCTGCGGCATGTAGCAGACGCTGCTCGCGCTCGCCTTGAGCGGGGCGTCGTCGATGCGGATGTCGCCGGGTCCGTCGAGGAGGCCGGCGATGCGCCGGAACAGGCTCGACTTGCCGGCAGCATTGGGGCCGATCACCGCCGTGACCTCGCCGCCCTTCAGCACCGGCGTGGTGACGCCCGAGAGCACCTCCTGCTTGCCGTAGCGAACGCCGACTTGGTTGAGTTGCAGGGTCGCTACCATGCGCGCCTCCGGCTGGACATGATGAGACTGAAGAGGAACGGAACGCCCACGAGCGCCGTGATGATGCCGATGGGAAAGATCGTTCCGGGCACGATGGACTTGCTGATCACCGAAGTGAGCGACAGGATGGCTGCGCCCGACAACACGGAAGCCGGCAGGAAGTAGCGCTGATCCTCGCCCACCAGCATGCGGGCGATGTGCGGGCCGACCAGCCCGATGAACCCGATGGTGCCGACGAACGCCACCGGCACGGCGGCGAGCAGGCTGATGATCATCATGGTCTCGAGCCTGAGCCAGCGCACGTTGATGCCGAAGCTCGCGGCCTTGTCCTCGCCCAGGCGCAGCGCCGTGAGCGCCCAGGCGCGGCGCACGAAGAGCGGGAGCGAGACGGCCAGCACCGCCGTGGTGATGGCAAGCTTCGGCCACGTGGCGCGGGTGAGGCTGCCCATGGTCCAGAACACGACCGCCGACAGCGCCTGCTCCGACGCGAGATACTGCACCAGCGCGAGCAGCGCGTTGAAGGTGAAGACCAGGGTGATGCCGAGCAGCACGATGGTCTCGACGGTGACGCCGCGCCGCTGGCTCATGAAATGGATGAACAGGGCCGCGAGCATCGCCATCAGAAGCGCGTTGATCGACACGATGTAGTCGATGGCCCAGGGTAGGAAGCCGATGCCGAACACCAGCGCCACCGATGCGCCGAAGCTGGCCGCCGCCGAGATGCCGAGCGTGAAGGGGCTCGCGAGCGGATTGTTCAGGATGGTCTGCATCTGCGCGCCCGCCGCCGACAGGGCGGCGCCGACCACGACCGCCATGAGCGCCACCGGCATGCGGATGTCCCAGATCACCACGCTGATCTGCAGCGAGACCTCGGGCGATCCCATCAGTGCCAGCACGACCTCGCGCATGGAGTAGCGGGCAGGACCCAATCCGAGATCGGCGATCACGGACAGGATCAGGACGAGCGTCAG
>NZ_JAEQMY010000159.1 GCF_016743775.1 Microvirga aerilata | reverse complement strand
CCCGATCCAGCAGCCGGCCCAGCCGCGTCCAGGCCTTCTCATCGAGGCGGGGCGATGGTCCCGGGATGGGGCGCGCTTCCAGACCACGCGGGCCCTCCTGGGCCAGGGTGGCAGCCCAGCGGCAGACACTGGCACGGCTGACCCCCACACGCCGGGCAATGTCTGCTTGAGAGAGCTGTCCCTGGCGCAACAGCGTCGCGGCCACCAGGCGACGCTCCTCCATCTGCTCCGGCGTCAGATGCGTCGGCCGCCAAACGTTGCCTTCCATCGCGCACCTCCTCACGATGACGGACACTGCCCTACGTTACACCTGTCGCGTGAAGATCAATAAAAGCCGTAACCGCCTTGCTGGTTATTCAGTGTTGTTGGGTAGTGGACGTCATTCTGAACGCCTACGACGAACAGCATTGAGGAACCATCCTAAGCAAGATCAGCCGTGAAATAGCGCCAAACCAGACACTGCCAAACCGATGTTCTCCCTTCGTCCAAGGTGGCGAGGTTTATTGCACAAACCTTGCGCGCTCCCCTTTTAGAGCCAGCCTGTACCTACTGAAGGGCAGCCAATGCCTCACTGTCGTTTGCATGCTTGTCCGGCCGGGTCTTGCCTGCGGTTTCAATCCGTCTTGATCACTTGACGAGAACCGCGCGCCTGAGAACATCTCGCCCCACATCGAGAGCAGAATCGGGCCATGTTCCGGGCTACTCGACTTGGCACGAGGTCGCGGGCTGCGCCGGCACGGCAATGCGGCTATTATCGTTTTAATGGGCCGCCTCTTGGGGCTTTCGCCCTTATGCCGCATCCTCATCTACCGGAGCACCGTCCGAATCGTTGGCCTGCAACTCAGCCATCAGTAGACCGGCGTTTTGGCGGATCTTGCCTTCGATCTCGGCCGCAATCTCCGGATTGTCCTTGAGGAAGGTCTTGGAGTTCTCACGGCCCTGCCCTAGGCGCTGGCTGTCATAGGAGAACCAGGCGCCGGACTTCTCCACCACGTTGGCCTTCACTCCAAGGTCGATGAGCTCGCCCACCTTCGAGATGCCCTCGCCGAACATGATGTCGAACTCGACCTGTTTGAAGGGCGGAGCGACCTTATTCTTGACGACTTTTATCCGCACCTGGTTGCCGATCGGCTCATCTCGATCCTTCAGGGTCGAAGTCCGGCGGATATCCAGACGCACGGAAGCATAGAACTTCAGCGCATTGCCGCCTGTCGTCGTCTCAGGGCTGCCGTACATGACGCCGATCTTCATGCGGATTTGGTTGATGAAGATCACCATCGTCTTGGTGCGGCTGATCGAACCGGTGAGCTTACGCAGCGCCTGGCTCATCAGGCGGGCCTGAAGACCGGGACGGCTCTCGCCCATCTCGCCCTCGATCTCGGCTTTGGGCGTCAGGGCCGCAACCGAGTCGATGACCAGCACATCGACAGAGCCCGAGCGGATCAGGGTATCGGCGATCTCAAGCGCCTGCTCGCCATTATCTGGTTGGGAGATCAGGAGATCATCAAGATTTACACCCAACTTTCGCGCATAGGCCGGATCGAGTGCATGCTCAGCATCGATAAACCCGCAAACGCCGCCTGCTTTCTGCGCTTCGGCTACGGTCTGGAGGGCCAGCGTCGTCTTGCCTGAGGACTCCGGCCCGTAGACCTCGATGACGCGACCTCTGGGAAGGCCACCCACACCCAGAGCGATATCGAGCCCGAGAGAACCAGTCGAGATCGTCTCCACCTCAACAACCTGACCGCTACCAAGACGCATGATCGAGCCTTTACCAAAGGCACGCTCAATTTGTGCCACCGCAGTTTCGACCGCTTTGTTCTTGTCCATGCTCATCTCAGCTCCGCTTCTATGACTTTTGATTATTCACTTTAAGGGATATGGATTCCGAATACCAGAACAAATCAGGAACTAAGATAAACTGTGAGCACTATTTACGGCTAAGCTTTCATCTACAGTGGAGGATCGACAGGCCAACACCATGTGGCCATCGACTGTAGGGCGTATCGCCTCTTCGAATCATTCGAGATCAGGGCGCTTTATTGTAATCCTCATCAAGGCTCCCTTCCTTCAAGGAAGGAGCGCCCACATCGGAGGATAAGCAATGAAGCCGGTACTTTCGAAAGCTCGAGTGGTGCGCGAGATCCAGCAGCCTTTGCACTTCAGCCACGTTTTGATCAATTCAGCCATGTGCCCGGGCTCACGTACCAGGGTCGCCTGAGCCGCCCGGCCAGACATCGCTTGACAGCCTGTATCATGACGCAAGAATTGTCTCGTCTTGACGGAGAAGCTGCCGTGGATGTGGTCGTGACGCCTGCGGAGTTCAAACCAGGGGTTCTGTCGCGAATTTGAAGCGGAGCCGAGAAGATCGAGAGGAGGCTCGCTTAGGGATTACGCAGCAAGCTGCTCGAACTGTTCAGCGAGTGATGGTTGCGGAATTTGGGCATGCTTTGCCTGTCCCTTGCGGACCATGTGAACCATTTCGATCCCACCCAGGATTGCGCGAGCGGTGGTTATGGACTTGAATCCGAGCATCGGTCGAATCCGCCGCTTAACCGCGCGATGATCTTGTTCGATACGATTATTGAGGTATCGACTCTGCCGGATCCTGATTGGCTTGAGCCGACACCTTGAGTGATCGCGCAAACGGCTCTCTGTATCAGACGACAGGATCGCCTCCCGGTTGGCCTGGCTGCCGTCGATGACGATGCGCTCGGGTCGGCCGTGGCGCTTAAGCGCTATGCGTAGGAAGCGCTTGGCAGCAGTCAGATTGCGCTGCTCACTGAACCAGAACTCGACGGTGTCGCCGTTGCTGTCGATCGCTCGGTACAAGTACATCCACCGGCCACGGACTTTGATGTATGTCTCGTCAACATGCCACCTTCTGGTGACGGCTCTCTTTCGCCGATTGAACTGTTCCAGCAAGAGCGGCGCGTAGTGAACGGTCCAGCGATGAATGGTGGCATGATCCACCATCACGCCTCGTTCGGCCATCATCTCTTCAAGATTGCGCAGGCTGAGGCCATAGGCCAAGTACCACCGGACACAGAGCAGGATCACCGATCTATCGAAATGCCTGCCCTTGAACACCATGGCCTCCGCAACTGTGACTCTGGGTACAATAGCTGAAACTCTGAAACGAAGCGTTGCGACAGAGCCTGGTGACGTCACCACAGTTACGTTTGCTGTGTGGCACTCTCCCTGGGAGGCGATGGCCGCAACGCCCTGGCTGGAGATTTCGATCTACTGACACCAGCCGGGGTGTTTTTATTTCAGAGCAACTCCTCAGTGGTTTCGACCGTAGCCAAGCGGACGGGCATTGTTCCATCCCTCACGTACGCCTGCATCTGGTCACCCTGACGGTGCCGACATGACAAGGCCCTCCTTACCACTCATCCAATGATCTCAAAAGCGCTGCGGCAGGAAGGGATTCAAGTCTATACCTACGGGCTTCCGTTCGAGCAAATCGGCGACGAGCCGCGATGTGATCGCAGCTTGCGTCAGACCGTAGTGCCCGTGACCGAAAGCATAGACGATGCGCTCGTCCTTTCCGGCAGGTCCGACGACCGGCAGGGAGTCTGGGATCGAAGGGCGGAAGCCCATCCACCGCTTTGCGGGCGTCTCAGCCTGGAGGTGGGGAAGGAAGCCCGTCAAACGCTGCACCATCGCGTCGGTTCGGCTGTGGTTCGGCGGGGCCTCAAGCCCTGCGAACTCGACGGCGCCGCCGACTCGGTCACCCGTGTCGAGCGGCGTGGCGACGAAGCCTTCGCCTTCGAACATGATCGGCCGGATAAGGCTGAACGTCCCCTTCGCATAGGTAGCGTTGTAGCCTCGCTCCGTGTCGAGCGGGATGCGATCGCCAAGCTGCTGTGCAAGGGAGCGCGACCACACACCGGCAGCGACAACGACTTGGTCAGCGATGATCTCCGCCGTCGCGCCGTCCGTGCGGACGTGAACGCCCCCCTCCCTTGGTTCAAGCCTTAATGCATGCTCCGGCACATGCGTGGCTCCCCGCTCAAGGGCAATCCGCATCAGGTCGGCGGCCAGGAGAGCAGGATCGGAAACATGGCACGCATCCGGATACAGCACGGCGGCTTCCGCATTGCGTAGAGCCGGCTCCAAGCGGGCGAGATCGTCCAGGGTTAGGATATCGACCGGAATCCCGAAACTCCGCTGGCGCTCAAGGATATCCTGTGCCTGCACGAAGGAGCTGTGACGCCGCCAGACCGAGAGGATGCCCCGTTCTCTGAGGTGATCGTCCAGGTTCAGCGAAGACAGAAGTCCCTTCCAGGCCGGCAGCGCCTCGGCATTGATGTCGCGAATGGCCGTAATGCTCGCTTTGATCCGGTGAGGCGAGGAGGCCAGGATGAAGCGCGCCAGCCACGGCGCGAGCTGCGGCAGATATCCCGGACGGATCGTCAGGGGACCGAGCGGATCCAACAGCCATCGGGGGAGGTTCCTCCAGGCCTTGGGAGAAGCCAGAGGCATAATATCGGTATGCGCGATCCAGCCGGCATTGCCGTCCGTCGGGCGCCCCTGCTTGCCGCCGGGTTCCACCAGTACGACCTCGTGCCCCCGGTCCAGCATCGCATGCGCAGTGGCAAGCCCCACGATGCCCGCGCCGATGATCGCAACCCGCATGGTTCTACCTCGAAAAGGCTCAGGCCGGGCGGCTCTGGTCGACGACCTGGAAGCCGTTGGCGAAGGGGTCGCGATCGTCGATGAAGATCGTGTTGAAACCTGTGACCCGCGCCCAGCCTTCGATGGACGGGATGATGGCATCCCGGTCTCCAACTGTTGTCCGCCCCTCGATGCGTCCGACGAAGGTGGAGCCGATAATGCTTTCATGAATGAACTCGTCACCCTCCTTGAGCTCGTTGCGGGCGGCGAGGTGCGCCATCCGGGCTGAGGTTCCTGTGCCGCAAGGCGAGCGGTCGATGGCCTTGTCGCCATAGAACACGGCGTTGCGCGCCGTGCCGCCCTCGGTCTGCGGACGGCCCGTCCACAGGACGTGAGTCAGGCGATTGATGTTCGGGTTCTCGGGGTGGGCGATCTGGTAGCGGGCGTTGAAAGCTTCCCGCAGCTTCGGGCTCCAGCGCAGGATGTCCGAAGGGTTGACGGCGGACAGGTCGGAATAGAGCTTCTGCGGCTCGACGATGGCATAGAAGTTGCCGCCATAGGCCACATCCACCATCAGATGGCCCAGTCCCTCGACCTCCACCTCATAGCCGGTTCCATACAGGAAGGACGGGATGTTGGTGATCCGAACACGCTCGATAAAGGGGCCGTTCTGCTCGTAGCGGGCCTCGACGACGCCGGCCGGCGTATCGAGCCGCAGGAGGCCTGGTGTCTTGGGATGGATCAACCCATTCTCGAGGGCGATCGTCACCGTGCCGATGGTGCCATGACCGCACATGGGCAGGCAGCCGGATGTCTCGATGAAGAGAATGCCCACATCGCAATCCGGCCGCGTCGGCGGATAAAGAATGGAGCCGGACATCATATCATGACCGCGGGGCTCGAACATCAAGCCGGTGCGGATCCAGTCGTACTCCGCCAGAAAGTGCTGCCGGCGGTCGAACATCGACGCGCCCTGCAACTGGGGAATGCTGCCGCCGGAAACCACGCGAACCGGATTGCCGCAGGTATGGCCGTCGATGCAGAAGAAGGTATGGCGCGCCATGGCCTCACTCGCTGTTCAAAGAGATGACTGTCAAGGAAGAATAGGCAGGACTCCATGCCCCACCATGTTATTATTAGGCCGCAGGTGTGAGGTCCACCCCAAACGGCTTCGGAAATGCTTTGAGGGCGTCGGTCTGGATCTCGCAGCTCGACTTGAACAGGATCTTGACTGCGGGAAAGATGTACTCCCAGTCAATTTCTTTCGCCATAAGGCTCCTGCTCCTGCTATACAGCATTGAACTTCGTCAACGTAGATTGTATAAAATCCTCGATGTCAAGCCGATCTTTTGTCCGTCTGCTATAGAGCAATAAGATCCATTCTTTCCTAGGATCTGCAACTAACGATAGTGACAGCTATGCCCCTTGCCAGACCCGCTCAAAAGTCCCTTCAACACAGGACCATCGCCTCTGCCGTTGCGGAGGAATTGCGACGCAGGATCGTGGATGGGGAGTTCAAATCTGGTTTCCAGCTTCGTCAAGATGCACTGGCTACGGAGTTTAGTGTCAGCCGCATCCCAGTGCGCGAGGCTCTGATGCAGCTCGAAGCTGAAGGGCTGGTGAAGATTCTTCCACATCGCGGCGCAATCGTTTCAGAGCTGTCTATGGAGGAGGTTCAAGAACTCTTTGAACTCCGAGCGCTACTAGAACCAAGGCTCCTCAAAGCCTCTGCCAGACATCTGACGGAAGTGGACTATGATCGGCTTAGTCAAATCCTTCAAGAATACAGCTCGGAACTGCGTGCTAAGCACGTCAGACGCTGGGGTGAGCTGAACACGGAGTTCCATAAAGTGCTGTACCAGCATGCTCGACAGCCGCGCGCGCAGGCAATTGTTGGGGGCCTACTTCAGGAATGTGACAGACATACCCGGCTTCAGCTTTCGCTAACAGGTGGCATGGAGCGTGCTGAAGTCGAGCACGCTGAACTCGTGCGCCTCTGCAGGAGTGGCAAAGTCTCAGCGGCTTGCGCACTCCTGAAAACGCATATCGAAGATGTCGGCAAGTCGCTCCGCAATTACTTCGAAGAGCATAACAAAACGACTTAGAAGTAGTCGGCCCTGAACAATGCCGTTTGATCAGGCGGCGATTGGCTTCCAGGGATCGTTGGGCTTATCCGATTGCG
>NZ_JAEQMY010000158.1 GCF_016743775.1 Microvirga aerilata | reverse complement strand
GGTTCCTTGCGGCGTGCCATGCGATGTCTCCTTCCAGATCATCGTAATGGCCCCACACGAAATTCCCGACAGTTCCGCCTCCCAGAGCTGAAGCCCACCGGTCACGCTCCTGGCGCAGCTCCTCAGGCCGCTTCCGTTCGAGCTCAAGAATTTCTCTCAGGCCCTCCACCTCGGCTTCCATCGGTTAAAACCCCGACCAATTGGACTTCCGGCGACCCCCAGCCTCAGACCCATCCACCTCGACAGTCTAAATCCACCCCACCACTCAGGACTAGAGACCCTCTCCGTCCCTTCGAGATCAATTCGCCTCCCACTTGGAGACCACAGCCTCGCGATCCGACCATTGAAAATCAAATTGTCTTCCACAAGGAGACCACAGACTAACCCTCTCAGGCTGACCTCACCTGGATACGATCAGACTAGGGGGTGGTGAGGGAACTGTAGCCTAGAGTTCCTCATCAAGATGAGTCAGGCAGGACAATCCCATCATGAATGTGATTATAGTCATGATGATGAAAATCTTTTCATTCAGAGACATCTACAACCTCCTAAGGGTAATCTGAAGGTGATCCTGAGAAGGTTAAAAAGTCCGGAATGTTTACCGCAAAAATCTGAGAGCCCTTGGATGAATACGCTACGGCAGGTTCCCCTCAGTGGGCCCCTCTGCTGCCTTATGAGGTAGGCCCGCGGCGCACCCTCGGCTCACGCTTGGGTCTTGGCTTCTCGGCTTTCTCTATGGGTTCCTCGGGCTTAGTCTGAGGCTTGCTGCGAGCCTTCACTGGCTGCTCTCGTACAAGCACCGTGGTCGTGCTGGCCTCGATGCTGGACCTTCCACATCCTGAACTTCGTCTTGGCCCACTGAGCCACATGGTCCGGTACACCCGCCACCACAACACAACAGGGCAGAGGCCGAGAGCGATCAACTGCCCGTACCAGAGCCCGAGTGTTACTCCCTCGGCTCTCGTTAAAGCTCCGTACCCCCAATCACAAGGAGCAAAACGGCTCAAAGGGCAGATGCTGTTAACCTATTGATCTTATTGGTAATCGCGCGGGGACTCGAACCCAGGACCATGTGATTAAAAGACAGAGCTTCCGACTGATACGTTCTCGGCAGCTTAATGCCCGGGCAGAACCAGGATCTTCGGGCTCTTCGGCAGTGTGGCCCGCGACAGAGTGACGGCTGCGGTGTTGCTGAACTCCACCGGGAAGTGCTCTCGGGCAGAGCCAAGGAACCGGTTGAGGGTTGAGGGTCCGAAGAAGTGCATCGGGATCATCAGCGGGGCGTTGATCGCCCGCAGCACCTCCATCATGTCGAAGGTCTCCAGCGTGTATCCGCCGTCCACCGGCACCAGCAGAACATCGATGCGGCCGAGCTTCTTTAGGTGCTCGGGCGAGAGGGTGTGGTGCAGATGGCCAAGATGGGCGATGCACAGCTGAGCGGTCTCAACCACGAAAATGGAGTTGCCGTCGTACTCCGTCGCTCTGCCATAGCTGCGGAGGTTGGTCGAGACATTGCGGATGCGTACATCCTGCACGGTCAGGTCGTGATAGGCAGGTCCCCCAGCTGGGTTCCAGCCCTTGAGCACGTGCTTGATCCCCGGGTCCGGATGGTAGCTGAAGTGCGTGGAATGGGCCTTGTTCATGGTGGCCACATCAGGCGTGACGGGCGGACGCGTGCCGTCGCTGTAGTCGGTGGCAATTCGCGCGCCCTGCGGTGTCTCGATTAGGAAGGTGGCGTGGCCCACGAAGGCGAGACCAACCTCATCTTGGCGCAGCGCAGCCCGGGAGAACAGAGTGTCTCGGGAGGAGATCAGGCCAGGGCAGCTCTCCGGCTCAGCCGGGGCAGCAGGCAACGGCAAGCTCAGGCTTGCCCAGGCAGCAACCGCACAGGCGATTTGCATCAATCTTGTCATCGGCGCCTCCATTGTCTCAGGTCAGGGATGTCGTAGACCTCCAGGTGCCGGTAGAACGTTGAAGATGTAGGCCTTGGAAGCCGCCAGACCATAAGCCGACGGCTCAATGATCTATTGCGCCGCCCCAGACTCCGTCAGCTATTCCCACGATAAGCCGAGGTTTCACAAAATCAGAAACTTTCAGGCAGGGGTAGCGCGCTGCGGAGCCAAGAGGATGGCCTGGTTGAGGGCTTCAAGCATGCTCCGTTCATCAGCCAGGCCCGTTCCAGCGATGTCAAAGGCCGTGCCATGGTCCACTGAGGTGCGGATCACGGGCAGCCCCACGGTGACGTTGACGCCTTCCTCGATCCCGAGAACCTTGACCGGACCATGGCCCTGGTCATGGTACATGGCGACCACAAGATCGAAGTCGCCGCGCTGGGCGCGGAAGAACAGGGTGTCAGCCGGAAGAGGACCTTCGACATGGATGCCGCGCGCCTGGAGCGCCTGCACGGCTGGCGCAATCTTCTGCTCCTCTTCACCATGGCCAAACAATCCGTTTTCGCCGGCGTGAGGATTGATCCCGCACACCCCGATGCGGGGGCTTGCAATTCTCGAGCGCACAAGGGCCTCGTGCCCACGCAGAATGGTCCGTTCTACCAGTCCCGGCTCGATCTTCGCGATGGCATCGATCAGGCCGATATGGGTGGTCACGTGGATCACGCGCAGCTTCGGGGTCATCAGCATCATCGAGACTTCCGGCGTGTGCGTCAGTGCCGCCAGGATCTCGGTATGACCCGGGAAGGGATGCCCTCCCGCGTGGAGCGCCTCTTTGTTGAGCGGGGCCGTGCAGATGGCATCGACCTCATTCGCTGAGGCCAGTGCGACCGCCCGCTCGATGTACCGGAACGCCGCATCGCCCGCGAGCGGCGATAGCTTGCCCCAGGACAGATTGTCGGGAATCAGGCCGAGATCGATGCAATCAACCGACCCATACTCGAACACGGTCTCCTTCGGACCTGACACAGGGCGAACTTCCAAGGAGGAGCCGACGATCTCGCCTGCCTGCCGCAGGCGGTTGGCATCTCCGATGATCAGGGGTTTACAGCGCTCGTAGACCTCCCGATGAGCAAACGCCTTCATGATGATCTCGGGGCCGACGCCAGCCGCATCGCCCATTGTGATTGCTATGATAGGCTGACTCATGCACGAACCCCTCATCCCAAGGGCCTACATTACTCACTCATTGCAGAATTGGAATGACAGCTCCTACCACCTCGCAGGATCGCGCGGCACCGCTTCAAGGTCGTGCGGTCGCCGAAAGCACCGGCCTTCGTGATCACCGGGATGGCAATATCACCGGTCGATACTCCAAGGGGTGCTCCGGGCTCGACCTCGTCTTGCATTTTCAATCCTGATATACCGGCTCGATCCAGGATCGCCCTCGCCGTCTCGCCCCCGGTCACAATTAGCCCACCAACCCGGGACAGGTGTGGCACAATCAGCTCGGCCAGAGCTGCGGCAAGCTGCGGCCCCTCCTGAAAGTTGACTTCCTCTCCCTGAATCGAGACCGCGACGTCTGACCCTGCTGCCAACGCCGCATCGAGTGCTTGGGCATAGGACTGCACCTGCTCTGGGGCTCTACCCTCCCGGAGAGCGGAGGGCAGAATGGTCAGGGGCATGACGTCGTGCTCCTCCGCCAGCGCATCGAACTGCATGTGTGACACACTGGATGCACTGCCCACGACCACGAGAACGGGCTTTCCTGCCGCCGCCCCTTTTGGAGCGGATGTGGGAACGACCTTCCCCTTCCCTGCCCTGACAAGAGCCCGCATCAGGCCGGCAGACCCGACCCACAACGGCTTTCTAGGCAGCATGAGGGATGCGGCTGCAACCGTGCGTAGGTCATCCTCGGTCTGAGCATCGCATACGACAGCGTCGCACCCGACATCTGCCGATTCAGCGAGCCGCGTCTTGAGTGCCTCTGACCCGAGCGCGACCTGCTCAAGAGAGGCCACCCTAACCCTGAACCCCACATCCTCAAGGATAGCCCGCAGATCGCCGGAGCCTGTCAGACCCGCCTGTTTCCAGAGGCCCGTGTTCCCGAGCGGGGTGCCGTTGACGAACACATGCCCGTCGATCGTCGCGCGTCCCGCTGCGGGGAAAGCGGGCACAACAATCGCAAGAGGCGCATGTCCAAGGACCTCCGTTGCGGCTTGGCGGATTTGAGCGAGCTCCGATGGCCAGTTGCCACGCAAAGTCGAGTCGATCTTGTGGTACAGGATGCATGTGCTCTTGCTGTAGAGATGCTGGAGAGCGCCTGTGACAGCGGCTCCGGCCTCCTGGGCTGTCATGGCCCGGGAATTCACATCGACTGAGACGGCAGTTGCGCCACCCGGATTGGCTTTTGGATCGAGGAGCACCACCGTGTCGGCACCCGCCGTAGCGCATGAAACGGCGCAGTCTGCGGCACCAGTCAAGTCGTCGGCAATGATAAGGGTTTCGATCATCGACGTCCGGCTGCCCCAGTTGCTAGGGGCATACTTGCTCGCCGCCGATGAACTCGCAAGACGCCCGCATTCAGGTGCGCTGATTAAGCTGCGCTGCCTCTACACGATGCCCCAGGCGCGGTAGCGGGTTCGGCCGGTGAGCTCGCGCGGCAGGGGTTTCTCCAGGCGGGACTGAACCCTTTCCGCTTTATGTGACGTGGCCGAGATAGAGACCGGTTCATACGCCCACAGAGACACGTTCGAACGCAGGTGGACCCGGCTGTGTCGGGAGTTCGAATCTCCCCCTCTCCGCCACTCTTTGATGCTAAATAACTGAAATTTGAGTTTTTTTAGCGCAAATGTGGGTGCGCACCCCTCACCTTGCCCCACATTTCATTACAGACTGTATTGGCTGTTATTGGTTGTCTTCGGACGTGTAGAACCTGCGAGTGGCGAGTTGGAATGGCCGCCGATACGCAGCTCAACCGGGGCTGCATGACCACAAGCTCATTGGGTGCCGCTGCGCTACATGCATACGCCCTGTGAGCTGCTGAGCCTCAAGGACATCGAAGACTAGGCTCGCCTAATTGCGGCCTATTGCTGCCACGTAAAGCCGGACGCGGATTCATCCCACATGAGCGCTCCACAGAACTGGAGAGCCTACTTAATCTGCTGAGAACAATCCCTACTGCGATGAACTTCACAGCGCGGCCTCCAATGCGGGCTGGCATGTCGGCGGGACTGCACTAGGCAATGGAATGGTGCTCAGGAGAGGATTGTCACCCTGGCCATAAAAGATCAGAATTTTCAATAACTTAATCCGCACGCGCGGTCAGCTTGTGTAGCACTCCTGTGTAGCCTTGTCGAGAGTGGCAATCCAGTAGCATCGCCAACCACGTCGCCTATCATAGCTGTGGCTGGGTTCGCAGGTCCGGTCTGCTCGTGATCTCGCGGCAGCTTGGATTTCTAACAGTCTAACCAATTCGGGGCGTACAGCCGGGGCCAGCCACGTCACGCCGGACTCGAAAATTTGCACAATAATCCACACCCAGAAACGGGATCGGGCTTGTAAATAGCCTCTCCCCTGGCGCAGCCTTTAACAATTCTGAGGTTGAATGATATCAATTCCTTTAGAGAAGCTTGGCATTGTGGCAACAGCACATCATACCCTGGGGCAGGCTGAAGGGAATCGCATGAGTACGAGCCGATCAGATATCGAGCGACTCTATCTGCCCGATCCGCTGCTGAACGAGGTTTTGAAGGCGAGCACACTTCGTCGGTTTAAGCACAAAAAGCGCGGCACCAGCTATGTAGAGTTAGGTCGAGGAGAGCTTCAGGCAGAGAAACCAATCCAAGAGGGCGATCATCTAGTCGTTTATGTCGGATCGGACGGTAAAATTTGGGTTCGCCCTGTTGCCGAGTTTGATGACGGGCGCTTCGAGCCGGAAAGTCCCGTTTGAGATCATACTGACTGGATTGATCCCGTGGACTCCTACCTATCAATAGCGGAAACGGTCCTACGTAGAGCGCGTATGCCTCTCGGTCCTAGAGAGATACTGAGACGTGCCTATAAAGCCGGCATTGTCCCGCCTTCCCTTTATGGCAAGACACAACACAAGACACTCCAAGCTCGACTAAGTGAAGATATTCTTATTAAGCGTGAAAGAAGCGCGTTCTTTCGTACTGCACCAGGGCGCTTCTTTCTTACGGAGTTTCTTTCCGAACGCTCGATACCATTAACTTACCGGACACCCATAGCTGCCCGACGTAGGCGTAGAGACCTTCCGGTAAAAAGAGCTTTGACGGTTGCCTCCCGAGTTCTTGAAGAAAGTGGTGATAGAAAAGTGTGGCCTCCTCAAGAGGCTATCAATCTATTGCGAGATATCTCCTATTCTCAATACATCGAAGCCAGCAATAGGCGCTCTGAGGCGGATGTCGTCGTTTGGTCGTACATAGTTGTGACTAGAGGAAATCTTGTTTTAACCTACCGTCATGGGCCGTACCGTGAGGATCGAGATGGATTTCATGGCAGTAGATCTATTGGATTCTATACGCCCGTTTCTGAGTACGACGCAGATCTTTTTGATCAAGCAAACCTTGGCATAATTCATAGTGGAATTAACTGCGTTTGCCTCGATTTGGATTTTGACGCGGAAAGCGTCTGGGGGCAGCTCTCAACTCAGTTTACGATTCAGGAGTTTCTATTAGTCGATAGCACGAAGCCGGAAAAAGATTTGCTCGCTGTTGTGAAATTTGAGTGCCCGCCTTGGTTGGAGCCTTTGGCGCGGCGACTATCTCTTAACGACTTACGTTGGCATGACACAAGCTCACCTATAAACCATGTTGAGGACTTTGATCCTTGGTCACAGGTGGTTTTGACACGACTAGGTCGCCCGCAGAGTAGTGGGTCTCTATCTTAATGCCGATCACTATCAAGCCACCTATCGCGGTCCATGAAGAGATCTATATTGAGCACTTGTTAGGCGACAACGACCCGTCTCATCGTAAGCGGTGTTCTGGACCCACCTTACGTTTGCATGTGTGAGGGACGAGACTGACGGCCTCTGTTTGGAGATCGTTT
>NZ_JAEQMY010000157.1 GCF_016743775.1 Microvirga aerilata | reverse complement strand
ATCAGCCCTGGACCATCATGTCCATCGGCTTGCGTGAATGGGCGCATCAGTTCTGATCAGTGGGACTTGGTATAAGCCCCGCATTTGCACAACTCCTTCACAACGGACCTGAAGCAAGTTAATGACATCCAGCACCCGCCTTGGGTTGAAGGAATGCTGATGCGCTGCTATTTCCACCTCGTAAGTGACCATGACCAGATCTTGGATGATGAGGGTGTCGAAGTATCAGACCTCGAGAGCGCCAGGGCTCAGGCCCTGATGGCTGTGAGTGAGTTGCAGCACGAGTTGGGCGGGATCGTCGATGATTGGAGCGGATGGCATCTCCGCATCCTCTCCTCTGAGGGACGCCTCCTGTATTCTTTTCCCATCTTGAAGTCGCCACACTCATCAACTTGACGACAGGCCGCACCATCCTTCCTCGAAGATGCCAAGTACCCGACCCGCAGCGCCGAACTAACAGAATAGATGGAGACTACCGGCACTGCGAGTGGAGTCTCCAAGCCCCCCTGATATGAAGAACGCTTTCTCGTCGCAGCTTGCCAGATGCGAGCCCCACAATTGGTGGCTCTGTGCTGGGGTGAAGGAAGCTCGATATAATGTGAGAACAGGGGCGTGTCACCCCGATCCTATGGCCTTGCCCATTATGAACCCCCGCCACATTCGGCGCTTCACGATGCTATGAGCCCTCAGCCACAGGTTAGTCCTTAGCCTGTCGCGCTCCTTACGTAAGACCACACGACGACGGGTGGAGTGCAGGGACCATTATCCCTCAGTTCCAGGCTTTGTTTCGGCTACAGGCATAGCGCTGTCCATCGCGACCCAGCCAACATCGGGACGGGGCACGGGTACCAGATAGGCACGGCCGTCCTCGATTTGTGTGACCTGGCATGAGATCGCCCTTAAGTCCCCTGGGGGGCGGTAAACGACGATTGCACCAATCTCGAGCTTGTCTCCAGGGGAGAGGGTTACAGTTCCCCTTGAGGTATCCGCCTCAGCTTCAGGTGCGGTCGACGCGTTAGGCGCTTGCTTGCCGGCTCTGAAACGATCAAGAGCTGCAATCGCGACCCGAGCCCGATCTCGGTAACGCTCCCCCACGTTTCTCAAAAGACCGCCCGCAGAACGTCCGGGATACCATGACGTTCCCCCGACTTTTGCCAGATCCTGAGCCACGTGATCGATCTCTTCCTCGGTCATTCCTTGCCTCACTGCTGCTTAGCCTTCTATTACTCAACTGCTGTCCGGACACAAGAGTTGGACTCGACAGGACGAAGCGACAATTGCGCTCTTATCATGAAGTGTGGGTACGGCGGTGCGCCTGCCCACGCGATCTCGACCCAGAACATAGTTCAGGAGCCAACTATCCAGCTGATAAATGCTAGGGCCTAACCGTGCTTCAATCACATCCGTTTCGCTCAACGGCAAAGGGTACCATGGAGTGCGTCCATACATTGCAGCTCTGGCCCCGAACGCTACTGCACTTGAGTTGCTGCTGGACTGTTACCTCATTGACCGCTTCTACCAAACGATACTTGAGCACATGGAAGTGGTGGACTTGCTTCGAAAAAGATACTGCTGGCGAATTCATGATGTTGGGATGGGAGCCATCATGAGCTTGGTGAATGCGGATTGCCGGGTTCGTGCGAGCGGGGTGCCGGCGAACCAAGCCCCTAGCGGGATGAGGTTCATGGCCGCCGCCGTCAGCACGTGTTGCAGATGCGTCTTGGCCAGCCCGATGTAGCGGGCGCAGCGCAGGTGCAGAAATCGAACTCCTGCCGAGATTGTGCCTTCAACGGGCAGGGGCGGCAGTGGGTCGTGGAGAAGCGCACCTTGAAGGCCGTCCCTGCCAGTAATCCGGAAGCCAGCTCCTGCTCTCGTGCCCGGCCGGGCAGATCGCCACCTGCCGATCTCAATCGAGGAGGAAGTCTTGCAAGGTGAAGCCCTCATCGGATTGGGTCTGCCACTGATAATTCTCGGGAGCTGACCCCAGGAGCGCGACGCCATAGGTCTGGCGACTGGCGACGAGCTGATCGACCGCGACGTAACCAGCATCGACGAGGTGAGTGTCCGCCAGCAGGCCCTTGGCCTTGAGCCTGTCATGAATGCTGTCGAGGGCGTCGCGATCCACAACCGGCGCCAGTGTGGTCTCCACGTGCGTGATCAGGTGCGGACCGCCCTCGTCGCAAGCCTCGGTCAGATGAACCTTGTAGCCAATCCAAGCTGTCGTCCCCTTCTCGGCATGGTGGACCTCTGGATCGTAGGGTGATCCGGCCATCAGCAACGAGGGTGGAAATCCCTCCTGATTGGTCCGCAACTGCACCCGGGGAGTGGCTTCGGAGAATGCGCCGGCTCTAGGTTCTACGGTCTGAGCCTGGTCGGTGAGACAGAAATTCTGCACCCAAAACTGCCGCAGAAGCTCAACAGCCGGCATCTCGCACAACCATGCCGGGCGTCAGGGGCTGTAATCGCCGCGAGCACCTGATCACCATCGCGCCCGATCTGCTCGGCATGGGCGCGCCGCTTTGCCTCGCCCTGCGGCACGTCATAATCGCTCGCCAGCCTGCTATAGCGCTCCACCCAGGCCGGATCGGCATGCCTGCGCGAGTCGGACAGGTTCTCGGCGAACTGGAGCAGGGTCACCAGTGCCGACCGCCACGGGCATTCCGCCGGTTGTCCGCGATGGGCGAAGAGCGGCGCGAACTGGGCGTCGGTGAAGATCGTCCCGAGGCGGTTGCGCAGGCACAGATAGGGATTGCCATGCTGGAAGGCAGCTCGGGCGACGGTTGCGGTCGAAGTTGGAACCTCCCCACTCACGGTTGGGCGGAGCGATATGGAACCCTCCAGGTCTGGTCCTAAGCCCCTAAAGCCTGAACGCTGACCGCACCTCAAACGCTTCACCGAATGATGAATTCGCCTGCAGTATCCAAACTGAAGCAAGTCCATCGACAGGATGCCGCCCTCTATGAACCGGCTCCGCCGCGCCAGCCTGGGACAAAGGGTTGTCCCCGCACCAAAGGCGCTCGCTTGCCGAACCTGTCCGATGTGCTGGTGCGCACAAGCACCCGCTGGCGACGGGTTACGGTGCCGGGCTGGTATGGCAAAGGAGATCGCATGGTTGAGTTCTCCTCTGCAACCGCCGTGTGGCGTCATGGCGGGATGCCTGTTGTGCCCATCCGCTGGGTCGTGCTACGCGATCCTCTCGGGCCGGTTCTCGCCCCAGGCCCTGCTGTGCACCGATCCCGCGGGATCCCCTGCAGATCATACGTTGGTTCATCCTGCGCTGGCAGGTCGAGGCCACGTTCCAGGAGGCTCGTACGCATCTGGGGGTGGAGACCCAGCGGCAATGGTCGGATCATGCCGTGGCCCGCACCACACCCTGCTTGTTCGGCCTGTTCTCGGTTGTGACCCTGATGGCCGGCCAGCTCGGTCAGCGTGCCCGCACGGCTGTTTGGATCGACAGCTGGTACCGCAAGTCCCACCCGACCTTTGCGGATGGGCTGGCGGCTGTGCGGCGGCAGATCTGGCGCGAAACGGGTTTACTCACGTCCCGGCACCGGCACAAAACGCCAAAACCCTCGCGGGTCCTTCAGCGATGCTTGATTTACGCACTCTGTCACGCCGCCTGATTGGCCAAACTCGAGCTTATCCTTGAGCATATCACACTATCCATGAGGATAGACCAATAACCTACAGACATGGGCGATTATCCCTATGCGGTAGCCAAACCTCGCCGCCCCAATGGTATTAATTCTGCAACGCAGTAAAGCCGACACCGGCAAAACATTGTAAAGCATACTGAGGGGCGACCATGGCAGATATCAGGAACTTCAAGTTTACTTATGCGGTTTCGGCAAATGGAAACAGCGGTAACTACAACATCGAAGCTGAATCGAAGGGCGCTGCCACGGTAACAGACAGTGCAACTACTTCCGCTGACAAGCTTGGGCTGCTAGGCGACGTTAATCCTGACACGTTTGCATATGGTGGGGCGACATACACGTATGTCGGGAGTTATTCGGGCGGCTTTATCGCTTCGACGTCAGGCGCAAATGGCAAGCTGTCCCACCTTCTATTTACGGACACGGAAATCACTGCGAAAATTACATCGGTCACTCCTGGAACTGATACAACTGTCATCTGCTTCCTACCGGGCACGCAAATCGCGACGCGACAGGGTGAGGTGTCTGTCGAGACTTTGCAGCGCGGTGATTTGGTCCAGACGGCTGATGGACGCACTGTCCCCGTGCGCTGGGTTGGTCGCCAGACCATCTCCACCTTCTTCGCGGACCCGCTGCGCGTTCTGCCCATCTGTATCAAGGCCGACGCTCTGGCCGAGAACGTTCCCTCGCGCGATCTCTACGTCTCGCCCGATCATGCGATCTTGATCGATGACATCTTGGTTCACGCCAGCGCTCTGGTGAACGGCACCTCCATTGTGCGTGCCCCTGCCCCGGCTCAGACCTTCACCTACTACCACGTCGAGCTGGCCGATCACTCACTGCTTCTGGCCGACAACGTCCCGGCCGAAAGCTTTATCGACAACGTTGATAGACTGGCCTTCGACAACTGGAACGAGCACGAAGCACTCGGCGAGGAGGCAGCTCCCTTGGTCGAGATGACCTATCCGCGCGCCAAAGCGGCCCGTCAGGTTCCTGTTGCTGTGCGGGAGCGTCTGGCTGCCCGTGGCCAGGCCCTATTCGGCACCTTAACGACGAAGGCAGCGTAATCCGCCGACAGTTTGATTACACCCAAGGGAGTGGAGCGTCATTGCAGCTCCACTCCCTGAAGCCATTTTACCCATTTAGCTGACAGAGCTCCCGTTTCTAACCTGAAGCCATTTTTCAGCAAGCTTCCCTCACGAAAGGCCCAAGCTGATCCAGCTCACCTCTTTCCATGAATTCAGCAGCAGGGTTGAATGGGGTCGTTACCGTTCTCATCAGATCTCCAAAGATACTTAGTCCACCGCAAAGAACCGTTGGCCTTCTTTGACAAAGTAGTGGAATATCAAACAGTAAATCTGATTGTGGGACACTGGACCGGTTTGCACTGGTCACGATACGCCGGCAGCAGGGTATTGAGATGAGTGATACGATCAACGCCTCGCGGGAGCTAACTCCCCAGCAAAATTCGGTCGATCGTTTTGACCTGAGCATGGAAGAACTCACCACGCTGATCAACAACGTTCCAGGTCTCATTTACACAGCTGAGCCGACGGCATCTTGGGCGCCCAAGATGCTCAGTGATGGCACCAAAGAGTTGTCCGGCTATCATGCGACGGATTTCACCAGTGGACGCATCACCTGGTCTGACATCATTGTCCCAGACGATTTAAACAAGCTCCAGCAGGCTAAAGCTCAAGCACGCGAGAGCCGCCGTCCTTTCTCAGTCGAGTACCGGATCATGACACGGTCTGGCCAAGTCCGATGGGTGCTGGATCGGGGGCGGTTCACCTATGATCAGGCGGGCCGAACTGTGTCCCTGGGGGGGTTCATCAGCGATCTAACCGAGCAGAAGAAGGCGCAGGCGTGCACCAGCTGGGCGATTTCGCATGATCCTCTCACACTGCTTCCAACCAGAGGCCGTTTCCAGAAAGCCGTCAGCAACGCGCTTGATCAGTGTGATCCCGGCTCATACATTGGCGTGCTGTTCCTCGACATAGATCATCTCAAGCATGTCAATGACACGCTTGGACATGAGGCCGGCGACATCATCCTGCGGACCACAGCCCATCGGCTGCAATTGTTGGTTGGCTACACTGACACGGTGGCCCGTATTGGCGGCGATGAGTTCGCGCTCATTGTTCCTCACTTGATCGCGGCGCACGATCTGACAGCAATGGCCGAAACGGTTCTCGAACGGCTGGCTGAGCCTTTCTCCTATAAAGGGCATACTCTGGATTGCTGCGCCAGTATCGGGGCAAGTCTTGTGTCAGCGGATGCTGAGGATGCATCGGACCTGTTGAAGCAAGCAGGCATTGCGCTCGATGTTGCGAAAGCTCAAGGGCGCAGCGGGACGGTCGTATTCAAGCCTGCCATGCGGACTCAAGTGGAGCATCGCGCGAAGATGCTCAGCAATGCGCGTGGCGCAATCACTGGGCAACGTATCGAACCCTATTACCAGCCTAAGGTTTGGCTCGGCTCAGGGCGGCTGGCTGGCTTTGAGGCTCTGCTGCGCTGGCGCAACCCTCAGGGCCAAATGGAAGCCCCTGTAACGATCCAGGCTGCATTCGATGATAGGCGTCTGGCAACAGGCATGGGGCGTCAGGTGCTCGCGGCTGTCATCAACGACATGCGGGAGTGGTTGGAAGCTGGCCTTGAGTTTGGCCATGTGGCCGTCAACGCATCCTCAGCTGAGCTTCAGAGTAGTCACTTCGCCGAGCAAATACTGGAGAGCCTGCGATCTGTAGGTGTGCCGACGCGCTGTCTTGAGCTCGAGGTGACAGAAGCCGTCCCTCTCGGGCAGAATGCTGACGGCATCGCCCAAGCGCTGAGGACGCTGAGTTCTGAGGGCGTCAGGATTGCCCTCGATGATTTCGGCACCGGCTACGCTTCCCTACTGCACCTCAAGCAGCACCCCGTCGACGTTCTGAAGATCGAGCAATCGTTTGTTTGCAATCTCCCCAGCAGCTCCGAGGACGCAGCAATTCTGTCCGCTGTCCTAGATCTCGGAAGGAACCTCGGTCTAACAACTGTAGCGGAGGGGATCGAGACGGCGGAACAGGCCGAATACCTTAGGGCGGCGGGCTGTGATCAAGGCCAAGGGTACTTCCTCGGCAGGCCCGCGCCGCGGGGGGCTATGGCGGACCTGATCACGGCATGGCAGCCGTACCTGCCACGCTGTCTTGACCAAAGGTCGGCTCAGCATAACCAGTCCCGACGATGACCCCATGGCGTGCTGGATGCAAGTCAACGTGGGACTGAGCACGGCACTTTGGATGTAGAAAGCTCCACTCAAGGGGTTCGGCGCGCCACAAGCCTGCCGAGGTGCAGCTTTAGCCTTACTTGGTCGGTCGCCCACCAAGCAGAACCGGCTCCTTGTACCAAACGGCGCTGATCCTCATACATTGGCCCAATCGCGTAAGCCTTTGGACATGATAGGCGGCCAGTTGAAAGCCCCGAGTGAGGTAGCCTTCACGCTAGTCGGTATACTAAGGCGTGTGGACATTCATTTCAGGGCCATGAAGCTGGCAGCGAGATAGATCATGGCCTCAAAGCTCTGATCAG
>NZ_JAEQMY010000156.1 GCF_016743775.1 Microvirga aerilata | reverse complement strand
AGCATCAAAAGGGGTTGTGTGGCGGGCGGCGTGGGCAGCTAGGAAGTCACTTGAGCTTCTGGGCTCATCCTGAGTCTACTGCAATGCTGGGCCGGGCTGTCGGCCAGCACCGGCTATCCCGATCGCATCAGAGAGTCTAAAGATGTATGGTTAACGAAAGGTTGATGTGGCGTCAGATTATTCCACGATGGCTAGCGCCGATGACCACAGACAGTGGCCAACTATTAGGCCTGTTGTGGAATGCGGTCCGTAACACGCTGCTCATTTCCGTCTGTGAATGGAACGAGATCCTCTCGATTGCCGGACAGATCCTCGAACGCAGCGACAGTGCCGTAGAGGGGCTGCTTTTATGGCGCACGAGGCCGCGGATCGGAGCCCAAGCCGGAACATCTCACGCCAAGAATCCAGCAACAATGGAAATGTAGGCACACAAGCTTTTCTAGACCGGGTTTCAGCCAACCACCAGCTTCGCGTATTCCGAGTGACGGCTCACCCAACCAGCCATAAAGGGGCACTCCGTGACGACCTTTCGCCCGCTGCCCTGGATCAACTCAAAGACCCCTTCGGCCAGCTTGGAGCCTATGCCCTGACCGGAGAGTTCTTGGGGAACTTCAGTGTGGACGAGAATGACCCTCTCACCTTCCAGTCGGTAGGCGGCCACTGCTACTGCATCCCCGACAGGAAGCTCAAAGCGATGTTGGGCCGGATTGTCGATCACGCTATCCTTCATAACAGCTCTCCATTCAACCCGCTGCCAGCGCTGCAACTCCCAGTACTGACCGAACCTTGCGCGCTCCCTTTGCCAGTTTGAGTCCGCATTGGTTCCCCCGCAAGCCCTTGTGTGCTTCGACATCCTTGAAGCAACAGATCAACAGCCAAGTTGGGGTAGATGCTTGAAAAGGTGGAGCTCCAGACTCTATTCTGCACTCGGAGCGCTGTATTCTGGCTGGTCTCCGGCAGCAATTTGCGGGCTCTGGCAGGACATGCTGTGACCTCTTCCTTGTTCAAAAGGAAGCTTGCTTCAGTGCAGGTGTGTTGAAGCACGCTTTCGGGAGTTTGCCTTTTGACCACGCTGAAGCAGTTCGAAGAAGCCTTGTGGGTCCAGGGGATGCACATGGCCCTGGCCATCCTGGAGACCCTTCGCAGCGAGGATAAGAAGACAAGGACGATTGCTCCTGCCCGTCGTGTCTCCGGGTGTAAGATGACGCCGGAGCTGGCGCGCAAGATCCTTGAGCTCCATGGCACGACGGATATGACCCAGCAGGAGATTGCGTTTCAGCTTGGGGTCAATCAGGGTCGCGTGAATGAGGTAATAAAGCGCAGGAAGTGGCTCACCGAGGATCCACGTGCGCTGGAGGCTGTGGCACGCGACAAAGCCAAAGCCCGGATGGAGCGAGGCAAAGCGGACAGGCCGCCCCGCGAGAAAGAGCAAGCCGCCGTGGTCGGGGCAGAGAAGGCGCCTCGTCGAGCCAACACTAAGCCGCGTAACCCCGCGCAGCTGTCGATCGATGATTTTCTCAAAGGGCTATGAACTCGACGAATGCCCATGGGCGTGACGCAAAGCGCCCTGGCCCGAGTTCCTGTCTGGGCATGTCCAAGTCATGTTAGGGTTCAAATGCAAACGAGGCTTATTCGCATCCTCAGGCCGCGTCTTAGAACGACTTGGGACACCAGATGGGTGGCGCTGGGGTGTTCCGCCTGAGCGGGAGATCCCAGTTCGACTGTCGGACCAGCCTCCGGGCACCTCTGGAACGGTAACATCCTTCACGAGGCTCTCCAGTCTGGACGTAAACCTTGGGAAGGAGCCCTGGAGACGGTCAGATGCTCGCCGAGCTGCAGTCCCTTCTGAACCAGAAACGCGTTCAAGGCATCAACATGGAAGACGAAGCCTCTCAGGCTGCCTGAGTCCAAAGGGATGGCACCTCAAGCATAGCGTGGGAATAAAGCCAAACCTTGCTCGGGTCTCGGCTCTATCCAGACCTTGGAAGGACGAAGCCACGCCCGGCTTTTGCCCCACCGGAAGGCGGCTTCGTATAGACCAACTGCCTGTGCCAAGGGCACCAGCTCGAGCCCTCCTTCGTCCGGCCGCCACAAAAGACAGCCTCTGAGCCTCCATCTGAGACAACATAGCGGCATTGCCGCTCTCGGAGCTTAACGAGCGTGGTTCTATCGCGAGAGGAGGGCTCAGGAATCTCAGTCTCGGGCATTGCTCAAGGTACTCAGTGACAATTGGCTTGAGGTCAAAAGGCCCAAGACCTTAAGAGTTCCATCGCCAGCAAGGACGGGAGCAGAACATTTCGTTCGCCGCGCTCTTCCCGGTACAGTCACTGCAATGACGATCCAGCATGGTTGTTGATGGGCCTTTAGCTTAATGGTTAGAGCCGGCTGCTTATAATGGCCTGTCCCGAGGGCAAGTCCCTCCAAGCCTACTACACCTCAAGCCTGCTTTGCCCTTGTTGTCCGCACCACCACACAACGAGGTGCCCTTCAGCTTGAATGGCTACTATCGCCTCAGGCTGACGTCGGGAGTAGAGGAGCACTACGGATCAGAGTCGAGCGAGAGTCATTCTCAAATATCCATCTTTGTGACGACATCGATTAGCAGTTCTGCACGTCGCTGTTATGTCTTGGCAGAGTCAAACGGCACAGCCCGAACTGGAAATTCCGGTTTTTGACTGCTGTCTCAGAATCGAGTGCGTAACTTGGAATCATCTGGAACCAGGTTTTTACCTGCGAATTGACTCGGCTTTTCGGCTAAATGATTCAAGCCAAAGAAGTTTTCCAACGGAGAATCCAATTATTGTGAATGGATTCTTGCGCTCCGACTCCACTCGCCTCCGAGAATCGGGCAACACTCGTATCGCTACGAGTATCATGGATGAACGCTATGGCTGATGCAGCGAGTCGCAAGCGAGCTCAACGTCTCCGTCAAACCCGTCGTGAGAGGGGAGACAGGGAAACCAATGTCTGGCTTCCCCGGGAAATCGGCAATGCGATCGACCAAGCCGTCGAGAGTGGCCGCTACCCTTCGCGTCAGGTCGCGATCACCCATGCCCTCGAAGCAGCCTTTGTTCAGAAGGAGCCGAACACGGTAACGTAACCTAGGCAAAGCAAAAGGCCCAAGGAGCTGGAAACTCCGAGGGCCTTTGGAGACCACCACGAGGGTGGGCATAAGCGAATGTTTGGCGACATCCTTATGCCATCCCGACAAGCTGTGTGTCAAGAGCATCGGTTTCGGTGAACGCTCCCGCTTTGCCCTCACAGAGGAGGGTACGATGCAACTCGCATCGTCAGGAGGCCGGCGGCTGAGACATGCCGCTCTGGCCGCAAGAGAACTCGCGCTCGAAGCCGGGCGCACGGTGACGCGTAAAGAACTATCTGCGGCAGCCCGGGACGCTGCCAAGGCCCTGGAATTGCGCAACGGCCCCCGATCGATCTTGTCCGAGCTCGTGGCCTGCTGGGGTGAGCAGGGATGGGAGCGGCTGCTCGTGTGGCCGTCCAACGACTACCTCATGAGCCGCACCGGCCTGTCGGAGCGGTCGGTCCGCTATGCCTTCCGGGTGCTGATCGACCAGCAGCTGATCGTTCCGAAAGAATCCCCCAACGGGAAGCGTTTTGCCGTCAAAGACTTAGGCGGCGAGATCGTCGATGCGTTCGGCTTCGACCTGACGCCCGTCTATGCTAGGCGAGGAGAGTGGACCGAGCGCCTGATCGAGCAAAAGCAGCTCAGGGAAGCCCGCAAGCGCGCCTTCGACGAGATCACCATCGCCCGCCGCGCCGCGGAAGAAGCCTTGAGTGCCCTGGCCGAGCACTATCCCGATCTGGACCGCTCAGATCTGGAAGACCGTCTCAAGGCTCTGAAAGCCCGGACGCCATTACGCAGCACAAAAGTGATGCCGCTGGACGTTCTCGACGCGTGGAAAGACCTGAGGACACTTTGCGAGAAAGCATTCTTTGATGCGGGCAATGGGGGCAAAGATTGCCGTCACACTAATAACAACAACGAATCTCCTAGTGAGCCTTGTAACAAAGGCTTTCCGAAGAAAGCTGAGGCGGTTCGTTCAACCGAACAAACCTCGGAGCACCTATCACCGGAATTGATCCTTGAGGCCTGCCCCGCCATCAGCGACTACGGCCAACCTGTCCAGGATCTGGCAGACATCGTTGCCGCAGGTCGCTACCTGCGAGCCTCCCTCGGGGCGCATGAGAGCGCCTGGGCCGAGGCCGTGGAGGACATCGGCACCGTCAGGGCAGCCATCGCGGTGATCTACGTCCTGCAGCTCTATGAGGACGACATGGCCAGGAACGGTGGCGAGAGCCGGATCAAGAACCCGGGCGGCTACTTCCGCGCCCTCACCCGCATGGTGAAATCCGGCAAAATCGACCTCGCCGTCGAACTCCTCGCCATGAGGAGGCGAAGAATGTCGTAGGCAGGGGAACCGTGCTCGTGGAGATGATGACTAGCCAGCGTGCGTGGGTTCAGAGAGCGAAAATTGCAGGGTGCATCACGGCTGTGAATCGTTAAGGCTCAATCGATTCAGGACTTTGATTGGACCTCGTCCCCGGGCCCGCGTGACACTGGCGCATGGCTCACGACACGATCCACTATCTCGTCCTGCACCGGTGCGATCCAAGCTGCAACATGGCTCGCTACTATGTCCTGTCGATCGAGCCGAGCCTGTTTGGTGATGCGACCCTGATCCGCGAGTGGGGGCGCCTTGGGCGACTAGGACAGCGGAGGGTCGAGCTCTACGAAAACCAGTCATGCGCCGTGGAAGCGCTCGAGATTTGGCTCCAACGAAAGCGTCGACGTGGCTATCTGCTACAAGGCGGGTAGGGCAGGGAAGCCTGGATCGGTCTCAGCGTAGGATCTTGAGCAGTTCTTCGACAGCTTCAGTTTCCTTGAGACTGCCCCTCTCGTACTGGCGCAGCACGTCCCGGATCTGAGCGCGCTTTGACCGTGAGCTGCCAACCTGCTCATCATGGGCGGCTACTTGCCTATGGATCACAGGCGGCAATGCAGGCTTGCGGAAGTAGGTCTGAGCTTTTTGCAGCAGTCTCATGGTCAACATTCGTGGCGGATAACACACATGATCGATAGGCGCTCTTGAGGCCGGTTCGTTGCCTCCTATCCTTAGCAACCGGCAGGATCGAGGAAGACAGACTTTGGTCGAAGGCATTGGGGCGAGAAAGCCGCGCTTTGATCTCTGTTATGGTATGAGCGGGGCTTCAACAGTGCACACGGCTGATGGTGTCGAGCGGGCGCTGAGAGGATGACCGCAAATGGATGAGAGTTTCTCGCCGACCATTTTCCTTTACGGCATGGCCCTCGTGCTCGCCGTGGGAAAGGCGTTCACGCTGACGATCTGGCGGACCCTTCCGAAACCCAGACCAGGGCTGAGACAAGAAATGCTGCAGGCCTGGAAGAACCGCAGGCTTCAGAAGCAGGCTGCAACAAACGCAGTTCAGCCTCCTCGCAGAGAGCCGATGGCGGACGATCCCCCGAGGACTGCTGAGGAGGCTAAGAGGGAGCCACACGCCACAATGCCCGCTCCAGAGACCCGCGGCTTACTTCCGAGCCGCCATGAGATCATGGGTAAGGACAGTGAGCTTGCCGATCAGCGATGCCATATCGCTCGGATCGCATGACCACTGAGTGCCGATAGCCGTCCCATCGGAGGATACGGACACGACGGCAAGAGAGCGCAGCTTGCCCTCGCGGGCGAGCCGCAGATGCTCCTGTAGGAGGTCGATCATCGAAGCTGTGTTCTCGTCGACGGGCGGTGTGTTGACGGGACGGAGCTTGGCCACCGATCTACGTTCGCTAGCTTGCTTTTCGCTCATGGTGCACCCCTCAATCATTCCCAGGCTCTTGCAGACCTCTCATCGAGAATGCGCACTAGACATAAACCAAGTGTCAACACTAGGCCGACATAGTAGAAACATCGGCCGTGTCGTATTTCGACAACACTGCTGAGTAAGCTTAACCAATACACTAAGCAGCTGCCGTTGTGAGGATCCTCTACAGTCGTGGGTAAGCAGTCAACAACTGCGCAGATGTAGATACAGATGGGTGACGGCTTACGTAAGGAATGCGCAAACAACACTTGGCTCAACACTGTGAGGGATAAGGATTCGCGTGAGCTCGGCCTCCAGGCCGACCGTATGTCGGAAGCCGAAGTGGCCCTGCGGCTAGCCGAGTTCATCCTGTCGCTTCCCGGCTCGGGAGCCATGGCCAGCGTCGCGGTCGATGGAGCCCGCATCAAGGTCGGTGACCTGCTCGTCTTCGACACCGGCCGCTTCATGGCCGGCACGGGATGGGAGCAGATCAAGAAGCCGCAGGTTGGCCGCAACGCCTGGACCGGTACCTACCGCCGCGGTGACAAGACCATCCGGGTGCACTCGCGGCCAGGCGAAGGCAATGTGGTCGCCACGATCGATAGTCGGCGCATCGTTGCACAATGCACCAAGGGACCGTTGGCCCGAAAGCCAGGACGCGACGAGCATTCGCTGCTGACGACAGCGCTCGGAGAGGCGCTGCTGTTCGATAGCGGCGGCGATGACATCGTCGTCGCCGCTGTGCCCGATACACCTGTCTTCCGCATGCTTGCAGAGACTTGGCGTCGCCGACCGCTGGTCAGACGGGCTGGCATCCGGATCGCCCTCGTGGCGCGCGACGGCGCAGTATCGGGCTTGGCCCTCTAGCACTTCCCTATCTGCAGAGGATCATCACGCTCATCGCTTTCGCGTGATCCGCAGGGTCGGCTGGCGCGAGAGGCGTCTTGACGCCTTTCGCCCCACGCGAGGAAACGTGTGGTGAGTGTGTCTTCGCGCGCCCAGAGCTGGGGTAAGCGGCCGGGCCACGGATGCGGCTGCGGTCATTGTAACCCTGAGAGCCTGCGGCGTTCCTCCAGCAAATTCCGGCGATCTCAAAGAGCAGGGCGCCGCTCCATGTCTTTGACGATTATAAGACCGGCGGCTTGCCTTAGGCCGGGCCGGTTTGTGCCGGGTACGAGGAGAGATGAAGCAATCCCAGGAGAGAATGACGGGAAGATCACCGGACGGTTGAAGGAAAAGACGAGATAAATCCCAAAAAGGACACCTCACGCCTCGCTCACAGGCGATCCGAAGCGGTGCAGCACCTGAGACAAGAGTGACATCGTCGATCCTTCGACGGGCGGCCCGCACAACGCAGGCCAGCCCACCCTCATCATCAACCCTCATTGAGAC
>NZ_JAEQMY010000155.1 GCF_016743775.1 Microvirga aerilata | reverse complement strand
CGACGACACCAGCAGCGTGCCCGCGAGTGTCACTGGCGCAAGCGTACCCGACGTCGGCGCAAACCACGGCTGTAGTACTAGTGCAGTTTGGCAAAGGTGAAACAAGGTCAATAGTTTAGACTTGTGCGACGTCAAATCATAATCCTTGTGTCGGGGGTTCAAATGCCTCCTCCGCTACCATAGGCCCAAGGCCTTTTCCGGCATTTCCCCTAGTTCCCGATCAGAGCCGGTGCCAAGCTGGTACCAACCGGCTCGCGCTGAACGGTCGAAACTTCCCCGGTCTGAACACCGCTCCGAAGGATTGAGCACTCAATTCGTGTTCGGGTGCGTCCCAATCCTCTGGCCGAGCTTGGCTGATCGCAAAGGATCACTTCCGAAATCACGGTCAGCCTTCGCTTCCAAGCTGCTGCACCCGTTTCCTGTTCCTGACGTGGTTCTCGGCACTCAAACCTTCCGAATGATGATGCGACCAACCCTCGCCGCCTCCTGATCCTACGAGGCGAAGGTTTAATTCCGCACCATCGGGTGAATTGTGGCCTCTGTCCTTGGTGTTCGGCATCTCTGCCTCGGGGGCTGAACGTGCTAAATATAGACGATGCAGAGCTCCGTCGCACCTGAGGACATTCGGACCTTCATCCCGCCGCATCCGGAGCCTGCTCCGGAGAACCTCTCTCCGCGCCAGCTCGCCTCGCTGATGCGAGTCAACAACCTGCGGGTCTGGTCGCAGCGGGCCTATGAGGAGGAGGTTGTCGTCCGTCGCTTTTTCGGCCGCTCCTCGGTTCTGTTCAATGCTCCCGAAGCAATCCGCCATGTTCTGGTGGATCACCCGGAGGCCTATGGCCGAACCCGCGCCACCCTCCGGATCCTCAAGCCGCTGCTCGGAGAAGGGCTGTTCACCAGCGAGGGACTTGCCTGGCGTCATCAGCGGCGAACCCTGGCGCCGGCCTTTACGCCGCGGTCAGTCGAGCTTCTCGTTCCACATATCCGGTCAGCCACGACTGAGATGATCGGCAGTCTCGCCGCCACCGAGAAGGAGCGGGTGGATCTCTTCCCCATAATCCAGCGCCTCGCCCTCGAGATCGCTGGGCGCAGCATGTTCTCCCTGGAGATGGGCCAGCACGGCTCCGCTCTCCGGGAGCAGATTATGCGCTACGGCCAAAGGCTCGGCCGACCGCACCTGCTCGATTTTGTTGTGCCCATTGCCATTCCGACACCCCATGACTGGGCGCGAGCCTGGTTCCGGCGGAGTTGGATCCGGCTGATCGACCAGATCATGGCTGAGCGGCTCAAGGACAAAACTCATGCCAGTGGTCCGCGCGATCTGCTCGACCTGCTCATGGCGGCTCGCGACGCGGAGAGCGGGGAGGGGTTCTCGCCCAAGCAACTGCGGGATCAGATCGCCACCATGATCTTGGCCGGACACGAGACCACGGCGGTAGCCCTGTGCTGGTCGGTGTATCTGCTGGCCCACCTGCCGGAGGTGCAGGAACAGATTACCCAAGAGGCCGCAGCAGTGTTGCCGGACAGCAGGGCGGAGCCACAGCTCAACAAGTTGACGTACACACGGGCGGTGCTGGACGAGGTCATGCGGCTCTACCCGCCGGCTTACGTGATTGTCCGGGCAGCCCGCCAGCCAGACACCGTCGCGGGTGTTACTATGAAGCCCGGCGATCTCGCCATCATCTCGCCATGGGTGCTGCACCGGCATCGGAAATACTGGCACGAGCCGGATGCGTTCGCCTCAGAACGCTTTCTGCCCGGCGCCCCGGCAATCGACCGCTTCGCCTATCTACCTTTTGGTGTCGGGCCCCGCGTGTGCATTGGCGCTCACTTCGCCCTCACGGAGGCCACCCTGGTGCTGGCCGAACTGATGCGCTCGTTCCGGATCGAGTTGGTCACAGATCGACCGGTCTGGCCCGTCGCTGTGGTGACCACCCAGCCCGATCACGCGCCGCTATTCCAACTCCATCGCCGATAAGTCTCTGCCGTCGGAAAGACTGGGTTTTCGGCACTGCAGAGCTCGCTACGTCAAAGGGTTGGTACCAGCCGAGAGGAGCAAGTCATGGCACGAACCACCAAGTCGGTCAGTCGAGCACGCACAACGGATCGGGGAGCTTCCAAGAAGGGTCCCCGCAAGCAGGCAGCTACTCGGGGAAGGAGCACGGAAAGAGGTGCTGTGAAACAGGGAGCCGCCAAGAAAGGCGTGACTAAGCGGCGAGGATCTCGCGCCTCCCTCGTGGTCAAAGGCTGGACGGTCAGTTTCGTCTCCGGGGAGTCTCTCCAGCTTGAGGCGGATGCTGTGAGCATCGACAGCAGCGGAACGGTAACCTTTTCGCTGTTCGGGACTGACGTGCTCTACGTCTCTGCAGCCAATTACAATTTCATCATGGAAACGAGCGAGCCTCTCGAGAGCAGTGAAGAGGGCAACGAGTAAGTTAAAGCAGAGATGGTCTGCTTCATTTGAGAATGAGCATACCCGTGGTCCGGACTCGCTCGCGATAGCTTTCTTACGTTAGCAGTTGCCGTAGGCGGCAGGTTGTAGAAAGGCCCCGCCAAGGCGGGGCCAGAGGTCCTCAACGAGAGGCGGTGACCCTCGACTGCACGGGAGTCGGCATGACCGGTAGGATGATCCGGGAGGGATGATCCGCATCATGCAGGATCGTCTGGTCAGCAGTCTTGAAGGTAGTCTCCTGGCCGAACTCAGCACCCGTGTTCGGGTTGCGGTCATAGTGCGGGAAGTTCGAGCTGGAGATCTCAAGCCCGATGCGGTGGCCCGGCCGGAACAGGTTGGACGTGGGCCAGAGATCGATCTTGTACTCATAGACCTTCCCCGACTCGATGGGCGTCCGCCTCTCAAGCGTCTCCCGTGAGCTGGCACGGATGATCCCATTGCCAAGGTTGTAGACCTTGCCGTCCGGATGAACATCGACGAGCTTCGCGGTGAAGTCGGTGTCTGGGGCTGATGACTGCGCGTAGAGGATCACCTGCACCGGTCCGGTCACCTCCATGCTCTGTTCGAGGGGTGGGGTCATGTACACCAGAACGTCGGCCCGATCTTCGATCTTGGCCTGATCGTAGGGCCCGACCGGTGCCACATCCGGGGTGCAGCATGAATGCCCGCCTGCGCTTGGAACAGGATTGGCCGGGTCATAACGGTACTTGTCGGGCGCCTGGTTGGCCACCTGCTTCTCGAGTGAGAGGGACCCGTTGCCGTAGCGGGTGTTCGCCTGCCCCATGCTGTGCAGGTAGTAGGGCGTGAACCTGGTCTCCGGCAGCGGCCAGCTGTCGGCCTTGCGCCAGGTGTTGGCGCCCATGACAAACACCCGGACCGGCTTTTCCGTATCGACACCGTTAGTCTGACCCTTGAGCCAGTAGTCGAACCAGCGCAGATGCAACCGGTCGATCGGGTTTGCTGCCTCTGGGCCAAAGTCGATCTCGCCGACCTTCTGCACCCAGGGCAGGTGGATCCATGGCCCAATCACCAGATGCTGACCCTTGCGAGCCGCCTCCGAGCTACCCTTCTCCCGCATGCCCATGAAGTTCTCTGTGCCACCCTTCATGAACACATCGTACCAGCCGGCGAAGTTCAGGGCCGGTACCTGGATGTCCTGATACCGGGTTCGAATGCTCCACTGCTTCCAGTAATCGTCCCAGGTATCGTGCGCGACCCAGTCTGCATAGTAAGGGGCGATCCGCTGATCGTTCTGGGAGTTCGGCAGATAGTCGCTGATCGGCACGTGGCTATACAGAGCTGGCAGGTCAGCAGCTGCCTTTTGGATGTCGTCGAGAAGCTGCTGATCACCTTGCCGGCGGACCCCTGACAGGGCGATTGAGGTCAGTGGCCATGATTGCTTGAACGCGAGCGAGAAGGCGCCGCCCTCGTACGACCAGCCGTCGTAGTAGTCCGACGAGGTGTGGGCGGGGGCGATCGCCACCAGATGTGGCGGCTTCTCCGCGGCAGCGAGCCACTGCGTTGCTCCGACGTAGGAGAAGCCGTACATGCCGACCTTCCCGTTCGACCCGGGCAGTTGGGCTGCCCACTCCACTGTGTCGTAGCCGTCCTTGCCCTCATCGCGAAACGGGTAGAACTCGCCCTGTGACTTGTACTGTCCACGCACGTCCTGGATCACCACGATGTAGCAGTGGGAGGCGTACTCCTCGGGTTTGGCATAGACGTAGGTCTGTGCAGCACTCTTGTCGTATGGCAGGCGCATCAAGAGAACTGGGTAGCTCCCGGGCTCCTGGGGCCGGTACACATCGGCCATCAGCACGGTGCCGTCCCGCATCTTGGCGGCGACATCCACCTCCTTCTTGACTAAGCATGGCCCCTTGTCGAGGGCAGCCCATGCCGGGGCCGTAGACGCGAGGGCCGCAGCTGCGACAAAGACCGAGGTGTAGGTTGGGGCTCGATAAGACTTGGTTCCGTTGGGCATCCATGCCTTGTGCCATCTATCAACCGAGGACATGGGCGCTCGTACGCTGGATGGACTCTTCATTGGGCTTTTCCTCCCGTTTTGTAATCGGCTAGAAAATCAGTCCGGCTCGCCTCCCGTTGGCTACTCGGAATGCAACGTGAGCCGAGAGGTGGGATCCTCGCTCCCATTGACAGCAGAAGCAATTGCATTTCGGGCGGTGGAGCTATCTCGATAGAGTTCTTTGACTGAGCAATGCTGAGTCATACTATGCACCAACCTTAAGAATCGCTGTTCCTCAGAACTTGGATCGGCCTGCTGGTGGTCGAAATCTGACACTTAGTACCCGAGCCAAAGACCTGCTTGTGGTCTTTGCATAGAGACAGGGCAATGGCAGGAAACACGGAGACTGACGGCAGACGGCGTGGAAGCATAGTGGTCTGGGGTGCTGCAGGGTATTGTCAGGTTGGCGAAGGTTCGGGCGTATGGCAGGGTCGCGGGCATGAGCACAACGTCCAACCCGTACCGCGGCTTCCGCTTTCCAGCTGAAATCATCAATCAGGCCGTCTGGTTGTATCACTGCTTCAGCCTGAGCCTGCGTGAGGTCGAACTGATCCTGGCCGCTCGGGGGATCCAGGTCAGTTACGAGACCATCCGCGAGTGGAGCCTGCGCTTCGGACGGACCTACGCCAACAGCCTTAAGCGCCGTCGGCCGCACCCTGGAGACAAATGGTTTCTTGATGAGGTGTTCGTTCGTATCAGGGGCAAGCTCCATTACCTGTGGCGAGCGGTTGATCAGCATGGGAATGTGCTCGACGTGTTGGTCCAGAGCCGCCGGAACACAAAGGCGGCCAAGCGCTTCTTCCGCAAGCTGCTGAAGGGCTTGTGCTACACGCCCAGGGTGATCGTGACCGACAAGCTTGGATCCTATGGTGCCGCCAAACGCGAGATCCTGCCAGGTGTCGAGCATCGGCAGAGCCGGTATCTCAACAACCGCTGTGAGGTCTCGCACCAGCCTACCCGACGGCGTGAACGCCACATGAGACGGTTCAAGTCAGTTCGGCATGCGCAGCAGTTTCTCTCGATTCACACTCCGATCCACAACCACTTCCAGCTCCGCCGCCATCGTCTTTCCGCCAATGAGTATCGGACAGCACCGATCGCGCCTTCGCCGCGTGGCGGGACGCGATCGGTGCTGCCTTGTAGGCTGATTTGGACTGACGTGCAGGCTTCCCTGCAGCAGCAGGGTCTCCCCGGTATCAAGTTGACAGTACCCCGCAGGGATCCCTTGCCGATTGGGGAGATACCCGCGAAGAGGATTCCGTTGCCGTCGACCGGATCGCCCCGGATCAGGTGGCCCAGCTCCCGCAGATCCTCCAGGCGCTCAAGGGCCAGGGCTTCACTTTCGTTGTCCTCGACACAGCAGGCAGCGCAAACACGACCAACAACCTGGCCATGAAGGAAGCGGACCTCTGCTTGGTTCTGTCCCGGCCGTCGAAACTGGACCTGAAGGCCACCCTCCCCACCGTCGAAGCCCTGATGCGCCTCGAGATGAAGGAGCGGTTCGCGTTTCTGTTGAACCAATGCCCTCCCGGCAAAAGCAGCCGAGCCACCGAGGCAGCCAACGGGCTTTCCATGTTCGGAGTTCTCGCAGAACCCACCATGACCCAGCTTGTCGACCACCAGGACGCCATTGCAGCCGGGAAGGGCGTGGCGGAATACGCCCCGGAGGGACGAGCCTCCGACGAAGTCCGCAACCTCTGGGCCTGGATCGCCCGCAAGACGAAGGGAAAGTGAAATGACCAAGCGCCCCTCACTCGTGGCAGGCCTCCACCTCAACCAGATGCCCACACCAGAACCTGCTGCCCCCACCCCTGCCCCGGAGCCAGCAGCCGCGGTGAAGCCCCCAAGCCGGAAGGCTACGCCCGACATCGTCCATACGAGCGTGTACCTGCCGAAGCAGGCTCATCGGAAGCTGAAGGAGATTGCCTTCCACACGGACAAGAAAGTTCACGACCTCATCATGGAAGGGATCGACGAGGTTTTGAAGCGTTACGGCCATCCAACGTCCGGCGAGATGAAAGCCAGCGCCAAAGCGCCATAGCATCAAGGCGCTGTAGCACTACAGCGCCTCAACCATCTCGGCTCAAGGGATATGGCTGACGATTTCAGCGGCTCCGTCCGGTGTGAAACCTCCATCACCGATTAGGTTTATCCCAAGGTCAGCCTTGGTAGGCCCATCAACCTTGATGGGGTCTTCCTTCCAGAAAGAGGCCAGGGAGGCACCGCTGCCGCCTTGCTGTCTCAGCGTCCTCGGATCATCTTCTTTCGGTGCCGTTCGCGCCCGAAGGTCACCACTCTCATCGTATTTCTCGACGATAACGGGGCGGCCCTCAACCGTTCCGCTCCAAATCCCATTCCACTTGTCTGCCATTCAGAAGGCTCCCGTTGCTGAATGAAATAACGGGGAGAGCTTTCGTTCCTCTGGCCCTGTCAATTCGCGCTACAGCATCACAGCACTGTAGCGGTGTAGAATGACAACGCTTCAGAACGGGATTTCGCACTTCTCCATGAGGAGCAGCCGCAGGTTCGTCCGCCACAGGTACGGTTTCCGGGCCGCTTCCTTCTCGAACGTGGCAACGCTCACCTTGCACTCGTCCGGAGTGTCATGGGCAAAGTGGCGAACAGTGCAATAGATCCGGCATCCAACGAGCGAGCTCCCAGCATTGTAGCCTATGCCCGTTTTGTAGGCCCGCTTATCCCTGGACAGGATGTCCTTCTCCACTTGGATAATTTCATCCACGCACGGGGAGAGGCCGAGAGGCTTGCCGCACCATGACGCTGTAGCACTAAATGGTGCATCCGGTAGGTTGCGGGGTATAATGGCGGCCCCTTCTGACCTGCTGGCGGAGGCGACCCATGGCACCAGTC
>NZ_JAEQMY010000154.1 GCF_016743775.1 Microvirga aerilata | reverse complement strand
TCCTCTGTGAGGGCAAAGCGGGAGCGTTCACCGAAACCGATGCTCTTGACATTCAGCTTGTCGGGATGGCATAAGGAGGTTGCAACACCCAAATCTTATGCCCACCCTCGCGGTGGTCTCCAAAGGCCCTCGAAGTGTCCAGCTTCGTGGGCCTTTTGCTTTGCCTAGGTTACGTCACGACAATTCGCTCCTTATGGGCAAATGTAGCCTCGAGGGCATGGGTGATAGCTTCCTGACGGGACTTGAAGCGACCGTTCTCGACGGCTTCGTCGATCGCATCACTAAGAAGTCCGGGGACCCAGACGTTCATCTCCTTGTCCCCCCGTTCCCGGCGAGACTTGCGGAAGCGTTGAACGCGCTCGGTCTGCTTTGCGTCAGGCATGGCATCCACCCGTTACACTCGTGCCATATCGAGTGATGACCGATTCTGAGGTGGCTGTGGAGTCGGAGCGCAAGAATCCATTCACAATAAACGGACTCTCCGTTGAAAAACTTCTTTGGCTTGAATCATTTAGCTGAAAAGCCGAGTCAATCCGCAGGTAAAAACCTGGTTCCGGATGATTCCAAGTTACGCACTCGATTCTGCAGGGAAAGTCAAAAGGCGGAATTTATAGTTCGGGATCTGCCGTTTGACTCTGCCAAGACAAAAAAGCGACGTGCGAAACTGCTCATCGATGCCGTCACAAAGCTGAATATTTGAGAATGGCTAACGCTCGACTCTGAGATGCGGTGCTCCACTGCTCTCAGTGTGAGCTTGAAGCAATCGTGGCTATTCAAGCGGTGGGGCACCTCGTTGTTGTGGTGCGGACAACAAGGGCAAAGCAGGCTTGAGGTGGAGTGGGCCGGCGGGACTTGCCTTCCGCACAGGCCCTTGTGAGCAGCCGGCTCCAACCATTGAGCTACAGGCCCATCAACATCCATGCTGGATCGTCATTGCTTTGACTGTACCAGCAAGAGCACGGTGAACGAAATGTTCAGCGCCCGGCCTGCTGGCGATGGAACTCCTAAGGTTCCAGGCCTTTTGACCTGAAGCCAACTGTCACTGAGTACCTTGAGCAATGCCTGAGACTGAGATTCCTGAGCCCTCCTCTCGCGATAGAACCACGCTCGTCAAACTCCGAGAGCGGCAATGCCGCTACGTTGTCTCAGATGGTGGCTCAGAGGCTGTCTTTTGTGGCAGCCGGACGAACGAAGGCTCAAGCTGGTGCCCCTGGCACAGGCAGTTGGTGTAAACGAAGCCACCTTCCGGTGGGGCAAAAGCCGGACGTGGCTTCGTCCTTCCAAGGTCTGGATAGAGCCGAGACATGAGCAAGGTTTGGCTTTATCCCCACACTATGCCCGAGGTATCAGCCCTCTGGACTCAGGCAGCCTGAGGGGCTTCGCCTTCCATGCTCAAGAGAAACACCAACCAGCGCCACCCCTCTGGTGCCTCAGGCGGTCTGAAACGCGGCCTGAGCCTGCGAATATGCCTCATTTGCAGATGAACTGAACAAGAAAAACCCGCCCGGGGTAGAGCCAAACGGGTTCTATCTTTGGAGGCTTGGTACATGAGCCATCCTGTCTTGTGTGTAACAGGAGCGGGTAAACAGTCTATTGTCCCGAGCCGCACCAACGCTGCCGACGATCCTCCCAAGCTTCCTAGATGGAGCAGGGATTACCTCCCAAGGAGTAGCTTCGTTGGGGAACTACACCCTTCCGTAGCTCGTTACAGCCAAGCAAGGTCCAGATCACATGGACCCTTCCCGGAATGCATCGCCCTTCCGCCAAGTCTCCTCTTGAGTGAGTGCTGGTGGCTCGCGCGGATCGTCTCGGATGCACATTGCTGAACATTAGTAGGGACCAGATAATCATGAACCATGACGTCGTCTACAATGAGCAAATCCTCCCGATTGCTCAGAGTGCATCTTCGTATGTGACGACCGTTCTGGTGTGCCAAAATACTCTCATCCGCAGCGGCATCAGCCACATGCTCTCCGGCACACAGTTCTTCATCTCAGAAGAGTCACCCGAACTGACATCTGAGCTGCCGACCCTCTACCTCATCCATACTGACCAAGTGGCTGATGGGCTGACCGAGACAATCGAGAGGCTGAAAGCACAATGGCCTTCTGCTCGGGTGGTTCTGCTGACTGAGCGCATTGAACGTACAGCCATGGTGCAGGCCTTCCAGGCAGGTCTGGATGGGCTTTGCTCGACGACGATGGACCGCGAGCCTCTGATCAAGGCGCTTGAGCTGGTTATGCTGGGTGAAACCTTCATCTCGCAAGCTCTGACGTCCAGCTTGTTGAGCGACGCTGCTCACCATCAGGCGGCAATTTCCAATGGGGTTGGCATCTTCATGCCAACGAACGACCCATCTGCGGCGGCGACTGCGAACAGGCTGTCACCCAGAGAAGCCCAGATCCTGCGCCACCTGACTCAAGGCGCCTCGAACAAGCTCATCGCGCGCGAGCTTGGGCTCGCGGAGGCCACAATCAAAGTGCACCTCAAGGCCATCTTGAGGAAGGCAAAGGTGGCAAACCGAACTCAAGCGGCCATGTGGGCGCAACAGCACCTGAACCTCGCGGCAAACGATGTCACTATTGTTGCTGCTGAATAGTGGGACTGGCGGGGCCTTGATGAGGCCCCTGTTCCCGGAATAGCCCTATGCCGCGTCGAGTATTTGCGCTTTGTGTTGCTCAAGAAGGGCTATGGCGTCCCGAGCGTACTCACGGAATTCGTCTTTGATAAAGTCGGCCTCGTTGTCCCAGTCTGGCGCTTCTTCCTGCTCCTCATAGAACGCGCGAGCAACATGCTCGACCTGCTGTCGAAGATTGTCCATGGAATGTCCCTAATACACCTGATTTATGTTCTTGTAGGCCTTCCTCACGGGCGTTCGGACGCTGCTTGTTATTGCTGATCCCGATGAGGAAGAGTGCTGGACCTAGGCTTACAGTCACGCTTTTGTGATCCGCAATCAGGCGAAGTACTTAATCCGAAGGTGGTATTGGTTTTCGGGCCTTCCTCTCTGGAATTGGAAAGTCCTATTCGGCTCTTCCCGAAGGGGGGTTCCATTGTTGCGGCATAGAGATGGCTAGCAAGAACGTAACGCGGACGGACTTGGCAGAGGCCGTCTACCAGACGGTGGGTCTCTCAAGGCATGAGTCCGCTGAGCTTGTTGGGCAGGTCATCGCAGAGATTTGCGACACGCTAGCCACTGGCGAGACTGTGAAGCTCTCTTCGTTCGGTGTCTTCACGGTCCGCAATAAGGGTGAGCGTGTAGGCCGCAATCCCAAAACCAATGTGGAAGTGCCAATCAAGCCCCGCAGAGCTGTTACATTTAGCGCTTCGCATCTTCTCAAAGCGCATGTGAATAGGGACAAATAGAGATCCCGGCGGCTCTAGCCAGACCGGGGTTCTGTCTTTGGAGGCCTGGTACGCAACAATGCCGACTTACTTCCGACACCTGGTTAATGAGCAGAGAGAACATCAAGCGGAATTGTCTGCACGGCCTGACCTGACGCATCGACAATCTCAAGCCACCAGCCCTGCCATTCTTCCGAGTTCGAGGGGTCTTGGGCCCGAAGCTCCTCGACAGCTTCCATGGCGGGTATAACAGCCGCCTGAATGCTGGATGCTTCGATGCCCTCCTCGTCGCGGATCATGGTCTCGCCATTGGTGAGGTTGAAGGGATCTGTCGCAAATCCGGAATATGGACGAGAAAGCAGCAGGTGCGTCGTGCCTCCCTCATGCGGCAAGCAGGTGAAACTGCTCGGCGAGCGACAACTGCTGACTGCAGGCATATTTCGCCTGCTGTTTACTCATCATGTGGATCAACTCGATGCCACCCAAGATCACCCGGGCACTGTGAGCAGACTTGAAGCCGAGCATCGGACGCACACGGCGTTTGACGGCACGGTGATCCTGCTCGATGCGATTGTTGAGGTATTGACTCTGCCTTATCCTGATCGGTTTTAGCGTGCACCCTCAACTGGCCTGGAGCCGGTCAGCGGTATCGCAGGACAGGATCGCCTCTCGGTTGGTAGGGCTGCCGTCGATCACGATCCGCTCGGGGCGACCATGACGCTTAAGTGCCTTGCGCAGGAACCGCTTGGCAGCCGTGAGGTTACGCCGTTCGCTGAACCAGAACTCAACCGTGTCGCCGTTGGTGTCGATCGCCCGGTAAAGGTACGTCCAGCGACCTCTGACCTTGATGTAAGTCTCGTCGACGTGCCACTTGCTGGTGACGACCCTCTTGCGTGCATTGAAGCGCTTCAGGAGTTCAGGTGAGTACCGAATAACCCATCTGTGAATAGTCGCGTGATCGACTGAGATGCCGCGCTCAGCCATCATCTCCTCCAAATTCCGGAGGCTGAGATTGTAAGCCAAGTACCACCGGATGCAGAGCAGGATTATCGAACGATCAAAATACCTGCCCTTGAACATCCCTGTCTCCGCTGCTGTGACCGCAGCCACCGTAGCTGAAACTTTGAAACAAATTGTTTGCGACGGAACCTTCCTGCTCGGGCTCAGGTCGACGACGGTGAATGATGGGCCCCTGATACCAACTTCGGGTACGAGATGCCTGTCGGACACCTCCAGCACCTCCCGAAGACCCGCAATAAACTGCTCTACATTCAGCGCTGAGCGGGCCAGCGTTTCCATGCCGTAGATGACTTGGTTGAGGCTGGTAAACGGATAGCCCGGCTCACCTACCTTATTGACGCTCCAGTGGAAGATGGACAACAGCCTCTCGGCCGTTTCCGGGTTGTTGGGTGTCACACTGATACTCTTGCCGTTCCTGCCGGCAGTCACCGTGACAGTCATGCCATCGGCAAACCCGACGCGGAGCATGAGGAGGTCGCCATCGATGATCTTTTGTGAGTGCCACTGGATGCCTCCTTTCCTCTCTGGGTCTCGACAGAGCGGTTTAACCCTCTGCCGCCGCCCAGACAATAATAGGTAAACCTGCGGATCGAGCGGCTAGTGTCGAAGCATGGTAGGAGTGACACGATCCAGAGGCGGAAGAAGATGGATGCAGCACCTTTCGACGTCATTCCGGCATGGCGGATCGCACGGTTGAGGGCGGTCGTGCGTGATGCGGAACAGCGTGGCGCGAACCCGGATGATGAGGGTCACGATCTCACCCACCGCGCCCTTCAGCGTCGCTTCGCACTTGCCCGAGGGCGCGCGAAGGATGTGTCGAATGTGACTTCTAAGCCAAAGACCACACGAAAAGGCCGCAGCTTTCCGCACCTGAAGCTGGTCATCATCTGGCAGGCCATTTTAGGTTTTCGCCCCTCGGCTTGGAAGCAGGGCGACACGGCGCCGTTCGGCAGCATTCGCAAGGCGCATGATCAGGCAGTTGCAGCGTGCCGTGCCGCCGACCTTGTGCCGCCGCGCTACCGCACTGTCTATGTCCTGTGGCATCGTGGCGTACCACCAGCGGACGTCGTTGCGGCATTGCAAGGGGAATATACAGATCCGGTGAGATAATGAACTTACCAAGCAGCGGGATGAAGGCGCCCCTTCCAACGTTCATGGCGTGGGAGTTGCGCCGCGGCAGTCAGACGCTTCGTCAGCCTGCGCTGGACTACCTTCGACGACGCCACTAATAGATCAGTCATCTCTGCCTCTGACACTAGGTCGCAGGCTGTCTCCCGTTCCACAATTCCAGAGGCCTTCTTCAGTAGCTTCCGTGACCTGGCCTTCACATCCTCGCTTTGTGCAGGCTGAATGTCACGGACGGGCATTGCGTCGTGTGCATCATCAAGTGCATCGCCAGTCTGCGGAACGGCGTTGGCACTCACCGGCGCTTCTGCGGGTGCATCTGCTACGACCTCAGAGGCTGTCGCAGCCAGATCAAACTCCATCTGTCCTAGACTCCTCTCCACCGGGGGACGCTTGCAGCGGACAGGCCCAACGGGTTCGGAGCTGCTCCACACAGGCACGACAATGCTCGGTAGGATGCGTCGGGCAGGAGATGGCTCAGCGATCGTTTGGGGCTCTTCACGCTGGAAGACCTTTGTAGCCCCAGCTGAAGCTGTCGCAAACAAACGCCTTGGTGCGAGGTTGCTACGCTGACCTTGAACGCGGGTCTTCTTGATCTCAACAGAAAAAGTTCTTGGATTGCGCTTCATCGTATACGCTGATCATGAATTTGAAAGATAATGCTCTAAGAGCTTGCTTGTACGGGGTCAAGCTCAAGGACCCATGTTGGTGTTCATCCCAAGTCTACGCGAGTTCAGTTTAGGATACATTGTGCATCACTGCTTCTCCCGGACAGCATCAGATCTCGCTCTTGTAAGACGGTTGAGCAGGTCTATGCAGCTCGCCGGGTGAATAGCCTGTGGAACAAGTGAGGCTTGTCGCCTGAGGCGGCGATGGCGGAGTTCCCTCCCTTCAGCCGTCGGGCTGCATCAAGGTAGGCTTGGGCCGGCGCACTGCCGGGGCTGCCCAGGGTCACCGGTGCTCCAACATTCGAGCTGCGCAGTACTTCCCTGCTCTCTGGCACGATGCCAAGAAGTGGAATGGACAGGATCTCAAGCACATCCTCCACCTTCATTATCTCACCGCGGCGGGCCCGAGTTGGATCATAGCGCGTGAGCAGAAGATGCTTGTCGAGACGCTGTCCCTTTTCAGCTTTCAGCGTCTTAGAGTCGAGCATGCCGATGATGCGATCGGCATCGCGGATCGAGGAGACCTCCGGGTTGACAACAACGACAGCCACATCGGCATGCCGCATCGCCAGGGTAGCGCCGTTCTCGATCCCGGCTGGGCTGTCGCAGATGATCCAGTCGAACTGCTCCCGCAACTCGCTGATGACGCGGGCAACGCCTTCCTCAGTCAGACTGTCTTTGTCGCGGCTCTGCGAGGCGGGCAGGAGAGCAAGCGTGTCAAGGCGCTTGTCCCGGATAAGAGCTTGGGCAAGCTTTGCATCACCTTTGATGACGTTGATCAGGTCAAAGGCCACACGCCGCTCGGCGCCCATGACCAGATCCAGATTGCGCAAGCCGACATCGAAGTCGACCACAACCACTTTCTGGCCGGCCTGCGCCAGCGCTGCCCCGAGTGCGGCCGTTGAGGTGGTCTTTCCGACGCCTCCTTTACCGGAGGTCACCACCAGCACCCTGCCTTGTTTAGCCTTTGTCTTCGCCGTAGGACGCTTCTGCTTTGGTCTAGGCTTCTTCATCGCTGGGTTCTCCAGAGAGACCGTGAGGAGGCACGGCACCCACGCAAGCACAAGCAGTCAGAGGGGCAGCAGACTTAAACAGTACTCGGGACAGTTGGAGCGAGTCCGGCCGTCGATCCCTCCTAAGTCGCTCCATTCGACGCCCAACCAAGTTAGCGGGAGGTTAACACAAGCCGATGAGGATGCCAGGTGGCTGGTGGAAAGCCGTCCAGCACTTACAGGCGCGATCTTGGCCGAGATCGTGAAAGGGGACAATCA
>NZ_JAEQMY010000153.1 GCF_016743775.1 Microvirga aerilata | reverse complement strand
ACGGCATCCCGAGATGATCGTCCGCTTCTTCCGCCATGCAGGCCTCTCCGTTACCGGCATCCCGTGAAGATCATTAACTTGAGATTCGAAAGTCTCAGAGTCTCACGCCAAAATGCCAACGGCTGGTTCAAAACTGGGAATCTCACGCCAACATGCTCAGCGACAGTTAGGGATCGACATCCGTTCAGGCCTGCACACCGGCGAATGCGAGGTCCTGGCGAGTGGGGCGGATGTGGGTGGGATTGCCGTTCACATCGGCGCCCGGGTCGCGGCTGCGGCCGCCCCTGGCGAAGTGCTGGTTTCGCGTACGGTCAAAGATCTGGTCGCCGGCTCAGGGCTTCAGTTCCAAGACCGGGGACTGCGCATGCTCAAGGGAGTGCCGTCGAAATGGCGGCTGTTTGCGGCGGAGGACCAATTCCCTCATGCTTAGTCCAGGATCCCAGCTGGCAGCCGATGGCTCAAGGGACAAGCCTGCTCCATCTGCGCGGCAAACGAGAAGAGGATTGCCTCGTGCCCAAAGCGCGCGACGGCCTGCACGCCAACAGGCAGACCATCAGGCGTCCAGTGCAACGGCAGGCTGGCGGCCGGCTGGCCGGTGATGTTCCAGATGGGAGAGAAGGGCATAAACCGGAATGCCCGATCCGCTGCCTGCCGCAGGAGCGGTCCATAGCGCAGATAGCGACCAAGGCCCAGGCGGGCTGCCAGCATCTGCAGGACCGCCTCAAGGCCTCTGGGGTGAAGTTCTCCGTGCCTGACCGGAGGGCTCGCCAACGTAGGAGTGAGCAGGAGATCATAGGTCTCAAAGAACCCTGCAATCTGGCGCGTGGTTCGATGAAGCCGCTCCAGCATAACTGAGAGTTCCGCAGCCGAGAAGCCCCGCCCCAACGCGCGGCACAACCACGTGCTCTCCTCGACCTCGCTGCGCCGGGCCCTGGTGCCGGTCATCTCCTCCGCAAAGGCAAACTCCTGCGACACTGCTGCTAGGAAGGTGATCAGAAACCAGCTGAAGTAATCCTCCGGCACGGAAGGCGCGGCTTCCTCGACCTGGTGGCCCAACTCGGTACAAAGCCTCGCCGCGTTCTCCACCGCGATCCGACACTCCGGATCCACCGCAGCGCCATTAGGAGCCGCTGAGCTGAAGGCGATCCGCAGCCGTCCGGGCGATCTCGTCGCGGCCGCACCAAAGGAGCCCTCGGGTGCGGCTATGCCATAGGGTGCACCGAGATCAGGCCCGGCAATCGCGTCCAGCAGGCGGGCGCTGTCCCGAACGCTGCGGGTCACAGCATGTCCAATAGCGGCGCCATGCCAACCCTCCCCAATGTAGGGGCCGTTGGGCGTGCGTCCGCGAGTGGGCTTGAGTCCAAAGAGACCACAACAGGATGCCGGGATGCGGATCGAGCCGCCTCCGTCGGTGGCGTGGGCCATCGGCACCGAGCGTGCTGCAACATGAGCCGACGATCCTCCCGATGAGCCGCCGGTGGTGCGGTCCAGCGCCCAGGGGTTGTTGGCCCGGCCCAGATGCCGGGGCTCGGTCACCGGGGTGAGCGAAAGCTCGGGCACCTTGGTGCTGCCGAGGATGATCAGGCCAGCAGCCTTGAAGCGGCGGACCATCTCGCTGTCCTGCGGCGGCACCCAGCCGCGCCAGATGCGGCTGCCATTGTGATAGGGAATGCCGGCAGCAACATGCATGTTGTCCTTGAGCAGGAACGGCACACCGGCGAAGGGGGCGTCCACCACCGGCCCGCGGGCGCCCCGGCGCGCCTGGTCCAGGGTCCATTCGGCCATGCCGGCCAGCTTTGGTTCCGCCTGCTCCAGCCGCGCGATCGCGGTTTCGACGAGTTCGGCTGGACTGACGTGCCGCTGCCGCACGAGATCAGCGAGCGCGGTGGCATCAAGCGTGATGTAGTCATCCACAAGGCTCATCAATCTGTACCCGTGCTCTGTTCTCCGGGAGAGGATAGCAGACATTGGTTGGCTCTGAGCCGGGGGATCATGACTCATTGCACTCAGGTCCCGAGGGGGTCTTCGACGCTCCTCGGATTGCGGTCGAGCAGTGCCACAAGGTCCCGTGCTGGTCCTTGTGGTGAGCGGCGGCCCTGCTCCCAATTGCGCAGGGTTCCCACCGCAACGCCGATGCGGCGGGCGAACGTGGCTTGCGAGAGGCCGGTCTTGCTCCGCACGGCTGCTGCATCAATGGCAGTGGGGAGCCTCAGCCCACTGCCCAGGCTGAGATCATCGTCTGTGTCTGCGAGAATGGAGCCAAGGCTGGCAAGGAGATGCTCGAACTCGGTGTCATCACTCATGGTCGCCCCGCTGATGGAAGGGAGGACATACGTCAGTGGTGCAGTACGTCAATGACAGAGCGCAGGAGCCCGGGATCATGCTGGGGCTTTTCTTAGGCTGGGGATCACTCACGCGTGCTGAAACCTGAAGCAAAGAGTTTGGTGCCACCCCAGGCGTGGCGATGGTCCAAACGACCTGTGAGTCTTTGCCCGCGACCTCATCACGGTTCACCCTTGCGCTCTTGGTTCAGGACTGCCTGCTACCCATATTAAGCCTATGCCACACAAGGGAACTTCGCCCCGTACGCCTGACCTGTTCGAGTACACGATCACCGTACCGACACCTCTGTCGCAGCGGAGTACGCCTCCGCCTAGGCAGGCGGGAGTAGCCAGCTTGTCTGACGCACAGTTGGTCCAAAACCTTGGTCAGCTGATGGACGAGTTGCGGCACCGCCTGGAGGCGGGCAGGGGGAGCCGGCCGGAGCTGGAGGCGGCGGCCAAACAGGCCAGCCTGTCACTCAAACGCCTTATTCCAGGTTCTGCACGTCGGGACAGGCCCCCAAGGTCCAGCAAAACTTCCTCTGTGCTGCAGGAGGGGCAGCGCAAGGCTGTGCGGGCCGCGCTTTTGGCCGGGGTGGCACCCAATCAGGTTGCCAAGCACTTTGGTCTGTCGCTGGCTACTGTGCGTAAGGTGCTCGACGAGAGTGCGTGAGCCCGCAGGATGGTGGATCCTTCTGACGCCGATATCCTGCAACCTGTGTTCTCAGGGGCAGGAGGAGGCTTGTGGCCGACAACTTACCTCCGGGATGGAGCCATTCCAGCATAGGGGTAGCACCGGACGCGCTCAAGGGTGAGGCCGAAGTGCTCCCCCAGCTTGCGAATGGCCCCACTATGCTCCAGGTAAGGATCCCGGTTTTCAGGACCAACAATGATGATCCTGAAAGTTGGGTCATAGCGCCCAGCTGGCGGCAGCATCGCTGTGACAAGGGCTGCTCCCTCCGCACTGCGCAATGTCAGGAACTGGGGCATGACGCGCTGCACGTGAGCCTTGAGGCCGATGTTCTGCTCAACAAACCGGGCTGGAGATCGAGCGATAGGTGCTCGTTGCGGCTTCCCAGGCCTGACGGAATTGTTTCTCGACCACGTGGCCGTAATTACCCAGGCCTTGCGCAAACTGGGTTTCGCTGATTCCCTGGTGTCATGGGCCGCAGCGATCTTGAGCGTCTGAGCAAGGAAGAGCTGATCGAGCTGGTGCTGCGACTGCAGCGGCCGCAAAAGACCTCACGCACATCCTCCAAGCCGCCCGCGACCGATCGCAAGGAGCGTCGGGATCAAGCCAAGCCCGGTGGCGCCAAGCCAGGTCATGAAGGTCACAGCCGGATCATCAGCGCCATGCCTGATGAGGTGGTCGAGCACCATCCTGACCGGTGCTCCTGCTGCTCAGCCGTCCTCATGGCGGATTGGTCGGCGGAGACGATCAGCATCCACGAGCAGATTGAGCTGCCGGAGGTGGTGCCCCGCGTCACCCAGCATCGGCGCCTGGCGGTGCTTTGCCCTGGCGGAGGAGGTCGCAACCCTTGCCGCCTCGACCCTCGCCCGCAAGCGCCGTGCCCTGGAACGCAGTCTGGACGCAATCTTGGCCACACCGACCTCCTGCGATTTGGCCCGTGACCTCCAGAGCAAGTTCCGGCGTGCGCGCCATCAGCTTCTGACCTTTGCCCACTGGCCTGGCAGGGTTGACGCGACGAACAACGCCTGCGAACGCGCCCTCAGACCCGCCGTCATTCAGCGCAAGGTGACCAACGGCTACCGGGCCATGTGGGCTGCCGAGGGCGAAGCGGACATTCGAACGGTCGTCGACACGGCTCGTCTCGGCCCGGGAACTAACGCGTTCAGGACAATTCTTCAGACCGTGTCCGCCTGAACCTCAGGTCAAAATGGGGCGTGGGTAATTACACGTGGCCCATCACATCCGACTCGAGCGCGGGTTCACCTTCGGTCTCAATCCGAAACCAGGTCTTCGAGCCTGGGGCATCGCAGATGTACTGCATCTCTGATCAACGCAGGAGTACGGCGAAGGTGCCCAGAGGTTGCGACATCCGACTGGAGCAACACGAGCTTGGGTTTCTTGCTTCACAGAACATTATCAGGCGACCGCTGGGTCTGCCGTGCTGTGCGGGAACGGTACAGGGGAAGGCAGAAGATCGGCTCTTAAGGATCAAGGTCACTACGATTCGGGAAGCCAACCTCGCGGGCGAATATTGCAAAGAGAGCAGAGAAGATGGCATTAGCTGATAACCTGTGAGACCAGATTGCAACCTCAAAGCACTTGGACGAACCGAAGAAGAGCTATCGGCAAAGCCGGGTCGTTTGTGGAGAATGTGGAGTTAGATCCTTGAATCCAGAACGAGCAGTCATGCAGGACTGGATACCAGTCAGACTGGTACCACGGGATGGAAACCTTGTGATCCTCTGGATCGAGGATGAGGAGGCCCCGCCAGCCAATCCGGTGACGGTTGGAGTCTGGGAAACGGACGACATCACAGGGCGGAGCCACTGGCGTGTCTTCGGAGGTTGTTACGGGACGCACACCTACTTCGACCGGCACATCGTCGGCTGGCGGCCGCTACCGCAGGGTTATCGTTGAATGTGGGGAACCTGCATTCCCAACAATCACAGATGAAGAGATCGAGGTATGGATAGCGACAAGGTTCTCGGTGATCGGATCGGGAATGGTCATGGGCAGCCCCTCGCGTTAGTCAGCAATACTGGAGAAGGTACTCAGAGCTACTGTTCAGTGAAGAAGGTCAGTACGACCTTACCCTTGGAGCCATCATAGGAGAAAGATAATGCGGGTCGCCGTGTTTAGCACGAAGCCTTACAATAAGCATTTCCTCGATCGGGCCAATCTTGGCTCTGCGCACCAGCTAACCTATCTCGATGCCCGCCTGTCTGCCAGCACCACTGCCTTGGCCGGGAATGCAGAGGCAGTCTGTGCCTTCGTCAATGATGAGATCGATGGGCCCTGCCTTGAGGCGCTCGCCCGACGCGGCGTCCGTCTCATTGTGCTGCGTTCTGCAGGCTTCAATAATGTGGACATTGCAAAAGCCGAGGATCTCGGCATTACGGTTGCTCGGGTGCCTGCCTATTCTCCCCACGCTGTGGCCGAACATGCGGTGGCGCTCGTGCTGACCCTGAACCGCAAGATCCACCGTGCCTACAACCGGGTGCGGGAGGGCAACTTTGCCCTCGAGTGGCTTCTCGGGTTTGATCTTTGCGGAAAGACAGTTGGCGTGGTTGGGGCAGGCAAGATCGGACAAGTAGCCGTCAAGATCTTCGGTGGCTTCGGCTGTCGGGTCCTGGCCCATGACCCTTATCCCGATCCAGCCTGTAAGGAACTCGGGGCGCAGTACGTGTCCAAAGATGAGTTGCTCGCGGCGTCCGACGTTGTCAGCCTCCACTGCCCACTCACGCCTGAGACGCATCACTTCATTGACGCTGAAGCCGTTCAGGGGCTGAAGCGAGGTGTCATGCTGGTGAATACGAGCCGGGGCGCCGTGATCGACACGAGGGCAGCCATTGCAGGCCTTAAGAGCGGGATGATCGGGGGGCTTGCCCTTGACGTGTACGAGGGGGAGAGCGAGTTCTTTTTCGGCGATCACTCCGGGGATGTCATCAGGGGTGACGTCTTTGCTCGTCTCCTCACATTCCCGAATGTTCTCATCACCGGGCACTAGGCGTTCTTCACCGCGGAGGCTCTCACGAGCATCGCTCAAGTCACCATTGAGAACCTCACCAGCTTCGAGAAGACAGGCCGTGCAACCCACGCCGTCACGAATGACAAAGATGCCACTCGATAAGATGGCTGTTCAATCGTTCAGGGCTCACCTTCTGGCAGACCTGCAAGTAGATGCAGAACATAGATCCCGAGCACCAGGCTGTGGCAATAGCCACAGCGCCAACGCCTGACTGGCTGAACTCACGTCCGGACTCTGCCAACCCAGAAGACCGAAGCCGCAGTGAGTATCCGTCGCCGCCAACACCCTGCACCGGCGTTTGCTACCGTGGAAGCCCCTACGCATGAACGCAAGCTCGTCGCCATTCTTGCTGCCATGTGTGCATCAGGCGCGGCGTGCGGGACCACATCCCAGATCGGGGCGAGTACGAGTTTGAGGACCTCGGCGAGCACAGCGTCAAGAACATTGCCCGTTCCGTTCGCGCATTCCGGATCATGTTCGACCCGGATGCTACGACCGAACTCGGAGAGGTTGCCGGGGTGCCGGAGGCGTCCCTCTCAAGCGAAGCCGCCTCAAGCTTGCCGCAGGATGCAATCGAGCTTGAGTTCTGGCAGTCAGTTCAGGCCAGCGGGGCTGTCGAGGAGTACAGCGCCTACCTCGACCGCTACCCGGACGGGATCTTTGCCCCTTTAGCCCGAGAGCGTCTTGCCAAGCCTGACACCTTGGAGCGACTGCAACCTGCGCCGGAAGGCTCTGCAGTCGAACTTGCCTTCTGGGACACGGTGAAGGAGAGCGGGAATCCGGCGATGTTCCATGCCTGCCTTTAGCAGTTCCCCGCAGGGTGTTTCAAGGCTCTGGCAGAGATCCGCTTGGCTGAACTTGAGGGCGCAAATAATGACAGTACGAGATAAGCCAGAATAGAAGTTGCCCGATCTGAGTCAGCGCACCTGATCCGTGTGCTGTTCAGGGGTCATCTGGCCGACTGCATGAACCTGATTTCGTGCTCTTGCAAAGATGCGTTGCTGGCGCCGCAGCTCCTGGGCCTGGGGCGGGTATGGCGTCCGCGTTCCGTGACTGTCCGGGGTTGAGAGCAGCCCGACCGGGCAAATACGCTCATCTTCCCAGCCCGGATAATCAACAACTGGATACAGGCAAATGCCGGCAAAAGGCACACCCTGTGCAATCGCATCACGGACCTCCGCACACACATAGCTCAGCCAAGCCGCACGGCTCGATCCCTCCGCCCCGGTTTCAGCCAGGAAGATCGGCTTGTTGTAGCGCTGCTGCGCCTCTTTGAGCATTTCACTGAGAGGCCGGTAAGCGTAATGACCCAATGGAATTGTACTGCCACCCAGGTACCACTGATTGGCCGGGTAGTAGTTCATACCGATGAAGTCAAGAAGGTCCGGGCTTCCGCCGAGTTCAGGCTCTAGGCGGCCAGTGAGCAGATCAATCGATTCGAACTGGGACTGGCGCTTCGCCTCAGCAGCACGGACGTGCTCAGGATCATCCGAGTTCGGCACCACGTTGATCAG
>NZ_JAEQMY010000152.1 GCF_016743775.1 Microvirga aerilata | reverse complement strand
GTTTGTAGCTGACGGACTTGCTCATACCGGCCTGCCTACACGCCTCCCTCTGATACTCGGGTTAATGTGACAACACCGGTTGCTCGCAGCGAGCACAAGGGACCGCACAGCCGGTCGGCGTCGCGGCCTCGGGATGCTGTGTCAGTGCGAGCTGAAACAGGGCAAGGCCGAACCGGGAAGCTCACCCAGATTTGTGACACTTTTGCGCACGTCGCAGCAGACTTCATTCCCCTCGCTGTCCGATGGGAGCTGCCCTACGCCCCCTGCTCCGCCTCGACGATCTCCTCGTCTTTGATCGCTTTGAGGGTGAAGTGGAAAGCCGTCCCCTCCCTGGGCGCCGACTCCGCCCAGATCTTCCCACCATGGGCCTCGATGATGGTCCGACAGATCGACAGGCCCACGCCCATGCCGGTCTTCTTCGTGGTCGTGAACGGCGTAAACAGCTTCTCGATGATGGTGGGAGCAATCCCAGTCCCCGTGTCCTTGACGCTCAGCTGAACCGTCGTTCCGGTATCAGCCATCTCCGCTTTGATCGTCAGGTCACGCTGTTCAACCTCCTGCATCGCCTCCATGGCGTTGCGCACCAGGTTGAGCAGAACCTGCTGGATCTGCACCCGACTGACGAGCACCTTGGGGCTCTCATGGGGAAGATCGAATTCAACCTTGACCCCCTTGTCCTTGGCGCCCACCAGAGCAAGGGCACTCGCTTCCTCGATCAGCTTGCGCAGATCCTCGATCTCCTGGTCGGTCTCGCCGCGCGCCACAAAGGTCCGCAGCTGGCGGATGACCTCGCCGGCTCGGTGAGCTTCCTCCGTCGCCTCCTCGATCCCGTGGCGAAGCATCGGGACGTGCTCGCCGTCCATGCGATCCAGGATCATGCCGCAGCCCTTCAGGTAGCCGGTGATGGCCGTGAGCGGCTGGTTGACCTCATGGGCCAGGGTCGACCCCATTTCGCCCATAGCGGTCAAGCGGGACATATACGCAAGCTCAGTCTGCAGCTCCTGCATCCGCTTCTCGGTATACTGCCGGTCCGTCAGGTCACGAATGAAGGCCGTGAAGTAGCGCTCGCCGCCCGACTCCATCTCGCCCAGATGTACCTCCATCGGGAAGGTCGAGCCGTCCTTGCGCTGGGCCACCGCTACTCGGCCGCTTTCCGTAAGTGGCCGCTCCCCGGCCTGGCGATAGTGATGCATAATGCCGTCGTGCTTGTCCCGATAGGGCAGTGGCATGAGATATTTGACGCTGGTCCCGATGATCTCCTCGGGCTGGTAGCCGAACATCTTCACGGCGGTAGCACTGAAGGATCGGATAATGCCTTTCTCATCCGACACGATCATCGCGTCCGGCACAGTGGACAGGATCGACTGCAGGTGAGCCGTCTGACGCAGCAGGCCGTCTTGGCTGGCGCGCAGGGCTTCCTCAGCCGTGATGTGGTGGGTGACATCCTGGGCAATGCCAAGCCTGCGGGTCGGCCGATCATCCTTGTCCACGAGCGTGTGCCCGAGGGAGCTGATCCAGCGTTCCTCGCCGGTATCGGCCCGGATAATCCGGAAGGTGTTGGTGAATGTCAGACTGTGTGCACGATCGGTGCTGTAAAAGTCCTGCACGACGCTCTCCCGATCGTCAGGATGGATGCGCTCCAAGATGAGCTCCTGCGTGATCGTGGTATCCGGCGCAAAGCCGAACAGCTCCTGGGCTTCGGCCGTCAACTCCCGCTCGCTTGTAACCAAGTTCACGTCCCAGATCCCCAGTCCCGTGGTCTCAATCGCCAATCGGAGCCGCTCCTCGCTTTGGCGTAGGCTCTCCTCGGCATGCTGAACGCCGGTGATGTCGCGAGAGATAGACAGTAGCGCATCTGGCTTACCGTCGCTTCCCATGATCGGAGTGACCACTACGTCCCACCACTTGGGCGTTCCAGCCAGTGTCGGGCAGAAGCCGCGGAAGCGCCCGGTATCGCCGGTCCTAGCCCGCAGCACCGCCCTGCGGGCATCCTCAGCGGTGGTGCCGCTCCAGAAGCCGAGCCAGTTGCAGCCCTCGATCTGTGCGAAGTCTCCCACCTCCATGGCGCGGCATCCACCCTCGTTCAGGAAGCGCAGGCAGCCTTCGAGGTCGAGTACCTTGATGCAGTCATCGGAACTGGCGTGCAGCCGGTTCAGCATCTCGGTTTTCTGCGCAAGCTCGCGCTCGGCCTGCTTGAGCTTCATCTCACGGGTGATGGAACGGGCGAGCGCCACCAGCGTGCGCTCCTGCGCCTCCGACAATCCACCTGGACGAACTTTGGAGTCTGAGACAACCAGGGCGCCCAGAGGCACTCCGTTCTCATTCCTCAACGCGATGCCGGCATAAAAGCGCAGCCCCGGTTTGCCGGTGACGAATGGGTTGGTGCGGAGTTCTGGATGCTCCCTGAGATCGCTGATGACTACGAGCCTGTCCTGTCGCATGGCATAAGAGCCGAACGAGACATCGGACGGGATCTCATCCTGCTCAATCCCAATCTTAGCCTTGAACCAATTTCGGTTTTCAGTCACGAAGCCAACAGACGCTGTAGAGGTTTGGCACACCTCGGCTGCGATCTGAACGATGTCATCAAAGGCTGTCTCCGGCGGAGTGTCGAGAACTTCGAGTTCTTGCAGAGCAGCAAGCCGGATTACTTCGTCCCAAGCAGGAACGCTGCCGTTGAAGGTGCTGGTCGCCATTTCGATTATATGCCCCGCCCTAAGACTGTATTCTTTGTCGTTAGGTAATGCTCGCGATGCGGTAGCAAAGGACTGGCGAGAGGACAATGTAAATGCTGTCGCAGCTGTAAGGTTTGCAGCAGCTATTAGTCTAAGCTTTATTTTTTATTTGGATGGGGGGGGCTTGTTCTCGGTCTGTCTGTTGTATGTTCTGTCCTTTCGCTAAGCGTCTACGTAGTTGGTCTACAGCCAAGCTTTCGGTTTTCCCTTATTGTGCGAGCCAGCGATACGGTTCATCTATCTGCTCGTTGAAAACGCGACGCATACTTAATCGAGTTTTAAGAAGAATAAGACTTTACAGAGACTTACCGTAGGGGCAGTGCGGGTGCAAACGGGTCGCGAACACGGTCAAAAGGCCGGGCGCGACCCTTTCTTTTTGAGCACAGGGAACTGCTCAGCCGGGGCCGTTCACATGATCCTTCAGGACATGGGAGGCGGTAAACGCGATGGCGCGGTGCGGTTCAACCGGCACCCCGACCCCGGTCTGGGGGTTCGCCCGACCAGCTTGGCCCTGTCCCGCACGGTAAATACTCCGAAGCCAGAAAGCTTGACGCTTTCTCCTGTCACCAGAGTATCGGTGATCTCGCTGAGTACCTGCTCGACCACTGCCGCCGCCTCATGCGCGGAAGTCCGGACGCTGCGTACGCCGCCTGGACCAAGTCTGCCCAGATAACGTTTTTACTGGCTATCAGCCCCTCTCGTGGTTCTCGGAGAAGCTTCAGTATAGGGCATCGCACTACGGCGGGTGTTTCTGCTCAAGCTTCTTCATAAGAGTTTGGAGATGCTCCAGCATCTCGGACGCGAGAAGATCGTCGTACAGGCTTCGCAGCGAATGCGTGATGGTAAGGGTCACCTGCTCCTGGGAGGCGTTCAGACTGTTGCGGACCTGTTTTGGCCAATCGTGATCGGTGCCGTGTTGCATAGCGCTTTTCACATATATTCAGACCAACTCGGCCCTTTCAGATGGCTTTCAGCATGGCAGTTACTCCTCGGGCGACACAGATTTCCGCGTTCTTGTGCCGAGCCTGGAGGATTAGAACACAGAAGAGGGCCGACACCGGTTAGGCCTTTTTGTTTCCCGCCACGCTGAAACTCATCCTCTCGTCCGGCTTTGGTCCTACGACGGCTCGCCATTTGGATCCAGGGTGGCCTATCACCGCCGAGCAGATTGGCTGACCCTTTCAGCGGGTTCCTTACGGCAGCCAATCGTCAAAACTCCTTGGGCCGAGCACCCGCCCCGGTCCTGACGCTGTTGAGGTTGGCAGAGCGCAAACTCGCATGCTCAAGTGGTTCTCTATCCCGCTAGGGTACGAGTGGAGCATCCTCGGTACGACAGGTGTGACCAAAAACCGGCTTTGCCGGACTAAAGCCAGCCATTCTCACCTTGGCATCGACACGGGGCCCTTTCCTAAGCGGAATGGGTCCTTTTCTTTAGCCGGGTTAAGCGGAGATCGCTGGAACTCATGTCATAGGACAAGGTTCTGTCCCGTGTTGTGTAACGTTTGCGTCCCCGTTCCAACACCAAACAGGGAAAACACTCTATGCTGAGACTGCCTGTCTATGGATTTGCCAAGCCGGTGGATGACACTGTGACCCGCGCCACGACCATTCTCAAGAACCGCGAAGACTATACTGCCAAGGGCTTTGGTTCTGGGCCGGCCCCTAAGCCACAAAAGCCCAACTTCAATCGGGCGTGGCAATAACCTCACCACTGCTTCCACTCATTGTGATCACTTACCGAACGCGAATCGCGGACGGGAGGCTCATCTGTCTGTTGGCAGGGTGATCCTGGCCAGCGCTCTCCAACAGGAGCGGGGCGGCTCAGCCGCCTCGTTCTTGTCGCATCCTACCAACACATCCTTGAACGGTGCGCCCACTGGTACCTCAATTTGCGATCTCCACCTCCTGGGAGGTCGTCTCAGGGCCCAAAAGCCGAGACGCCCACATGGCCGCCTGGGTCCGGTTGGCGGCCTTGGCCTTCCGCAGGATTGCCTTGACGTGCACCTTTACGGTGGCCTCCGCCAGCCCGAGATCCCGTGCAATGACCTTGTTTGAGGCCCCTTGTGTCAGGAAGCGCAGGATCTGGGCCTCCCGATCCGAGAACTTGGCTCCAACCTCAGGACGATTGTTTGCAGCGGCGCTCGTCGGCAGCCGGGGAGCGGTGGATTGCTCGAGCATAGCCAAGCTCACCGAGATCGGCAGGAACCCCTCGCCGAGCATTACCAACTCCAATGCCTTGACCATCGCCGCCTGAGACATGCCGGTTGGGCAGAACCCGTCAAGGCCGAGGGTGCAGAGATCCCGAACGATCCAAGGATCGAGGTTTTCACTGAGAGCCACCAGACGGGCGCCGGGATACTGCTCCTTCAACTGCTTGATCCTATCAGCAGCGCTGTCTGGCGAGAGGCTATCGCAGAGAAGAACAAGCTCCGGCAACGTCCCTGCGGCCGGCTCACTCCCTACCAACACGAACCGGGTGCCTTTCAGGATATAGCTGACGCCGGTGCGGAGCAGCGCTTTCTGGCAGATTAAGTAGGTGGTTACCTGCTCGGGAGCACTCGTTTCCAGAGCCAGTGGCCGGGCTTTGTAGCCGACGTCTTGGTCCATGTTCAGGTTCCCCTTGTTCTTGTCAGACTGGACCGACGCCAAAGCGTTTCCTTGTCCGCCTACAAGCTGCAGGCAGGTCCTTCTGGCGTGTAACCAGCTGATCCGGGAATGCCGAAGCGTAGGCGTGATGTGGCATTAACGAGGCTAAACCATGGCGGTTCCCAGAAGGGTATGACCCTCGGAGTTAAGCCAATCGGGGCAGAAGCCCCTTCCCCTACAAATGTCCAGCCAAGCTGAAACCCGTCTACCTCATCAGGATTATTGGGGCGAGGGCGGCCATCGCCTTCAGGACTCAGAGGCCTCCTCACCTACTTGACAACGGCGGGTGAGGACGCTTCCTCTTTATGTGACCTGTTTTGGCCGCGTCGGACCTGAACGAGAGACGTCGGCGGTCCCATCGGCACAGAAGCTGAAACGGACACCATGCGCTCTGAACGTGCGGACAATGGCCTCGACGGTGTCCCGGCGCACTGTGGTGTCCCCCTGCCCTTCGATCCGCTTCAGCGAGGCCACTGAGACGTTTGAGGCTTCGGAAAGCTGTCTGATGGACCAGTTTAGCAATCCCCGGGCTGCCCGGATCTGATCGCTCGAGGGCAGCACAGTCGACTCAAAATCGAAATGCCTTTCCCTTGCCTCCGCTGCGAGCGTCTCAATGGCAGCCTGGCCCGTAGCATCTAAGGTGGTGCAGCCAGAGCTCATCGACCACCAAACGGCTCAAGCCCTTCAGGAGCCTGGTTCGATCGAGGCTGAACTCACGTGGTTGCGTATCCAGGACGCACAAGGACCCGAGGTGCACCCTCTCCTAATCGTCAGCGGAGCCCCGGCATAGAACCGATGTGAGATTCCCCAACAACGTAGCGGTTGCGAGTAAAGGTACGATCGGCTGGGGCATCGGGCACAACAAAAATTTTTCATGCAGGATTGTGTAGGCGAAGGAGGCGTATCGAGGATGGCGAGCTCATGAAGCGCGAACAGACGCTCGGCCTCATTAGGGGACTGCGAGAATAGCATCAGGTCAAAAACTCTAGCTAAACAATGTAGCGTGTTGGATTGCAGCACTTTGGTTGGCCGTTGCCGCGGGGGTACGGCACAAAGCTGGTGTCAAACTAGCCTCCAGTCCTATCGTGGCCCTGGCTCCTGCAGCGAAATGCCTGCCGGCACCTTCAACTCACCGTCTTCCTGGTCCAGGTCGATGAAACGATTATCTTTCGGGATGACCAGCCCCTCCCCGATTTTAGGCAGTCGCGAAAGAGCCGTGCACGTGATCGCCGATCTTTGGCCGGATGAGGCTTCGGTGCCTGTCAGCCTGGCTCCGTTCTTCCCGGGTTCGGTCAGACTGCCTTCGATCCGGATGCTCTGATCCGGAAACGCCCAGGTGAAGCGCCGGCCTGTCTGCTCCCACTTGCCCGGCCACTCGCCCGGCTTAGTGCGAGAGGCATCGAAGATGTAGGGGCTCACCTCGCCATTCTCGAACTCGCCACCGCCGACACCGCCGCCCGGGTAGAAGGTAATCACAAATTGGGTGCGATCTGACGCGCGGGTGCACTGCCAGAGTGAGCCTGCAAGGTTCAGGCCGTCGGCCAGAACTGCAGAAGGCACCAAGATGATCCCGAATGCGGCCAGCAGAAGGGTTCTCATGGTCGTGTCTCCTGTCGGCGCAGGTGCCGGAACAGCACCGTAGACGGCAGGTCGTTACTTAAATTTATCAGGAGACCGAATTAAGGTAATCGGTGTTATCGCCGCCGTCGTCCTGCCTTCGGGATCATCTGATCGACATTTCCAAAGTCAGCCCATGGATCGCCATGAAGATGTGACAGCCGAGCCGCGAGGTTCCCAATCCGGTACTGATTGCCGCTGCGGATCGCCGGCAGTTCCTCCCATGTAATCGGGGTTGACAGCGGAGCACCAGCGCGGGCTCGCGTCGAATAGGCTGCCACAGCTGTCGCCCCTCTCCCGTTTCGCAGGTAGTCAATGAAGATTCGACCAGTTCTGGCGCGTTTAGCCATCGTGTCGGTGTAGAGAGCCGGGCTCGCCTTCGCCATAGCCGCGGCGACATCGGCTGCGAAGGTTTTGGCCCCATCCCAAGACGCACTTGGGCGAACTGGCACCACAACATGCAGGCCCTTGCCGCCGGGGGTCCTGACTAAACTTACCAGACCAAGTCCTTGGAGGTGATCACGTACATCGACCGCACCTTGGACAACAGCATCCCAGCCGACGCCATCGCCTGGATCCAAGTCGAAGACGAGGCGATTAGGCTTTTCAGGGTTCTTCAAGGTGGAACCCCATGGATGGATCTCGAGCACGCCGGCCTGAACCAGGGCGAGAAGGCCTGCCAGGTCCTGGATCGCCACAGCCTCGTCATCGCTGACTTTAACCCGACGGACCAGATCGTTATCTAGACCGGCCCATGCGTGTTTCTGGAAGAAGCATTCCTTCTGGATTCCTCCTGGGCACCGCACGAGCGACAAAGGCCGGTTCACGATATGCGGCAGAATGTGCTCGGCAATGTTGAAGGAAAGGGCAGCGGTGACCTAACAGCGACTGCCGCAGCACCTATCTCTTCCTGCTCGGGTTCATCTGCGATGCAAACAG
>NZ_JAEQMY010000151.1 GCF_016743775.1 Microvirga aerilata | reverse complement strand
ATGAGGGAGCCTTCGTCACCGATGGCAGCCCACCCCAACTCGAAGCCTTCCAAGTCGATCCGTGATGGCTGTTGGCGTTTAGGGACCATTGGTGCCGGTGGCATGAGCCACCGGATACGCGGACACATGCTGATCCTCCGAGAGGAGGGTGAGGCCTTCAGCGATGGCTTGGGCCATCAGCAGGTGATCGAACGGGTCCCGATGGTGCATCGGGAGGCGGACAAGCGCCTCAAGGTGCTCGGGCCGGATGTCGAGCATCTCAAAGCCTTGAGCGTTGATGGCAGCAACGATGTCGCTGATATCGGCATCGAGTTTTCCAACGCGCACCTTCACCACGATCTTCCACAACGAGGCGGTGCTGACCAGGATGTCGTTCGCAATTTCGGCGATAAGATCCTGGGCCTTGCGCTCGATCCGCGGATCACCCGCAAAAGCCAGGCACATCATGCAGTCAGAACGCGTTTGTCGGTGGCCCTGATCCGCCACCTTATTCGGTTCAAAAGGCTTTTGCCCGACCTGGGAGTGAACCCGGACCCATTACTTCCCGCCTAGGTTGGCTCCGCTGCTGTGAGTCTGGCGCGGAGGTGGTCAAGGATTGTCCAAGCACACAGCCATCCATGAGACGCCGGATGCACCTTTCACTCCGCTCTGCTTCGAGCTACCACCTGTGGGAGCCCAGCACTGCATCCTACGTAGTTAGGCAAGAATTCTGTACAAGCTTAAGCATACATGACGTGATCCTAAGGCCGCTTCGAACGAGAGCTGCCGTGACTGTTCGTCAGCAGCAAACGAGGTAAGATATATATGAAACGTACACTTTTGGTTGCCGGCCTTCTGGCGCTCGGCGCAACTGCAGCCATCTCCCAGAGCGATGTCGTTACACAGCGTCAGGCTCTGATGAAGGAGATGGGCGCGCAGACCCGGCCCATCGGCGCCATGATGCGTGGCCAGGAGGCGTTCGACCTCGCAAAGGTTCAAGCCAGCCTCAAGGTTCTTGCGGAAAACCCCAAGAAGTTCGTGACCCTGTTCCCGGAGAGCTCGAAGAACGCCGAGAAGACCGAGGCGTTGCCGTCCATCTGGGAGAACAAGGCCAAGTTCGAGTCCTATGGGACGAAGGCGAGCCAGGATGCCCAGACGGCCATGACCACCATCAAGGACGAGGCCTCCTTCAAGACGGAGATGCCGAAGGTGCTTCAGAACTGCGGCACCTGCCACAACGAGTTCCGGAAGAAGAGCTCCTGAGCGGTTTCTGATCAAGGACGGTCCTTTAACCTGAGAGGGGCTGCCATGCGCATTGACGTCGCCTCGGCTGCTTATGCTCCCATAAAGGCTGAAAGGGGGGTGAGGCACTCCTGGGACTCGTATCGAAGAGGGCATAGGGCCAGATGGTCGAGGGCCGCAACAGCGAGCACCGTCTGGCGCGAACCAACGCTCCACGCCACGATATTATCATCGCCCGCTACCCTAGCAGGGATGTGCCAGCGAGCCTCCAGGTGACGTTCGTTACCCTGTGAACGTTGCCCGTTGTCGCATGCCTCAGCACCTGCCTATAGCATGCTACTCACTTTTGTGTACTCCATTGGGGATGGTCGCCAACCGTTAGAGCTTGGCCTTATAGTTCTGTTGCGAAGGCAATCGTCAGCCTTCGCAACAGAGTCGTAAAGAGCGCACGAACAAGAGCATGGATAAGGCAGAGGAGGTCTGCCTTACGTTTATGGGGGCACCAGATGATTCCTCTAGTCGAGCATGTTGCTCGTACGTTCTACGAAGCCGAACATACGAACTCGTCATGGGACGACACGCCTGAGAGCATCAAAGAAGCGTTTCGCCGGTCCGCGTGTGACGCCCTCATGGTGAATGCCCTCTCACAACAGGAACAGCTGGTCGATCCTGCAAGATCAACGCCGGACACTCGCTTCACTGTTGCCTGATATCCGTCAGGAACCCCCCTGATCGCGGTCGTGCTCCTCGCCACAGGATGCAAACAGAACAGTGAGGCTCGGCGATCAACGATGTCAACACGGATAGGCCGGCCGAGTGGCACGGGAGGCCTCATCGGGTGGGACTGTGTTGAGGCCACCGAGGCCTTGGGGGGTGCCAACAGGTCCCTGTCCGAAGGGTGAGGGACCCTCCACAGGCGCCTTATCGGTTCCTCCTGACCAGCGCGACAAACCGGCTGCGTGACCAAAGCATAAGGTGAGCTGAGTCGTCCCAGCGCCTGGATAAATACCTGGCTCAGAAGGCCTCGACCTGCCGTTAGCTGCGCCAGCTGCCCTCGCCAACCTTTCTGCGCAACAGGGCTTGCGCACTGTGCATGTCGTTCACCAAGGGCTTCGGTGACAGCCGCATTCAACGCGAGCGCGTCCTTGCTTGAAGCAACGATCCAACGGTAAGGCTTAGAATCGGCCAAACCGCGAGGCTTCTGGTGCCAGAGTGCCTGCATAACCTCCTGCATCAGGGATGGCCTCCGTCTGGCAAGGCTGCGCCAGAGCATAAGCGTGTGGGTCTTACTGACTCCAAGCACGGCGGTCAGATCGAAGAGGACGATCACGGAGAAGAAGCCCAAGGTCGATCCGGCGTCGGCCGAAGGTCCGATTTGCCGAGGGCCAACCTGCGGTACTCCTTTGTGACAACGGCGAAACCCTTCACTGTCACGGTAACATGGCATTGCGCATCGATAGTTTCCGTAGGATCCGGGAGACCGGCTCAGTGGCGACCACCCGACGGGTGATCGTGATCTTGCTTGGACTCGTGCTTGATTCCTGCGCCGCCAGCGCCACCGATAAGCCTGCGGGTCTGGTGGTGCATGAGGCGCCACGCCCCTTGCCGGGGATCTCGTTCAGCGACGAAACAGGAGGTCCGCTCACGCTGGCCAGTCTCCGCGGCAAGGTTGTTGTCCTAAACGTCTGGGCCACCTGGTGCTTTCCCTGCCGGGAGGAGATGCCCACGCTGGACCGTCTTCAGGCCCAGTTTGATCCGCGCGATGTTGCGGTGATCGCCCTGTCGATCGACCAGAAAGGGCTTAATCCTGTGCGCAAGTTCTTCAATGAGATCGGCGTGAAACACCTAAGCCCTTATCATGATGCGAGCGCGCGAGCCTTGCGTCAGCTTGGCCTTATTGGCCTTCCTGGAACCCTGGTGATCGATCGGGCCGGGCGGGAGATCGGCCGCGTCCTGGGCGGCGCGGAGTGGGATAGCCGGGACATCGTCGCGTTCCTGAAAGCCCAGGTCCAACAGGCACCGCACGGCGATGCCCCGAAGCAGGCGGAGGCCCAATGACCCCGCTGGAGAACATCTCATGAAAACTGTCTGTTGTGCCGGGATTGCCGCTGTTCTCCTGACGATTGTGGCCCTGACAGATGCCCGAGGCACCTTGGCCCAAACGGCAGCACCCGCCAGCTACCGTGTTGGTCCTATCCTGGTCGAGGCTCCCTGGTCGCGTGAGGCACCAGGTGGTGTGAGACGAGCAGTGGGCTACATGCGGATCACCAACACCGGCCAGCAGGCGGATCGCCTCGTGGGCGGCACGGCAGCCGGTCCAGGACGCCTTGAGGTCCATCAATCCGTCACCGCTGATGGATTCGCCCGCATGCAAGCGGTGGCGGAGGGCCTCGTGATTGGGCCGGGCGAGACGGTGGAACTCAAGCCCGGCGGTCCGCACGTGATGCTCGTGGACCTGCGCCAGGGACCGAAGGCTGGTGAAATCATCAAAGGCACGCTCGTGTTCGAGAAGGCCGGTATGGTCGACATCGAATACCAGGTCGGCGGAGTCGGCATCCGGAGCGCGCCGACGGCAGCCGCGGGCCATCACCATCATTGAAGCCGGGCATTGCTGCCATGACGTCTACCGTATGCCACGCCGGATGGGAACGAACCTTCGCGAGGCGCAAAGGAGTGGATTGGCAAAAGCTGGAGTCGCCGGGCGCCTCCAATCGGTGTTGCGACATCCCGGTTGATGATGGTCCGCGACGGAGCCCCCCCGGTGAACCGGCGGGCCCATCGGAGGATTGCGGCCACAGCGTGCTTCTTTAACTTCGGGTGTTGTCCGCGCCACTCAGCCATCCTTCTGAGAAAGCTGAGCGTGGGGCCAAACCTCTGATCGGCGAGTGTCCGACGCCCTGAGGGATCTGCGCCGCCGGACGTCGGCGGATTGCTTCCCGGAACAGAGTAAGCTTGGCCGCGTTCACTACGGGGGGAGTAGGAGAAAACTGCAATGAGCCCTCGTATCGTGGCCGCACTCGCTGGCCTGATCGTGCCAGTCTTGACCATTGTCGGGCCGATCGCTGCATCTGCAGCGGATCCCGCGGAAAGGCATGGCGCAGCGGCGCCGCATGCGGGGGCCTCCCGCGCGGCTCGGCCCCTGTGCGTAAAAGAGCAGGACCCTGATGCCCCACCCCATGGGTATGGCTGCATGAATCGCTGGGTCATAGTAAGGACGACCCATGAGGTGATCCAGGACAATGGGTATGGCTACACGGTAACAACAGAGGCCACTCGTCGCCGCTATCCTCCTCAGGTCTATGCCCCACAGGATGAGGTGCTGAGCTCATTTGACGATCACTATACGGTGTTTGGGCGGAGGTGATCCCCCGATGTCGAACAGCTTCGGGTTCGAGGATTGCTGGCTCCCGGCCTGGATACTTCGCGACGGGGGGCGTTCTTGTGCCGCGGTAGTCTGTGCGATTGTCGTGAAGGGCAGGGGCTAAGCTCATCTGATCCTTGGTCCGCCTAGGGACGGTGCCCCAGATTTGAACCTGTGCACGGATCGAGGCCATGGCCTGTGGCGTTGTAGTGCTCCACCACCGGCTTCACGAGCGGCTCGGCTTGTTGGGCATTCTCAAAGACCGGGTCCGCGTCCTCGTCGCTGCCCCACACCAGCGGCAGCCACTCGCTCGGCAGGATCAGTTCAGGGCAGACTAGGATCCCTGCCACATACCCATCAAGCTCACTGACCAGCATTGCATCGCTGTCGGCCGGCAAGCTGGCCAGCTTTATCTCAACAGCTTCAGATGGCGTAGAATGTTCGGCATACGGCCTTCAGCTCCGGGCCATCAGGTGACTGAAGCAGTGATTGTATGACCGACCATCTGCCCAGAGTGTCGTGTAGCCAGACCTCCCGATCAAGACTGGTTCATGCACCATGCGCCGGGATCAAATAGTTTCGGCCGGCATGTTCCAAGCGCACAAACGACGCCTTGAGCGGTTTCAAGCACGATGCAACCACTCCGGTGGCCTGAGAACCTTGGCATCCAATGGATCTGACGATCGCGAAGGTGTTTTCTTCGTTCGCACGCGACCTGAGCCTACACCTGGGCGCAGGCTCTTAAGTATATTCGCTTTGCGTCTCATCCTCATTTCACAAATGATGCTCCCGATTTAACGGCAGGACGCCATGAGCACCATCACCCCAGTCCTGATGTCCCGCGGCACCGGCAGCCGCCTGTGGCCCCTGTCGCGGGAGGCTTACCCGAAGCAGCTGTTGCCCCTGCTGGGCGAGGCCAGCCTGCTGCAGCAGACGCTGCAGCGGGTGACCGATTCGTCACTATTTGGTGCGCCGCTGGTGGTGGCGAACGCCGACCAGCGCTTTCTTATCGCCGAGCAGGTGCGGGCCCTCGGCAGCACCAACGCCCAGATCATCCTGGAGCCCTTCGGCCCAACACCTGCCTGGCCGCCGCCGTCGCCGCGATTCTCGCCAGCCACCAGGATCCCGACAGCGTCATTCTGCTGATGCCGGCCGACCACCGCATCGGCGATGTGCCGGCCTTCCTGCGCGCGGTCGAGGCCGGCCGTGAGGCGGCCCGAGAGGGCGCCTTCGTGCTCTTCGGCATCACGCCCACGGCCCCGGCAACCGGCTACGGCTACATTCACTGCGGCGACACCCTGGCGGATCCGCGCCTGCGGCGCGTGCTCGGCTTCCAGGAAAAGCCGGATCAGACCACCGCCGAAGCCTACCTGGCCATGGGCAACTACGCCTGGAACAGCGGCATCTTTCTGCTCCCGGTCCGTCACTTCCTGGAGGAGTTGGTGCGGCTGGCGCCGCAGGTGCTGCGGGTCTGCACCGAGGCGATCGACAGGGCGGTGACGGACCTCGACTTCCTGCGCCTTGATCCAGAAGCCTTTCGGCGCGTTCCCGACATTTCGATCGACTACGCCGTCATGGAGCAAACACCGCATGCGGTGGTGGTACCCACCGACTGCGCCTGGTGCGACATCGGTGCGTGGTCGGATCTGTGTGAGTTGACTGACAAAGACGGCGACGCCACCGCCACCCTTGGCGACGTGGTCGCCCTCGACACCAAGGGCTGCTACATCCGCTCCGATGGTCCGCTGGTCGCCACCATCGGCCTAGAGGACCTGATCGTCGTGGCCACCGCCGACGTGGTGATGATCGCGCCCAAGAACCGGGACCAGGACGTCAAGAAGCTGGTCGACCGGCTCAAGGCCATGGGCTACGACGCCGCCGTGCAGACGCCACAGGTGCATCGGCCCTGGGGCTTCTACCAGTCGCTCCACACCGGGGAGCGCTTCCAGGTCAAGCGCATCACCGTAACGCCCGGGCAGAAGCTGTCGCTGCAGCAGCACTATCACCGGGCCGAGCACTGGATCGTGGTCAATGGCACGGCCCTGGTCACGCGTGACGACGAGCAGATCCTTCTGCGCGAGAACGAGTCGGTTTATCTCCCGCTGGGCTGTGTCCATCGCCTCGAGAATCCCGGCCGTGTGCCGCTGAACCTCATTGAGGTGCAATCGGGCGCTTATCTGGGTGAGGATGATATTGTGCGCATCGAGGATATTTACGCCCGCGACAGCAAAGACGGCTTCGAGCATCTACCGTCCCGGCTCTCCGTTGCGGCAACCAACCGGGGGGGCCGATAATCCTTGATAGACTGTCCGCTGGCGCCTTGTGCAGCCCTAATCCCGTGGGCGTTCAGTCCAGCGGCGGACTGCCGGAGGGTGGCAGCGCCGGTGGCCTACAGCTCCGCAAGGAGGGAAGCGGCATTAGCGGCGCGGCCCCGTGAAAGATTCGTGCGTACATCCGGCATTGGTCTCTTCGGCCTCCTCATGCGTATGCTCGAAAGCAGGCGAAGAGATTTCAACGCCCCTGAGCGGCGATGTGGAGCTATCCTCCGCAAAAGTTGCTCGGCCGCTTGAGCTCTGCTCGATCGCGCCGCACCGGCTCACGATTCCATCGCTGACGCAAGCGGATGTGATCCCGTCGCGTTCAATCCTGTAGCAATTTGCTAGAGCTTAGTCGCAAAGTTTTTCAGTATTCTGAACTAGACACGCGACAAAGGATTACCCCATAGTGGTAGTGTTCTTTGCAGGAGACCGTGATGGCCTTGTTGTTGGTTGCAGCCCTCCTGGGTGGGCTCATGACGTTTGCGGTGCTCTTGCCCTCCGGAATTCTCACCGCGCTCGTTGCAGCGCCGTTCGGCGGCAGCCTCCTGACTCTCATTGCGGGACTTCTCCTGGCTTACCTGAGAACCAAAGCTGAGCGCCGCGGTGAGCCTGGTTCGAATAGGCCGACAGCAGCTCACACGATTCGTTCCGTCACCCGCTGAGTCCGCACCACACTCGATGCATCACCCAGGGCACTCCTAATCCCTCTCGCGTTCAGGGCGCCTCCATCTGCCGGAGATGCTCTGTGAAAGTCGTCCGATGGTGATGGTCGGATGTGAGCCGGCAGCAAGACAGGGAGGCTCCGAAACGGTTCGACTGCGGGTCTGCCAGCGCCGCCAAGCCTCCCTAATACCCTGCCGCAACGGCGGTCTTGGCTTTGGAAAGGTCTGCCAGATGACGAGCGTACATGCCTCGTCAACGGCCACGACGAGAGTCATACCGTAGAGGAGGATCACGGGTGAGAAGCTCTCGGACACTCCTTGTCCTCTCAAAAATACCGAGGTTAACGCCCGGGCAACCAAGCCGATCGACAGCACGGGGCAGGGCGGCCTATACTGAGAATGGGGTTGCGATGGAGACGGACCATGAGGCTGTCCCTTGC
>NZ_JAEQMY010000150.1 GCF_016743775.1 Microvirga aerilata | reverse complement strand
CAGAAGTCTACTCAAAGGTAGTAGAAGTGTGTTGTCAGAGTCGAAGCCTGATACGCGGTTCGTACAATTGCCACAAAATTTCCGCTGCGTTGCATATACGAGACCCTGAACGAGGGCGAGGTCATAGGGGCATTCAGCGGCTATCCGTGCCGCCAGCAAGAGTGTTTCGATGCAAGCCCTGGTCCGGACTGACGCACCGACAGTCACGTTCCCTCTCCCCACCCAGACGACCCTGAACCAGGCGCTGGACGCCTATGACCTTCAGCAGCTTGGAGAGAGACTGCGGGTTGCCTATGGTCCGGTTGAGGCTTCCCTCCCGGCGCGGTTGGCCGATCTTGTGGAGCGGCTCGCGCGACGGGAGCAGTCCAAGGAGTAGGTTGAGCGACTCTCAATCTCTCTGGTTGTAGACCCAATTCATTGTCGTTTCCTGCTTTATGCGGGAGAAGGGAATAAGCCATGGCCGGAAAAGCTCGTGTGAGACCCTCGTTTAAGAAGAACACCCGCCGCTATAAGGAGGTGGTTGCTCCAGCGAAAACGCTCGAAGGGCAGAGGAGGCTTACCAAGAAGCGCCGCTACGCCAACCGCCACGGTTAATGCTGAACGCAGGCCCGTCATTTTGTCCCACAGCAGTGGAGTAGACCTTGCCCAACCCGGCGAGGTGAACGTCACACCCCCGGCACGGCCCAGACATCCAGTTCGCCCGAGCCCTGACGCAACTTCTTTAGCTTGGCATATTGCGGTGAGTTCCAAACTGAGCGGATCACCTCCATCGAGGGAAACTCGAAGACAACCAGCCGCCGCCCATCATAGAAGCCCTCCAAGACCTCTACTGGACCGCCCCGGACGAGGTAGCGGCCACCATGCTTCGCGAAGAGTTCGGCCACCTTCTGACGGTACTCGGGCCAGCCCTCTTCGCGAGTGATCTTGATCCGCACGATCAGGTAGGCGATGGGCATGGCTATCCCCTCTCTGGTGCTGCCCCTCTCGGCTCAGGTTCACAAGATTTAAAGCCATCGTCACGAAGAGCAGGCAATGCTGTCCAACACATCGGCAATAATCTCCGAAGTAGCAGGGCGGCTGGGGTCAGATTGGTCAGCGTGAGTTTCCCAAAACGACAGCACCCGGTCGATCTGCTCCATCGTTCCACACTCACCGATCAGGCACAGCACGGGACAGGGCAGGGCAGATAGCCCATCCATGTGGCATCAGCCCATAATGTGCGTCCGCCTCTCAGGCCAGGATTGTATCCTGCGGCCCAGCGAAGGAACGCCTGATGCTGGTTGTATATCGCGCCACTAGGATCGAGAGCCTCACCAAACCTTGCCCGTTCGCGGCGCTGGAGCCGAGCCAGTCTGACCTCAGCGGGTACATACAGGAACACCACCAGATCGAACTTTGCAATCAGAGCATCACCCCACCCCGCTACAGACCCGGATAGCACCTACTGGTGAGAGGACGTTGTTGCCTCTGATAGAAGGTGCAAGCGATCAGGTGTGGGCCGCTTTCTCTGGAAAGGTGGTGCGGTCGGAAGCCAGTGGAGATCGTCGCTGTCGAGGTGCTGAAGCCCCAGCCGTCGCGCCAGTGCCCAGCCCAGCGTGGATGCACCACAACCGGCTGCTCCGAAGATGTGAATGCGCTCCAAGGGTCGCATCGCTCACCTCAGCAAGACCAGACATTGGTGAAACCGCCGCAGCACGGGGCTGAACGGCATCCGCATGTGACCGTCATGGCATCTGGAACAAGCCCAAGGTTTGTGCAGAGGGCAAAAGACAAAATCTTGCTCAATTGGTGCCCTACCTCGAAGAGCGGTGTCTCGAAGCAACAAACATCAAAGGAGGCTGGTGCGATGCTGAAACCCTTCTCGCGATACCTGAAGGCTGTCGAGGAGTACCTCCCCTCTGAGCACCACCCGCTTCTGCGCAATAGCCTCTATCTGGCAATCCTGGACTGGTACACCGATGGGGTCGATCCCAGAGAAGCCGCTGCTCGCATCAGCAATGCGGTCGCGGGATAGGTTGCCCCAGCACCTCAGGCCGGCTGGAGGTCTGGTGGGGCAGCACCATTGGTCGGTCCCTGCGCCCAGTGCAGAACCGACATCCTGCTCGCCCCTTGCAGCTTGTGTAATAGCCCAGCCGATGGTGCGGTCAACGGGATGCTTCAGGAGGTCTTTCATGGTGCTCACGCGACAGAGGCGCTCGGAACTACTCATAAGTTGCGAAACCGGGCTCAATGAAGTGTCGTGTCCGGAAGAACTCTCAATCACTTTGTCTGTAAAATACAAAGCCGAAGGTTAGCTCAGCATCATGGGGACGCATACTTTAGTAGAAGATCACATAGCTATTCTGGGTGGCCTACTTGCAAACCTCGGAGAGCCTCGGCTAAGACAGGGCACCCTAAGAAAGAAAAAGGCCACCCTTGCGAGTGGCCCGAAGTTTAGGGAGGAAACGCCCAAGAAGGGCAGCAACACTGCGACGCCAATCGCCGTGTTGCACTGCAAAAGATAGTTCTTGCCTGAACCATAGGCAAGCGCAAACGGGCAGCATCACTGCCCTTTTTTGTGGCTGCTGGCATGCAGCAAGGGCATAGCGGTACCCTGAGACGAACTTCCAGCGCACCAATGTGTCACCTCGCAAGGCTCAGGTTGCTGGATGCGTCGCATCTGCTCACTGCTGACGAGACCTCCATATGCGCGCTGACTGGAACAGCGCCTTTGCGCTTTCAGAACGAGCGGATCAGGGTTCTTGCTGCACTGCAACAACACTGACATAAAGGCAGTTGGAACGACAGGTCAGCCAGGAGACTGCTCATGGAGCAGCAAATAGAGCCGGAACAGGTCTATGGTGCGTCGTCTCACGCCAGCAGGGCTCTACGGGAGTCTCATAACTTCGAGACCATCTTCCACATACCTGCCACGCACCGGCTTGTGCTGGTCCGCTCCCGAAGCCAAGGCTGTCCACCGACAGCTATTGGCTGGGAACATGATGAGTATGGCTCAGACGGGCGTCTGGTGGCGCGTTACCGAAGCTTTGAACGCATAAGCCCAACCGGCGAGAGACAGAGCGGCTGGCGCAAGTTTGATTGCGTTGGTGAGTTGGTGAGCAAGGAAGACGATCTGAGCTAATTCGACTGGGGTCTTGCCGAAGCCGAGACAGGAACCTGCTGTTCAAGGAGCCGCAGGATCAACCAGTTTACTGCTCTGACTTTGCACGTATCAGAGGCGTTTCGGGCGCAGCATGCGATGACCATTGCGATTGTCGGTTGCTCTGGAGAGCAGCGAGTTCCCGCACGTAGTTCTCCCGCGGGGTAAGATGACAGGCCTTGAGCATCGCCAGGTCACGGTTTTTGACGCTCGCTTCAGGCAGGGTCCTCATGAGATGGTCGCGCTCGCGCTCATATTCATCGTCGATCTGTTTCAGAACGGATTGGAGTGATTGCACGAGAGGCTGAAGATCGGCGGGGCCTGTGAAGCTGGTCTCAGCCTCATGGCTGGAAGTCCCCTCCGGTGCCTGAACCGTCATACCGCGCCCCTATGCTCACCTTGGTTGATGATAATTTACCAGAGGAGAGCGCATCTCTTCTGTCGGAAACATGACAGAGCAGCAACAAAGCGACTGAAAGCGCAACATTTCAGCAATAAAGCTGCTTTCTGAGGCGCTTAATGGACGCAAAATTAGCAGAAGAACTCGCTCGCATCTTCACGAAAAGTCGAATGAGTGGCTTCAGCGGTTATCGCAGGGACATCGACTTGCTTGCGAAGCGTGGGCTTGGCTGTCAGACTCCTGTGGTTTGCTCACCAGAGGATTGCACCATGTCGTTACCAGCCATAGAGACAGTGAACCCGCGCCTCCAGGGCATCTCAGATCAGGTGAAGGGTCTCTCAGGCCGCATCAAGGTCTGGACCCAGGAGCAATCGACGCGCCGGTCACAACAGACACTCACGTCTGGAGAGCCATCGAACCCGCTCTACCTCCTTGCCGCCATCACTCTGGGCATCCCTGCCTTGCTGCTGATCCCGCTGGTCGGGCTGAATCCAGGCGTCCAGAACGGGATGTTCACGACCGTTATGACTTTCCTCGTCGTCTCGGCCTTTGTCACGGCAGTCGTGTTCGAGATCAAGAGGCTTGCTGATCAGCCCTCCGACGAGAGGCACCATTGAAAGACGGGTGACGCTCGAAACCCACCATTTGTAGGGTCAAGATAGAATTACCTGTGAGGTTCTGAAAAGACCCTTCAACATCGTTAAAGCTGGGGGAGATTGAACGGTAACATACGGGTAATTACGGGGCGATGCCCCTCCCCCAGCTTTTGGAAAACGCTTATATTGCTTCATTGTTTCACCCCGGCCAGGGGCACCATTTCCCAAGAGAATCCCTTATTTCAAGCCAATTTCGAGGCTCCGACTGAGCCAAAGTCAAAAGGTGAGAAACAAAGGTGAGAAAAATAGGCCTCCTTCCGTTCCCATCGGACTGCCGCGTACGATCCAATGAGACAGCTTGCGGCAAGGTATGGGGCTGACGTTCAGTTGTGCGACGTAATCGATAGGATTGCCTTCGACTGCCCCTGGAAGAGCAACGCCGGGGAGCGACCTCCTAACCAGTACGATCCCAAGTGCAAAGCTCGTTTTACGGACTTGACGGCAACCAGTTCCCCTCCCCCTGATCTGCCGCCTATGATGCGCAAGCTCACGGTTATCCAAGGTGGAAGGGGCTGAGAGATATTCGCCAAAGACCAGTAGACTGGCCCGGTCAGCAGAACGTTGTAGCGCTGCCCAAGGGCTTAGACCAGAGCAACGCACTCGATCTCGATGTCGAACTCCATCGGCCAGGAGCCCACCGGGACGAAGGTCCGCGACGGCGGGTTCTCGGGGAAGAAGCGGGCGTAGACCCGGTTGATCGATGGGTAGAACCCCGCATTGCTCGCGTACACACGGACCATCACTACCTTATCCAGCGAAGTGCCTGCGCTCTCAAGACACCGCTGAACGGCTCGAAGCGACGCCTCGGTCTGGGTCTCGATATCACCCCGCACGAACTTTCCCGTCTCCAGGTCGAAGGGTGGTGTTCCCGAAACAAACACAAAGCCATTCGCCTTGGTCACCAGTGACAGCGGCACCCCGACATTGCGCACCGCTTGTGAGAGGACCGGGACCTCAATGATCTCTTTTGACATAGCGGGCTCCTCTAGAACTGCGCAGACTTCCTGACGTGTCCAGTCTGCTCGAAACGTCCATGTTGCCTCTACAACTCTTGAGGATAGGAACTTCGATCTCCCCCTCGACCTGGGAGTTGCCAGGGCTGAATATGCAAGCGTCAGAAACTGGGGATTCGCCATGCCCGCTGCCTACCTGATCGTGCAGATCAAGATCACTCGCGAAAAGGGCTGGCCTGAGTACCGCCAGAAGGTGAGCGAACTCTTTGCTCAGCATGGCGGGCGCTATCTTGTCCGAGGTGGTCCGGTGGAAGTCCTGGAGGGCTCGTATGACGGGCGGCGACTTGTCGTGTTTGAGTTCTCCTCAATCGAGGTCATCCATTCCGTCTGGAACTCACCGGAGTATGCAGATGTGAAGAAACTGCGCGAAGGCGCGGGCGAACTGGATGTCTGGGCAGTGCCAGGAGTTTGATAGTCATTCGCCGCGTCGCAAGCCCCACCCCATTGCTTTGAGTACAGCCCTCCTTCCCTTCGCGCTCCAATGATGCGCAACTTCACCAACATCCCAAGTGGCAGAATGTAGAGCGGGGACGATCCTGATGATCCGCTATGACAACACGCCCACCGTCGTCGTGGTGCTGGTGCCTCTCCGAGGCGGCTTGCTGATGATCCGCCGTGCTCTTGCGGGCGACGGTCAGGGTAAGCTTGCTCTCCCCGGCGGCTACCAGATGCTCAGCCAGACATGGCAGGAAGCTGCCACACGTGAAGCGCTGGAGGAAACCGGCGTCGTTATTTTCCCCGAAGCATTGCGCGTTGTGACGGTGGAGACCACGCCAGATCGGCGGCAGAACCTGCTCTTTTGTCAAAGCCCCCCGGTCGAACATCAGGGTGCGTTCTCCCATGACACCGAAGTTTCCGAGGTACTGGTCATCTATGAGCCAGTAGAAACAGCCTTTCCGTTGCACACCCGTGTAGTCCGGGAGTTCTTCGAAAACTCCGGCGTCTAACGGGTTGCCGTTGAGAGTGAGGCAGGCTGATCTCCAAGAGCGACCCAGGCCTTGCCGCTGGTGCCCTCCCGCTTGATGAAGGTATAGCCAGTACGCCGCCAAGGCAGGATGGCATTGCGCTTGTTGTCAAGGATGAAATCACCACGGTCGGTGAGGACCATAAGTACCGCATGCCCCTGCCCTTGGTCGTCGATGACAGCTGTCATCCGCAGGACTCGATGCGGCAGACCGGCCTGGACCAGCAGCTTGCGCTTCAGAAGCTGAATGTCCTCACAGTCACCGAGCCCATCATCCGGATAGTCCCACCGGTCGAGAACACCCCAATGATCCTGGTCTGTGACGGCAAGGATCGATGAGTTGACGCGCTCGTTCACCTGCGTGAGAGCCGCCCAGATGCCATGGGTTAGAGTGATGTGCGCGGGCTGCGAGAGATCGACCCGACATTTGTGACGGTGGCTCTCGCAGAACCTGATCCAGGCATGCGTCGGTCCTGCGGGTCCTACGACTTGGATAGGGCCAGTTGTTCGCACCGGAAGCAAGCTCTCGGCAGAGGCAGAGCCTGCAAAGGCCGCAAGCGCGATGCTAATCAGCGCTGTCTTCAGGGCACTTCGTTTGGTGCCGCCGCTCAGATCAAGATGGGTGGAAATGGCCTGATACGCATGATCCATGGCAAGGCTCCAGTTACGGAGCCAATACGATGGGCAATCATGGTAAACAGGGTCTTAATGCCATCTGCGCACGGAGAGCGACATAACCGACGCAGCCCATGGATTGCAGCCTAGAAAGCGGCAGAGAAAACCCGGCGCTTGGAAGCACCGGGTTTAGCAGGCAGAGCATGAACGGCTATGGCCGAACCATATAAGGAGGGTGAACTATGCAGCCTTCTTCGTCCGACGTCCCTTAGCCGGTGCAGTCACTTCCTCGGATGTCACAGCCGCCTTGGCGGCGGCGCGCTTCGGCTTTGTGGGGGCAGCATCATCCGCAGCAGTCCCTATCGGAGCCTTGCTCTTCCTGCGCTGCTGGCCGAGCCCCATGGTCCTGGCAAGCTCGGAACGTGCCTTGGCATAGTTGGGGGCGACCATCGGATAATCGGCTGGCAGGCTCCACCTGGCGCGGTACTGCTCGGGTGTCATGTTGTAGGTGGTGCGCAGATGGCGCTTGAGCGATTTGAATGACTTTCCGTCCTCCAAGCAGATGATCGCATCTGGAGTGACGGACTTCCGCACCGACACCGCAGGCACCAACTCAGCCTTGGGCTCCTCCCGCTGACCCTGTGCGGTCTTCGTCAGAGCGGCATAGACGGATTGGAGCAACGACGGCAGGTCTGCGGCTGGAACGGAGTTGTTGCTGACATAAGCGGAAACAATGTCAGCAGAGAGTTTGATGTAGTTCGGAGAGGTTGCGCTCTCGCTCATAGTTTTTGTCCTCTGCCACACGGGGACTGGTTCGGGAGTGAATAGAACAAGATGAAATTCCAACAGGATCAACAGGAACGGCCCGTGCAGCACAACAGATGCCCGTGATCTGCGCCGGACGTATGCTTTAATTACTGCATTGGCAAGAGTACGTCGCTAATATCTTTTGGGATTGAGGAACAATCCTCGCCTATGTGCAGGTTTGACCTGTTACTTGATGTACTGGCCGGTTACTTTTTAAAGAGCCACCGCGTCGTGTGAATGACGAAGATACCAAAACGCAGCCCAAGGGCACGTGCGTAGCGTCTCCTATCAAGAACACGTTGTTTTGGACTGTCAGGCTGCTGCGAGCCACTCGCGGAGTTTCGTCCAGCGCCTCTTCATCTTCCCGCCCCTGACTGCCATTGCGACAGCTTTCTTCTGGCCCACCAACACGACCAGCCGCTTGCCGCGGGTGACCCCCGTGTAGAGCAGGTTGCGGGCCAGCATCGTGAAGTGCTGCGTGACGACAGGAAT